>CAMYMF010000023.1 GCA_947259355.1 uncultured Nitrospirota bacterium | reverse complement strand
TTTCCGAGCCCCTCCATTCATATCCAAGTGCGTAGAAGTGCGGCACCCAAGCAACCCCCGTCGACGTTCGGCTCATCTCCGCCTCCAACAAGGACTTTGACGCCCTGATCCGGGCGGGGAGCTTCCGCGAAGACCTCTACTATCGCATCGGGGTCGTGCCGGTCACGATTCCCCCCCTGCGGGAACGCTCGGAGGACATCCCGCTGCTTGTGGAGCATCTGCTTCAGAAGTGTCAGCGGGAGATGAACAAGAAAGGACTTCACATAGAGGACGAAACCCTGTCACTCCTGCAGAAGCAGGCGTGGAAGGGCAACGTTCGAGAGCTTGAGAACTGCATCGAACGGGGGGCCATTCTCTGTCCGGGCGCTCGCATCCGGGCGGAAGATATGGGGATCTCTCGTAATGGCACGCCCCAGTCCCCGGAGGCAGGCTTTCAAGAGGGGCAGAGCCTGCAACAGCTGGCCTCAGAGGCTGCGGCCGCCGCGGAGCGTGCTGCCATCCTACAGGTGCTCGGCGAAACCGAGTGGAACAAGACGCGCGCGTCGGAACGTCTCAAAGTCAGCTACAAGACCCTGCTCACCAAAATCAAGGATTACGATCTGGACAAGAAGCGTTTCGCCTAACGTACGCTCTTTGCCGCAATGCTGAATCAGAGGCTCTTGTAAGTTCAGATCTGACGGTCGGTCTATCCCAGGGCCGCCGGTTTTCTCGGTCCTTTTCTACCTCGCCATTCTTCCGCACGCCATACGCAAGAGAAACGCCATACACCAGGCAGCCACCACATCTTATCTTAACGTAGTATCTTTCCTGCCCAACAGAGTGATCGTTCTTTTTGGCGCTGAAGAGCCAAAGAGTGGCTCAATAGATTTCATATCGGTTTATAGAGCGCACAAAAAGCAATAATAACGCAAAAATAAGAGTAATCAAGCCTTAATCATAGAATGAATGCCCTCAAAGAAGATGAAAAGTTCAATATTTCTGATTATAACATGTAAGATTTTTCTTATGAGATGTTGATTTATTCGGCAGCTTGTGGTAAAGTCTTGAGCGTTTGTTGTATCGTTTGCCGCTTGTGCGTCAAAAGTTTGGCGAACGAAAACCAACTGCCTTCGGTATCTCATGCGGAGACATATCATGAGATACCGAACGCTTTCTGGCACTAGGAGATGGAAGTGGCACGAAAACCGGGTGATGGAGGTTTCACCTACGTGGAGCTAATCATTGCCGTCTCCATCATTGCGCTGACGCTGGCCTTCTCGGGGCCGTCATTGGAGAGATTTGCGAAACAGAGTAAGACAAAAGCAGCGGCCCGGGAGGTTTATGGTCGGCTTCAACAGGCCAGGATGACAGCGATCAAGGAAAACGTCAGTATACCCGCCGTTTTCACAAACACCGGGGCGGGCATCATGACGACCACCTATCCGACGAGCGGAAACCAGGTGTTGGACTTATCCGTAGAAGCTCACCTGAGAGGCGCCTATCTGGATCTTTCCAGCTCTCCCGTGAGCATCACCTTTGGTCCGAATGGCACAGCAAACCCGAATACCGTGACGCTCCGGCATTCAGACGGGAGTGTCAATGCTTTCGCAGTTGTTGTGAATAATGGGGGAGGAATTCGGATTGAAAGACGCCCCTAGAGCAGATGGGCAATCGGGATTCACGCTGATAGAGTTACTGATTTCTCTCGTGATTCTCTCCTTTGGACTGCTGGGATTGGCCGGGCTGCAAGTCTATGTGGTGAAAGCCAATTCCCTTAATCACGAGATGACCATTGCGACGGCCATCGGCACGGGGCTTCTGGAAGAAGCGGTGGCCGTGGCGAAAGACGCAGGGATTGCCCATCCGAATTTCACGAACCTGTTTGCCGGCAACGATGACCCGGCCAACCCCATTGTCTTTGATACGAGTGCCCTCGTGAACGGGGACACCATTGTGAGCGATCCATACCGTGGCCGCTACAGATGGAACCGAATGGTGGACACGAAATCGAATTTCGCCATCGTCGACGTGGTGGTCCGGTGGCCGAACCGGCATGACCCGGCCAACGATCATCAACTCCGTTTTCGAGACGTGGTGCACTGAGGAGAATGATGGGGAAGCGAAACGGTCGATATTGCTTTCGAAACCCGAGCGGTTTCACCCTGGTGGAGATTCTTGTGGTGCTGGCAGTGACAGGGATCGTGACAGCGGGGCTGGTCAGCTTCATGATCTCGCAGAGCCGCGGATACAATCTTCAGGAAGACCTGGCTGAGATGGAGCAGAACGCGCGTATTGCTCTGGAGTATTTCACAAATCAATTGAGACAGGCCAACAGCGTCGTGGTCATTACCGCGGACGATGATCCCAGTGACAATATCATCCCGCTCATAGACATAGACGGGGACCGCTATGTTTTCAGGCAAAGAAACGGAGGCGGGGACCCTTCGAACGAAATGGACTCGGAGAGAATTGTTCAAGGGACCGGCAACATCGCGTATTTTCTCCAGGACGTCAATGGAGATGGGCAGCTGGACCTGCCTATGTTTCAACGAAATGGCGATAACGTGACGGTCACCATCGTGGGTCGCACGCGCCATCGGGACCCCCGCTACAGTGACAACGGCGGCTACCGCCAGGTGGTCCTGACCAGCAGGGTTACACTGAGGAATTCCTAGTATGCTCTCGTACAGCAGAGAACAAAAGAGACGACGGACCGGGTTTTCGGATGAGCAGGGATTTGCGCTGGTCACTGCCATGCTGGCCCTCGTATCCTTGACAGTTCTCGGGGTCACGGCCATCACCAATTCCACCATTGAAACGATGATCGCCGGCAACGATTACAAGGCTGACTCGCGACTGCTGGCGTCCGATGGATGCGTCGACATTGCGCTTGCCTCTCTGCCGGATCTGCTTTATGGGACCAACGGGGTCGACGGCACAACGCTGTCGATACCGGTGGGAAGCATTCTGTTTCCCATGAACTTCAATCACGTGAACGATCTACTGAACTTCAACCAGAGTTACGGCGACATCACACCCGTCCTGAATGCCTACCTGCGTAGGAACAATGACATCCAGTCGAGCGAGACGATCAACACCCTCTGTAGTCCGAACGCAAGCGATGTGTACACGCTGCACATGGAAGACAACGAGGGGCAACCCGGCGAGGATGGCGATGCGAGCCGTGACGCAGACGGCAGAGTCTATCTGTTCGCAAGGCTTACCACGCAGGTTGGTGCGACGACCCGCACGGAAGACATGGTAAAGCTGACCCTCCGGGATACGACCAGTCTTTTCGACGGCACCGTGAATCTGATCAATCCCGATCCCAACGAAGTGGACCCGGTGGCAGCCATCCAGAATTCCAATACCGAGATTATCTTCGGAGATCCACTGGATCCGTATACGTGGCAGGGCATCATCGACGGGGGCACGGAGAAGGAAGGTCTCGTGATCAGCGACAATCTGGCCAGCACCAACGATGATCTGTTTCATACGGTGGAGAATAATCAAGTGCTTCCCAACGGAATCATTGAGGGCCGTTATCAACCGGATTTCAACGAACTGAGTGATTTCTTGCATCGCTTGATTGACGGGATGACCCCCAGTGCGTCCGCCCATGAGACCATCGTCAGCGCCAGCCAGAACCCCGCACTCCTGGGCGACAGCAACAACCCGAAAGTCACCTACATCAAGGGCAAGCTCGTCATGCAGGATGGTGCCGCCGGGGCCGGCATTTTGATCCTCGATGTTTTATACGGCGGCGGCATTTTGCAGAACCAGTACTCGGGCGGCCTGGTCATGGAGGGGACGGCACGCTACGATGGTCTCATCGTTCTGATGCCGCAGGACGCCAACTACGATCAACAGCTGCAGGTGACACTGCAGGGAGACGCCGCCCTGAACGGCGCGCTGGTTGCGCTCTCCACGAACCAGATCGCGGGCATACAATACGCCATCCGGGAGTTGGCATCCGCACGGTATGATGTGGGCAGGATGCTCGGTGCGCTGAGGGACCATCGATACCAGGTTGTCCAGTGGTCCTACAAATAATTGGGTGTCCTCCAGGACTCCCCCCGTAGTGCCGAGCGGTACGGCAGGTGCCGGACGGGGGGTGCCGCTTTCCGCTTTTTCCCTTGTCTCCAATTATCTCGAAAGGTATAATAGGCCAACCTAATATGAGGAAATTTGTCGACACCTGTCGGGGATGTTGAGATTTGTCAAGAGCCTGGTTCCATTCTAGACAGGGTTCTTATTTTCCAGGAGGCTCCATAAGTTATGGCGCAAAAGGCCGGTCAGGCCCTATTGAGTGTAGATCCAGCCAATCTTCCAATCCTATATGGCCGAAACGATGAAAACCTAAATCTCTTCGAAAAACTCTTCAAGATCAAGGTAGCGGCCAGGGGAAAGAAGCTGGAAATTCGGGGTGAGTCGGCCCGCGTGAATCAAGCGCGCTCAGCCATCGAAGAGCTGGATCATTCCCTGTCCAGCGGAACTCTCCGGACGGAAGATATGGAATTCGCCATCCGTGCTCTGGCCGATCACGGCCAGGTGATGCTGAAAGAGCTCTTCACGGGCGGCATCCGGGTCCCCTCTCGGAAGAAGGTTATCTTCCCCAAGACTCCGGCGCAGCGCAAATATATTGAAGCGATTCAGGCGTACGACATCGTATTGGGCATCGGGCCGGCGGGGACGGGCAAGACGTACTTGGCGATGGCGCTAGCCGTTCACGCTCTGACCAGCCAGGAGGTGGGGCGCATCATTCTGACCCGTCCCGCGGTGGAGGCGGGCGAGCGTCTCGGGTTTCTGCCTGGGGATTTGTATCAGAAAATCCATCCCTATTTACATCCGCTTTATGACGCGCTTTTTGACATGATCGATCCGGATCGCGCGAACCGTATGATCGAACGGGGTACCATCGAAATTGCACCACTGGCCTATATGCGCGGCCGCACGCTGAATGATTCATTTATTATCTTGGACGAAGGGCAGAATACGACGACGGAGCAAATGAAAATGTTTCTGACCCGCCTTGGTTTCAACTCCAAGGTGGTGGTAACGGGCGATATCACCCAGGTCGATCTTCCCAAGGACAAACAATCTGGTTTGATAGAGGTCAAGGAGATCCTCAGGGGTATCAAAGGGATCCACATCTCCTTTTTCACGAACAAAGACGTGATACGACATAAGCTCGTACAAGATATCATACGCGCCTATGAACGCCATGCCCAAGAGCAGGACGGAAAATGACCAACGCCGCTGAAAAGAGAAAAGCAAAGAAGAAAGGTATCTCCCCCATGCAGGGATGGCGGGAGAGGTTCGGCTTGGTCGGCGCCGGCAAGAAGGAACGGGTGCCGTTTTACAGAAACGCAGGGTTTCTCAAAGCCCTGATGGCCGTCAGCGTGGTGCTGGTGCTGAGCATTCTGGTGCTGCCGGATATGCAGTTTGTGCCGGCACGCTACCAGATCGGCAGCATCAGCCCCAAGAACATCAAAGCGCCCCGGGATTTCGATGTGCCCGATCTGGCGGCCACCGAGGAGAAGCGTCTGCAGGCGGTCAAGGCCGCTCGGTCGGTCTATGATTTTGATCTATTGGTTGTGGATACCCTCCAACGTGATGTCCAGAAGGCCTTTGCCCTGATGAACCGCTACTATCTGGGTAAGCAGGCGCGGGCGGAAAGCGCGGGCGCCCAACAGGAAACGTCCCAACCGGCGGAGAACGCCCTGTCGGCGGAACTGGAGGAGACCGCTCAGAGGACGGAAGCGGAACTTTTCCAGGAAAGTTATGCCGCCTTCAGAGAGCTGCTCGAGCTGGATCTGTCCGAGGAGACCCGGGACGTCTTTGAAAAGGATGCTTTCTCGCCTGAGTCGGCCGCGGCCATCGGATCACTCCTGAAGATGGTCATGAGTCGCGGGGTGGTCGGCACACCGAATCTTCTCTCCAAGGAAGCCGAGAAGGGGATCGTGATCCGGGGCATCGGCGAGACGTTTGAAAAACAGATACAGGATGTGAGCGTCTTTCTCGACGTGAACAGCGCTCGAGAGACGATCGGCAAGCATACCGATCCTTCGCTTTCTGTCCTCGAGCCTAACACCCTCCAGGCGGTAAAGGAAGTGGCCGCCGCGCTGGTCGTTCCCAATCTTACTTTCAACCGTAATGAAACGGAGCTCCGGAAAATCCGGGAACGGGATGCAGTCAAGACAGTCTTCTTTAAGATCCAGAAGGGGGAGATGATTGTTCGTGAAGGGGAACGGATCACGGAAGATCATATAGGGAAGCTCAACATTCTGAAAGCGGCACAGAAAGAGAACAACCCCTTTAGTGTGTTTTCGGGGTTGCTTTTTTTCAACGCCATCCTTCTCTCCATTTTCATGGTCTACATCAACCGGTTCAAGACAGCCGTGGCGACGGACCTCCAGAAGGTCGCCCTGCTGGGTTTGATTATTGTCGCATCCCTCGCTCTGGTCAAGGCCTTTTACTGGATGGCCCGCGGCCTCATGGCCAATCTTGAGTTTATGGAACCCAGCTCCATTCTGTATGCCATCCCCTTTGCTGTGTGCGGCATGCTCATCGGCGTGCTCTTTGAAGTGCGCATCTTCATCTTTCCGATTCTGATTATCAGCATCCTTTCAGGGGTCATGCTCCGGGACGACCTGACCTTTACCCTCTATGCTCTCGTAGGCAATTTTGCAGCGGCCTTGAGCATTCAGAACTGCCGCCGGCGGAGTGCACTGCTTCGGGGCGGCCTCATCGTCGGGGCGGCCAATGTGCTCGCCGCGATCTCCATCTCCATGGTACACAACGAGCTATCCCTGTTTAAAGGCCTCTACGACAGTCTATTCGCATTCTCCGGCGGGCTTCTGGCTTCAGTGCTGGTGTCTTGGATGGTCCCGTTGCTGGAGGGGCTTTTCAAAATAACCACGGACATACGCCTCCTGGAGCTCTCGGACACCAACCAGGAGATTCTGAAGGATCTCCTGGTGCATGCACCCGGAACCTACCAGCACTCGTTGATGGTTGGCAATCTCTCCGAAGAGGCCGCGGAGGCCATCGGCGCCAACCCGCTGCTGGCGCGGGTCAGCTCGCTCTATCACGACATCGGTAAGATCCACAAGGCGGAATACTTTGTGGAGAATCAGATCAACGTTGAAAACCGGCACGATAAACTGACGCCAAGCATGAGTACGCTGGTACTGACCTCCCATGTCAAGGACGGTGTGGAATTGGCGCGGGAGCATAAGCTGCCCACCGTGATTACGGACATCATCCAGCAGCACCACGGTACGAGTGTCATCACGTACTTCTACCAGAAAGCCAAGGAGAAGGAAGACCCGTCCATTCAGGCAATCAAAGAAGAGGACTATCGCTATCTCGGCCCGAAACCACAGACCAAGGAGGCCGGGATTGTCATGATCGCGGATTCCATCGAGGCGGCTTCGCGCGTGTTGACCCATCCCACTCCGGCCAAGATTGAAGGCATGGTCAATAAAATCATGGAGCGCATCTACCTCGACGGACAGCTCGATGAATGTGATCTGACGCTGAAGGATCTGCGCATGATCAAGAGGGGGATGATGCCGATCCTGACCAGCATCTATCACCAGCGGATTGACTATCCTTCCGTCAAGCTGGAAGAGGATCGGGGAGGGCCATCGAAGAGTGAAAGTCAGGCTCAGCCGGCGGGGACGGGTGCCAGAGGTTCCCAGGGGGCTGATAGCGTCCGTCTTGAAAAAAGTCTTCGCAACCGAACGTAAAGATGGAGAAGTCAGTGTCTTGTTGGTGGATGACAGCGTTATGCGCGAACTGAACCGCGCGTATCGCAACATCGACCGCACCACCGATGTGCTCGCCTTTGCCCTGAACGAAGGGGACTTCCCGGACCCCAACCCTGAAATGTTCGGTGACATCGTTGTTTCCGTGGAAACGGCCGTGCGGCAGGCTGCCGCGGCCGGGCATTCCACAGAGCAGGAGCTGGCCTGTCTCCTCGTTCACGGGGCGCTGCATCTGTTGGGCTACGATCACGAGGGACCCCGAGACAACGCCGAGCGAATGGCCCGCCGGGAGAGCGAGATTCTCGCGTTGATGTTCGCGGACGGCACTGTATGAACTTGGTGTGAGGATGGCAGACGATGGGCTTGTTTAAAAAGAAACAGGACAAGCGGGTCGAAGAGATTACGGCCTGGGCAGAGGCCTATCTCGCAGAGAAAACAGGGGGAGAGCCTCCGCCTGCTCCTGCAGTGGATGCCCCGAAGGAAGCGGCAGAGCCGTCGGAAACAAAGGCAGCAGCGGCCCAGAGCGTCGCGACGGCGTCTGAGCTGGCCCGCGCGCACGAAGGGGCAGGCGCGCGAACACAGACGTCCGTCCTGACTGCCGACATGGCAACGGAATTGCCGACGGAGGATCTCGTAGAGGAGGAGACAGCGGCGGACGAAGGGGTGGAAACGCTCGAACAGCCCGCGGTGGTGGAGCGGGAGCAATCGGAGCGGACCCTCGCGGTGCAGGAGGAGGTGGCGGTCGAACCGACCGCTCCGACATTATTTGAGCGACTCCGCTCAGGCCTCGCCAAGACCCGGAACGGCTTTGTCGGTCGCATGGATCGGCTCTTTTCCGATCGGACAAAGATGGAAGCAGAGATGCTGGAGGAGTTGGAGCAGATCCTCATAGAATCGGATATCGGGGTGCAGCATTCCATGGCCCTCATCGCCAAGCTTGAGGGGGAGATGAAGAGTCGTGACCTTCAGAAGCCGGATTTGATCAAGGCGTGTATTCGGGACGAAATCCGGGACATTTTGAGTACCAATGGCCATCGGTTGAACCGCCCGCCGTCGGACCCTTTTGTCATCATGGTCGTCGGCGTAAACGGCGTGGGCAAAACCACCACCATCGGGAAACTGGCCCGGCGGTTCACGCAGGCCGGTGAAGCTGTGCTGCTGGCGGCGGGGGATACCTTTCGCGCAGCGGCCTCCGAGCAGTTACAGATCTGGGGTGGTCGCGTCGGTGCCGATGTGATCCAGCATCAGAGCGGATCGGACCCATCGGCGGTAATCTTCGACGCCCTGAAGGCTGCGGAATCCCGCAAAGCCGCTGTGGTCATCGCTGATACGGCAGGTCGGCTCCACACCAAGGTCAACTTGATGGAGGAGCTGAAAAAAATGAAACGGGTCATGGACAAGGTAATCCCCGGCGCCCCCCGACAGAACGCTCTGTCCCAGGCCCGTATCTTCAACGAAGCCGTCGGTGTCACCGGCATCGTCCTGACCAAACTGGACGGCACCGCCAAGGGCGGCATCGTCACAGCCATCGTCGGCGAGTTGGGTCTGCCCGTAAAACTCATCGGGATCGGAGAGGGGATGGAGGATCTTCGCGACTTCGATCCGGAAGAATTCGTACGGGCACTCTTCGAGACTTCCTGACAATGTCCGGGCTAGGCCGGTGCCCGCGTCATGGGGTTTCCGCAAAGATCTTTCCGGGATTCAGAATACCCTCGGGGTCAAAAATCTTCTTGATCTGCCGCATCAATTCGAGGGAGCCAGGCGCCACCTCCATGGTCAGGTAAGGCGACTTGGCAAGACCGATGCCGTGTTCGGCCGATAACGTGCCGTCCAGGCGAAGCACCTCTTGAAAGAGCTCTTTGACGGCGTCGTGCGCCTTTGAAATGTTCTCCGGGGGGACCAGTATGTTGACGTGAAGATTTCCATCGCCCGCGTGCCCGAAGGTCAGTATTCTCAGGTTCCTCGTCTCGGCGAGCCTGGAGAGGAATTCAAGGATCTCGGGAATGCGGCTCCGTGGAACGGCGATGTCCTCATTGACCTTCTGGAGCCCCATGCGGTTGATGGCCTGCGAGATGGTGCGCCGTGCCTGCCACAGGCCTTCGCGCTCCTTTCGGTTCTGTGCAACCAGAGTCTGCTCTGCGCCGCATGTCCGGCAGAGTGCTTCAACCTTTTCGATCTCCCGCTCGGTCTCTTCCGGGCTTCCGTCCACCTCGATGAGCAGACAGGCCTGATCCCGCGCGGCAAGGCCGAGATGGAGGTGCTCGTCGACGGCCGCCATACATGCACTGTCCATGAACTCCAGGGTGCTCGGGATGATGCGGGAGGCGATGATGCGCGACACTGTGCGGGCGGCGTCCGCAGGGGTGCGGAATGTCACCAAGGCGGCCCGTTGCATCAGTGGTTTGGGAATGAGTTTGAGCGTCATCTCTGTAATGACGGCCAGCGTTCCCTCCGATCCGATGAGCAGCCGGGTCAGGTCATAGCCGACAACGCTTTTCAAGGTACGCACCCCTGTCCTAATCACCCGTCCATCAGCAAGAACCGCCTCCAGGCCGAGCACATAGTCCCGGGTCGTCCCATATTTGAGCGATCGAAGGCCCCCTGCGCCGGTGGCCACGTTGCCGCCGAGTGTGGAGAAGGCCATGCTGCCGGGATCGGGGGGATAGAAAAGCCCGAGTTCCTCCACCCGCTCTTGGAACGCTCCGTTGACCACCCCCGGTTGAACCACGGCGAGCAGATCCTCTGTGTGGATCTGAAGGATGGTGTTCATGCGGGTCATGACGAGCGCCACGCCGCCGCGAATAGGGACGGAGCCACCGGCAAATCCCGACCCTGCGCCCCGGGGACAGACCGGAATGGCGTGCCGGCTGCAGAGTGTGAGGATCTGCGACACTTCTTCGGTGCTGCGAGGATAAAGGATAAGCTCCGGCCGGTGCTGCAGGCGGGTCGCGTCGTAGGCATGGGTGATGGCCCCCTCGGGGGAGGTGTCCAGGTCCTCCGGACCGACAATCTCCTCGAAGCGGCGGACGATCTTCTTGTCCATTCTAAGTCCGTGCCCGGGAGCGGCGTCGCCTGACACGCAAGAGGGGAGCCTCCCTGTTCGAAGGGCGGGACACCCTGCGCAGATCAGGCGGTCTTCTGGGATTCGTGGCCGTCGTTGAATCGCACAGAAACCATTTTGGAAATTCCCGCTTCCTGCATCGTAATCCCATAGAGGGCGTCTGAGAACTCCATGGTTTTTTTATTGTGGGTGATGACGATAAACTGCGTATCGCCGATCATGCGTGATAACATCCGATTGTAGCGCTCCACATTGACATCGTCCAGTGGTGCGTCCACCTCATCCAGGAGACAGAAGGGGCTCGGTTTTACGAGAAAACCAGCAAAGATGAGGGCCACGGCCGTGAGTGCCTTCTCGCCACCGGAGAGCAGGGAGAGGTGCTGCAGCTTCTTACCGGGCGGCTGGGCGATGACCTCGACACCTGCGTCGAGAATGTCCTCTCCCTCTTCCAGTCTCAGCTCGGCCTGCCCCCCCTGAAAAAGCTCCGTAAACACCTGCTTAAACTGATGGTTAATGGCACTGAAGGCTTCCTGAAACCGCTGTCGCGAGGTGCGATTGATCTTGCGAATGGCGGCCATGAGGCTGTCCACCGATTCGTTCAGATCTGTTTCCTGGGTGCTGAGGAACTGGAAACGCTCTTCCAGGGCATTGTACTCCTCAATGGCCATGATGTTCACGGGGCCCATCTGGTCGATCTTTCGATTCAGGTGAGCCAATTGCTCTCCGGCTGTCTCCCGATCGATTTCACGGTCTTCGTAGGTAGACCCGATCTCATCCAGGGAGACCTGGTACTTCTCCTGAATTCGCGTGAAGAGATGGTCCTTCTTGATCGTCAGTTCGGTGCGGCGCACGTCAAGATCATGAATCCGTCGACCCAGCTCGTCGATTTCGGCTCGAAGCTCCTTGAAAGCCTGCTGCTCCGCGCGCAGTTGCATCCGTTTGGTTTCGTAAGTCTCCGTCATTTCGATCAGACGCGTGGCCATCTCTTCCTTGACGTCCATGAGGGAGAGGATATGCTTTTCGGTATTTTCCTGTTCCTCGGTGACGTGAGCGATCTCGCGGCGGGCCTTCTCGATCTCCTCTCTGCGAAGCGCTATCAGGCTTCTTAGATTGCCCGTCTTGTCACGGTTGGTCTCCATACGGGCCTTCAGAGCGGTCAGTCTTTCCCGGAGTGAGGCGATCATTACTTGTTCTTCCGTGGCGGACCTGCGTTGCGACTCGATCTCCTGTCGAAAGGCGCTGAGCGCGGCTGCGGCATCGGCAACATTTTTGGTCTTCTCTTCCTGCTCAGTCTCTAGACGATGCAGGTCCCCACGGCACGCCCCGAGCGATTCGTGCAGTGTTTGCATTTCACGGATCCGCGACGCGTTTTCCTGGGACAGGCCCGCTATCCGCTCGCGAGTGTGCTCCATCTCATGGTGCAGCGAGGCTTTTTCTTCCGTGAGCTGAAGCCGCTTGGCGTCCAGCATTTGGAGGGTTTGTCCGGCATCGTTCAGGCCGGTCTTGATATGCGAGATTGCTTCATACATGCCGTCCCGTGCTTCTTCCGTCAGAGCCAACTGCTTCTTGAGGGCTTCCAAAGCGACCTGCAACTCCCGCATCTCCCGCTTCCGGCGGATGAATCCCCTGGTGTTTTTCTTGCGGGCCCCGCCCTCGATGGTGCCCGTCGGGTAGACGATCTCGCCGTCCAACGTCACCAGGGTTCTGCGGAATCCATTGGACCGGTGGAGCCGGACGGCCTGTTCGAGATCCGCCATGATGATCACGTCTCCCAGCAGCAGATCGGCGACCGCGCGAAACTTCTCATCGAACCGAACCAGATCCATACCGTGGCCGATGACACCCGCTCCCCCCCGCGCCACAAAGCGCGAGCGCTCCCGCAGTTTGGGCGCCAGGGGAATGAACGAGCCCCGGCCGATTCTGTGTTCCCGAAGGTAAGCGACCGCGGGAACGGCTGCTTCGGCGCTGTCCACCACGAGGCTTTGATATCGCCTGCTCAGGGCCGATTCGATGGCCACCTCGTATGGCGGGTCCGTCTCGAAAATATCGGCCACCAGGGAATGAAAGTGCGGCAGGCCGTTGGGGGTTGGATGGTCGGCTGAGCGCATGAGCAGCGAGCGGATGCCTTCGTCATAGCCCTCCAGATTGTCCTGAAGTTCCATCAAGGTCGCCAGACGGGATTGGTTCTGCCCGATCTGCTCACGCAGATGCGAAAGTTTTTCGAGAGCCAAAGCCTGGGATTCCTGCTTCTCTTCAAGACTGTTCCGGATCCTTTCATATTCCGAACGATGCCGTTCCAAGGTTGCTTCCAGATCGTTCAGACTTGCGCTCTTCTCGACGTGGCGCCGCTCCGCTTCCGCCAGTTTACGGCTAAGTTCACTCCGGACCTCATCGGAACCGTCGTGATGCTGTCGAAGGGCCTCCTGCTCCCGCGCCATGTTTTCCGCTCGGTTTTTCAAGATCCCCGTCTGGCGCATCAGGTCTGAAAGGGCTCCTTTTTCGGTTTCCAGATCGCGCTCCCCTTCAGCCCGTTGCAGCAGATGCGTGTGCAGGGCTGCCTCACGGGTGCGCAATTGTTCCTCCCGCACTGCCACGTCTTCTTCAAGCCTCGTGTGCTCCTCGTGCATCTGTCGGGTTTGCACTTCGGTCTGGGATACTTCTTCCTCCAGGCGCGCAATTTCGCGACGGGCGTTGCCGACGACCATGTTCAGGTGTGACACCTGGCCTTTCAGCACTTCCACCCGATTCTCTTCCCGGGAGATGTCCCCCTCGATACCACGAATGCGATCCTGCACCTCGTTGAGTTGTTTCTCGGTATCAAGGACGAGCAATTCCAGGTCTTCCATGCGGGTTTCGCCGGCGGCGGCGAGGGCCGTCAGTTCGACCTCATTGTTCTTGCTCTGTCCATAGTCTCTCTCCAATTCTTCCCATTGTTTGCGAAGCAGGGCATAATCGAGCGACGAGAGGTGCAGCTCAATCTCCCGGAGCTCCTCTTTGTATTTCTGGTATCGCTCCGCTTTCTTGGCCTGGCGGTTCAGGGAGTTTTTTTGTCGGGTCACCTCGGCGATGATGTCGCGCACCCGAGAGAGGTTGTCCCGGGTTCGCTCCAGTTTCCGCAGGGCTTCATCCTTTCGGGCTTTGTACTTGGAAATGCCTGCCGCTTCCTCGAAAATAAATCGCCTCTCTTTCGGCTTGGCATTGAGGATTTCCGCAATCTTCTCCTGACCGATGATGGCGTACGCCTTGGCCCCCATGCCGGTGTCCATGAAGAGGTCCCGGATGTCGCTCAACCGGCAGGGAATCCGATTGATGAGGTACTCGCTTTCCCCCGAGCGGTAGTAGCGGCGGGTGATCTGAATCTCATCAAAGCCGGCAAAATCCGAGGAGACCCCCACATCGAGATCGGTGACGATCAGGTGGACCTCCGCCATTCCCAACGGCGCCCGGCCACTGGTGCCGCTGAAAATAACATCCTCCATTCGTTCACCGCGAATCTGCTTCGCGCTCTGTTCTCCCAAGACCCAGCGGAGGGCATCGGAGACATTGCTCTTCCCGCAACCGTTCGGCCCCACGATAGAGGTCATGCCGGGCTGAAAATATATCTTGGTTCGGTCTGCGAACGACTTGAAGCCGGAGATTTCTATGCTCTTGAATCGCATGGCAGCTCTCCCATTTTGATTTTGGGGACTCTTATCACAATTCCAGGGGCATGTAAAGCGGAAAATACTACAAAATGATCTACTCTGTATGCGACCACAATATATAGTGTACGGCCCATGGCTCTTTTGCCCTATTATGTCAATCTTTTGAAGAAAAAAATTGACTTGGAGATGGAAGGATGAAATAATGAATTCAAATCCAAGGGAGCACAGGGAGGAGAGGATGGCACATTTTGCGGACGGGTATACCCTTGAGGACATTTTGCTCATCACTGCTCTACAACGCAAAACGGGGGAACTCACACTGGAAGCGGACAAGGGAAAAGGCACCCTGATCTTCCTGAATGGAAATATCGTTGACTCGACGGCTCCCAACGCCATACATTTGGGGGATATGCTCATTCAGAAAGGATTCCTCACGCACGACGATGTGGAGGATTCGCTGGCCGTGCAACAGCAGAACCCCGCCAGCGGTCCGCTCGGCAGAATCGTCGTGGAAGCGGGACGGACGGACCCCAATTGTATTCAGACCCTCGTGCAGGAGCAGATATTTTCAGCCATTGAGGACTTCAGCACCTGGCGCAATGTCTATTTTACTTTCCACGAAAAGGAGGTCGTGGCGAGCGACGATATTCACGTGACGCTCTCGGACATCATTGAACGGATGGCCGTTGAATAGGCTCTGACACGCCCGAACGCGCAGATCCACACAGGCTTGCACGGTTCCGACCGACCGGTGCAGGCCTTTTTTTTGCCGACTTTCGAGGAAAGGTGCCGGGTCGTTCCCCGCCGATACAGTCAGGCGTCGACACAAGTGTCTGCAGACCGTACCAACAAAATGTTGAAAAGAAAGAGGTTGTCAAACGCCACTATCTGAGCTATTTTCTACCCGGTGAAGTCCCCAAGCGCGAAGAGAGCGTCGGCGAAGGGGTGGGGGCGGGAAGCTTCTCTTTGAATCCGCTCCGTTGAGGATCCTGTCGCCGTGTTTGTTGCGGCCATGGGGGCAACACCGTCGTACAACGGCAATTTTGACTGGCAGTGAGGAGATGGAGATGAGATTAAAGACAAAGGTTTCGTTGGTTCTGGTGGCCCTTGGGGCCTTTTTTCTCGGTGTGTTCTATGCCGATTATCGTGGCACGCAACCCGATGCCAATGCGGCATTCGATTTTTTTAAACCGAGACAGGAAACGCCGGGTATTCTCCAGGCGGAGCCGGAAGCGCCTTCCGAAGCACCGGGCTCAGAGCTCGTGGCGGCCCAAGTGCCCCGGTCATTTGTAGATCTGGTCAAGGAAGAGAAACCGGCCGTGGTGAATATCAGCACAACACAGGTCATCAAACGTGAGGGGTTTCGCCACCCCCAGCTGCCGCAGCAGCGCAGCCCCTTCGAGGACTTTTTCGGCGACGAGTTCTTTCGGCGCTTCTTCGGCGACGTGCCCCCCCAGGAATTCAAGTCCAAGAGCCTCGGATCGGGATTCATTATTGACAAGGAGGGGTTCATTCTCACCAACAACCACGTCATCGAGAATGCGACGGAGATCAAAGTCAAGCTTTCCAATGAAAAGGAGTTCGATGCCAAAATCATCGGCCGGGATCCCAAGACCGATATTGCCCTGATCAAAGTCGATGCCAAGAAGGACCTGCCCGTAGTCCACGTGGGGAATTCCGATCAACTGCAGATTGGCGAGTGGGTGGTGGCCATCGGAAATCCCTTCGGTCTTGAGCAGACGGTGACCGCCGGAATCGTGAGCGCCAAGGGGCGTGTCATCGGCGCCGGTCCCTATGACAATTTCATTCAAACGGATGCATCGATCAATCCGGGCAACAGCGGCGGCCCCCTGTTCAATACGCGGGGTGAGGTCATCGGTATCAATACGGCCATCATCTCCACGGGCCAGGGGATCGGCTTTGCCATCCCCATCAACGTGGCGCTAGACATTCTCCCGCAGCTCAAAGAGAAGGGCCGGGTGACCCGGGGCTGGCTGGGGGTCATGGTACAGCATATCACACCGGACATTGCGGAGAGCCTGAGCCTGGACAGCAAAGAAGGTGCACTGGTGGCCGAGGTTGTGACCGGCGGGCCGGCGCAGAAGGCGGGGCTGAAGCGGGGTGATGTCATCCTCGAGTTCGACGGCAAGAAGGTCGGCAAGATGCGGGATCTGCCCTCCATTGTCGCTGCCACACCTGTGGGGAAGAAGGTGGACGTGCGGGTGCTGAGCGAGGGCAAAGAGAAGACGGTCCGTGTGAAGATCGAGGAGCTGGAAGAGGAAAAAGTTGCCTCCCTCGCACAGGAAGAAGCCGGCGATTTCGGGATGAAGGTCCAGGAGCTGACCCCTGAGTTGGCGGAGTACTTCAACCTGGAGGACACCCAGGGGGTTGTGGTGGTTGAATTGGAACGGGGGGGACCCGCATCGGAAGCAGGGATTCAGCGAGGCGATCTGGTCCTCGAGGTCAACCAGAAACCGATCCGTTCCATCGAAGACTACCGCTCCGCCGTGGCAATGAAGAAGGCTGGGCAGCCCTCACTGTTCTGGGTTAAGCGGGGGGAGACCACCCTGTATTTCGCCATTCGAGGGGAGAAGAAGTAAGAAGCAGGGGGCCGGTGACGTGGAAGGTCACCGGCCCGGCTCCTTGGGGCTACTGGTTTGAAAGTGGCTCCGGGACATACCGGAAGAGCGGATCCATGACGGGCACTTCGCCCTCGGGATGGGGAACGGGGAACGTCAGGATTTCGCAGAGACCGGCGAGTTCGCGAAACACGAAAAAGCCGATGCCATTGAAGAGACCGCCCTCGTACCTGTAGGGTGACCCCTATCGAAGGGTCACTTGATGGTTTGTTTCGGGGTTTCCAACACCCGACCCCGGCATGGAGAACCCCCCGTCCGAGCTTATTCATGGCCAGGATGAGCGCATTGGGTCCGTAGTCGTTGCTACGCATCGAGTGCCCCTCGTAGATCTTGCCGCAAACGGACATTGCGGGACCGTCGAGGACCCGTATAACAAACAAAAAAATCATTTAATATCATGGGTTTGTCAATCATTACCTACGGTAATCTGTGAGCATCAATCTCATGGCTTGCCGACGGGCTCCACAACCATTGAAAGGCATTCAATACCAGGCTGTGAGTAATATGACCTCGGCGGATCAACTCGGGTATCTGCCGCAGTGGTATCGATTCCACCTCAATGTCCTCACCGCCGTCTAGCTGAGGGCGCTCCGTACGGCGGACATCGGAGGCGAGAAATGTGGAGCACCGATTGTTCAGAATGGCCGGATTGGGGTGGACCGATCCAAGAAAGGTGATTCGTTCGCTGTCGTAGCCGGTTTCTTCGCGCATCTCTCGTCGCGCGGCTGCCATCGGAGAAGCATCGCTCGCGTCTACCATGCCGCCTGGAATTTCCAGCGTAAATTCTCGAATACCCGCTCTGAACTGGCGGATCATGATCACCTCTTTCTCTGGGGTCAGGGGGATAATATTGGTCCAGTCAGCTGTTTCGAGAAGATAGAAGGGGTGAGGTTCTCCTGTTCTCGGAGAAACGTATGTTTCGCACAGCAGATCGAAGACACGACAGCGCTGAAGCCTTCTTTTACCGGCGGGTTTCCATTTTCTGAGCATGAGAATGCATACCCCCTTTATCGGTGGTCAGACTCTATCATGAATGGCAGGAGGAATAAAGAGTCCAAATATGGAGATGGTTGCTTTTTCTACGGGTTTATAGTAAACAGGTGCACAGAGAGTTGGCGAATCTCTCTGCGTATTTGATGAATACCACCGCAATCAGGAACCGGTGGCAGGACAGCGTGAGGAGGGCTGGCCGTGAAGATAAGCAGTTCCGCGTTTAAAGAGGGGGGGATGATTCCCTCCCGGCACGCCTGTGACGGTGAGGATGTTTCTCCGGATCTTGCCTGGACGGATCCACCGGAGGGAACTGCATCGTTTGCATTGATCTGTGATGATCCCGATGCTCCCATGGGCACCTGGGTGCACTGGGTGGTGTATAACATCCCGAAAGCGGCGCAGGGACTGGCGTCATCGGTGGCCGGCGAGGAGGCACTGCCTGACGGCACCTTGCAGGGGATCACCGATTTTCGTCGGATTGGTTACGGGGGCCCCTGTCCTCCGGGAGGGACCCATCGCTACTTTTTCAAACTCTACGCCCTGGACACAACGGTCGCGCTCAAGCCGGGGGCCACAAAATCGGACCTCCTCAAGGCGATGAAGGGGCATATCCTTGCAGAGGCTGTGCTGATGGGCCGTTATCGGAGATAGGAAGGAGGGACCGCGATGGCCTCATCGCGCGCAAAGTTTATACTCCCCGGGATCGTTATTCTTGGATTGATCCTCGCCTATATGGTTCAGCAGGGAGGACACTTTCCCCAAATCGTACCTCTGGAGCAAGGCAAGCCGGCGCCGGACTTTGTCCTGAAGGATATGAATGGACGGACAACACGTCTGTCTGATTTCCGAGGCCGGTTGGTGTTTCTGAATTTCTGGGCTACGTGGTGCCCTCCTTGCCGCGATGAGATGCCGTCCATGGAGCAGCTCCACAAGCTGATGAAAGGCAGGCCCTTCAAGATGCTGGCCGTGAGCGTGGACACGGACGCGAGTAGCGCCAAGCAGTATATGGATAAACACGGTTTCACCTTTACCACGCTGGCCGACCATCAGCAGAAGGTGGCCGGCCTATATCAGACTACCGGGATTCCGGAAACCTTTCTCATCGATGCGGAAGGCATTTTGCTCCTGAAGGTGATCGGACCGGACAATTGGAGCAGTCCAAGAAATATTTCGGCCATTGAAGAGCTTCTCCCACCGTCCTCCCCTCAAAGTGGTTGATCTTTCCATTGTCAATCCGAGCGTCTCTTTGCGAACGCTGAGGTACTGTTACACACCCCACGGGTTGCTCCTTTCCTGAATGCCGTGTCGTTCGTGCGCCGCCATTGACCGGCTGATGCAAACTCCGTTCGAGGGTTTCCGTCCAGGGAGAGTGCAGCAGGGCCTATTCGGCCGCACAGCATCTGTTTTCCGGGGCCCAGCGCCCCCATGAGTCCCACAACCTACCGATTTGTTTAGGAAAAACCGGTTTTTTAACCTTGACAGGGTGGGGAGCCTGTGCTAAGTTGTTATTAAATCTAGACTTTATACTATTCCGGGTCAGATTGCTCCCGAATCGAGAGAATTCTTCCAGACCTTATCTCAAGGTGTCAGTCAAGCAAGGAGGGAAAAATGACAAAGGCAGAATTGGTGGAGACCGTCGTCGAGAGCGTCAACGGGCTCACCAAGAAACAGACTGAGGTCATTGTCAATACGATCTTCGAGAGCATCAAGGACGCCCTGGCCAAAGGGGACAAGGTGGAGCTTCGCGGTTTTGGCAGTTTCAAAATCCGCCAGAGGCGCTCCCGAGAGGGGCGCAATCCGAAGACGGGAGAGATGGTTGAGGTCCCCTCCAAGCGGGTCCCCTTTTTCAAAGCCGGTAAGGAATTGAAGTTACGCGTCGATAATTAAGAGCTCCCTTCCCAGGGGCAAACCGCCCCGAACTCGACGCCCGGTCCTCCATCGGGTTTTTCGTTAACGGTATTATAATATTCTAACTTGTTTGCTTTTCGCTTGACTCCCCCATCTAAAAATGGTATCAACATATTCAAATTACCACGTTTGACCAACCGTAAATAACTACCGAAATCAAAGGAAATTGGAGGCAGAAAGTGGGATCCGACAAAATCAAAACGCTCACAGATCAGAACTTTCAGGATGAAGTAAAGAACTCCCAAACCCCCGTGCTGGTCGATTTCTGGGCGGAATGGTGTGCGCCGTGCAGAATGATCGCGCCCGTTCTCGACGAAATTGCCGAGGAGTACGACGGCAAGGTGACCATTGGAAAGATCAATGTGGACCAGAACCGCTCCGTGGCCGCGCAGTATGGGGTGATGTCGATCCCGACGCTCATTCTTTTCAAGAACGGTGAAATGGTGGAACAGCTCGTCGGTGCACAGCCGAAAGAGAATCTCGTGAAGGTAATCCAATCTGCCGTCTAGTCCCTTATTGCCAACCCCAACCCGTAGATGTGGAGCAGTGTGATGGATTTTGAAAGCGCAGCTGAGCTGCTGAAAATAATGGGACATCCGACCCGGCTCAGGATTCTCATGCATCTGAAGAACGAAAACAAGTGCGTCAAGAATATCTGGGAGAGCTTGTCCCTTCCTCAGGCGAATGTGTCTCAGCACCTCATCTTGATGAAGAATAAGGGAATCCTCGATTCCGAGCGCAAGGGATCGCAGATCTGCTATTTTCTAAACAACGAAAATGTTCTCAGTATACTCAACTATCTCGATGTGTCTGAACCTAATACAGCCGGCGTGGTCCATGGCATTCGGGACAGTGTCACCGGAGATGGACTGGATCAAACCTAAACGCACTGTTCACATGGACAGCGGCGACTCCTTTCTCTAGATTCTCAAAGACCCTTTCCCCTGAATTTATATTGTTCCACCCCACCGGGTGTGGTATAAGTGGCATCCAATCGCATGGGGTCGGTCCCGCAGGCCCTCTTTAACCCGGCCACCTGAACCAATCCAGTCAAACCGGCGCCACAATCCTGATCCTCTTGCTGGCTGGTGCCGTTGCACACGGTCAAACCTCTTCGGTGCCGGACTCGCGACTGACGCCTTCTTTGTGGCCAACCGTATCCCCAACTATTTGAGGCGACTTTTTGGTGAGGGCACGCTCAATGCATCCTTCGTTCCCGTCTTCACCGAATACCTGAAGCGACGCTCCAAGAAGGAGGCGTGGGAACTGGCCAATGTGGTCATGACCATAGTCTCCTCAATGCTGACTCTCCTCGTCATCCTGGGGATGCTCTTTACGCCGGCCGTTGTACGGGTGCTTGCACCGGGCTTTGCAGGCAATCCCGATCAGTTCTCCCTCGCGGTATTGTTGACCCGAGTGACCTTTCCCTTTGCCATCTTCATGGGGCTCTCCGCGGCATTCATGGGGTTTCTCAACGCGCTGAAACATTTCGGCTCCCCCGCGTTGGCTCCGGCTATTCTGAATATCGCGATCATTCTCTGTGCGCTCACGCTGACCCCCCACCTGCCGGTGCCCATTCTGAGCCTTTGTATCGGGGTCCTTCTAGGCGGGGCATTGCAAATTGGCGTACAGCTGCCGTTTATTCTCCGGCAGGGGTTTCGCTTCGCACCGCGCTTTGATTTCGCCCACAGCGGCATGCGCCGCGTGGTGCGTCTCATGGTTCCGGTGATGATCGGTCAAAGCGTGCTGCAGATCAATATTCTTGTCGGACAGATCCTGGCCTCCCTCCTCGCGGTTGGAAGCATCTCCTACCTGTTTTATGCAGATCGCCTGGTGCAGTTTCCCCTGAGTATTTTCGGGATCTCGGCGGCGACGGCCATGCTGCCGACCCTGGCCCGCCACGCCGCGGAGCAGCAGATTCCGGAAATGGTGGAAACCCTGGCGCGTACGATGCGCACCGTTCTTTTCCTGATGCTCCCGTCCATGGTGGGGCTTGCTGTGCTGAGTGTTCCCATTATCAGCACCCTGTTTCAACGGGGCAATTTTGACTATGCCGCGACTGTGGCGACCGCGTCGGCCCTGTTCTATTATGCCATCGGCTTGTGGGCCTTTGCAGAGGTGCGCGTAGTGGCCCAGACATTCTATGCCCTGCAGGATACCTGGACGCCAATGAAAGTGGGGGCCGTAGCCGTGGGGGCAAATGTCCTCCTCAGCATTCTGCTCATGGCGCCACTCAAACACGGGGGGTTGGCATTGGCGAACTCTCTGGCCTCCATGCTGAACGTCGGGATGCTCACCTGGATTCTGCGCGGTCGCTTGGGGCGGCTTCAGGGCTGGAGATTCGTGCGCTCCTTTCTGAAGATTCTCCTTGCGTCTCTGGTCATGGGGGCATGCGCCTACTGGGGGGCCAGGACCGCGCTCTGGGCATCTCCGGGACACACTTTGGAAAAACTCTTCTATCTGTCCCGTGGTATACTCGCGGGTATCGTGAGCTATGTCGTTATGTGCCTGGTGCTTCGGGTCGAGGAATTTCGAGGCGCCAAAGCCTGGCTCTTGCGGGAGACGCTCTGAGGCGATCCGACCTCGT
This sequence comes from uncultured Nitrospirota bacterium, assembly GCA_947259355.1. Taxonomy (GTDB): domain Bacteria; phylum CG2-30-53-67; class CG2-30-53-67; order CG2-30-53-67; family CG2-30-53-67; genus CALZGC01. The sequence continues at coordinate 54,802 of CAMYMF010000023.1, read as the reverse complement.
TTCCCAGGCCAGAGGAAAGGTGAGCTGCTTTCATGAGTCCCAAGAAGAAAAAGAAGCGGAAAATGAGCCGCGGTGCCCGGCGGATCCTGCTCTCCATTGCTGCAACACTGTTTGTATTAATCGCAGCGGTGGCGATTCTTGTCACCCTGGAGTTTCACCGGGAACGCATCGGCAAGTGGGTGCAGGAGACAGCCATGGAAAGCGACGTGGGGCCCAGCCCCGGCGAGTTGGACCGTTTCATGGCGCGGCTGGACGGGCACATGGAAAGCCTCCTGGCCGACGACAGCATCGTTTCCGGTGCGGTGCGCACGCGGCGCTCCGATGCGGGATCGGGCAACTTGCGCTATACGTTGATCCAAAGAGAAGTGTCCCTCGCCGATCCGGAGACCGCCGGTGCCCTGAGGAGGGATCTGGAGGCGTTTGCCCGGCAGTATCCGGCCGCCGCGCTGGTCGAGCGCAAGGTGATCACGGGGGATCAGGTCCGTACCACTTTGAGCGTGCGATATCGCGGTCTTCTGATGCGGGAACTGACCCTGGCGAGTATTGCGAAGCCGAAAGCGGTGCGGCTCGAGCAGCCGCGCGGACCGCGCGTGGCGATCATCGTCGACGATGTGGGCGCAAACATCGAGCCCCTGATGGCCCTGTTGTCTTTGGAAGCTCCCCTGACTTATGCGATCCTTCCGTCCCGAGAATTTTCCGCCGAAGCCCAGAAGATGATTCGTAAGCGGGGCAAAGAGGTGATGCTCCATCTGCCCATGGAGCCTTTGGACTACCCGCGGAAAAATCCGGGCAAGGGGGCGCTGATGGTCCGCATGGGGGAGGAGGAGATCCGCAAACAGGTGCGGCGTTTTCTGGATGAATTTCCGGGCGTGGCCGGCGTCAACAACCACATGGGGTCCCGATTTACCCAGGATCGTCGGCAGATGGGCGTTGTGCTCGACGAATTGAAGAGACGCAACCTTTTTTTCGTGGACAGCCTGACCATCGGGAGATCGGTCGCGCACAAAGAATCGGCTCGCCTTGGACTGCCTTACGCGAAACGGGACGTCTTCCTGGACCATGTCGATGACCCCAAAAGGATCTTGGAACAGGTCGAGAAGATGATCCAGCTCGCCAAGCGCAACGGATCTGCCCTCGCCATCTGTCATCCCCGCAAGAACACGATCGCGGTACTTCGCAAGGCGGTGCAGCGCTTGAAGTCGGAGGGAATTGACGTCGTGCCCGTCTCCACGCTGATCGGTCGCTCTTGATAGGCCGGTCGTGGACAGAGAGCCACTGAAGGGGAAGTATGCTCTGTCTCGGTGTTGAAACGTCCTGTGATGAGACGTCCGCCGCAGTGGTGGAGAACGGCACGAGGATTCGTTCCAATATCATTGCATCCCAGATCTCCGTGCACCGCAAGTACGGGGGCGTGGTGCCGGAGCTGGCCTCCCGCCACCACGTCGAACGGATTTGTCAGGTCGTCGATTGTGCCCTGCAGGAGGCGGAGGTGACCCTGGAGGATCTGGATCTAATCGGCGTGACTGCCGGGCCGGGTCTCGTGGGGGCACTCCTGGTGGGTCTATCGTACGGAAAGGCGCTGGCCTTTGGCGCAGGGATACCGTTTGTCGGTGTCCATCATCTTGAAGGCCACATCCATGCCGTGCGGTTGGAGAAAAAGGTGGCCTTTCCTTTCCTCTGTCTTGTGGTCTCCGGGGGCCATACCGAGCTGATCGAGGTGCGGCGCTTCGGCGAGTACACGGTGCTTGGTAAAACGCGGGATGACGCGGCGGGAGAGGCTTTCGATAAAGTCGCCAAGATGCTGGGGCTCGGCTATCCGGGGGGGCCGATCCTGGACGAACTGGCCCGGCGTGGCGACAGCTGTTTCACGGACTTTCCCCGGTCTTTGCTGGCGGAGGGATCGCTCGAATTTAGCTTCAGCGGCGTGAAGACCTCGGTGCTCAACTTCCTGCGCAGAAACGGATGGGGCCCGACAGGGGAGGGCTCGGAGGAGCTGCACGTCCACCTGCCACACATTGCGGCTTCCTTTCAGGCAGCCGTCGTCGATGTGCTGCTGGAGAAGTCGATGGCGGCGATGGAGCAGCAAGGATTGACGCGCCTCGTCGTGGCCGGCGGAGTGGCTGCCAACCGGTACCTCCGGGAGCGCTTCGAGACGACGGTGCGCAAGGCAGGCCATGAGCTTTTGATCCCGTCCCCCATTCTGTGTACGGACAATGCCGCCATGATCGCCGCGGTAGCCACCTACCGCTTTGAAGCCGGCCATGAGAGTCGACTCGACCTGAATGCCAAGGCCCATCTGCCTCTGCTTGCTGCTGAATCTGACAGCTGACAGCCGGGTGCTGTTGACAGAGGATCGTCGCCGTCGTAAACTAACGATTTCACCGGTGGGGCGGGTGTCGCAGGGCCGCTTACCATAAGAAGCAACAACGGGGAGCCAATGAAAATTGAGCAGTTGGATGTAGGACAGGGGCTGATTCTTGCTCCCATCGCTGGCGTGACAGGCCTTCCCTTTCGCAAGATTGCGAAAGGGTGCGGGGCGGATCTGGTCTTTACCGAAATGATCTCCGCCGCGGCACTGATCCGAAACCCCCGGCGCTCGGAAACATATTTCATGAGCCGTGATGACGCCAGACCGGTGGCGGCGCAGATCTTCGGGGCGGATCCCCATGAAATGGCGCACGCCGCCGCCTTCCTATCCGAGGAGCCCGTCGATCTGATCGATATCAACATGGGGTGTCCCGTGAAGAAAGTCATTCGTTCGGGAGCGGGTGCGGCCCTGCTGCAGGACCGGCCCCGGGCCTCGGCGATCATCCGTGCGGTGGTGCGGGCCTCGCGAATACCGGTAACGGTGAAACTCCGGTCGGGATGGGATGCCTCAGAAATCTGTGCCGTCGAGATCGCGCAGGCGGCGGAAGCCGAAGGAGTTTCGGCCGTTACCCTCCATCCGAGGACGCGGACGCAGGCGTTTCAGGGCCGTTCGAACTGGGAGCACATTCGCCAAGTGAAGGAAGCTGTCAAGATTCCAGTGATCGGCAACGGGGATGTGCAAACGCCTGCGGATGCTAAGCGGATGCTTCTCCAGACCGGTTGCGATGGGGTGATGATCGGCCGGGCGGCCCTGGGAAACCCTTGGATCTTTAGTAGAATTCGTGCCTTCCTGATGACCGGAGAGGCGCTACCGCCACCCGACCCGCAGACCATCATGCGGACCCTGATCGAACATCTGACGCTGGAGGCATCCCTGGTCGGAGAGGCGCGAGCCGTTCTTCGCATGCGGAAATTTGCAGCCTGGTACGCGCGGGGCCTCCATGGCGCCGCAAGGTTCAGACACCGCGTCAACGGGGTGACCGGTTATGCCGAGTTCTGTGAGACCGCACAGGACTACTTCTCAATGCTGACGTTACAGAGCGATGTCACGGAGCCATGCCATGGGCGGAAGCAAACGCCGGTCGTCTAAAACGCCGGATCCCGTCGAGGAGGTGCGAGACTATTACGAGAATATTCTGTCCAGCCTCATGGACGGCATCGTGGCCGTCGATGGGCAGTACCGCATCACGATTTTCACGACCACCGCCGAGCAGATGAGCGGTCTCAAGCGTGAATCGGTGCTGGGAACGTCGCTCTTTGACAGCTTTCCGAAAGGCTCGCCCATCGGGCGGTTTGCGGCAAAGTCGTTGCAAACGGGGCGGAGCTATCTCGATTCGAACCCGTCCTTGGGCCCATACCTGAAAGAGCGCCGCGACATCGGTCTTGCCACGTCGCCTCTCGTCGATACGGTGGGACAGATCGTTGGGGTGGTGATTGTTTTCCGGGACATGTCGCGGCTCAAAGCGCTCGAGGCGCGACTCCGCAAGGGAGAGCGACTCGCGTCTCTGGGTGTCCTGGCGGCAGGCATGGCCCACGAAATCAAGAATCCTTTGGGCGGGATTCGGGGAGCCTCTCAGCTGCTCCGTGAGGAATTTGCTCCGGAAAATTCGTCCAGAGAACTAACCGATATCATCATCCGTGAGGTAGACCGGTTGAATCAGATCGTCCAAGGGCTTCTGGATTTTTCGAAGCCGCACGAACCGCGCCTCGCGCCCGTGAACATCCACGAAATTCTGACTCGCGTTCTAACACTCATCGAAATAGAGAACCCAAAGGATGTCTTACGGATCGAACGGCTCTTTGATCCCAGCCTGCCGGACATCAATGGGGATGCGGATCAACTGGCTCAGGTGTTTCTCAACATCATTCAGAACGCCATCGATGCCATGGCGGGGTCGGGAACACTTTCGCTGACGACGCGCGTGTTGTCGGGGTTTCAAATCCGCAAGCAAACGCAGGAGAAAGTCCGGATGATCTGCGTCGATGTGGAGGATTCGGGATGCGGCATTGCACCCGAAGAGATCGGCAGCATCTTTGATCCTTTTTTCACCCGTAAGCCGCGGGGCGTCGGACTCGGTCTGGCATTGTGCTACCGGATTGTGGAGGATCACGGCGGGAAGATCGATGTGGAGAGCCGGCCGGGTGCGGGCACGCGCTTCAGCGTGAGCCTGCCCATGTCGCCTGAGGGGTCGGTTCGAGAGGTTCCATGATAGAAAGAAAAGTCTTGGTCATCGATGATGAAGAGAGCATGCGGCGAGTGCTGTCGAAAGCCCTGGAGAAAGAGGGTTATGCGGTGTCCGCACTGTCAAGCGCTCAGGAAGCCGTGGCGCGTCTGGAACGGGAGCCCTTTCCGCTGCTCATTGTGGATATACGGATGCCCGGGATGAGCGGTCTGGAGCTGTTGCAGACCCTGCAGGCGCGCGGCAGTTCTTCTCAGGTGATCGTCATGACGGCAGAGGCCACCATGGACAACGCCATTCAGGCGATGAAATGGGGTGCCTTTGATTATCTCACCAAACCCTTCGATATCGACGGGCTGAAACTGATTGTGACCAAGGCCTTTCGCGTCCTGGAACTCAATGATGAAGTGGAGACCCTCAAAGAGGAAATCCGTGGGAAACTCGAGGCGGACACGGTCGTGGGCGAAAGCCAAGCCATGCAGGAGATTTTCAAGACTATCGGGCGGGTGGCCGGGAGTGATGTTACAGTGCTTCTGACGGGTGAGAGCGGGACCGGCAAGGAGGTGATTGCGAAAACCATTCACTACAACAGCCGCCGTCTGGGAAAACCGTTCGTTCCCGTCAACCTTGTGGCCGTTCCGCGGGAACTGATGGAGTCCGAGATCTTTGGACACGAAAAAGGCGCCTTTACAGGGGCCGCCGCGCAAAAGATCGGCAAATTCGAGCAGGCCAACGGGGGGACGATCTTTCTCGATGAGATCGGCGATCTTGACATGGGTCTCCAGACGAAACTGCTGCGGGTCCTCCAGGAGAAAGAAATTGAACGGGTCGGCGGCAGCGGTCCCATCGGCGCGGACGTGCGGGTGCTCGCGGCTACCAACAGCAATCTGGAAGAGAAAGTACGCCAGGGGTTGTTCCGGGACGACCTTTTTTTTCGGCTCAATGTAGTGCCCATCCGAATTCCGCCACTGCGCGAGCGTAAAGAGGATATTCCGCTGCTGCTGCAATTCTTTATCGACCGGGCGCAGGATGAACTCGGCAGCGCCGTCACCGGATACACCGACGAGAGCCTCGGGGCACTGCTCAACCACGACTGGCCGGGCAATGTCCGCGAGCTGGAGAATTTGGTGAAGCGGGCCGTGGTGATGTCCACCAGCAAGAATCTGACGGCCGAGTCTTTCTCAAGTCTTCTGCAGAACGGCGCCGGCACACCGGAGACACAGAAGCTTGGTTTCGACATCTTGATCCGTCAGCACCTCGCACAATTTGTCCACCGGATGGTCGAAGTCAATGCGGGCGGGATCCTCAGGCTCATTCTCCAGCGGGTGGAAGCCCCGTTGATCGAGATGGTTTTGAAAGAGGTCGGTGGGAACCAGATCAAGGCGTCCAAGCTTCTCGGCATCAATCGCAATACGCTGCGTAAGAAGATCCGGGAGTATGGACTGCAGCCGAAGGGCGACGTGTCGGGGAAAGGGCCCCGCTGAGAATGCCCGTGAATCGCGGGCTGCGGCGAATAAAAAGGGCTTCCAGAGCGTCTTTTCTCTTGACAAGGGTGGGAGCCGTTGCTATTTTACGATCACCGCAAGTCAATCATTTCTTCTTTACTTTTTTTCAATTAGTGGACCAACCATACTTTGGGGAGAGGAGGACTGTGAATGACTAAGGCAGAATTGATCGACGCGATGGCTGGCGATGCAAAAATCAGCAAGGCGGCCGCCGGCAGGGCTTTGGACTCGCTGGTCAAAAACGTGGGCAAATCTCTAAAGAAAGGAGATAGAGTGACCCTGGTCGGCTTTGGCACTTTCTCGGTGGTCAAGCGCAAGGCCCGTACCGGGAGGAACCCGCAAACGGGCGAGTCGATAAAGATCAAAGCCCGAAAAGTCCCCAAATTCACTCCGGGAAAAGGGCTTCGCGACAAACTCTAAACTCGCGATAGCTGGGGACGGTGGGTCACGTCATTCAGATCTGCACCGTCGCAGCACTACCCATCTACTGCTCCATGACCAAGGGGCCGGAGAAGCTGAGTCAAACACGCTTGTGTGAGGCAATGAGACACTCATTGCCTCATTTTTTGCCTTGACAAGGTTTTGTAAAATCAATAAACTTAGGCAGAAATTAACTCTGAATAGGCGGTTAGCTCAGTTGGTTAGAGCGCCACGTTGACATCGTGGAGGTCGCTGGTTCAACTCCAGTACCGCCTACCAAGGAAGACGAGACGGGCCAGAGGACCATTTGTGCAGTACTAAATTCGGGTAAGTGGGCATCACAGCGTATGCATCATTGGGTGTGATGCCTTTTTTGTTTGGTCACTGCCGGATTCAAGGATGCGTGAAAAAACGGTGAAAATCTTGCTCAACGACGGTCCGGCCGGCAATTTCGAGATAGGCACAGAAATCTCTGAAGTGCTCGACACGCTGGCGTCCGATCCGCGGCGTCGACCCATTGCTGCCCGATGGAAGGGCGAGGCTGTCGACTTGAGTTACAGAGTCGACGATTCGGCCCAGGTGGAGATGATCTACCTTTCATCTCCGGAGGGCTTGGAAATCCTGAGGCACTCGGCGGCGCATCTGATGGCCCAGGCGGTTCAGGAGCTCTTTCCGGGGACCCGCATCGCCATCGGTCCGACGATAGAGAACGGTTTTTATTACGATTTCGATACGCCGAAGCCCTTTACGCCGGAGGATTTGAAGGCCATAACGGTCCGGATGCGGGAGATCGCCAATGAAAACCACCCCATTGTTCGGAGGGAGTTGGAGCGAAAGGAGGCCCTGGAGTATTTCAGGAGCCGCGGCGAGTGTTTTAAATTGGAGTTGATCGAAGAAATGCCCGAGTCCTCGACGGTTTCCCTCTACAAGCAAGGCTCGTTTGAAGACCTCTGTCGGGGTCCGCATCTGCCGAACACCTCACTGGTTAGACACTTCAAACTGCTAAGTGTGGCTGGTGCTTACTGGCGGGGCGATGAGAAGAACCCAATGCTGCAGCGCATCTACGGGACAGCTTTCAGCACAAAGGATGCGCTGAAAGCCTATCTGCGGATGCTGGACGAGGCCAAGAAGCGTGACCATCGAAAGCTCGGCCGGGAACTGGGTCTCTTCGAGTTGAACGAAACAGCGGGGGGCGGCCTCATACTGTATCACCCCAAGGGTGCCCTGCTGCGGTGGATGCTCGAGGACTTCGAGAAGGCGGAACATCTGAAGCGGGGGTATCTGCCGGTCATCGGTCCGCAGATGCTGAAAAGCGATGTCTGGCGAATATCGGGCCACTACGATTACTACAAAGATAATATGTACTTCACTGAAATCGAAGGGCAAGAATACGGCATCAAGCCGATGAACTGCCCCGCGCACATGTTGATCTACCGGTCCAAGACGAGAAGCTACCGGGATCTGCCGCTTCGGTATTTCGAATTGGGGACGGTCCATCGGCACGAAAAAACGGGCGTCCTCCACGGACTGCTCCGGGTTCGGGGCTTCACCCAGGACGATGCCCATATCTTCTGCCTACCCGAACAGCTGACGAACGAGATCATCGGTGTCATCGATTTTGTTCAGGAGGTCATGTCCATCTTCGGGTTCGAATACGAACTGGAGATCAGCACCCGCCCGGACAAATCGATCGGTTCTGATGAGGACTGGGAGAGAGCCACCCGGGCGCTGATGGATGCACTCGCCGCGCACAAGCTTCCCTACATGATCAACGAAGGGGACGGTGCTTTTTATGGCCCCAAGATCGATGTCAAGATCAAGGATGCCATCGGCCGCAGTTGGCAGTGCGCGACGATCCAGTGTGATTTCACCCTCCCTGAGCGTTTCGACTTGAAATACGTCGGTGCCGACGGGGAGGAACACCGACCCGTTATGCTGCACCGGGTCGTTCTCGGGTCCCTGGAGCGCTTCATGGCAGTGCTCATCGAGCATTATGCCGGCCGGTTTCCCGTCTGGTTGGCACCGACGCAGGTGGTGGTCATCAACATCGCGGACCGTCATCTCGCATACGCTGGCCGATTGAAAGAGCGCTTTGACGCTGCTGGGATTCGGTGTGAGCTGGATGCCCGAAACGAGAAGATGGGCTACAAGATCCGTGAAGCGCAGGTTCAGCAGATCCCCTACATGGTGATCGTGGGTGACAAGGAGGTCACGTCGGAGACGCTCTCTCTGCGTTCCCGGGACCGCGGGGATCTCGGAACAAGGCAGCTGGAGCCGACACTGGGGGAAATACGCGCCGAGATTGACGAGAAACGCAACATCCTGTGACCGGTGGGGTGTGCGGGGTATGCGGTCCGGGGCGACAGAGCAATTCCGGTCCATAGACACAGGAGGTGAATCTGCGAGCAAAAAGATACCAAAAAGTGACGAAGCGGAAGGAGCGCCTGAACAACGAGATCACCGTCGAGGAGGTGCGCGTTGTTGACGAGGACGGGACCCAGCTAGGGATTTTGCCCACCGGTGAAGCCCTGAGAATCAGCGAGGACAAGGGCCTCGATCTGGTCGAGGTTGCGCCCATGGCCAAACCGCCGGTGTGCCGCATCATGGATTACGGAAAGCTTCAGTTTCAAAAGAGCAAGAAGGCCAGTCTAGCTAAGAAGAAGCAGCAGGTTATCCACGTCAAGGAGGTCAAGTTCAGGCCCAACACGGATGCTCACGACTTTGATTTCAAGATCCACCATGCGGAGCGGTTTCTTAAAGATGGGAACAAGGCCAAAGTGACGCTGATGTTCAGGGGCCGCGAAATGATGTACGCCGAGCGCGGCCGGAAGATACTCGAAGGCATCGCGGAAAGACTTGCGGAAATCAGTGTCGTCGAACAGATGCCGACCAAGGAAGGCCGCAACATGGTCATGATCCTCGCGCCCAAAGCCAAACCCAAACCCAGCGGATCCCAGAAGAGCAAGAGCACCTGAGCTCCCCGGAGGGCGAGTTTCCAGGGGATCCGGTATCAACGACGATCAGGGGGAACCTGAACCATGCCGAAAATTAAGACACATCGCGGGGCTGCCAAACGCTTCAAAAAGACGGCATCCGGGAAGATCAAGCGACACAAGGCCTTCAGCAGCCATATTCTCACGAGCAAGACGACCAAGCGCAAGCGGGGGCTTCGCCAAGCCGACGTCGTCGACAGTGCGAATAAGAAAGCCATCGCCAAACTGATTCCCTATGTCTAGGACCGTCGCGGTGGTCTGCAGGCGCTGGCCGGGGTAGCGTTGCTGCAGGGGCGCGACAGTCCAGCGGCATCGAGGGCAGAGTATTTGGGGTATCAACGAAGGAGGTTTCAGCCATGCCCAGAGTGAAGGGAGGCAACAAACGCCTGCATCGCAGAAAGAAGATACTGAAGCTGGCCAAAGGGTTTTACGGGGGGCGCAAGAACCTGTTCCGCACAGCCTTGGAATCCGTCGATCGCTCCTTTCAGATGGCCTACGTGGGTCGCAAGCTGCGCAAGCGTGATTTCCGGTCCCTGTGGATTACCCGCATCAACGCGGCCGCGCGCGAAAATGGCCTCTCGTACAGCCGAATGATTCAGGGACTGAAAAATGCTCAGGTGGGTATCAATCGCAAAATGATGGCGGACCTCGCGGTCAATCATCCCGGTGACTTTGCCCAACTGGCCGAGATTGCCCGAAACAACCAGTCATTACGTTAATCCTCTGCGCCTTCACACCGCAGCAGACTCGTCGGTCGTGGGGAGACAGCCCGGTTCTGCCGCCATGTCCCAGATCCTAGACACCCTCACACGCATTGAAGAGGAGAGCGAAAAAGAGATTGCTGCGGCCGCAAACCTAGCTGAGATTCAAGCCAGCCGGGTACGGGTCCTGGGAAAGAAAGGCTCCCTTACCCGAATCCTGATTTCGATGAAGGAGCTATCGGTCGAGGAGCGGCCCGTCGTCGGCAAGGCTGTGAACGCGCTCAAGCAGCGTATTCAGGCGCTGATTGAACAGCGGACGGCGGAACTGGAGCGTGAAGCGCAGACAGGCCGCCTGAAGCAGGAGCGCCTCGACGTCACCCTCCCGGGAAGACCTCCCGTGCGGGGCCGGCTGCATCCCATCACCCGTATCTTTCAGAGAGTTGAGGGGATTTTCGAGGGCCTTGGTTTTCACATCGCCGAAGGTCCCGAGGTGGAGGAGGATTTCTACAACTTCGAAGCCCTCAACATCCCCGCGGACCATCCGGCGCGGGACATGCAGGACACCTTCTATATCACAGACGACATCCTTCTGCGTACCCACACATCGCCGGTACAGATTCGAACCATGAAGAGCCAGGATCCGCCGGTACGCATTATCGCCCCCGGCAAAGTCTACCGTTGCGACGCGGATGTCTCCCACACGCCGATGTTCCATCAGGTGGAGGGGCTGATGGTGGACCGGGGGATTACCTTCGGCGATCTTAAGGGGGTCCTGGAGATCTTTGTGCATGAGATGTTTGGGGCGTCCATCGGCATTCGTTTCCGCCCGAGCTTCTTTCCCTTTACCGAGCCATCGGCGGAGGTGGATATTGCCTGTCTTATCTGTGGAGGAGGTGGCTGCCGTGTCTGCAAGAACTCCGGCTGGCTCGAGATCATGGGGGCGGGGATGGTCGATCCAGCCGTGTTTCGGATGGTGGGCTACGACCCGGAAGCAGTGAGCGGATTTGCCTTCGGCATGGGGATTGAGCGTATTGCCATGCTCGTTTACCGCGTTGACGATATTCGTCTTTTCTTTGAGAATGACCTCCGCTTTCTGACACAGTTTTGACCCTCTGAAGGAATCGGGACCGGTGCTGATCAGTCTTAACTGGCTCAAGGATTTTGTGGAGATCCATGAAGCCCCGGCGGAACTGGCCGAGCGCCTGACCATGGCGGGACTCGAGGTCGAAGGGATTTCGGACCTGGCGGAAGGCCTCGAGAACGTCGTCATCGGACAGATCGTGTCGCTGGATCCGCACGCGGACGCAGAGCGCCTCACGGTGTGCCAGGTTGACGTTGGACAAGACACCCGCCAGATCGTCTGCGGGGCCCGTAACCAACAGCTGCACGATAAGGTGATTGTCGCGCTTCCCGGAGCTGTGCTGGCCGGCGGGGTGGCCATCGGAAAGACCACGATTCGCGGCGTGGTGTCGCACGGTATGATCTGTTCGGAAAAGGAAATCGGGATTTCCGATGAGGCCGATGGGGTGATGATCCTTCCACCGGAGGCGCCGGTAGGCACGCCGGCGGCGGCTTATCTCGGCAGACGAGACTTGGTGCTGGAGATAGATCTGACCCCGAACCGTGCTGACTGCCTGAGTCATCTGGGTGTGGCCCGTGAGGTGGCCGCCTTGACGGGCGGCGGCTTTCGGGGACCCTCCACGGCTCTGCAGGAAGCCGGCCCCGAGGTCGGCACGCTTTCCGACGTGCGCGTAGACGACACCGAACTGTGCCCGCGATATGCCGGTCGGATGGTGCTGGATGTGCGCGTCGGTCCCTCGCCTCCCTGGCTGCAGCAGCGCCTCCAGACTGTGGGCCTGCGGCCGATCAACAACGTCGTCGATGTGACAAACTATGTGCTCATGGAGATGGGTCATCCGCTGCACGCGTTCGACTACGATCTGCTTGCGGAGCACCGGATCGAAGTGAGGCGGGCCGTTCACGGCGAACGGCTCCGCACCCTCGATGGGATCGAGCGCGAGTTGGATCCATCGATGCTCTTGATCTGCGACGGCGAAAAGCCTGTGGCGCTGGCCGGTATCATGGGGGGGGCCAACACGCAGGTGCACACCGGGACCACCCGCGTGTTTCTGGAGGCCGCCTATTTCCAGCCGGCTTCGATTCGGCGAACTGCGAAGAAGCTGGCGCTGCACTCCGACTCGTCTCACCGCTTCGAGCGCGGCACCGACATCGAAGGTTTGATCCACGCGATAGATCGCGCGGCTGCACTGATTCAGCAGGTCGCGGGCGGACAAATCGCCCGGGGGCGAATCGATGTCTACCCTGAGCCGTGGGCCGGTCGCGACCTACGGGTGCGAACGGGAGAGATTGCGTCGCTGCTTGGCCTGAAACTGACAACGGATGAAATCGCCGACATCTTCACGCGCCTGGGGCTGCACATTGGAGAGCGGGATGCCCAGGGGTGTGTGGTATCCATTCCTCCGTTCCGGGTCGACCTGGAACGGGAAATCGACCTCATTGAAGAGGTCGCCCGGATTTACGGGTACAATCGCATTCCCAGCACCATTCCCACGGCATCCATCCTGTCGGGGCAGCGGACGCGACAACAACGCCTGACGGTCCTTGTTCGGGAATCTTTGGTCTCCCTCGGTTACACCGAGACTATCCATTACAGTTTTCACAACCCTTTGGATCTCGAGTGGCTCGGATTGCCGGTAACCGATCCCCGACGGCGCCAGATCAGAATCCGCAATCCCCTCAGCGAAGAGCAGTCGGTCCTGCGGACCACGCTCCTGCCGGGGCTGCTGCACGGGACGCGGCGAAATCAGAGCCTCTCTGTGGACGACCTGCGGATTTTTGAAATGGGGCGCGTGTTTGAGAAGACAAACGGCGGGCTTCCACGTGAAACGATGCGGGTGGCCGGCCTGCTGGTAGGCCGAAACGCTGGCGCGGGCTGGAACGTCACCCCCCGTTCACTCGACTTTTTCGATCTGAAAGGGGATCTCCAGGAGCTCTTCGAGCGGCTGCGACTCCTTCGGTGCGAATGGCGGCCCCACGATGGGCTTGCTTTTTTGCACCCGGGCAAGAGCGCGGAGATCGCCTGCGACGGACTCTCCGTTGGCTACGCCGGAGAGCTGCATCCCGCGGTACTCAAACGCTACGACCTGACGGGACAGCCGATCTGCTTTGAACTAGACCTGGATCGGTTGGTTGAGAGGGCGTCGGAGACGATTGTCTATGAGCCACCCATTCGCTTTCCGTCGGTAGAGCGCGACCTGGCGCTGGTTCTTGCGGACGAGGTGCCGGCAGGGGTGGTGGCGGAACAGATCCGAAACATCGAGCCCGAACTGATACGGGAGGTGCGCCTTTTTGATCTCTATCGGGGCGCGCCCATTCCCGCTGGACAGAAGAGTCTGGCCTTTGCCGTCCGGTTCCAGGCGCCGGACCGCACGCTGAAAAATCAAGAGATCAACGAAATTCGGGACAAGATTGTGACCGAACTGCACCGCACCCTGGGGGCCACCCTGCGGGATTAAGCGCATTGCTTCGAGACACGGAATCCGAGGAGAGCCATCATGGTACCGACGGTTGACTGGAAAGAGGGAAAGGTGATTTTGGTCGATCAGACCAAATTGCCTTTGGAAGTGGTGTTCAACGAATACAGCGACTACCGCGACGTGATGTTGGCCATCCGGAATCTGGTGGTTCGGGGTGCGCCGGCTATTGGCGTTACGGCGGCCATGGGCGTTGCACTGGGTGCGCAGGATATCGATGCGCAGGACGGAACGGAATTCCTGAAAAAGCTGGAGCCCATTTGCAGCCACATGGCGTCCGCCAGACCTACGGCGGTGAACCTGTTCTGGGCGATACGCCGGATGCAGGCCTTTGCCGAGGGACTCCAGGAACAACCGGTGGCCCGCATCAAAGCGTCTCTCGTCGACGAGGCCATCCGGATGAAAGCAGAGGACATCGCGGTCAATCGCGCGATGGGATCTTACGGGGCAGCGTTCGTGAAAGACGGAGACTCCATCCTGACGCACTGCAACGCAGGATCCCTGGCGACGGCCGGTTTCGGCACGGCCCTCGGCGTCATTTACGCTGCCCATGAACAGGGACGGCGGGTCAAGGTTTTTGCCGATGAAACGCGTCCCATCCTTCAGGGGGCGCGCCTGACAGCGTGGGAACTCATGCAGGAGGGGATCGATGTTACCCTGATCACGGACAACATGGCCGGCTATTTCATGCAGAAGGGAATGATCGATCTCGTGGTTGTCGGGACGGACCGTACGGTGGCCAACGGAGACGTGGCCAACAAGATCGGTACCTATTCGGTCGCCGTCCTGGCCAAGGAACACGGTATCCCCTTTTATGTGGCAGCACCCACCTCCACCATTGATTTTTCCATCGCGTCGGGAGAGAAGATACCCATTGAAGAGAGAGATGCCTCGGAGGTGACCCGGGTGTTTGATCAGGTTCAGGTGGCCCCCGAAGGCGCGCGGGCGGCCAACCCCGCATTTGACGTGACACCGGCCCGGTACGTCACCGCCATTATCACGGAGAAGGGAGCCTTCCGCCCGGAGGACCTGCACAAGATTCAAGACCCCCAGGCCGATCTCGAGAGCCTGCGGGTCAAGACCGTCGGCAAATAGCCATGGAATGATGAGGCGGGTTGCGGGCTCAGGGCTGTCTTACCGGATGACTGTGACCCAGAGACGTTGCTTGCCCCAGGCCACGGCATCCCGGTGTGACTTGAAGAAGACGTCGATTCGATCCCCCTTGATCAGCCGACCGGTATCGTGGACTTCGCCCCAGCCGTATCCCGGGACGTGCATACGGGTACCATAGGGGTATCGGGTGATGTCCGCGGCAATGACACCCTTTTTCGCGCGGGTTCCGTCGGACGTAATGCCGACCTTCTTGCGCGCGCCGCGATGGGGGCCGGTGGCGTAGACAGGCGGTCCGATGAGACACTGCCGTTTCCACTCGCAACATTCCCGGCACGCACAATAGGCGGTGACCGTCATCAGGACCCGCTCCCGCGGCCTGCCCAGGCCAGGCAGCAGACAGCAGCCCGCAACTTGAGACAAGGCCACCATCAGCAGAATAGATCTGAAAAGGCAGCGTCCGCGGGACGGATGCAGCGACTTCATGGGCTCCGCTGGGGTGCTCAGGCGAAGAGCTTTCGGATCAGTGAGGTTCTGTTCTTGACGCCCACTTTGTCGAAGATGTGCTTCAGATGGACTTTTACCGTATGCTCACTGATGAACATGCGCTCCCCGATCTCCATATTGCTGAACCCCTGAAAGATGAGTGTCACCAGCTCTTTTTCGCGCTTGGAGAGGCCGTGACGAATGGCAAACGTTTCAGGATCGAAAGGCAGGTTCTTCAAGGGTACTTCCGTTGAGACCAGGGTATAGTCGTGACCCTCGGGATCCTTCGGGTCTTTGTCGAGCTTCATAATCAGCACTTTCAGTACCTGCTCGTCGGGTAGAACCCATTCCGTATCGGTCCGCTGTGACCGGCTGCGGCGCCGCACGTTCTGCGAGTCGGTGTAAAGCTTCTTCAGCAGCTTCACAACGCCGGGGTTCAATCCGTAGGCTGGTTTGACGCGGGACTTGGTCACGGCACCATAGGGGGCGAAAATCGCCTGCGCGCCCGGATTCATATAGAACGGTGTCCCCTCGGCGTCGAACAGCACCATGGCCAGAGGCGACTCGTTACAGGCCTGTTCGAAAACCCGTCGTTCTTCCGTCACCCGCCGGAACGCGTCATCGAAGGCGAGTTTGTCCCGTATGGATGCGCGGACCCACGCCAGAAGCTCCGCCTCCTGAATGGGCCGCGTTAGATACTTGTCGGCGCCGCCCCGCAGCCCGGCGACGACGTCTTCCGTGGTGGTTCTCTCAGCGGTAAACAGAATGACAGGAATATGGGCCGTGCTGGGGTTCTTCTTGATCCGCTTGCACAGATCGATGCCGTTCACTTCGGGCATGTTCACGTCGAGAATGACCAGATCGATCCGTTTCTTTTTCAACAGCTTGGGCGTCTCTTTCGGGTTCTGTGTGGCGTGCACCGCGTATCCGTTCAGCTCAAGGATGGTCTTGAGAAGCAGCAGATTGTCCGGTATGTCGTCAACGATGAGTATTTCGTTCATTTCTTGTCCTTGCATAAATCGAGATGAAATTCCAAGCGACCCTTCTTTCGGCAGAGGGAGAGCTCTCCCCCCATCCGATTAAGATAGAATCGTGCCAGATGCAAACTAAAGCGGATCTTGCCGGGAACGGCATTTTTGCCTTCCCATTCCAACAGATCGTCCAGCTCTGTCCGGATACGACCCTGGAAGCCAAAACGCAGCCGGATGTCGGCTTCTGATGCATTCCGCTCCGATTGGGGGATGGTCTGGACATCGACGCGAATGACGCGTGGGGTTGATACCGCCATGCCTACCCGCAGCACCTTTTGTACAACGAGCATCAGTTTCTGTTCATCCGCCACCACCCGGTGCGGCCTTTTCGGCGGGACATGAACAAGGGTCGGTCCGCCTGGCGCCAGATCGGCCTTCAACAGCTCCAACTGTCTTTCGAGAAAGGGCACGAGCAGGACGGCTGAGAGCTCTAGTGAGACATCCCCCCGAAGCAGACGCGCATATTCCACCAGATGGTCGATCAGGCCTAGCAGTTCCTGCCCCCGGTTCAGGACAATGGCTATCTGCTTCTTCTGCTGGGCATTGAGTTTCCCGATGCGGCCCGTGAGGAGAATGTCGGAGAACCCGATGATCGTATTGAGCGGGGAACGCAGGTCATGCGATAACCCTGCAATGACCGCTTCCGTCGACGGCGCAGCCGTGACGCAGTTCTCAGTTTCCAAAGGCGATGCCGCCTGCAATCCATAACGTCTTCGTGCCATGGCGATTCTCATTGCCGCTTGTCGCCGGAATACGCACCAGCATTCCTCCCCCCCGGGACGAGCGTGGCAGAGAATGCGGGGCCGGCCCGCACGCAACCCGTTTCAAAGACGCCCCCAGTTTGTGTCACTTCATATATAGCACTTTTTCCGGCAAATGTACAATACGTATTAATCAAGAAATACTCGGCGAATTGCTGATGGAGAAGTAATTCTTTTGAGTCGGAGGCCTTTCAGGGGCGACAAACCGGTTGATAATGGTGTTTTTGACGGGGGACAACACAATCGGCATCGACAATGCCCCTCAATCCGGGAATTGAAAAGGGAGCAGAGCGGTGAGGACGGCTTTCAGTGTCCCTGCAGACTCGTAATGGATGGTTCGAAAACCGAGCTTCTTTGCAGCTGCCACATAGGCCGGAATGTCATCGATGAAGACCGAGCGATCCGGGGCAACGCCTGCCCGTTGGCTTGCGGCGACGAATATTTTCTCATCAGGTTTGCAGGCGCCCACCTCGTAGGACAGAATCCATGCCTCAAACGCTTGCAGCACAGGGTACTGCGCTACAATATATTCGAAGTGGAGAGGATCGGTATTGGAAATGAGAAAAAGCGGGAACGTGCCGGCGAGGGCATGAATCATTCGGCTGACGCGCCGGTTTTCAGAAAAGATGTTGCTCCATATATGCACGAACCGGTCGAAAGACAGGGTAAGGCCGAATTTCCGACAGATCGTCCCGTGGAATTCCTGCGGGGATATGCGCCCAGCGTTGAATGCATTGATTAGACCTGTCGTCGGGTGAAAGAGCCATTGGTGGACTTCTTCTGAAGCAAGAGCCCGGGTACCTGCTTCTGTGCCCAGGAGATCGTGGGCAATGCTTCGATGATCGAAATCGACGATGACCCCGCCGAGGTCAAAAAAGATGGCATCCATACTTCGAAGCGTTGCCTCCCGTCTACAGATTAAGCTCCGCGATCAGTTTCCGCCCGAAGAGCTCTTTGGGGCGGTTAAAATAGCCTAGCTCCAGTTCCGGGAATTCGCGCCGCAGAAGATGGGTCAGGCGGCGTACCCCCATCCCCGGCGTGTCTGTCGCGGGGTAGAGTCGAAGATAAACTTCCGGATCAATGGATAGGTTTCTCATGTGGAGCATATCGGGCTGCACTCGCCGGATTAACTCCATGAGTGCCGTGACTTCTTCTTCCTGATCGGTGATGCCCGGAAAGACGAGCAGATTCACTGCCGTGTAGAGCCCTGCATCTCGTGCGCGGCCAATCGATGCGATCACATCGCGGAACCGATAATGCCGCGGCCGATAATAGGAGAGGTAGCTCGTCTCTCGCGCCGAATTCAAGCTGATGCGGATGCTGTCCAGCCCCGCTCGGGCCAGACGCATCACGGCCTCCGGATCGAAGCCGTTGGTATTCAAATGGATCGTGCCCCGGTCGGTTTCTTTTCGCAGTTGGCCGACGACGCGGACGAGCAAGTCTGTCTGAAGGAGGGGTTCTCCTTCACAACCCTGTCCAAAGCTCACAATTGCTCGGGGGACAGCGTTCAAGTGGGGCAAAGCGACGGCCACGAGTTCCGATACGGAGGGCACGAAGTCTATCCGCTCGTGAGAAGCTTCGCATCCATCGCCGTCCTGATACGACAGACACCCGACACATTGGGCATTGCACGCGGGGGAGGTGGGCAGGGGGGCCTCCCATCGCTGGAGGAAGAGATTCTTCGCTGCGAAGCAGTGATACGCCACGGCGCAGTGTTTGAGATGATGCAGGAGGCGGTTGGCCGGGTCCTTCTGCAGCCTCGATGCGATCTTCTCCACCAGATCGCGGTCGTCATAATGGACCGCTTCCGAGTGGTCCATGGGGTCGATTCGGAGGGCCGATGCTGCAAAACCCTGTTCGGTCCATCCAAGGGCGGTGTAGGTCCAGAGGGGGAGGGCCGGGGAATTTGCCGAGAGTGCGACCGCCGGAAGGTGCAGGCGAGTGTAGCCTGCGGGGAGAAATGCTGCGACCGCCAGCGGCGGCCCTGATTTGACGGGCCCAGCCATTTCACCGACCGACAGCGGCCAAAAGCGCTGCGCGCCCCCATCCCACCCCACCGCGGTGCGACCCGGCAGAACGAAGAGTTTCGTACCCCCGGGAAGGGGCACGAGGTCTTCTTCGCTCAACGGCACCCAGTGGCGCCCGGACTGGCCCGCCAACTCAAGCTCGGGGTGGTCGTAGATCCGATGATTCTGATCTGCAAAGAGAGCATGCACCATAATTGCTTTCCATCGGGGGCGGGGCTTGCATCGGTTTGCCGCCCCGGCGCGAACGGGTTCACTATACCCCATGGTTACGGGAAGATCAACATTCCAGGGGCTGACGCGTTGAGCCAGCCGACGGAGACTTTCGGCTCCTTGGCATGGCCGTGGGAGGACGGCTGCCAGGGGCTGCTCAGCGGCCTCTGGGGTCCGGTCGGTGGGCTGGTGGAGGTGGACAGGCGACTGGTTGGGCGGTATAGTTGCGACTGAAAAACGTCCAGCGAGGGGGCCTTTCGGGTCGCAGGAGACAGGGGGAAACAAGCATGGCAAGCGTAGAGGGAAAAGGGAAAAGATGGGCAGGGATAGCGCCAAGGCGGTGCGGCTTAGGGGCCATGCTTTGTCTTCTGGGCGCTCTGGCCGTTGCCGGGTGTGCGTCCCGGGTGGTCCCGCCCGAGCTCAGCGCCAGGGTCAATCGAGAGCTTTCCTTCGAAGAACTCAGCCAGAATCCGAACCGTTATCTGGGAGAGCTCGTGGTCTATGGTGGTGTCATCATCTCCTCCAAGAACCGCGCGGAAGGAACGGAACTGGAAATCATGCAGAAGCCGTTGGATCGGACCGATGAGCCGCTCGATGTCGACACGTCTCACGGGCGTTTTCTAGCCCTCTATCCAGGCTATCTCGAGACTGCCGTCTACACGAAGGACCGCCGGATTACCGTCGTGGCGGAAGTGACGGGCCGGGAAGAACGTCCGGTGGGAGAGATGCGTTATGCCTATCCGACGCTTCGCGTGCACAGCATCCGTCTCTGGCCGGCGTATGCAGAGCGTCCTTACTACTATCCGCACCCCTATTACTGGTACGGCCCCCGCTATGATCCGTATTGGCACCGATACGGGTATCCCTACTATCCGTACTATCCATACCCCTATGGGTGGTAAGACGCTGAGCGGGGCTTACTTGCCGGTTCCCAGTTTGTCGTCCAGATCGGGTTCCTGATAATCCTCGTGGCAGCTGTAATTGTTCTTTTCCTCGGGCGGGGCGTAGCCGCTGTGGTCCTTGGAGCAGACCAGCGACCCCAAAGCAGGTTTGGACCGTCGATTGTAGGCGAGGAGCATCCTGACAGCGGTCATGTTGAGGCGGCCGCTTTCTGCTTCATCGCAGAGGTAGTCCAAGGCACCGCGGATATTGAAAGGAATCATGCGATAGGTTCGCGGAGAGATGAGGGCATCGAACATATCGCAGATGGTCACAACCTGAATGAAGGAATTGTCCACTTTCACGCCTCTGGGGTAACCGGAGCCGTCGATTTTTTCGTGATGATTGAAGGCGACCTGGGCAAAGAGCGAATCGTTCCGGCCGGTGTAGTAGGTTAGCAGGAGAAAGCCGATCCAGGGGTGTTCCAGGATATAGAGAAACTCTTCATAATTGAGCTTCCTGGAACTCTGAAGTACCTCAATGGGGATTCGTGATTTCCCAAAATCGTGTGTCAAGGCCGTGGCTGCGGCCAGAAGTACCTCTTGGGGGTCCTGGCACAAGTCCTTGTAGAGACGGGTCGTGAGCGCTGTCGTGACGAGGACATGCCGATACGTGTAGTGATCCATCACCTTGAACACTTCCATCTCCCGACAGATATCCTCGGTCAGCGGGATCTCTCCGACCACGTCCATGACGGAGTTCTTGTCTTCCTCCCTTTCAAAAACGATCTTGTAATTCTCTTCGTTCATGACCGTCATGATGTCTTCAAAGAGCTCCTTCTCTTTCAGGAGTGTCTCCTCCTTATTGCGGGAGGCCCCTTTCTTCATGATCTCCTGAAGGACACTGGGCGTGATGATCTCACCCTGCCGCAAAATAAGGGCGCCGTCACAGGCATAGAGGTCCTCACGCATGACAAAAGGCGGATATGGATTGATCACGACGATCTCCTTTATGCTGCTGAATATATTAAAATTTTAACGCACAGGTCGCGAATCCGTCAATATATCTTTCACGCCAGGAGGAAACGACAGGCGCAGCTTCGGCGCTCTTGAGGATCCGACCGCTCTTCGGGCCTCATCGGATCCTAAAACGGTTCTATCCTGACAGTCCTTGCATCGATCAGACGGGCGACGTCGGTCTTCTCCCGGTAAATCATTGGCTGTATTGCAGCGGGTCCACCGAGGCCGGCTCATTGCGTCTTGTTCCTCTGTGGGATCGTTTCGCGCGGCGTCCGTCATGACAAAGACATCTTCGCCAAAGCGTGACGTTGTTCGTCTTAATACATTCGCAAGGGCTCGGTTCTGCGGGGCGGGTCAGACGCACTCCGGCTCTCGCCGCAGTACTGGCGTGCTACCACGGGAGGATTCGCCGTGACACGCCCTGATCAATTGGTCCGTATTTGTCTTGACTCCGTTTTGCAGAGGCGTTGAGCAGAGATGCTATGGGTTGAAAGAAATCTCTCAGCATCCTCTTTCCCCGACGGGGGGCTCCGCATAAGGGAAGAAACGGCCCTTTTCCGGGAGGCCAAAGCCATCTTTTGAAGGGATGAATGGTTATTTCATGAGATTCTGCGCGCCAAAAGAGTATTTAATTACAGCATCTTGTCTGTATATAGTAATGTTGTTTATGAAGTTCTCGATCAGCGTTTGGGTGCGTTTCACTCGTGGCGGCTTCGCTGAAGGCAGCAGGTCTCTTCATCGGGGAGTACAATGAAGCTTTGCGCTCCGCATAGTACCTACACGTCACGTGTGTCCGGAATTGTTTAGCATATGTAACAAATTTGCGTAAAAAAGTTGTTTTTTTTTGCTGTTCATGTATGATAGTACCGTTTTCCCAGCCGGGGAGATTCACTCACAGGCAATTGAGAAACTCTTGGTTCGGTCTGCCGTATTTGAGAAGGCCCGCAAGGCGCAATGGGGCACGTCAGGCGCAAAGGCTCTCTCATTTGACTCGGGGTGCCGGTGGGATTCCGGGCAACCCGATGTGGGTGAATGACGGGGATGCGGTATGCGATTTGTCTGCACAGCGATCGTGGGTCTTCTGCTTCTGGTCATGCCCTGTACCTTGTTGGCCGTCGATGTGACCGGCCGGTCGAGCACATACTTTCGGGCGCGGGAGACCATTGACGACGAACACATTCTTCCGCTTTTCGAGTATTTGGATTTTCGTCTCGATGAGTTTGCCTCGAGGGATCTGACCCTTCATCTCGGCGGGTGGCTTCGCCAGGATCTGTCGAACGAGAAGAGCTTCGACAACCGGAGCTTTAATGGTGATCTACAATACGCCTATCTCGGGTACCGCAGGCCCCAGGGCAACACGTTGCTCAACCTCGGCCGTGTACTCGTTTATGAGGGCGTGGCCTCCGAACTGGTGGATGGGGTTTCCTTCAGGACTGATCTCAAGGGAGGCTTCGGGGTCTCGGCCTACGGCGGGATTCCTGTGGAGTCTGATTTCGATGACCGGGACGGGGACTCCATTTTCGGGGGACGGCTCTTTCACGAAGTGTCCGATCTCTATCGGATCGGTCTATCCTATCTGCGGGCAAAAAACGATTCGTCCGATTTCAGATCCGAGGCTGGCGTGGATGTAGAATTCTTTCCCTTTGAGTGGGTCCGCATCAACGGCCGGTCTACCCTCAACGACGAAACCTCGGGGTGGATGGAGCACAGCTATTACCTCACCCTGCTGCCCCTGGAGAAGCTTCGGGTCAGCTCGGAGATTTCCGCCATCAGCTACGAGGATTATTTCACCTCCGTCTCCAATGCAGCGTTCTTTTTTGACCCCGAGATCATCAACCGCGATGAGGAGCTTTTCCTTTGGGGCGTGCAAGTGGCCTATATGCTTCCCTTTAACCTGTCGGCCAGCGCGGACTACAAGCGATTCGACTATGACATTGAGGAGCGCGCGGACTATTATGGTGCCAGTGTCAACTATACCGACTCGGAGACCACGCGCGCGGGCATTTCGTTTTACCGGATGGACGGACAAACTGAGCGACGCAAATACTATGAGTCTCGAGTTTACGGATACAGGCGGTTCGGAAAGCTCGATCTGACGGCCGACGTCTTCAATGTAAGCTATGACCAGAAGATCAACGACATCAAGAATGCCTACGCGATTTCCGCGGCGTTGGGCTACGGGCTCACGGCGAACGCGCGCATTGCGGCCGATGTGGAATACTCGCGCAATCCGACCTTTGACTATGACTATCGAGGTTTCATCAAGTTCATCTATAATTTTGGGCCCCTTGCGCTGATGCGGTTCCAACGGGACAAAACGGAGCCCGAGATGGCAGCGGTGCCGGCCGCTCCCGCCGTCGCACCGCCCGCGCCTACAGCCCCCAAAGAGGAGCTCAGAGTCGTTGAGCCCCGGGTGATTGCGGAGGCCAAGCGTCCGCAGCAGATCGTCGAGGAGACGATCGAGCCCATTGCGGCGCCCATCGATCCGGGCGCCATGACGCCTGAGAGTTGGACGGCGCAGCTCGGAACCTGGCGGGAGCGCATCGCAGCGATTCCGCAGGACAAGTATACCATTCAGATCGAAATCTCCGCCGACCGGGAGGCAATCCTCAAGGACTTGGCGCGGCTCATTCCCGATTACGATGCCATGGTGCTGGCCTACCGAGTACGGGGGTGGAGCGCCTACACGCTGATTTCAGGCATCTACGGTTCGCGCCGGGAAGGCGAGCACTCTGTGGAGCAGCTTCCTGCCTATTTCCAGCGACTCGGACCGCTTGTGAAAACCCTGCCGACCATTCAGAAGGGCCTCATCGATCCGCGGGATCCCGCGCTGAGGGAGCGGACGATTTTTGCCCCGGAACCGATGCCCGGTGTCATCGAGAAGCCCGCCATGCCTCGCGAACCGGTCCGGTGGGCAGAACCACCCGCCGCGGCACCGGTGCCCGAGCCCCCCGTGCGGGTGCAGACCCCGCCGGACACGGCTGTTAGCAAGCCTGAGCCTCAACCGGAACCTGAACCTGAACCGACCGGGCCGCCTCCCTCGCCGGAATTCATCCTCATCGATCATGTGGCAAAACTGATGCCCGCTGTTCCGTTCCCCCATCGCAAGCATCAGTCGATCGTCAACCAGAACTGCCAGGTCTGCCACCATATGGATGATGTCACCGAACTATCCCCGACGGCCTGTTCTGAGTGTCATGGCGCGATGGAAGGGGTGCCCAGTTTCAAGGACGCCATGCACAAGCGTTGCCAGGGATGCCACAAGGAGATGGCGGGTCAGGGCAAACCGGCGCCCGTCAAGTGCACCGGGTGCCACGTAAAGCAGCAGTGAAGCTGCAACCCTAAGGTGGTTGCCGCGCTGCGCCAAGCGCGGCCATTGTTTTTTCGTTGGAAGGAGTTGGTCAAGATGAAACGCACGAACCTCTTGCTGGGACTGGCTGGGCTGCTTTCGCTCCACCTGCTGACGTACGCCTGCTCAGTACGCACCAGCTTTCCCAAGGTCCATCCCGTGGAGTTCGAAGAGGCGCCGCAGTGC
The DNA here is from genome assembly GCA_947259355.1 of uncultured Nitrospirota bacterium. Classification (GTDB taxonomy): domain Bacteria; phylum CG2-30-53-67; class CG2-30-53-67; order CG2-30-53-67; family CG2-30-53-67; genus CALZGC01. Next base: position 30,024 of record CAMYMF010000023.1, on the reverse strand, counting down.
AGTTATTGCCACGAGGATGAACTGGCTGCCCTGAGTCATACGGCCGATTTCAATGTGCGACACAAATTCCATGCGGCCCAGCGGAAACAGATCTGCAATCTCTGCCATCAGGATGCTTTCTGTTCGGACTGCCATGCCAACAAGGAAGAGATCAAACCGAGCGACAAGTTCAAGGACTCGCCGCAACGGTTTCTTCCGCACCGGGGCGACTATCTGCAGCAGCATCGCATCGACGGAAGGATCAATCCGGCCTCCTGCATGAAATGCCACGGCCGCAACAACAACGAGAGGTGCAAAGCATGCCACCGCAGATGAGAAGAGTTGTCGTTCTCCTGGGACTCATCGCTACCGCGTTCGCGGTGGGGTGCAGCAGCTCGAATTCGGGCTCGAGTTCCAGTGGCGGCGCGGTGGTCCTCTCCGAGTCGGGCCAGCATGTCTCCGGCTGGTTGAACCGAAACAGCGGCGAGTTTCATGCCGACGCCTTTCTGGCCAATCCACAGCAGTGCACCGAATGCCATGGGGCGACCCTCCTGGGCGGCATCTCAGGGGTGAGCTGCAATTCGGTGAGCTATGACGGCCGGTCTTGCCATCCGGGAAACGATGCCCCCCATCTGTCGCCACTGCGCAATCTGGACGGAACGATTCGCTCCGATAATATCCAGCTCCTGTGCGGTAAATGCCACGACTGGAACAACTTTCAGAGCAACCTCAAGTTTCAATGCCAGCGATGCCACGCCAGTTCCAGTGACACCTCAGACCCCTTGAACGGGACCCTCAAGGATCAGTACCCCTTGCCGTTTCCCTACGGGTTCGGATCTGCCCCGAACGTAAAACTACATGATTCAACCGTTGTGGGAACGAAATATGGGAACTGGGTGTCCGCATGCGTGACCTGCCACAATCCACACGAACAGGAACAGAACAACGCTTTCGGCACGTCCTACGGGAAGTATATCAAGCGGTTTCTCTCCTACTTCAATAATGTGACCGGCCAGACCCTGGAGAGCATCATCCAATTTATCGCGCCCACGGGTACGGGCTCCTTTGCCGACGGACCGCCCCACGAGGAGAATATCTGTGAGATGTGCCACACCCGGACGAATCATCACCGACGAAACGGGATGGCGCCGGGCGATCTCGATCCAGGCGGCAATTATGTCGGGCACTTTGACCGGCAGAACTGCACCCAGTGTCACCGACACGGGAACGGGTTTGCCTTCTCCTTCGGTGCCGAGGGTCTGGGCATACCGCCGCCGCACAACACCGACTTCTTCATCGCCAATTGTGAATTCTGCCATCTGGTAGATCCCGAGGGCAATACGCAGTTCTCGGCCTTCATTCCGAGCGAGGAGTGTACCAAATGCCACGGCACCCGTCGGTCCCACTCGAGTGCGGTCAGCGGCACGGGGAAATACGATTATGCCACGGAGTGTATCGACTGTCATGACCCCATGTTCCCCGAAGGAGAGAACATCGATGCCATTCGCCGATATATAAATCAAAGTATCGATCCGGACAGTGTGATCTTGTACTCGAGCGGGGAAGGGGAGGGGTCTTTCGCTGACGGGGCGCCGTTCAATGAGAACGTTTGCGAGACCTGTCATTCCCAGACCAACCACCATCGCTATGACGGTCGCGCCCCGGGGGACCTGGACGGAACCGGAAACTACGTCGGCCATTTCGATGGAGAGGATTGTACGGAGTGCCACAACCACAACAACTCATTCCTCCCGGAGTGAGGGCGCGCCGCAATGTTTCGACAGGCCTGTGTGACGGGTATAAAAAACCCGACTCCGTGGCTCTGCACCGCTCTTGCGGTTCTGCGTCTCTCCTCAAGGTCCTCACGGCTTTCAGAGAAAGGAACGAAAGATGACTCCATGCTTGCGATGGCTGCTGGCAGCGGGTTTCTGGTTCACCGCTGCCTCCTGTGCTCCCTCTGCAACGCCGCCGACCCAGGAGGCCGCGCCCTCGAAAGAATTGACCACAACGACGGAGAAGGTCAGCTATCTCGTCGGGCAGGATGTGGGTAGCAGCCTCAGGAATCAAGACAGCGGTTTGGATCTGGAACTGGTCATCGAGGGCCTTCGGGATAGCTTCCATGCCCAAGACCCCCGCATTCCTCCGGAGGAGGCGGCAGAGATCAAGCGGGAGTACACGCAGAAGATCCGGGAAGAGCGAGCGGCAGAAGCGGCGGCTGCGGGGGAGAAGAACCGCGCGGCCGGGGAAGCCTTCCTCGCTGAAAACGCCAAGAAAGCGGGCGTCGTCACCATGGCAAGCGGTCTGCAGTACCAGGTCGTCACTGAGGGGACAGGCCCCAAACCGAAGGCCTCGGATCAGGTGCGCGTCCACTACGCGGGAACCCTTCTGGATGGTACGGAATTCGACAGTTCCCACAAAAGGGGACAGCCGGCCACTTTCTATCTAAACCGCGTCATCCGAGGGTGGACCGAGGGGCTTCAGTTGATGTCGGTCGGCAGCAGGTACCGTCTCTTCATTCCCTCGGATCTTGCGTACGGCCCCCGCGGAGCCGGCCAGAAAATCGGTCCGAATGCCACTCTTATTTTCGATGTCGAACTGCTCGAAATCGTAGGACAGACGCCTGGGTCCGCCCCGGGAACGGGAATGCCGAAAGACGCAGGGTAGTACGGGGGCATTCCTCGAGGCGTGGGGCCGTCGTTGAATCACACCGGCATTGACGCCGCCCTTCTCTTTCCGATAGGCTCGCTCGACAATTCCGCTCGCCTTATGTATCTTGGTCAGACGGGTAGGGACGCCGTTTACAGGCACCCTGGATCCTCGGGCGAGTCAGACCGCTCCGTAGCGGCCCACCAAACCTGTGTTGCCAAAGAGGGTCGGATGATGAATCAATTGAATCGCGGCCACTCCAAGATAGCGCATCGGTTGCCTCTGTTCGTTTTGGCGGTCTGTCTGGTGATGAGCGTCTCGACAGAGGTCGCGGCCGATGAGCGTCTTGTGATCATTGTCAACGCGCACAACCCCGTGGAGATGCTTACGTTACGAGAAGTCAGGATTCTGTACGAGAACGGATTGATCCCCTGGGCCGATGGCACGCAGGTGACCTTTTTTGACCTCAACATCACTGACGGGGCCCGTCGCAAGTTTTCGCAGACTGTCCTCAAACAGGAAGCCCTCTGGGTGCACCGGGATTGGATCCAGAAGAAGCTGAACAACACGGCCATCAATCCGCCGCAAATGCTTCATTCCTCCCTGTTGGTGCAGCGGCGGGTGGCGCAGCACCCGGGCGGCATCGGCTACCTGTTGGAGAAGGATCTCTCCATGGCTGGCGTGAAGGTTATTGCCACCATCGAATAACCAGGGTGTTTGCTGGCAGGGTTCTCTTCATGAGATGGACGCGACAAGACTTCAACTAGTATCTCTTGTTTTTTCCAAAACCTATTGAAATCTATGCAAAATTACTATTCCATGCTGGAGGTGGAAATGACTTGTGCACCGGGCGGGCGTATGCTATTATTCGCATCTCGTTATGTGTCTAATTGCTGAAGGAGGTTGAGATGCGCAAGTATGTCGTAGGAGTTGCACTGGTTGCTGTGGTTGCTTTGTCAGGGTACGAGCAGGCGCTGGGACAGGGTGAGGAAGGCTATGTGAGCGAAGCCAGGGAAGTCATTAAGAAGTTCGGCGGTGAGCTGAAATCGCATTTGCAGAAGCAGATGCAGGCAGGCGGTCCGGCAGCAGCCATTACGGTCTGTTCCGAAGTTGCTCCCGAAGTTTCTTCGAGGCTTTCACGGGAAAACGGCTGGATGGTTAAGCGGGTGAGCCTCAAAGCGCGAAACCCTCTCGACATCCCGGATGCATGGGAACGCTACGTTCTTCAGGAATTCGACAAGAAAGCTGCGGCAGGCGCAGCGCCCAAGGACCTGGAACATGCCGAGACGGTGACGGAGAATGGCGAACCCTTCTTTCGTTACATGAAAGCCATTCCGGCGGGCCATGTCTGCATGATGTGTCACGGTCCCAAAGAAAGCCTGCCGGCGGACGTTCATAAACTGCTTCAACAGAACTACCCCCATGACAACGCCACGGGTTATTCGGTGGGGATGGTCCGGGGCGCCTTCTCCATCAAGCGACCGGTTTCTAAGTAACCCTGTCAGATTGGCATCAGCAGTCGGAGTAAATGACGGAATTCGGCGCCGGGCACAGCGTCGGTAAGCGTGGAGAGATAGGGCCGCGCCCGATACATCAGCATGTGGCGCTTTTCCACCAGTTTCTTGAGGCGGACGACCCAGGGACCGTTGGAAAAGAAGGTGTCCGAGGCGAGGACACCCATGGCCTTGCCAAGGGAGATGGCCTGCGGTTTCGTAGGCGGGTGATAGCCGATTTTTCGGTATCCCCGCGCGTCGTAGCAAATGTTCAGAGCCGAGACACGGGCCTGGTCGAGTGCATAATGCGCTTCCCGGGGAAGGGTCTGGGGATGCTCGGGCGATGTGAAGCTGATGACATCTCCAATGGCATAAATATGATCGTCGTCCGGACTGTGCAGGCGGTCCGTTACCTGCAGCCAACCGTCGGGATGCCTGGCGAGGGAGAGGTTGCGAATCCACTCGGGCGGTTGGATACCACCGGTCCAAATAAGCATCGACATCTCTCGAGTCTCTCCTGAGGCAAGCAAAAGCGCGTCCTTGCGAACCTCGGTAATGGCGCTTCCTTTCAACAGCTGTACACCACGTCCCGCGAGATACTCCTCCACGAAATCCTGTACGCGCTCGGAACAGCCCGGAAGGAGCCTTGCGGCTGCCTCGATGAGTTCAATGGAGAGCGCCCTCGATTCGAGGGCTTCTGCTTGTCCGGCTTCGCTGACAAGATCGAGCAGTTCTCCTGCGATTTCGATTCCTTCCAAGCCGCCTCCGGCGATCAGAATCCGGACCGGGCGTCGAGGATCCTCGATGAGGGCGCGTACCTCGCTGCCGATCCGATCGGCCTGTTCGGGGGTGCGAAAGGCGTAGGCAAACTCACGGGCCCCCGGCACGCCATAGAACCGCACGGCCGCTCCGCAGGCGATCACCAGATAGTCGAAGGGAAGGGCCGCCAGCGCTGTGTGCACCTTGCGTCGGCTCGTATCGATTTCGTGAACTTCATCCTGTACGAACGCAATCCTGGCAGCATCGAGAAGGGGGGGGAGAGCGATTTCTATCTGGTCGGGACGGACTTTGCCCGAAATGACCTCATGAATGGAGGGGAGAAAGGATTGGTGGTCGTTGCGGTCGATGACAGTAATGTCCGCCGCCCGCTTCATCAGCGACTTCAGGGAAAGGGCTGTTTCCAGCCCCGCAAATCCCGCCCCCACAATCACGATTCTCGGATGCATCGTTTTCCTCCGGGAGGAACCGCCCCCATGCGGGGCGTCATCTTCTTCCCGTAACCATTCCCGCAGTAGCTCGGTCCGGCTACAAAGCCTTAACCCAGTAGATAGCAAGCATTTCCGTGACTGGCAAGTGCGCGAAACTTCGGAACGGAGATGCGTTAACTGCTTGATAATGAATGTCTTTTCAGCGGCCGACTCCCTGAAGAGGCCTTCAGTCTCGCCAGGCGCGACGAAAGGTGGCGCATTTTGGCGAAAAAGACTGTTACTATCGGTCAAATCGTCCTAAAATGGTAATCAGACGGCTTCCAGATGGGGAATAGCACTGTTGTGAGGATAGGGAGAGGAGCGGATGGCCAAGAAAATATGGGAAATCACCGATACCGGCGAGAAAAAAGCACACCCTGAGATGCAGTTCAAAATCGTGCAGCGCCCACGAAGCAGCTGGAAGAATCCGGCCCTCGCGTTCAGTCTGTCGCTTTTAGTGTGGGGCACCGGGCAGTTCTACAATGGGCAGTGGAAACGGGGCCTTCTTTTTAGTCTGCTCATGGCTTTGTATGGTTGGGGAGTGGTGTTCGTTGTGTTGCATTGGCACCAAGTGTCGACCCTCTTAGCCGCCTATGGCGTGCCCCCCTTATTCTTGATGACAACGTGCAGCGCGCTCTATCTCTGCGGGATCGTGCTCTGGATGTTCCAAGCGGTCCAGGCCTACACCGCGGCCCTCGCTACCAGACCAGGTGTTTTCCGAGGGGTGCCGGTGCCGGTTCTTCCCATGTTTGCATCGCTGGTTGTTCCGGGGTGGGGCCAGATGCTCAACGGCCAGCGCAAGAAGGGGACCGGTTTTCTCACGCTTTCACTGGCAGGATTTGCCGCAGCCCCGGTCCTCATCGGGACGCCTCTTTTCTGGCCCATGCTTCAGACGGCATCTGAGGAGCCACTCAAGACACGTTGGGAATATGCCGTCAATCGGATTCGCATGTACGGTTTACTGCGCGGTGCGATGCCGCAGATCAGACTGACCATCGCCTTGAGAGTCTATCTTCTAATTTCGCTCGGTTTGCAGCACCTCTATACGCCGGACCGCTTCTACGCCACCCTGCTCCAGCGATGGGAACGAACCCTCTCCAGCCAGGAAATGGTTATTCTGCCCCAATGGATCCACCGATCGCGCCAGTTGTTCTTCCCCGAGGACTCCTGATCCTGACGCCATGTGTGTCTTTCAAGTCGAAGATCCGCGGCAGACAGCTCAATTCGCCGGTAACCGCCGGGATTCGCCGCCGCTTAAAGGGTGACGCAATGCTTGAGTTGTCGGGGGATCCTCTCCGCTAAAAGCTCCCCTGATCTTGAATACCCTTCATCGGCCCAAGCCGAAGAACCAAAAACCTCCATGGTACCGATCGGGTTTTGCACCATACGGATCGTATCGGTAGGGATATGGCCCGCCGCGATAATACGGAGCCGGATAATAGCCATAGTAGGGGTATCCGAAGGATCCGAAGAAATAGAAACGGGAGTGGTCGTGTTTGTGAGAACGACCAAAGCCGCGACGGTACTCATACTTGTACGTGGGGCGATATCGATGGTCGTACCGGTAGTCTCGGAAATGACGCAAGGAATGGCGATGTCCATATTTGTGCGAGCGATGAAGCGAGTGCCGATGCGCGCCCCGATGCGAACGTCCCCAGGAGTGCCCGCGAGCGTGCCGACTGCCTGCCAGCGCAATGGTGGGGCTTTCGTCCGACCCCCACTGCAGGGTTGCAGGTTGCGGGCCGTTGATGACCTTCGTAGCAGCCCCGGCCGGCGGGGCGTGTGTTAGAAGAATCAGCGATACGACGGCGACGGGGAGGGTCCAGGGTTTCATGACGGACCTCCTTTTTGATACATCTCGAGCAACTGCTGCGAAGCGCCGTCCCATGACAACTCTCGACCTTGCGACAGGCTTCAAACGCTTCACCGCGTGACAAGAGTACCGGCTGGCCTCCTGTCTGTCCAATGGGCCCAAGGACGTACAAGCTGACCTTGTGGTTTCGTCAAACCTTGAAGCCAATAAAAGCTCTATAAAACATATAGTTATTAAATAAACATGATGTATGAGTTTATGTTTTGGCGTCTGTGCAGATGAGGGGAGAAAACGATGCCGGATTGGCCCTTGAGTTCAATGGATGGGGATGTACTTCGCTTCGTACAGCACGAGGAGGGTAAGGGTGCTGTTCAACAGACGTGAAAAAAGGGGGATGGCCTGTCCAGGTGCCGTCATGTTTGACGTTGCCTTGTTAGGAGTGCACCGACAGTGTCACCCCCCTCGGTGTGCTCGCCCAGCGCCCCGACGATGGGGGTCCCAACGGGCATGCAGGAGCCGCGTCAAAGGGTTGCCTCTTCAGACTCTATCGTGAAATTGAGGGTGTAGTTTGCTTTGCCGCCCCGCCCATCCTCCACTTGGACGGATATCACAGAGATGCCGGTGAAATCTTCCGGGACCACCCACTTGATCAATCCCGTTGTCGGAACAATGGTCATTCCCGGAGGCGGTGCCAGGAGGGAATATGTCAACCCATCGCCGTCGGGATCGACCGCCCTCGCTTGATATTCAAAGTAGGTTCCATCGAAAAAGAAGCGTTCATTGGCCTCAATCTCGGGAGGGGTATTGACAATCTCCCGGTCTAACTCGACTGATTTACCATACGTCTTGCCGTCGAAGGGAGTCACCTTTACCGCAAAATGGTCTCCTTTCTTCAGCGGCACTTCAAGGCGCTTGGAGCTCCCCGCAACATGCCCGTTGAAGGTCCATTCATATAGAATGACCACGTCATCGCCGTCCTCGTCCTTGGCGGACGCTTCAACGCCCAACATATCCCCCGGTGAAAAGATCTCAGGGGTCAGCTTGACCATGGTCAGGGTCGGCGGGCGATTGGATTCGGATGTCGACGTCTTCTCCGCGTCGCGGTCAATGGGTGTTTGCGAAACAGCGGACCCGATGATTTGCTCAGCCTCCTCTGTCCCGCCGGTCTGTGTAACTTCCATGCTGCTCGAAACACGTCCCTGAAGGGGTCGATCCGCACTGCAGGCAACGCAGAAGATCAGGGCAATGGATAGGAGAAATCTTTTTTCCATGATATCCTCTCTGTATCTTAGTATTGGTGCAGGACGGAGACACGCCCCCTCTCCAGAGCGTTGACCGCGTCTACAGCCAGGCATTCAACAGTATAAAGAAAAGGGAAGCTCTTCACGCTGATGACGCCCGGGTTGGACAGAACGACTCCCGGAATATCCAGACCGGATTCATCGGCAGAATTGCCGCTCACGGTGTCGGCTATTTTTGCAAAGACGTTATAGCTGGGACCGGCGCCAAGGGTGAAAGTCATGTCGTAGCTCGTGGGAACTGCGGGATCTATGGCCACGGTGGCGTCGCAGGTGGCGTCCCAGTTCAATGTGCCGTCGGCGAGGAACGTCGCCCGACGGATCTTCTCTTCCATGCAAAGCGGGGTGCTGCCCTGGTGCTGGTGACCGCATAGATCATGGCAGCGGTCAGTGTCAGGGCCACGCCCGTCAAGATCATCACCAGCACCAGGGCAGCACCCCGCTCCCGATCAGACAGCCGCACTTCTGTGCCCCCAAAGCTTTTCTCCTGTAACGGTTTCATTTCCTTTCCCCTTGTCCTCATCGTAAACATCAGCCCAGGGTATCCGGCCGTATCACCAGTGTGTGAACCTTCCAACGGTAGTTTGCCCAGAGAGGATCCGTCGTTGTGAGATCGAAGTTGCTGCCCAGCGCGGCCGTGGGTCCCACGATGACAGTGTTCGTAGGATATATGAAATCACGATCGCGCCTTCCCTCATGGGCGAGAATATAGACTCGCACCTCTATTACCTGTTCTCTTATTTGCTGTGCGTTCAGTGCGGAAATATTGCCCGTTGTCCCAACGGCGTCCGGTGCACCGTCTCCATCGATGTCGCGATAGTACACAACCTGCATGTCGGCAACGCACTCCAGCAGCGGAGAGGTGGTCAATGTCCCGGGTACGTCTTGGGCGACATCGGCCTTCACCAGCACCCCTGTATTGCCTGCACACCGGGTTGGAACGTTGACGTTAGAGATGAAGTAATCCGATCGGTTGAAGGGTCTGACCGGCACGGTCGGACTGACAGCGTAGACCACATACGTGCCCTGGTCGGTCGGTTGGAAATTGACGCCCGCAGCACTGGTGACATTTCCAAAGGTGGTGCCAAAAGTTACCCCGTCCGCCACCAACGTATTGCCGCCCGATTCGGTGTTCATCACAATAACGCCATCGCCGTTATTCAGTGTCTGTCCAGAGATGTTTGCTCTGGTGACCCCGTTGACAGCCAGACGGGTCCAAAGCTGCGACACATTGTTATTGGCCGTATAGACGGACTTGAGTACCAGATAATCGGAGCCAAAGAGCCCATTGTTGTTGTCGCTGACCAGTGCTCTCGGGGGGGTGGATGGTGAATCATTGTACGCGGGACTGGCACTATTGGTTTCCGTGTAGGCGACGCCCACCGGAAGGGTCCAGGGCAGGCCGTAGCCCGCGTGTTCAATGTCCCGCTTCAATATTTCCAGGTTGACGATGTCCTGGAGGGCCACTTCGGTAATGCTGGTTTGCTGCTTGAGCTGTTTGAAGAGGACCACGAATACATTCGACGCTGCGGCAATGGTCATGCCCAAAACCGTCACGGTGACCATCAGCTCTATCAGACTGAAACCATCCTCGCGCTTTAACATGATGGGTCCCTCAGGATCGTTGATGTGGTGTGATTAAATGTTTGCCCCTTCCAAGGCCAGGAGACGGTGATATTGACCTGCGTGTGACAGACATCGACAGGCACCAGGTTCCGGTTGACCGTGTAGTTGAACCCCTGAATACTCCGAAAGTTTCGGGCCACGGTGGCGTTGACCACGGGCGCTGGAGGATAGGCTGAGTTGCGGGCCGTGACAACATCCATTTCGGCAATGCCGATGGCTTCCTCCCGCAAATGGTTGCGCATGTTTTGGTCAATGCCGGCCAGGCCGCTCTGCATGAGTCCCAGGAACACCAGCAGAGAGATCAACATGGCCACCATCACCTCGACCAGTGTGAATCCTTTGTCATTTGATTGCACAGTTTCCTCCGTTCATCAAACCGATATTGATGGCCGTAGCAGACAATTGAATGCAGTCGTAATTGGGGTTCAGATAGGTGGGGGTTACCTGAAGGGTCCCTGTGGGGGCAATGAATCCCCTCGTATTCATCACGATCTGGCCGCCGGCCCAGGTGACCGGATCGGCCACCGGATCTTGCGTCAGCTGTTTGGGAGTGAGGAACAGGGGCGTGTCCGGTGCGCCTTCCAGAAGGCCGTTGTCATTCGTGTCCTCGGTGATCTGATAGGTTCCTGCGGCGGTGTTGACGGTTACAAAATAGAGATGGCCCCTGTGTATGGCCCGTGCCCTGGCATTGGCCAGATCGGCCTGGAACTCCACAAGGTCCCCGTCAACCCGCGCCGCGCCGAGATTTCCCTGCAGGGATTGTCCCAGCAGTAAAGACAGAATGCCGACGATGGTGACCACAATCAGCAGTTGAATCAAGGTGAAGCCATGGCTGTTCATTATTTCACCCTCTTGTGAAGGACTTTGTTCTTCGGTTTGGGAGACGTGGCCACGGCCATGCCTTGCTTTGTCGGGGGTACCCCCTCAATGGCATAGGATTTCCGGGTCGTGCCGAAGGTGCCCTCCATGGAAACCTCTTCGATGCTGCCCGTGGAGACCTGTGTCAGCGCTTTGCCCTTGAGCAGGTCTGTGGGAAGACCGCCCGTGTCATACTTCATGGCCCAGATGAAGGACTTCCCGCCGGCCACGCACTTTTCGTTATAGGGTTCAAAGGTCGTGAAGAATACCACACCGAGATGGGTGGGGAGGGGATCGGTGATCACCCGCTCGGCATAGTAGTTTCTCGTGACCAGACTGCCTGCGGACGTCGGTGTGGCGCCCTCGAGGTACGTGCGGGAGCCCGGCAAATTGAGATTCACGTACCAGCCGCTCACGAGGGCGTCATCATTTGCCATGGCGCTGTTGGGGGCATTGGCCACGTCCGTCACGTCTTTCATCTTCACATCCGGAGGCTCCGAGACCGTTGTGGTACATCCCGCCGTCATCTTGCGCGTGTAATTGTCATAGCAGGGCTCTTTCACGCCGAAGAGCCGTCTTTGACTGGTGGGATCATCCTTCTCCGCCCGGGTATTGAAGAAGTACCGGCCCGTACCGAAGTAGAGCCACAATTTACCCGTCTTGGCGTCGCGCAGCTTGCCGATACTGGTCGTGACCGGCCCGATGTCCTGAATCACATGGCTCGGATTGCTCCAACCCGCGGGGGTGGTGCTGTTGGTCAACACCCTCAGGACGCCGCCTTCGTTCCATTCGGTACCTGCTCCGTTCAGCTTTGTATAGCCCAGGTAGACCGCATCGTCCTGGAAGTCCTCATCGGTGTCACTGCCGGTGTTCATCATGGGAGCCCCAAAGGCATTGGGGATCCCGGTGGAGATGATTCTCTCCAGCTGCGGCTGGCCGGTGCCATCGCCTCTGAGATCCAGGACAAAGATGTTCAGGTTCTGGTTCGAGCGGCCTTTGAATTGACGCTGCTCGATGGGGCCCGTCGGTCCGGATCCCACCACCACGTACCAGTTGCCGTTCTTCCGCCAGTCGCCGATTCGAATGACGGCGGGCGTGGAGGTGGCGTAACCCAATTGTTCATGACTGAATTCCCAGAGGAGTTTCGGATTGTCCTCGTCGGTGATATCGAGGGCAAAATAGACGGAATATCCCAGTCCTTTGGTGCCATCGGCAGGATCCGAGGCCGGGGTATCGACGCAATCGTCTGTGGCCGAACAGGTGCCCGGTTTTCGACACGCACCCCCGCGGTTCATCCCGCCGATGAGTACCGTTCGCCAGTCCGCAACGGTTTTGTCAGCGCCTGCTGACCCGCCGATGCTGGCGTCAATAATGAGGGGGCTCAGGTCCAGGGTGTAGACATGACAGTAATTCTCATCCATCTGCGCTTTCAGGTAGGGGAGCACGTTCCTGGGGATGAAGGCCCATTTTTCGTGACCAAACGATTCGAGATTGATGGGCGGATCGAGTTTCGCCTTCTGACCCGTGGTCTGCCCCGACCACTCGTCCTTGAGCATCCCCAATTTGAAGGCGTGCAGCATACCGTCATTGGAACCGACATAAACCATGCCACGACTGCGGTAGACACTGCTGGTGATATAGTAATTGTTGTCAATGGCATCGTCATAGGAGACATCCTGCCCTCGTTTTCCGTAGGTGGAATCCTGCTTCAACTTGTACTGCTTGTGATAGGTCTGCAGGGGAACCCAGGATGAGATGGCCGGCGTGGAGTTGATGACATCGCCGAGTTTCCAGGTATTCTCCACACCACCGATCGTGGTGGTCCGGGACCGGATATTGTCATCAGGTGCGCCATTGCCGTCGAGATCGTCTACGCCGCGAACATAATTGATGATATTTGCAGCCTCTGCATTGTTGGCCGCCCCGAGATAGGGCACCAGGGTTGCATCGAGCGCGTCGGTAAACAGAGGAAGTGCGGAGGTGTTGTTCAAATTCACGTAGATCTTTCTGTCCGCCGGGTTTCTCTGAAACAAGGTCTCCTCGGCCCGCCACAGGACGCTGGTATTCTCAATCTCGGTGTCGTTTAGGGTCGTCACACAGGCACCGGTGTTTGGGTCATCGTCGCAAATGTGTGCTCGCGTGGTCTCCGTCGTGGGGTCCCAGTACGTCTGTACCTTCGGGTCCAAGGCAGGCTCAAGGTACTTCATGGCGAGGCGGTCCTCCCGAAGACCGATTCTGGCCAGGGTGGGATCGGTGAGGAACCAGAAATTCGAAAGACTGCCCGCCCAGGAGACTTCGTCATATGCGCCTTTTCCTGCATTCCATATGCTTCGGATCGGGTAATAGAGGGCCTGGAGCAGACTGGCCCCGTGCCCCTGCCCGGACGATAGCACTGACGCGGCCGTTCCGGAGGAAGTTCTCCGGAAGATGTCGAGAACGGAGTCGAGAAGCGCATCCCGAATACCAATGGCGTCGGAGGCCGACTTGAAAGCGTCGGGCAGTCCATCTCCGTTGCTGTCCCAGTCTGTAGAGGAAGGCGATGGAATTGCGTCGGCCTTGCTGTCGGGCGACGGTTTTCCGGTCGTGCCGCCGGGCCATGTCCCACTGCGAGTGTCAAAGGAGCCATACATGGCGACATTCTGCATACCGTTAACACCACCGGTGGTATCCATGAAAAGGCTGACGCTGTAGACACTCTCCACGGACGACGCCACATTGAGCGGCTGGTTCGTGAATCCGGTATAATGCATCTCGTAGGCCGGATGGACGGGATCGGCAACGGCATTGTTGAACCACGGCCGGTTCCATTCCCCATCGGAGAGAAGAATGACGAAGTTCTGCGCACAGGGATAGTCTTCACAAGGTCCGTCTTCGCACAGATACATGGGGTTTTTCCATTCGTCCCCCGTCACCGCAGCGTCCTCAGGATCAAAGCCGCCATACTGCGGCGTCTGTTGTGCATAGTAGTTGAGTACATCCCACATGGCAGGACCGGTGGGGGTGGCACCACTGGGTACCGAGGAGTTGATGTGGGCAATCAAATTCTTATAAGGGAAAACCGGATCGGCAACGCTGCTGTTGACGAAGTCGCCCACATAGACTTTTTCGCTCCGCACACCATTGTCACTGTAAAAGAGAACGCCGAAACGGGGCAGGGTGTCGAGCTTTTTCACTTGATGGATGAGCCCGTCGTAAATACGGTTCCATGGGACCTTCAGGAACTCGCCGTCGTTGGTGCGAAGAATACAGCCACCGTCCGCGATGGCGTCGCCATTCACATCGAGGCTGTCGTTGCAGACGGAGCCGACCTTCGTCGCATTTCCTGCAAGGTCCCAAAGCTGGGGATTGCAATAATCGGGGTCGAAAGCATCCGAGCCGGAGCAGCTCTGGGGGGTTCCGCCCGTCATGACCCACCGGAGCAGGTCGATGCGGTCCATGTAGTCAAAATTCAGCCGGTTCCCCGAGGAGACAGGGGAGCAGCCCGCAGGGAACTCCCACCGGCGGCACCGTCCCCACCACGACCAGCGGGTGCAAACCTTGTTGCAGGCCGGAAGGGTTGTCTCCTCATAGATGCCACTGACGAGTATGTAATTCTTGCTCGGGTCAAAATAGCCTTCGTAGACTGTGTTCGAATCGTACGAAGCACCGCCATAGGAGTAGGCGTTATATCCCATACTACCGCTTGCGTCGATGGCGAGCACCACATTCGGGCGGGCCAGGGCCGAGTAGATTGCGGGTAGCTGGCAGTAGTCTTCAAGGTCTGCAGCCTCCGTGATGGGGGACGAAGAATGAAAGGAAGCCATAAGGCCCAAACAGATCAGTTTGATGAACCATCTCTTCATTGGCTGTCTCCTTCCCTCTTGATCGTATAGACTTTCTTTTTCGTGCAGTCGGTGCTGTTGATAAAGAACTCGACCTTTCTTCCGATGTCTTTGCGATCAAAGAGATCGTCCTTCGGTTCAAAGACGAAGGTCTTGATGCCTTCACACCCCGCCGTGCGCACATCCACCACGATGATCCCGTCTTTCATGTCGATGCTTTCCACGTAACCGGCGAGTTGCAGGTTTTCGTCCGCTGCGGCGGGGTTCAGGCCGACCATGGACAAGATGATGGCCAGCAGCGAGACTTTCCAAGTGTGTCTTTTTCGGTTGTTTCGATGACTCAGACCCATGGGTTACCCTCCACGAAGCAATTACCAACAGTAAATGGAAGGTACAGCAAGATGCGTACCAACTCGCTGTGTCGCGTTCAGCAGCAGAACCCTATGTTTTTATTGACTTCTTGAAGCAGATGCGATCACCGAGAAGTGGCGATCTTATGAAATGCGCTTCACAATTGGGTAAAGGGCTACCCAGTGGAAGGGAATCGACAAATCGGCGTATCTGCGCCTCGGCACCCTAGGCGATAATTGGCTGGCGCCGTTTGTCGAAACCTGCAGAACCTGTTGCATGGATCGAGAGGATTTGAGCTAAATGAGCGCTGCTCATAAGAAGCGTTGCTTTACGAGTGCTGCCGAGCCGGTTATATTTGCTGAGGAAAGTGGGGAAATCCCCGAAGTGAACGACCTTCGTGCGCTTTTTTGCTAGGGGTGCTTCTTTATGAAGGCCATTGTCATGGCAAGGCACGGCGGAGGGTCGGTGCTGCAGGTCTCGGATCTGGCCGAGCCTTTGGCCGGGCCCGGTGAGGTGCGGGTCCGCATCGAGACCATCGGGCTCAACTATGCCGAAATCCTCTCGCGAAAAGGGCTGTATCGCTGGGCACCGAAGCTTCCCTATGTGCCGGGAATGGAAGCCTATGGCGTGATCGATGCCGTGGGGGAGGGTGTAGACCAGCGGCGTGTGGGCGAGAAAGTTCTGGTGGGGGCCCAGTTTGGTTGCTACGCAGAGGCCGTGGTTGTTCCGGAAGTCCAGGCGCTGCCTGCCGTCGATTTCTTCTCTTCCGAGGAGAACGCCGCTTTTTTGGTGAACTACATGACCGCCTGGGTCGCTCTCTTTGAAATGGCCAGACTGCGGCGGAGCGACGCAGTGCTGGTCCACGCGGCCGCCGGGGGGGTCGGAAGCGCGGCGGTGCAGCTGGCCAAGCGCTTCGGCTGTTCGGTCTTCGGCACGGCGGGAAGCGACGCAAAAATCGAATTATTGGAAAAACTGGGGGTGGACCGTGCCGTCAACTATCGGCGCCAGGACTTCGAGACTGCCCTCCGAGAGGAGACCGACGGGCGCGGTGTGGACGTGGTGCTGGAGCTGGTGGGAGGGGAGGTCTACCGGAAGAGTCTCAATCTGCTCGCCCCTTTCGGGCGGATCGTGGTTGCCGGCTTTGCGAGTCTTGCGCTGAACCGATGGAACCCACTGTCGTGGTGGCAGGCTTGGCGCGCATTGCCGAGAGCCCGTCTGCTCGACATGGGCGTCCATTCCTACGGAGTGCTCTCCACCCATCTGGGGTATTTGTTAAACGAGATGGCCGTGTTGAGACAGAGCTGGGAGGCGCTAGGATCTTTCGTGGAGCGCCACCAGATCCGACCGGTCATCGGTGCCACGTTCCGTTTCGACGAGGTGGCTCGGGCCCATGAGCTCATGGAATCCCGCAGAAGCTTCGGAAAGATCATATTGCATATCTGAATGAAGCAGGGAAGGGGGCCGGATAACGTAAAATCGCCGTGGGAGAAGTTCAAACGGGTCACATTCATGCCGGCCCGGATCATTTCGATCATGATCTCGAGCGAATCCGACGCCGGGCCGATGGCGCAGATGATTTTCGTCTTGTGGGCGGGAAGCGTCACGGAGCGTTAACGTACATATCAGAGCCGGACTCTCGCTACTTGGCGCCGGACCTGACGGCCTTCAAGTATTCGCGGTTCAGCTTGGCAATGAATTTGACGCGGATTCCCTTCGGGCAGGCCGCCTCACATTCGTAGTGATTGGTGCAGTTGCCGAATCCCTCGCGCTTCATGACTTCCGTCATTCGGCAGACCCGTTTGGTGGCTTCCACCTGTCCTTGGGGGAGCATGGCCAGATGGGAGACCTTGGCACTGGTGAAGAGCATGGCCGATCCATTGGGGCAGGCTGCCACGCAGGCGCCGCAGCCAATGCACTGGGCCGCGTCCATCGCGGTGTCCGCATCCTCCTTGGGGATCATCACCGCATTGCCATCGGCACAGCCGCCTGTATGGGCCGAGGTGTAGCCCCCACCCTGTATGATTCGGTCCATAGCGGTGCGGTCGACGATCAGATCCTTGGTCACGGGAAAGGCCCGGGAACGCCACGGTTCGATATAGATGGTATCGCCGTCCCTGAAATGCCGCATGTGGAGCTGACAGACCGTCGTCAGTTCCTGGGGGCCATGGGCCAGCCCGTTGATCACCTGTGAGCATGCGCCGCAAATCCCTTCACGACAATCATGGTCGAAGGCGATCGGTTCCTGGCCGTTCTTGATCAACTCGTCGTTCACCACATCGAGCATTTCCAGAAAGGACATGTCGGGGCTGATATCTTTTGCGGGGTACTGTTCGATGCGGCCGGGAGCGTCGGGCCGCCCCTGCCGCCAGACGTGGAGTATAAGATTCATTATTTGTAGCTCCTGACAGATGGCTGCACGGTTTCGAAGACGAGGGGCTCCTGGTGCAGTTCCGGCGCCTGGTCCACCCCCCGGAATGCCCAGGCCGACACGTAGCTGAAGTTCTCGTCATCCCGCAGGGCCTCGCCGTCGGGCGTCTGGTATTCCGTTCGGAAATGCCCGCCGCAGGATTCGTTGCGGTCCAGGGCATCGCGCGCCATGAGTTCGCCGAACTCCAGAAAGTCCGCAACCCGGCCCGCCTTCTCCAGTTCCTGGTTTAGGTCGGCGCCGTTTCCCGGCACCTTGACATTCTCCCAGAACTCTGCCCGAAGCACCGGTATTTCAGACAGAGCCTTTTTCAAGCCTTCTTCGTTCCGGGCCATGCCGACGTTCTCCCACATGATGAGCCCCAGCTCCCGATGGAAGTCATTCACTGTCTTGCTGCCATTGACCGCGAGCAGCTTTTGGGTGAGGAGCGCCACATCGTCGGCCGATTTCTTGAACTCCCCATGATCCGCACCCACTTTCCCTGCTTGGGTCCCGGCCAGATAGTTGGCGATGGTGTAGGGGATGACGAAATAGCCGTCCGCCAGCCCCTGCATGAGGGCGCTGGCCCCCAGGCGGTTGGCGCCGTGATCGGAGAAATTGGCCTCGCCCAGAACAAAGAGGCCCGGAATATTGCTTTGCAAATCGTAATCGACCCAGAGGCCGCCCATGGTGTAGTGGGGCGCGGGATAGATGCGCATGGGTCGCTTATAGGCGTCTTCGTCGGTGATCCGTTCGTACATCTCGAAGAGGTTGCCGTACCGTTCCCGGATGACATCCTCTCCCAGACGCTCGATGGAAGCGGCAAAGTCGAGATAGACCCCCCGCCCGCTGGAGCCGATGCCCCGGCCCTCGTCGCAGACTTCCTTGGCGGCCCGGGAGGCGATGTCCCGGGGTGCGAGATTGCCGAAACTCGGATACTTGCGCTCCAGATAGTAGTCCCGCTCCTCCTCGGGGATCTCACCGGGCGGTCGCACATCGCCCTTTGCCTTCGGCACCCAGACCCGGCCGTCATTCCGGAGTGACTCCGACATGAGTGTCAGCTTGGACTGGTAGTCTCCCGATACCGGAATGCACGTAGGGTGTATCTGCGTGTAGCACGGATTGGCAAAAAAGGCTCCTTTCTTGTAAGCCCGGTAGGTGGCGGTCACGTTGCAGCCCATGGCGTTGGTGGAGAGATAGAAGACGTTGCCGTAGCCGCCGGTGCAGAGACAAACGGCGTCGGCTGCATGGCTTCGGATCTCTCCTGTGACCAGATCCCGAACGGTGATCCCCTTGGCTTCTCCATCGACGAGGACCAGGTCGAGCATCTCGGTGCGAGGGTAGAGCTTTACCGAGCCCGCCTTGACTTGGCGGGAGAGGGCCGAATAGGCCCCCAGCAGGAGCTGCTGCCCGGTTTGGCCCCGGGCGTAGAAGGTCCGGGAAACCTGGGCGCCACCGAAGGAGCGGTTGTCCAGGTAGCCCGCATAGTCCCGGGCAAAGGGAACACCCTGGGCCACGCACTGGTCGATAATGTTGTTGCTGACCGTGGCGAGGCGGTAGACATTGGCCTCCCTGGCGCGGAAATCGCCCCCCTTCACGGTGTCGTAGAAGAGGCGAAAAATGCTGTCCCCGTCGTTGGGGTAGTTCTTGGCAGCGTTGATCCCGCCCTGGGCAGCGATGCTGTGTGCCCGGCGGGCGCTGTCTTGATAGCAGAAGGCCTCGATATTGTAACCGAGCTCTCCCAGAGAGGCGGCGGCCGAGGCACCTGCCAGTCCAGTGCCGACCACGATGATCTTGTACTTGCGTTTATTCGCCGGGTTGACGAGCTTCATCTCCTGGCGCCGCTTGTCCCATTTCTCGGCAACGGGGCCGGGGGGTACCTTTCCATCCAGAATCACGGGACCTCCTACACACTCAGCAGACCAATCAAAATGAAAATGGGCACGGAGATGTACCCGATGAAGAGCAGTGCCGCCATGACGGTACCGGTTTTCTGGGTCACCGGCAGCGTGTTGTCGTTGCTCAACCCGAATGTCTGAAAAAAGCTTTGAATGCCGTGGGTTAAATGAAGCAGCAGGGCGATCATGGCCAGCACGTAGAGGGCGGCCATGGGGAGGCTCTGAAAACTCAGAACCAGCATGCGAAAGACGTCGGGGTGACCGGCTGCGTCCAGATTCGCCCGGGCGGCAAACTCGGGCTGGATCACCTGCACGGTGAAATGGAGCAGATGATAGATGAGAAAGGCACCGATGACGGCCCCGGTCCAGATCATGTTCTTGGCGGCGAAGGTCGTCCGGCGGGTCGCCTTCATCGCATACGCCTCGCCGCGGGCGGCTCGATTCTCCCAGCTGAGCTGAATCCCCAGAAAAACATGGAGGCCCAGCATGGCCAGCATGAAGAGGCGGAATGCCCAGAGCAGGGCGGGCAGGGCATGGAGGTGTTCGGCATACGTATTGATCCAACCGAAGTAGATGGTGAAATTTCCCAGCACGTGGGCCAGGACAAAGAAGATCATCATCAGCCCTGTCGCCGCCATAAGAAGCTTCTTCCCGACAGTGCTCTTCCAGAAGGTCAGCATGGGTCATTCTCTCTCAGGTTTAGTTGATAACGGAATTTGGACGTCAGATCGTCCGGCAAACGCCAGGCAGAATGGATGGCCGGCCAGGAGCGGTGCCTACAGTATCAGAACAGCCGAGTCATGTAAACAGGCGCCCGGTTTTTTCGTGGCAGGCCAAGCCCCATCAAACCGGAATCAACGGCAAATGGACCGGATTCCACTGCATTTTTTCGATAATTCTTTCGAGACGGTGTGACTCGTTGTTGTGCTGATAAGTGCTAAATGCACACGATCCGCTGACCTTCTCCTTGATGGCGGCGTATCCGACGGCGAGCGCCACATTCTGACTGACCTTCCGGAGGGATTCCACGGGCGGCATCAAAATGCCCTTCTTCAGATCCTCTCCGGTGACATATTCGGCAACGGCACGGGCGCCTGCCGTAAAGAATGTCGGCAACACCACCCGAGCCCCCGAGGCCAGCACACCGAGCCCGACACCGGGAAAGATAAACACGTTGTTGCACTGGCCGATGCGGATTTGCTCACCTCCCGATGTGACGGGCGGAAAAGGGCTTCCAGTTGCCACCAGGGCACGGCCCGAGGTCCATTCATAGAGGTCCGCCGGCGTCGCTTCCGATTGATCCGTGGGATTGCTCAGCGGGAGGATCACCGGCCGATCCGTGTTGGCCAGCACGGCCTCCACAACCTCTTTCGTGAAACAGCGGGGCTGCCCCGATGTGCCGATGAGGACAGTTACTTTCGCGTTCTTCGTGGTATTGAGCAGGGTACCGTCGTCCGGGCTTTTGAACCAAGGCAGCGCCGCAGGGTTCTTGGCAAACTTTTGCTTGTACGGGTCCAGTTTCCGATCCGATGTGACGAGTCCGCGGCTGTCCAGAGTAAAGATCCGCTCGGCTGCCTCAGATTCGGAGAGACCCTCTTCCATCAGGGCGGTCGCGATCTGCTCGGCAATGCCCACGCCGCCGGCGCCAGCACCGTGGATGAGAAAAACCTGATCCCGCAGCGCTTCCCCCTTCACTCTCATGGCGGCGATAATACCGGCCAGGGTGACGGCGCCGGTGCCCTGGATATCATCGTTGAACGAGACGAGCTCGTGCAGAAAGGCATCTCTCACCTGAAAGGCCAACTGCTTCGAGAAGTCCTCCCATTGACACAGGGCGTTCGGGAATACCGTCTTGAAAGCCTGGGCAAAGCGGTTTACAAAGGAGAGATATTCGTCTCCTTTTATCCTTTTATGACGCCAGCCGAGATAATTCTCATCATCCAGTAACGCTGGGTTGTCGGTCCCCACATCCAGGGAAATGGGTAGGCAGTGCCAGGGGGCAATGCCGGCGCCCTGGGTATAGAGCATCAGTTTACCCAGACAGATGGCAATGCCGCCGGCGCCCTGATCCCCGATACCGAGGATCCCCTGATTGTCAGTCACCACCGCGACCCGGATGTCCCTGTGGGCAAAACTCCGCAGGATTTCTTCGGCATCGTCGATATTGCCGGGGTAGAAGTGAATGCCGTGCGCGGTACGGAACATGGAGGAGTACTGCTGGCAGGCAATGCCGACTGTGGGGGTGTAGATGATCCGCATGAACCGTTCGATGTCGCTCTTGATCATCGCGTGGGCCAGGGTCACATTGCGGTCAAAAAGGGCACGGATGAAAATAAATTGCTCGATATCATCCTGCTTGCGGTCACACTTCTCGACGCTGTTTCGAACCTGCTGCTCCAACGAGCGGATGGCAGGCGGCAGCATGCCGTACAGGTCAAAATCGCGACGTTCTTCCTCGCTGAAGGCCGAGCCCTTGTTCACGTAACTGTTGCGCATGACGTCGATGCCGCGCGCAGACACCTTGATGGCGCGGGTATTGCCATACTCGTCATACTTGAAATCGTAAATCCTCTTGGGCATGATAGGGTCCCTCCTGCGGGTTCCCGGCCCCCCCACCGAATTCAATACCTCACAACAGATGGATTCTCAAAGATTTATCAAAGTCCCGGATTGGCAGGAGATGGCAAGAACCCGTGCGGGCGCACCACCCGACAAGGCTTTCCGCCACTGTTTCATTCGTCCTGTTCCGTGTCGGCGTGCCGGACCATGAGCACGGGTATTCTCGAGCGTCGTACAACCCTTCTCGCAACGCTGCCGATCATCGCGTCGGGCAGGTTGCCTTTCCCGTGACTCCCCATGACGATGAGATCGTAGTTGCCTGCCTCGGCCTCCTTGAGAATCTCCTCAACGGGGTGTCCTGATTTCGTCACGATGCTATAGATCAGTTCTCCATGCTCGGGTGCGTCTTTCTGAACCAATTTACAAAATTCCCCGACACATTCTTTGATGTAGGTATCGTCTTCTATTTTGGCTTTGACCAAGATGTCTCGCGCCTCCTGCAGGTTTTGCGTCTTGATCCTCTCCCACAGTTCGTCGCTGATGTACCCGACCACCGCTTCGTCCACATGCGAGTCGGACTCGACCACATGAAAGACCGTCAGCTCGGCTCCATAGCGATTGGCGAGACTCGCCGCATAGGCAAAGGCGTAACGGCCGCGTTCGTGAAGATCGGTGGTTAACAGTATCTTCCGGATATCAATCTTGGGGAGTTTCATCTTCTGCTGCCCTTTCTGTTAGAAGCCGCGTCACGTATGTAGATCAACTGGCCGGGGCTTTCTGGAAAACGCCCTTCAGTCGATTGACCCAGATCCCGCTCAGGAACCAGGAATAGGCATAGGTTCCGATGATGATCAATACAAAGGCTTTCGCAATATCCATCGGTGTGCCGTCGAGGGAAAAGGCTGGCACGTATCCGAAGAGGAAGGGTCCCAGATAGAGAAACTTGGCAAACTTGAACGCACTGAAGGCCGTTTTCCACATGTTGGCCTTGGCGATGGTCGCCCCGGCAAAGGCCGCAATGCAGACGGGCGGGGTGATGTTGGAATCCTGAGAGAGCCAGTAGACGATCATGTGCGCGGCGAGTTCATTGACCCCGAGATGGATCAGCGCGGGAACCGCCACCACCGCAGTGATCAGGTAGGCCGCGGTGACCGGAACGCCCATGCCGAGAATCAACGACGCGAGGGCAATGAGCAGAATCGTCAGGATCAGGGAGCCCCCGGCCAGTTCGATGACGATGTCGGCAAAGGTGAGTATCAATCCGCTGAAGGTGAGCACGCCGATGATGATCCCGATGACCCCCACCGTCGCGCCGATCTTGAGGCTCGCCTCGGTCCCGGAGCGAGCGGCTTCCAGGAATTCCTTGGGGCCGATGCGGGTTTCCTTGCGGACCCAGCTGACGGCGAGACAGACTGCAATCCCGAGTACTGCGGAATAACCGGGAGAGTAGCCAGTCAGCATGAAAATGGTGATCCCCACCAGCGGCAGGATGTAAAACCATTCCGATTTCAGGATATCCATGGCACTGTGCTCAGAGCGATCCCCCACCACGTTGTCCTTCTTGGCTTCGTAGTGGACCATGACGAAGACGCTGAAGAAGTACATGACGGCCGGGAAGATGGCCACCAGCATGATTCTTGAATAGGGGAGACCGGTCAGCTCTGCCATGATGAAGCCGCCGGCACCCATGATGGGGGGCATGAACATGCCGCCGATGGAAGCGGCGGGCTCAATGCCGCCGGCGATATGCGGTCTGAACCCGGCCTTCTTCATCATGGGGATGGTAAAGGCGCCGGTGGAGACGGTGTTGGCGATAGCACTTCCGGAAATGGAGCCGAAGAGACCGCTGGCAATGACCGACACCTTGCCGGGGCCACCGACTTTATGGCCCACAGCGGCCAGGGGCCAATCGATGAAGAATCTCTGGGCGCCGCATTTTTCCAGATACGCGCCGAAGAGAACGAAAAGAAGCACATAGGTGGCGAGGACGTTCGCCATGATGCCAAATATGCCGTCGCTCTTGTAAAAAATGCTGGTGCACAATGCCGGAAAGGTATCTCCCGCATGGGCAATGAGGTCGGGCATGTAATCACCATAGACCCCGTAGCCGAGCATGAGGAGCCCAATAATGACGAATGCGCCGCCGACGACCCGACGGGCCAACTCGATACCGAGGAGCACCCCGACGATGGCGATGATGGTATCTAGCTGCGTCTCCATACCGGTGCGGTAATTGATCGCCTCGAAATTAAAGATCCAGTAGCCGACGGTGACGATGGAAAGAAGGATCAGCAGGTAATCCAACAGCCGCATCACCCGGGACTTGGACTGATAGAGCAAAAAGACGAGGACATACGTGATGATCACGTAGACCCCCCGGTGATACTGTGTGGCCGCCGGCTTGAGTACGGCCGAATAACAGTAGATCAGGACCAGAGCCAAGGAACCGACATCGAAGATGATTTTTTCTATTTTGTTTAATTTATCATACACGGGTCTGCCTGCCTTTTATCCGGTTTTGTCCGGTGGGGTAAGGTTGAAATGGATCCTCAGGCCTCTGCGACAGAAGCCAAACAGAGGGCTGTGATCCGTCTCTGGTTGCCTTCGGGTTCCAAAGTGTTTTCACCCAAGAGGTCCGGGGCGACCGGCGGCATTGGGGGGGCGCCGCCGGTCGCCCCGTCCGCTCTCTGACTGCTACGGTTTCAAAACCCCCTTTTCGGTCCAGAACTTGATGGCACCGGGATGCAGCGGGGTCACAATGCCCGTCACACCCGTTTCGATACTCATGTTCTTGAAGGTCTTTTTCTGGCTCACCATGTGTTTCAGCCCTTCGTCGGTGTAAATCGTCGAAAGAAGCTTGTAGACCACATCGTCAGGGACATCGGCATGGGCCACCCACAGGGTCGAGTCCTGGAATGTAGCGGTCTCCTGATCGACACCCTTGTAAGTTCCCCCGGGAACTGCGATCTTCGCAAAATAGGGGTATTTCTCAAGAAATCCGCTCTCTTCCGCGTCTTTGTGGAGGTCAATGAGCGCAATATCGTTGGTCTGTGCCGCCATGATCACGGCCCCGCTCGGGAAGGCGGTGAAGAGCCAGAAGGCATCGAGCTGATTGTTGCCAAAGGCGGCCGCCGCATCGTTGTATCCCATGGCGTTACGTTCAACCTTGTCCCAGATACCGAGATGGGCGAAGAAGAGTTCGCAGTTGGCAAAGGCTCCGGAACCGGCATTACCGACCCCCACCTTCTTCCCGACGAGATCCTTGGTCGTTTTGATTCCCGAGCCTGCCTTGACCACGAGTTGGGCCGGCGCCCCATACAGCCAGGCCACGGCCATGACGTTTTCATATTTGTTCGGATCGTTCTTCATCATGCCGTTGCGACCCTGGTACACATGTCCCGAATAGACGACCCCGAAATGGCCTCGGCCGGCGTTGACTTTCCGAAGGTTTTCGACCGATCCTGCCGATGACTGCGCTCTGATCTTGAATTCCTTGATCGCTTTGACCGGTTTGTAGACCTGAATGGCGTTGGCCACGACCTGAAAGGTTCCCCCGGCCGGCCCGCCCATGAAAATCATTCTTTTTGCGGCAAAGACTTCCGCCGAGAAGAAAAGGGCTGCCGCCGCAAAAGCGATGACCCAGAGACTTCGTTTCATCCAATTCTTTTTCATTGTTCAACACTCCTTATCTAAAGCATGAATGGACATTGGTTCAATCGATTGAGATTGCTTCGGTCTGATCACCCCCTTTCGCCGAGTGGTGTCTGAGTGAGCTCACCTTACTCTCTTTTGGAACTTTTCCAACCGGAGGGCGGCACAAAGCTGGATGTTGCCACGTCTTCCGGCCAGACGAATTCGAACTTCCCATCGATCACCTGAAGCACCATGGTGGGAAGACTGTTCTGGCGCTGATATCTCCCGTAGGATGTGAAATGCACGGGCCCGAAGGGGGTCTCCATGCGCGTCTCATCCAACGCCGCGCGCACATCTTTGGGCTTGAGCGACGCCGCGCGCTTCAAAGCATCGGCGGCCACCAGGAGCCCCGAATAGGCCTCTGCGCCGTGATAGTCGGGGGCGCTTTGATACTTCTTGCCGTATTGATCGTAATACTGACGGGTCCCGGCATAGGGCAATTGTTGTGTCCACAGCGTTGCCGTCACCAGTTTATCAGCCGCGTTGCCGGCCTTCGCTGGGAATTTGTAGTGAGTGAAACCTCCGGCCCCCCCGAGGAGCAGAGAACCGATACCTGATTCGCGTATCGTCTTGACCAGCCGCGCCCCGTCGTTGAGATAGCTCACCATATAGATCGCATCCGGCGGATCCTGGATCAGAGGTTTCACGAGCTTCTGGAAATAGGCGGGATCCCTTCTTTCCCGGTGATAGGAGATCATCTTGCCGATCTTGATATCGTGCTCTCGGCAGAACCACATCATGCGGAGCGCGGCGCCCGTTCCAAAGGGGCTGTTTTCGTACAGGATCGCCAGCGACGCTGGTTGTATGGTGTCCAGCAGCATTCCTTCCAGGCCTTTAGCGTAGTCATTGACGGGGGGGTTCAGCCGGTAGACATTCTTCATTTTTCTTTGGGTGATCCTGTCATCGGCTGCCGTTGTGACCAGGAAGGGGATGTTCAGCTGATCTGCCACGGCCGTCGTGTAAACGGTGTTCGAACTGGAATAGCCCCCGACGAACATCACAATGTCATTTTTTTCCGCCAGTTCCTTGACCGCCTTCACCCCCGCCCGCTGGTCCGCCTGGTCATCCCCGTAGACCAGTCTCAATGGCCGTCCCTTGATGCCCCCGCCTTGGTTGATCACCTCCAGGGCCATTTCAAAGGAATTCTTCATCATCGTTGCATAGGGGAATCGTTCCGCTTGAACGATGCCGATGGTAATCGGCTCCGAGTTTTGCCCGAACAGCGGTCCGACAAAACTCAGCAAAATGGTAGAGAACGCAGCTAGGGAAAAAAGGACTGTCCACCGGGTAGGCATAACGCTTCTTCCTTCCATTGGCCTTCTAAGACAGGACTGTTTAACAGGACGGTTCATCGATTTGGAGACGGTAGCAACTATAGTCGAAACATACTTTTTCGAAAAGTCGAATAATTCTGATTTTCGCGTAAGAAGATTTCTTACAGGTCCGGGTTAGGGAAATTCCGACGAATCGTGTCGCGCCGTTCGGTGAATCCGAGGCGACGGGCCGTCTTTGGCCAGAACCTTTCGAACCAGAGCGATGACACAAGTTCCTCTCTCGTGCACATGTGCGTGAAACCATCTCGGATTAGGGCGAAGAGGGGACCAGACTGCCCCTCGCGTGAGCGAGCAGCCCGTCGTCCCCGTTTCTAGCTGTGATAATCTTCGCGGTACCGAAATGTTCTTCCCCTATAAGCCCGCTCGGGAGGCCCGAGCACTTTGCTCTGTCCGGACAAATGCGGTCATTTCACGGCACGACCGTCTTCACAGGGATCTCCGGCGCCTTCTCGTCCCCCGTGTTCGGCGGTGTCGGACAAGACGCAGGCTTCGGTATCGACATCCTCATGGAGCGGAACCTCCGGTTCCGGCAGCGTGACCGGTGCCAGCTCTGACAACTGTTTCAAGCGGAGATAACGTTTGGTGTAGTCCAACTCAAGCTCTGCACGGAGTTTCTTCGACTCTTGGGGAAAGAGTTTCTCCAGGGCCGCATAGCGGACTTCACCGGAGAGGAATTCCTGAATGCTTCCGTCGGGCTCTTTGGACTCCAGGACAAAGGGATTCTTCCCTTCCGCCTTAAGGTGTGGGTTGTACCGGTACAACGGCCAGTAACCGCTCTTCACGGCCAACGCCATCTCCTCCTGGGTCTTGCCCATTCCTTTGCGTATGCCGTGGCTGATGCAGGGGGCATAAGCCATGATCAGAGAGGGGCCGTCATAGGCTTCCGCTTCGATGAGGACTTTCAGCGTCTGATTCTTGTTGGCACCCATAGAAATGTTGGCCACATAGACATAGCCGTAACTCATGGCCATGGCCCCCAGGTCTTTCTTGGCGGTCTTCTTGCCGGACGCCGCGAACTTGGCAATGGAGCCGATGGGCGTGGCCTTGGACGACTGACCGCCGGTGTTGGAGTAGACCTCAGTGTCATAGACGATGATATTAATGTCCTCACCAGAGGCCAGGACATGATCCAGGCCGCCGAAGGCAATGTCGTAGGCCGCACCGTCGCCCAGGAAGACCCAGTAAGACTTCTTGGTGAACAGCTTTTCATAACCATGAATCTCGCTCAGCAGCTGATGATCCTTGTGCGCGGGCAGCATGGCTTTTAGCTGGTCACCGTATTTTCTCGAACCTGCGGGGTCTTTCATGTTGTCCAGCCAACCCTGAAGGGCTTCTTTGACTTGCTGGGGAACATCATTAGCGGCGATGGCTTGCCGGGCCAATTCGGCCGCTCGGCTGCGCTGCTGGAGTTGCCCGAGCAACATGCCGTAGGTAAACTCCGCCGGATCCTCAAAGAGGGAGTTTCCCCAGGTCGGACCGAAACCGTCCTTATTCGTGGTGTATGGGATGGCCGGTGCCGAACCGCCCCAGATGGAGGAACAGCCGGTCGCGTTTCCGATAATCATCCGTTCTCCGAAGAGTTGGGTCAGCAGTTTTGCATAAGGGGTCTCGCCACATCCGGAACACGCGCCTGAGAACTCCAGCAAGGGCTGACAGAACTGACTCCCCTTGAGAGAAGTCCTTTTCAGGATATCCTCCCGGAGTGGCAGGGTTTCCGCATACTCCAGATTGGGCACCTCCCGTACCAGCTGCGAGTGGATGGGCTGCATCACCAGCGCCGGTTTTTTGGCCGGGCAGATATCGGCGCAGTTACCGCAGCCCATGCAGTCCTCACCGTAGACCTGCAAATGGAACTGGTAACCTTTGAGTTCCTTGCCCGTCGCGTTAATGGTTCCAAAACCTTCGGGCGCACCGGTCGTTTCCTCCTTGGTCAGGAGAAACGGACGGATGGCCGCATGGGGGCAGACCAGGGCGCACTGGTTACACTGGATACAGTTCTCTTTGACCCATTCGGGAACAGTAATGGCCACGGCGCGTTTTTCATACTGGGTGGTGCCCACAGGGAAAATGCCGTCCGGCTTAAAAAGGCTGACCGGCAGTTTGTTGCCTTGCTGGGCGACCATGGGCCGGAGAACATTCTTTACGAACTCGGGCTCAGCTTTTTCGCCGGCGGCAACGTCGGGGGTGTCCCCCCAGGCCGCGGGATATTTGATCTCCACCAGTTTGTCCAGGGTCTTGTCCACGGCTTCTACATTCATGTTGACAATCTTCTCACCCTTTTTTCCGAACATCTTCTGAATCTGATCTTTGAGATAACCGATGGCTTCCTCCACGGGAATGACATTGGCCAGTTTGAAGAAAGCGGTCTGCATGATCATGTTGATTCTGCCGCCAAGCCCGACTTCGCCGGCAATGGAGACCGCATCGATGCTGTAGAATTTGAGATTCTTTTGTGCGATGGTGCGGCGCATGGCAGCGGGAAGCTCGGTTTCCATCTCCTCAAGGCTCCAATTGGAGTTGAGCAGGAAGGTGCCGCCCTCTTTAATGCCCTCCAGAACGTCGTAGGTGTTCACATAACTGGCGTTGTGGCAGGCGATGTAGTCGGCGGCATCGATCTCATAGGTCGACTGTATCGGGGATTTTCCGAAGCGGAGGTGGGACATGGTCACCCCGCCGGATTTCTTGGAATCGTAGGCAAAATAGGCCTGCGCATAGAGGTCCGTCTCGTCGCCGATGATCTTGATGGCGCTCTTGTTGGCCCCCACCGTGCCGTCCGCGCCCAGTCCCCAGAATTTACATTGAATGGTTCCTTCCGGTGCCACGTCAAAGCCTTTCTCGATCTCCAGGGAGGTGTGAGTGACATCGTCGGTGATCCCGACGTTGAAGTAGTTCTTCGGGCCATCGGTCTTCATGTTGTCGAAAACCGCCTTGGCCATGCTGGGGGTGAATTCCTTGGATCCGAGGCCGTAACGGCCGTTGAGAATGGACAGTGTTTGCCCCCTTT
>CAMYMF010000022.1:47499-55431 GCA_947259355.1 uncultured Nitrospirota bacterium | reverse complement strand
AAGAAGAGCGCGAGAATGCCCCATCCGGCGCGGATCCCTCGGGGGCTCTGCCGGGCGCGCTCCACGAGAAAAATCGCCCAGAGGGTCAGACCAGCCATGAACGTCTGGATCACCATGAACCAGGAGGCGAGCCCGTCCTCCCGGGCAATGTTGCATAAACGCCTAATCGGTCCAATGTCGATGAGCTTCCCGTAATTGATGAAGGCATCGATGAGAACGAGAAAGACCTCAAACACGATGCAGCCGACAAAGAGGTTCCGGACCAGCCGCTCTGGGTCGAAGGCAATCCGCACCGGTGCAGCGGCGCGGGCTTCGGGTCCGGCCATGATTTCAGGAATGGGCTCTTTCATCGGGCTCCCTCACCGAGACATCATCGGTTGACTCTATGATTGTGCGCCAGGGCAGTCCAGGGAAAACTCCGTGCTGCCATCCGTCCTCCCGGCGGCCCAGCATCACTTCTTCTTCCGCCGCGCCCTTGGGTGGGACCGGTCGTAGACTTCCATCAGCTTGCCCATGGAGAGGTGGGTGTACTTCTGGGTGGTGGAGAGGCTGGCGTGTCCGAGAAGCTCCTGGATGGCCCGCAGATCGGCGCCGCCGTCGAGGAGGTGGGTGGCGAAGGAATGGCGAATCGCGTGGGGCGACATACCCGGGGGCAGGCCTGCGGCCCGGACGTATTTCTCCACCACCCGCCGGACCCCTCTCGGGCCAAGGCGGCGACCGTATCGGTTGAGAAACAGCGGACTGCGGCTCACCGAGTGCCCGCCCCCACCGGCCTCAGGCGGGCTCCTGCCCTGCAGGTACTGCTTGAGCGCGTCCACGGCATGAGAGCCGAGGATGACGATCCGCTCCTTCCGTCCTTTCCCGGTGACCTTCATCAGGCCGACCCCCAAATCGAGGCTCTCCTCGTCCAGCCCCGAGAGCTCACTGATCCGGATTCCCGTCGAGTAGAAGACTTCGAGAATCGCACGATCCCGAAGCCCCGCCTCACAGTTCGTATCGGGCGCCTCCATCAGCCGAAAGGCATCGTCCACGCTCAGGAATCGGGGGTGTTTGCGCTCCGCTTTGGGGGTGGCCACCACCCGGGCGGGATTGGCCTCAATCACCCGCTCCCGGTGGAGATAGCGGAAAAAGGCGCGCAGGCTCGCGAGCTTTCTTCCGATGGAGGATTTCTTTCTCCGCTTCTGGTGCAGGTGCGCCAGGTAGTGCCGGATCACCCGGTTGTCGATGCGCCGGGGGTCGCGCCCGCCCAGCTGGCGCGCGCTGAGAAAGTCGTGAAACTGCTTGAGGTCGCTCATATAGTTGCGCAGGGTGTGACCGGAGACATTCTGCTCGTCCCGCAGGTAACCTTCGAAAGCTCTGAGCTGCGCGTCAAAGGGGCTTGGCTTGGCGTCGCGCGCGCAGCTCATGACTCTATCCGCTGCAGATAGGCGTCCCACTGCGCCAGGGCCCGCCGGGCCAGGGCCTCCCGTCGGGCCCGCCGAGCACGGATTTTCTCCGGCAGGCTCGGGAAGAGGGACCAGTTCACATTGGACGGCTGAAATTCGCGCTCGGTCTGCATGATGTGGCCAATGAGGGCACCATGGGCCGTGGTGGGCGGTGGGATCTCCAGCGGCAGTTTCTGCATCCAGCGCACGGCGAAGAGCCCCGCCAGCCAGCCCATGGCCGTTGACTCCACATACCCCTCCACCCCGGTGATCTGGCCAGCCAGAAAGAGGTCGGGCCGTTTACGGAACTGCAGGGTCGGCGCCAGCACCCGGGGGGCGTCGACAAAGGTGTTGCGGTGCACACTGCCGTAGCGGAGAAACTCCACCTGCTCGAGTCCGGGAATCATCCGGAAGATTCTATCTTGCTCGGGATACTTGAGTTTGGTCTGGAACCCGACCATGTTGTAGGCACTGCCCTCGCGGTTTTCCTTCCGTAGCTGCACCACCGCATGGGGTTGCCGGTTGGTGCGGGGATCGGTGAGCCCCACCGGTTTCATCGGCCCGAAAAGAAGCGTCCCCTTGCCCCGTTCCGCGAGCACTTCCACCGGCATGCACCCTTCGAAATACCGGGGCTCCTCGAAGGCTTCCGCCGGCACCTTGTCTCCCGCCATGAGCGCCTCGTAGAACCGCTCGTACTCCTCGCGGTTCATGGGACAGTTCAGGTAGTCGGCGCCGCCTTTGCCGTAACGGGAGGCGGCGAAAACCGTCTTGCCATCGAGGGACTCGGCCTCCAGGATGGGCGCGATGGCGTCGTAGAAGTGCAAGTGGGTTGAACCGGTGAGCCGTGTGATGGTCTCAGCCATCCAGTCGGAGGTCAGCGGCCCCGTGGCCAGCACGACCACCTTTCCCTCGGGAATGTCGGTGACCTCCTGCCGGGTGAGCCGGATACGCGGGTGCCCGCCGATGGTGCGGGTAATGTGCGCGGCAAAGCGCTCGCGGTCGACCGCGTGGGCCGAGCCGGCCGGGACGCGGTGAGCGTCGGCCGCCTGCATGATGAGGGAGCCCGCGCGCCGGAGCTCCTCTTTGAGCACCCCCACGGCATGTGTGAGTTCTTCGGAACGCAGCGAGTTGCTGCAGACCAGCTCCGCCAGGTGGTCCGTCTTGTGGGCGGGGGTGTAGCGGGTGGGCCGCATCTCATAGAGATGTACGGCGATGCCGCGCTCCGCGGCCTGGAAGGCGGCTTCCGAGCCGGCCAGCCCTCCTCCGATGATGGTCAGTTCCGGCGTCTTTTTCAGGCTCATGGCTCACAGATGGCGTTGCAGGTTCGGCCCGACGGGCTCAGGATTTTAGCGCCACCTCATCTTCCACTTCACGGCTGTACTGGCATTCCTTGTTCGGACAACCGATGAACTTGTGATAGTTCTCTCCCTCCTTGCGGAACTGCTCGGTCAGAAACGAGCCGCTGCAGTCGGGACAGGCTTCGTTCAGCGGACGGTGCTTGTGCGTGAAGCGGCACTGGGGGTAGTTGCTGCAGCCGTAAAAACTGCGCCCCTTGAACATCTTCTGAACCACGAAGCCGTCGCAGCTCTCTTGGGGGCAGTCCACCCCGATACTGATGGGCTTGATGTTCCGGCATTTGGGATAACCGCTGCAACCCAGAAACTTGCCGTAACGCCCATGGCGCACGATCATGGCACTGCCACACTTCTCGCAGACCTCGTCGGTGCGCTCCTCCTGGGCGGCCCGTATCTTGCCGGTTTCATCCTGAACGAGGCGGCGGGTTGTCTTGCACTCAGGATACCGGGTACAGGCGAGAAACTGTCCGTAGCGCCCCTTCTTCACGACCATGTCGCCGTCGCACTTGGGGCACCGCTCGTCGGTCTTCTCCACCTCCATGATCTGGATCTGCCCGTCATCGTCCCGGAGAAAGTCCTTGGTGTTCTTGCACTCTGGATAGGCCGAACAAGCGATGAATTCTCCATTGTAGCCCCATTTGATGACCATCCCCTGCCCACACTTCTCGCAGGTAACGTCCGTTTCCTCCACATCTTTCTTGACGTCCCGCATGGTTGTCTTGGCCTGCTCCAGGTCTTTCATGAACTTGTCGTAAAAGCTCTTGAGCGTACCCTTCCAGTCGGCGTGACCCTCTTCGATCCGGTCCAGTTCCCCTTCCATATTGGCGGTGAACTCGGCATTGAGAAGATCGGGGAAGCTCTCCACCAGCAGGCTGTTGACCAGAACTCCCAGGGGGGTGGGGTGAAAACGTTTTTCCTGCAGTTCTGCGTATTCGCGATCCTGAATGGTGCTGAGAATGGCCGCATAGGTGCTGGGCCGTCCGATCCCTTTCTCCTCCAGCTCTTTGACCAGGGTCGCCTCGCTGTAGCGCGGCGGGGGCTGGGTGAAGTGTTGCTTGGGCTCAATCTTGTTGACGGTGAGCCGGTCACCCTCGGCCAACGGCGGGAGGAGCTTCTCCCCTTCCAGCGCGGCTTCCCCGTTCTCCACGGCCTCCAGGTAAACCGTCATGAACCCTTTGAAGCGCACGGTCGAGCCGGTGGCACGGAAGGTGTGGCCGTTGACGCCGATGTCGACGGCCGTCGTATCGAGAACGGCGGCCTTCATCTGGCTGGCGACGAAACGGTTCCAGATCAGCTGATAGAGCCTGAAACCGTCGTGGTCCAGGTGAGCCTTTATGGACTCGGGATCGCGCAACACCGAGGTCGGCCGGATCGCTTCGTGGGCGTCCTGGGCCCCCTTGCCCTTGGCATATTGCTTCGGCTTCTCGGGCAGATAGGCCTTGCCGTAGCGCTCGCCAATGAGCTGCCGCACTTCCGTCAGGGCGTCCGCAGCGACCCGGGTGGAGTCGGTCCGCATGTAGGTGATCAGCCCCACACTCCCTTCGGCGCCGACGGAGACCCCTTCGTAGAGCTTCTGGGCCACCATCATGGTCTTCTTGGCCGAGAAACCGAGCTTCCGGGAGGCCTCCATCTGAAGCTTGCTCGTCGTGTAGGGGGCGACGGGGTTGCGTCGCTTCTGTTTCTTCTCGATACGCTCAACCCGGAAGTCCTTGCCCTGGATGGCCGCGAGAATCCGGTCTGCGCTCCCCTGGTCGGGAATTTCAGCCTTCTTCCCACCGATCTTCGCGAGCTTGGCTTCAAAGGGCGGCGGCTCACTCCCCGCCAGCTCCGCCGTGATCGACCAGTACTCTTGCGACTTGAAGACCTTGATCTCCGCTTCGCGCTCGCAGATCAGCCGGACCGCGACCGATTGGACCCTCCCGGCGGAGAGGCCCCGTCGCACTTTTTCCCAGAGCAGGGGCGAGAGCTTGTAGCCCACGATCCGGTCCAGGATGCGCCGTGCCTGCTGTGCGTTGACCCGGTTCTCGTCGATGCGGCCCGGGTTGCGGAACGCCTCGGCGATGGCTTTCTTCGTGATCTCGTTGAAGATCACCCGGTAGACCTCTTTGGCTTTCCCGCCGAGCGCCGTCGCGATGTGCCAGGCAATGGCCTCTCCTTCGCGGTCGAAGTCGGGGGCCAGATAGACCGCGTCGGCCTTGTCCGCGGCCTTGCGGATTTCGCTGAGCACCTTGCCCTTGCCGCGGATGGTCACGTATTTGGGCTCGAAACCTCCCTCCACATCGACACCCAGTTCCTTTTTCGGAAGGTCCCGGACGTGCCCCACGGACGCAACCACCTTAAAATTCTTGCCGAGAAACTTGTTGATGGTCTTGGCCTTCGACGGTGACTCCACTATCACCAATGACTTACCCATGCAGTCCTCCGTTGTCTTGACGTCTATCTTCTCTGGGGCTCACCGCCGGGTGAAGTGTTTCCCGGGCAACTGCCGGATGAGTCCCTGGAGTTCCAGTTTCATGAGCAGCGACGATATCGTTGCGGGGGCCATCGTCGCTTTTCGCGTCAGCTCATCGATATGGATCGGTTCGCCTTCGATGAGCTCGAGCAGCGTCGCCGCTTCGGGATCGCCGTCGGGGACGCCGCTGGCCGCTCCCTTCTCTTTGACTGCCAGATATTGGCGCACCGCAGCCGGCAGCTCTTCCACAATGTCGTCCAATCCTTGAACCAGCTTCGCCCCCTGCTGGATCAGGGCGTTGACACCGGAACTGTTCGCGGCGTCGATGTTTCGCGGTATGGCGAAGACATCCCGACCCTGCTCCAGCGCATAGCGCGCGGTTATGAGAGAGCCACTCTTTTCGGCGGCCTCCACCACGAGGGTTCCCATGGCCAGCCCACTGATGACCCGATTGCGCCGGGGAAAGTTCATCGGCACCGGACGGGTGCCCATGCGGAACTCGCTGATGATCGCACCCCGCCGGACGATCTCGCATCTGAGCTCACGGTTGTGCTTGGGATAGGGATAATCGAGACCGCACCCCAGCACGGCGAGGGTCCGTCCACCGCCGGCCACCGCGCCCCGGTGTGCCCAAGTATCGATCCCCATGGCCAGCCCGCTGACGATCGTCAAGCCCTGCGCGGCGAGCTGCGACGCAATCCGCTCAGCGATCAGCCGCCCCTGGGTGGAGGCTGCCCGGGAACCGACGATGGCCATCGCCAGGCGGTCCTCCTTGCGAAACTCCCCGACCATATAGAGAACGGGCGGCGGGTCGGCAATCGGCATCAGCTCCCTCGGGTAATCGGGCTCCCCATGCAGAATGATCCGGCCCTGGACTTCCCGGACCCGGGCTTCTTCCGCTTCCAGAAATCGCTCCGGCTCGCCCCGCTGCACGCGCCGGAGCAGCGCCGGGGTCAGGTTCAGCGCCTCGGCGGCCTCTCGCGAGCCCGCCCAGAGAGCCCGCAGCACGGCCTTCTGCTCCACAATCTGCCAGAAGCGTCGCGGGGTGATGCCGGTCATGGCATTGAGCGTTACATACAGGGCACGCTTGTCCACCGTCCGCTGCCTCCCCGTTCCATCCATGGGCTCCTCTCTGCTATCACATTCCTCCAACAGTCTAACCCCGGTCGGTCGAAAAAGGCAAGAATCTCTGGCGGAGTTTTTTGTGAAAGGATTGACCTGGAAGTTTTCTATCGCTATGATAATGCAACCGTTGGTTCAGATCAACGAGAAATCAATCCCGTTGGCCCCTTCCGGCACTGAATCGTGCCGGGCCTTAGGGGGTATTGACACAAATAATGCGCGATAATTCACAATGCACAGACTCTACCGAAGAAATCCTGCTTTTTAGGAGCGTATAACCGTGGAATTTTATGAAGTCCTCTCGAAACGGCGGAGCATCCGAAAATTCTTGGACAAGAAAATTGCTCCTGAAATCCTCGAGCGGGTGCTGGACGCCGGGCGGCTCGCTCCCTCGGCCGTGAATCTCCAACCCTGGAGATTCGTGGTCATCCGCTCCCCCGAAACCCGGCGGGCGTTGGTGGAGTGCACCCGGGGGGGCAAACAGGCCCACCTCGGCACGGGAGATCTTTGTATTGTGGCCTGCGGTCATGAAGAGGACTGCTATCAGCGCCAGGGCAACTATATGAAGAGCTTCGCCATCGATGTGGCCATCGCCCTGGACCACATGATGCTCGCGGCCGCGGCGGAAGGACTCGGGACCTGCTGGATCGGCGCGTTCAACGAAGATGCCGTGAAAGAGCTGCTGCAGATCCCCAACCCTTGGCGGGTGGTGGGCATGACTCCCCTCGGTTATCCGGCCGAATCCCCCCCGTTTCGGGGCCGCAAAGGAATGCAGGAGATCGTCTGCCACGAGAAGTGGGACGAATGACGTTGCCCTTGCGCGCACCCGTTACGAAATGCTTGTGATCTTCCGACCACGGAAAGTTCAGAACACCCGCCCCGCTCACTGATAGAGTAAACAGCGGACGAAATGGTTGTTCTCTCTTGCGAACAGGGGGGGGCGAACCTTGTCACACGGCTCGAAGCGTTCGGGACAGCGGGTGTGAAAGAGGCATCCCGGGGGTGGATTGGAAGCCGTCGGGATCTCCCCCGTGAGCGGAATGCGCTCGCGCTTCACCGACGGATCTGGGATGGGTACCGCCGAGAGGAGCGCCCGCGTATAGGGATGTAGCGGTGTCTTGTAGAGATCCTTGCTGTTCGCTTCCTCCATCACCTTGCCGAGATACATCACCACCACACGGTCACAGAGATACTCCACCACACTCAGGTCGTGGGAGATAAAGAGATAGGTAAGCCGATAGCGTTCCTTCAACTCTTGCAGGAGGTTCAGGACCTGCGCCCGAATGGAAACATCGAGCGCTGAGACCGGCTCATCGGCAATGATGAGGCTCGGGTGGACCGCGAGGGCCCGGGCAATCCCCACGCGCTGTCGCTGCCCGCCACTGAACTCGTGGGGATACTTGTTGTAATCACTCCCCGAAAGCCCCACATCCTCTAGCAGCTCCTGCACCCGCGCGATCCGCTCGGCCCGTTTCATGGACGTGTTGATCTTCAGCGATTCCTCCACCGCCTGTCCGACGGTCATGCGGGGATTGAGGGAGGCAAAGGGATCCTGAAAGATGATCTGCATCTCCCGGCG
>CAMYMF010000022.1:5590-47349 GCA_947259355.1 uncultured Nitrospirota bacterium | reverse complement strand
CATCCCGATTCCCCCACCAGCCCGATGGTCCGCCCCTCCGCCAGTTTAAGGTCGACATCATCGACCGCGCGAACCAGATGGGACGACCCGCGAAACATCCCTCGGTCAATGGGAAAGTACTTCTTCAGTCCGTTCACTTCAAGGATGGTCGCCACCGATAGCTTCCCTGCCTGAAAGGTTCTCTTCCGTTGTGTCCTAAGCGCTTTGCCCGACATTCTTGCAGCATCGGACAAAATGCCCCGGCTCCAGCTCGACGAATTTCGGATTCTGCTGCCGGCACTCGCCGGTCACATAGCAACAACGCTCGGCAAAGTGGCACCCGCTGGCGCGCGAGAGCAGATCCGTCACGGATCCGGGGATCGTCTTGAGCGGCCGGCTCCCGCTCTCCTCCCCGAGACGGGGGATCGAGTCCAGCAGGCCGATGGTATAGGGGTGGGAGGGGCGCGCGAACAGATCGATGGTCCGCGCGCACTCCACGGCTTCGCCGGCATACATGACGAGCGTGCGGTCCGCCATCTCCGCCACCACCCCGAGATCGTGGGTGATGAGCAGGATGGACATCTCCGATTCACGGCGGATCTCGTTCATCAGCTCGAGGATCTGGGCCTGAATGGTCACGTCCAGGGCGGTGGTCGGCTCGTCGGCGATCAGAATGGCGGGATTGCACGACAGGGCCATGGCGATCATGACGCGCTGGCGCATCCCGCCGGAGAGCTGATGCGGATAATTATGAATCCGCTGCTCCGCAGACGGAATCTGCACCCGCTTGAGAAGGGCGACGGTCCGCGCCTGGGCATCCCCCTTGCTGACCCCCTGATGCAGCATGATCGCTTCGCCGATCTGGTTCCCAATGGTAAAAACCGGATTGAGGGAGGTCATCGGTTCCTGGAAGATCATGGAGATCTGGTTGCCCCGAATGGCGCGCATCTCCTCCTCCGCCGCCTTCAGCAGGTCCGCTCCCACAAAGAGAATCTGCCCCCCCACGATGCGGGCCGGGGGTACCGGCAGCAGCCGAAGGATGGACAGCGCCGTGACGCTCTTGCCACAGCCCGATTCGCCCACCAGTCCCAGGACTTCTCCCTTCTCCAGGGACAGATCTATCCCGTTGACCGCGTGGATGACTCCCGAGTCGGTGTGAAACTGAACGCGCAGGTCTCTGATCTCAAGGATGGGCATGGAGTGTCGTGGTACGGTGGGCTCAAGCGGATTGCGCCCCGGCGTCAGGCGTATCATCTACGAGGCGCAGAAAGACGGCCGCTTCCCGGCACTCGGGGTCCATCCGCTTGGCGGCGTTCCATTCCTCAATGGCCAGATCCATCCGTCCCTGTTTGTAATAGGTGAGCCCCAGATGAAGGAGCACGGGAATGTGCCCGGGGTTGAGGGAGCGGGCGCGGTTCAAATAATGGATGGCTTCATTCATCTCGCCCTTTTCACGATGGGCCAGCCCGAGCTTGGTCAACACTTCCGTCGATTCGGGTCGCAATTTCAGGGCCATGCCGTATTCCTGGATGGCCTCATTGAACCATCCGATTTCCATGTAGGCATCACCCGTCTCCACGTGCATCCCGGTAATCTTGCCCCGCACGAAGGGATCCACGGAAAGGGAGGCCCCTTGCACGACCCGGGCCGCCCGGCGGAAAACCTCTTCCGCTTCCTCGAACCGGCCGCTTTCATTCAGACTGATGACCAGGTTCAGCGCGGCTTCCGTATAGTTGGGATTGATGTCAAGGGCGCGGCGAAAGGCTGTGGAGGCTTTGCGGAACTTGCCGTCCGCATGGTAGATCACCCCCAGCTTGCCGTGGACTTCCGCCAGGTCGGGCTCATGACTCAGGACCATCTCCAGGCACTCCCGTGCCTTGTCGTAGTCCCCGTGGTTGAAATGGTGTTTGCCCTGCACATACAGGTCGTGCACCGCCTCTTTCATGGATGGCTCCTTTCCGACTCACCCCTCCGGTGAGTCGGCCATGTTGCAGTAGACATACGGCTCCACATAACCGTAGGCCCTCCACCCGCAGATGATGCAGTTCTTTTTCAGTCTGTGCACCAGGTGGGCCCGGCACTTGGGGCACTTTCCCATGCGCAGCGCCCACAACCCCTGAATGACCCGGAAATGAATCAATTCACCCTTCATCGTCATCCACCCTGTCCTGCCGGCTCACCGTTCCGCTTTGAAGAAGCGAAAGAACTCCGCATCCGGCCCCAGCACCAGAAGCGTCTCTTCGCGGACCGCCTTCTTGTAGGCCTCCATGGTGCGCAGGAACTCAAAGAACTCCGGGTCCTGCTCGAAGGCTTCGGCGTAGATCTTCGTCGCGGCCGCGTCGCCCTCACCCCGGAGCTCTTCCGCGGTGCGGCGGGCTTCGGCCAGCAGGATGGTCCGCTCCTTGTCCGCTTCGGCCCGGATCGTGATGGCCGCCTCCTCTCCCTCGGAGCGGTAACGTTTCGCCTCCTGTTCCCGCTCAGCCTGCATCCGTCCGAAAACGTGGTTCTCGTTCTCCTCGGGCAGGTCGGCCCGTTTGATCCGAACATCGACCACTTCGATCCCGTAGGTCATGGCGGTCAGGTTGGTGTCTATGGTGACGGCTTCCATGATGTGCGCGCGGTTTTCCGAGACCACCTGGGAGAGGGTATACTTGCCGAGTTCTGCGCGGAGATTGGAGTAGATGATATCGTCCAGACGGGCCTGGGCGCCGATTTCGTTCCGCATGGTCTGATAGAACTTGAGGGGGTCCTTGATCTGCCATTTGGCGTAGTTGTCGACGACCAGATTTTTTTTGTCTTTGGTGACAATGACGCGCGCATCGGCATCGTATTCGAGGACCCGGTTGTCGAAGGTGAGCACCTGCTGCATGAAGGGGGTCTTCAGATGGAGTCCCGGA
Organism: uncultured Nitrospirota bacterium; assembly: GCA_947259355.1. Lineage (GTDB taxonomy): Bacteria > CG2-30-53-67 > CG2-30-53-67 > CG2-30-53-67 > CG2-30-53-67 > CALZGC01. The sequence goes on along the minus strand of CAMYMF010000022.1, from coordinate 44,473 downwards.
TCGTACACGGTCCGCACCGGTTTTCCCAGCAACAGCACGATGGCCGACTCCGTCTGATCCACCGTGTAGAACGTCTGGGTCGCCAGGACCAGTCCGATGACGGCCACCAGAACCATGCCCGCCGCAGTCTTTTTCATCGGGTCCCTCCTTCGGCCGCTGACCTGCCAGTGCCTCCCTTGCGGAAGCGCTCCAAGGGCAGGTAGGGCAGCATTTTGTCCGACGTCTGCTGGTCGATGATTACCTTTTCCGTTCTGCCCAGCACCTCCTCCATGGTCTCCAGGTAGATTCGGGTCCGGGTGACGTCCTTGGCCTTGCGGTATTCCTGCAGCACCTGCAGGAAGCGGCTCACATCTCCCTTGGCCTGGTTGATCTTGGACTCCTTGTAGGCCTCGGACTCGTTGATGATCTGACGGGCCAGCCCCTTGGCCTTCGGGAGGATGTCGTTGCGATACCCCAGGGAGAGGTTCTCGGTCTTCTCCCGGTCCTCCTTGGCAGAGGCCACATCCTTGAAGGCGGCGATGACCGGCTTGGGCGGGAGCACATCCTGCAGCTGCACGGCGTCCACCTTGATGCCCGCCTCGTAACGATCGAGGATCTCCTGCATCAGGATCTTTGTGTCCTCCTGAACCTGGAGTTTGCCCTCCGTCAGCACCTCGTCGATCTGGTTCTTACCAACGACTTCCCGCATGGCGGCTTCGGCGGCGTCCTTGATGGTCGTGTCCTGGTCGCGGATATTGAAGAGATACAGGACGGGATCCTTGATCCGATACTGGACGATGAACTCCAGGGCCACAATGTTGGCGTCTCCCGTCAGCATGAGCGCCTCCGAGGGGACCTCGCGGTACCGGGCGGGCGGGCCGGAAGACACCGTGCGAAAACCGACCTCCACCCGATGGACCTTGGTCACCTTCGGCTTGAGAACGGTCTCAATGGGATAGGGGAGATGCCAGTGGGGGCCGGGCCCGACGGTGCGGACCATCTCTCCGAAGCGCTTCACCACGCCCCGCTCATCGGGACGTACAATATAAATCCCAGAGGCCAGCCAGACCAGCAGCACCACCAGCACCAGCGCCCAGAAACCGGGCAGTTTGCGCTTCACGGACTGGAGCGACGACTGAAGTGACTCCTCGAATTTCTTCACGACCTCGTCGATGGGCGGCGGGCCCTGCCCCCAGGGGCCTCTTCCCGGCCTCTTCGGATCCCAGGACATGGGGAGTTTCCTCCTTTTGACTCATCCGCCTGCGGGGCGGTGTTCCTAGCGTCTCCCTGCCGTATCGCAGGGGGTTCGTTTCAGATACTGGTCGGCCAGTCTAATCGATTTCAGATGAAAGATCAAGCCCTTATCCCAACGATCGCGGACCCTGGCGGGGGGTCTCGGCCGTTCGCGCAAGGCGCGGCCCCTTGAAAAAGGCCCGGCCTCCGGTGGACATCGGTCGGGCAGGGGCTGTGCAGATCCACGTGGGGAGGAGCCGTTTGCAGCGCCCACGGACCTTTCCCGACCCTTTACACTGAACACCTTTTGCTGTAGCTGGGAATGATTGAGACCGCAGGGACGAGAGCTGGGATGGTGTGCTCCTTGACGGAAATCAGCTCACTTCCATTTCCTTGACACGCAGCTCGTTGCCCGAGACCAACTCCGATGCCAGACTGCCGCAGGCTGCACATCTGAGCTGATAGCCGCTGGCCGTATATTCGGCCGAGCAGGAGAGGCAGCGCACATTGAGCGGGATTTCCGTGATGGAGAGCGTCGCCCCCTCGGCCAGGGTGTCCCGACTGAGCAGATCGAAATTACGCTGCAGCTCCCCAGAATCGAGACCGCTCATTTCGCCCACCTCTAGAACGATGCGCTTGATTCGGGTGGCGCCCTTGGACTCGGCCTCCTGAATCAGCTGCTTGAGCATCTCGCGGGTAATGGATAGGCTATCCATGACTCCCCCTCTCTGGGCATTCGGCCGTAGTATACCACAGATGTCGCAATGCATCCAACCATGGGCACCGGCCCCATCAGCCTGTCGTGCGGTGGTGCGGCTCGCAGGGCCCCCTGAAGCCGAGCCCCACGAGGTAGACCTCCACGCTTCGTGCCCGGGACGCCGGCGGTTTCCAGGTCCGGGCTGTCCGAAAGCGGCCGGCCATTTCGCGCTGCAGCGCGGGCAAGTCCCTGCCCTGAAAGACTTTCAGCACCAGGGCCCCTTTCGGGCGGAGCACTCCAACCGCCAGATCCAGCACCATCCGAGCGAGGGTGACACTCTGATCATGGTCCAGCGACGCCATTCCGGTCGTGCTCGGTGCCATGTCCGACAGCAGAAGATCCGCCTGCCGGCCCGCGAGCACCTCGAGAAGGGAATCGACGGTGCCAGCATCCCCAAAGTCGCCCCGAAGCAGATCCACACCGGGAATGGGTGCCATGCCAAGACGGTCCACGGCCACGACACGGCCGCGCCGGCCGACACGGGTGGCCGCCACCTGGCTCCACCCCCCCGGGGCCGCCCCCAAATCGATCACCAAGTCGCCCGGCCGGATCAGGGGGAAGCGCTCCAACATCTGGAGTAGCTTGTAGGCCGAGCGGGCCCGATAGTTCTCCTGCCGGGCCTTCTTCACATAGGGATCTTTGCGGTGGTCCCGAACCCACCGTTTGGACGACCGGCTCATGGCTGCCTCCTGGAGTCTACGCAGCATATGCCGCCCGCGGGCGGATGTCAATTCCCCACACACCCCGCACCATCGCCGGGCCTTCAGACGCCCTCGCGCTACCTTTGCTCTTGAAAGATGAGCGCGATAGGGGTATAGTGTGAGCATATTCCGTAAGATGCAGCATGGGTTGGATCCACGCGAGCCCCATGCTTTCTCCCGACAGACGAAGAAGAAGCCTCGACAACGGTGAGGAGGTCCTCATGGAAAACCGTGAAAATGTGCGCTATATACTGTTGGTCAATGTGAACGGAAAAAAAGTGGCCGTGCAGGTCGATGGGCTTTTCAGCATTCTGCCACCTCAGAATTTCCCACTCCGTCTGCCCAAGGAGATTCAGCACAACGATGAGCGCCTCCCGTTATACGACGCCAAGGAAGTGCTGCCCGTGTTTGATCGGCAAACGTCCCGGGAAGGCTCCTATGAGAAGCTCTACAAGGAGCTCCTCACCCGGATCAAGGAGGTGTCGGACGAAGTCGTTCAGTTCAAGAGAGACATCGCCGGCGGTACAGAGGACCATCTCGCCCCGGTCGCCGAAGAGGCGGGTACCGCCGAATCGGGCGAGCTCTCGGCCATCCTGGAGGAGACCGAGCGGACGGCCAGCAGCATCATGGATCTGACCGAGGCGGTGCAGCAGAGCCACCTCAAGCTGAGCGAGAAGTTCGACGTCATCAAGAACTGCCTCTCCGAGATCACGCAGGAGGAGCAATCCCTGGCGGCACATCTGCAGGAGATGGGCGGCGTCACCAGCGAGAAGAGCTCGCAGCTGACTCGGATCATGACGAGTCTCTCCCGTCACGATCTAGCCACCCGGAAACTGCAGAAGCTGATGGATGTTGAGGAAGAGCTCGAAAAAAAGCTGATCTCGGTGTTGGTGAATTTCGGGATCCGCATGCGCCAGGAAGAGAACCCCGATGACGAAAGCATCCAACGGGGCGAAAGGATGCTCAACCTGCTGCAGAGGGCCGACCGGGAAGCCATCGATTTGGAAGAGGTGGACCATCTCCTGGCGGAGTTCCTCAAGTAGAATCAAATTGCCGAATGTGTGAAAATCTTTTCCCAAAAATGGAAAAGATTTTCATATCGCCGCTTTTCTTTTTCCAGTTCACCACGCTGCCTGCAGTCAACGGAGGGGGTGCTCTTCCGTGCTCCCTGCGTTACAAATCGTAGATTAATTATCGACATAGGGGTGTGCCACGCAGACGGGACGGTCCCCGGACGGCGTCTGGCACTCATATTGCACCCCTCACCAAATGGCTGCCTTAGCAGCAGTGTATCCCGCCGCGAAGGGGGTTTTCGGTGAGAGACGACGACAAGGCACTGGTTGCAAAGATTCTTTCAGGAGACCGGGAGGCTTTCGACACGTTCTATGAGAAGCACTTCCAGAAGGTGTACAACTATATCTTTGTGCAGGTGAGAAATCACGCCGACACGGAAGATCTCACCCAGGACGTCTTTATGGCAGCCGTGCAATCTTTCGAGACCTATCTCGGAAAATCGTCCCTCTCCTGCTGGCTGTTCGGCATAACGAAGAATATGGTGCGGAACTGGATCCGCAGCAAACAGAAGTCTGCCGCACATTTCGAACCACTGGAGGAGGGGCTTCCGAAATACGAAACCGTCGACAGCTACACCCCGCTCAAACATATTGAATACCGGGAATATCTCTGCAACTGGCGCCAGAAACTGGACACCATGTCTGTACAGAGTAAAAAGATCTTTTTTATGAAGCACTTCGACGGGTTGAGCACCAAAGAGATCTCCCGCAAGACCAGCCGTTCCGTCGGCGCGGTGAAAACAGACCTTTACCGAACCCGCAGGACCCTCCTGCATGATTCTCGTCCAGCCTAGCCTCCACCCCCCTGGGACCGGGCAAACGCAACAGGCACATCATAAAACAGACGTTCCTTCGGCAACCCTGTCAGAGCGTCAACTCCAGAAGGTCGTGTGCGAGGATCACCTCTCCTGTGAAGAAGGGGCGACACTGCGCGATCAGATCGACGCCCTCGCACTCGGGATAGAAGTGGGAGAGCACCAGTCTGCGCACGCCACCGCGAGACGCGACCTGAGCGGCTTCGCGAGGCGTCAGATGGCCCGCGCATTTCTTCTCATCGGGAAAAGAACATTCCAGAACAGCCAGATCCGCCCCGCGCACCAGGTCGATCAGGGCTGGGCAGAAATCGGTGTCGCCCGAATAGGCCAGAACCGCACCCGAGGCTTCCCGCACGCGAAAGCCGACACTGCCGGCGGTGTGCTCCACCGGAAAAGCCGCAATGCTCAGATCGCCCACCTGGCGCATCTCAGCGCTCATCTCGTCGACTTCCACCGGGAACTCCGTGGGGCGGATCCACTCCCCGTGCGCGGCTTGCAGTTTCTGCAGGAGAGCTGCGAGTCCGCGGCAGCCCATGAAACAAAGTGGTTCGCGTCGGGCAAAGAGAATGTTCTTCAGCGCAAAAAGAAGGGAGACGAGTTCAGCCACATGGTCCGGGTGCAGGTGCGTGATCAAAATCGGTCCAACCTGCTCGAGCGATACGCCCAGACCGTGGAGCTTCGCGAGGGTCCCGCTGCCCAAGTCCATCAGGAGGGACACCCGTCCTGTCTCAATCAAATAGCCGGGACCCCCGCGCTTGGCGGAAGGAAAGCCTGTGCCTGAGCCCAGTACGGTCAGTTTCATCATTTTTTCTCCTGAGCCGTTGCGGTAACGGCCCCAAGATAGCGGATGCACCGATGGGTGTCAATGTCGCGTCGGAGCCTACGCGCCCAGGGGGTACGGTCGCCTGGAGGCGTGCGAACAAATCTATTGACCCTTTGCCCGATGAGCTGTTATCCTTTTTTTGAGTAGTTTCCTTTTTCTTCCTCTTCATGAAGGAGATCCCGATTGAAAACACGATATGAAATCATCCGTGGATTGATCCTGCTTCTCTCCCTTTGTATATATCAGGCCTGCGTGGCTGCGGAGAAGCCGAAAATGGCCGAGAGCACTGCGCCGGCACCGGCGGAAGCGGTCATCGAAAACAAGGTGGTCGCCAAGGTCAACGCAAAGGAAATTCGTGAGTCCGATCTCATGGACGCCATGACGGCAGCCATCGAACAAAACCCTCAGCTGCGCTCTCTGCTCAACTCCGACGATGAGATGAGCAAGTTCAAGAAGCAGATCCTGGAGCAGTTGATTACGACGGAGCTTTTGCTTCAGGAGAGCGAGAAGGTCCAAATGGATGATCTCGATGCACAGATCGAAGAAAAGATGAAAGAACTCAGAACGGGCTTCCCCGGGGAAGGTGAATTCGAGGCCGCGCTCAGCCAGCAAGGAATGAGCGTTGCGGACCTGCGAGCGAAGATCTCCAACAGCGTACGCATCAATCACCTGATGGAGACGAAGGTCCGCAAGGGCCAGGGCCCGTCGGACGATGAGATCAGGGCCTTCTACAAGAGCAATGAGGAGCGGTTTGTGGAGCCTGAAATGGTCAAGGCCAGCCACATCCTGATACGGGTCGACCCCAGTGCCGACGAGCCCACGCGCGAAGCGGCTCGTAAGAAGGGCGAGGCACTCCTGAAGCGCCTTCGGAGCGGAGAAGATTTCGCTGAGGTTGCGAAAGCCAACTCGGACGATCCGTCCGTGTCTGAAAACGAGGGCTCCCTTGGCTTCTTCGCCCGGCAGCAGATGGTTTCCGAGTTCAGCGACGCGGCCTTCGCTCTCAAGCCGGGCCAGCTGAGCAATCTGGTCCAATCACCGGTGGGCTTCCATATTATCCGCGCCGAAGAGAAGAAACCGGAGAAGCGCCATTCTTACGAGGAAATGAAGGAACGTATCGCCCAGTACCTGCAGGCCAGCGCGTCGCAGGGCGAGATGGCGGCGTATATCCAGTCCCTGCGCCAGAGCAACGATGTAGAGGTTTTGCTCGATTAACACCGACACGATCGGAACTTGCCGTTGGCGGACGCGGGCAGGGTCCTTGCCCCGTCTCGTCGTCTCCCCCGGTCGTCCGATGGCAACCCGGGAAAAATAGACTACCCCGGAAAGGTCCGGCGGGCGATCCAGACCCCAGCAATAAAGGTCCCCAGGGAACTCCCCACGTTCGCAAGCACAACCACGAGCAGGATGCGACTCACCGGATTCATCCAGAATCCTTTCACCGATGCCACGGCCTTGGGCAGCTCCTCCAGATCCTGAACGGTGGGCTTCTTGACCCAGGCTTGCACGAGACCGGCCACCCAGCCCGCCGCAATCATCGGATTCAGGCTCGTCAGGGGGGCCCCCAGAAAGGCGGAAAGGATGGTCAGCGGGTGCGCCAGAGCCAGGGCCGCTCCGAGGGCCGACAGGGTGCCGTTGACCAGAAACCAGATCTGGATGGACCCCACGGAGTGGTGGGCCCCATCGCGCACGAACCCCGCGACCAACAGGGCCACGATGATCCCCGGTATGCCCCACTTGAGGACCGCGCCCCAGGAGGAGCGGGGCGGCACCTGCCTGAGGGGCTCCAGCGGATGGCGTTCGCCAATGGCTCTTTCAATGCCCGGCACATGGGCCGCGCCCACCACCGCGGCAATGATCTGCCCGGGGGCCTCCCGTATCTTTTCGGCCAGATAGATATCCCGCTCATCGAGGAGCCGATGTTTGATCTCCGGAAATGCTTCGCTGAACGACTGCAGCACATTTTCCAGCTGGTCCCGATCTTTCAACTCCTCGATGGCATCGCCGTCGATGTCGGCACCGACGAAGAGCCCGGTCAGCAGGTGAAACATCAGCTTGAGTTTGTTCCAGAAACCGAGGTGCCCCCAGACCCGCTTCAGGGTGATATCGATGTCCCGATCGGCCAGCACAAGGGTCGCCCCCATATGCTTCGCCTGGCGGACGCCCTCGACCATTTCCGCACCCGGCTCGACCCCGAGCTGCTCGCCGATCCTTCGATAGAAGGCTGTCATGATGAGCTGCGCGAGAAGGAAGACGGCCTTCTTTTCGCGGATGACTTTGAAGATGTTCATCTGCTTCCAGGCATCTCGCTGAACGATGGCCTTGTGACGCGCCGGGCACAGCTCCACGCAGATGCTCTCAGGGTGCACGGCTGACACGGTCCGGCGCACATCCTCTACGCTCTGTTGGGAGACATGGGCCGTCCCGATCAGGTAGACCGTTTTGCCGTCCACCGACACCGTGCGAACGCTGGCCGGAAGCGGCGAGCTCTCCCGGTTCAGCGTGCCCTGTGAGTGTTCATCTCCCGTCCGCACCGCCCTTACCTTCCTGTACGAGCTGCAGATAAAGCTCTCGACTGACCCAGGCGTCGGTGGCCGCGTAACGTACCTGTGCCGGCGTCAGCGTCTCCCGTGCCCAGTTGGACCGTTGTGCTTGTTTGGAAATACGAAAACCGAGCAGCACGGCCGCAAGGCCCCGCAGTCCGTGATTCTTGATGCCCACGCGCCGGGCCAGGTCCGAGAGGTCGACGAACCCGGCGTCCCGGAAATGGCCCAGTTCCTTGAGCTGGGCCACGTCATATTCGGGGGCGACGCCGGCCTTGACGATGTTCGGTTCAGCCAGAAGCCGCCGCAGAGCGCGCGGAAATTTGAGGTGGCGCAGCTGGAAGAGATAAGCGCCCTGTCGCCCGGCGAGCTGTATGAGGGCCGGCGGGTAGACCCGGCCCTTTTCGAAGGCCGGCCGTGTTTCCGTGTCAAAGCCAAGGAGCCGCTCCTTCGCAAGCCGCTGTACCGCCGCATCCAGTTCCGGACGGGTCCGCACGATACGAACCGTGCGGCCGTAGCGCCGGATCGGCAGGGCATTGATCTCCTCCCGGGTCATCCGGCGATCAAACCCGGGACGCTCGTTGTTGCCGCTTTTCGGATTCATACTGCCTCGTCAAGAACTCTCTGCATGTCCCTGTTGTGTCGGCAACCACCCCCGGGCAGGCCGCCCCGGCGAGCGCCGGTGCGACGGCCATCCGCCCGGGTGCTGTTGGGGGCTGGGGGCTATAGAGACCGCAGAAGAAGAATGATCAGGGCTGCGAAGAGGCCGCCGTTCACAATGTGCTCCCCGTTGCGCACCCACTGAGCGCCGGACCACGGCGCTGCGCCTGTTCTGTAGGGGGTCCATCTCGGCAGCATGGCCCGAACCTCGCGCTTGTAGCGGCGAAACTCGTCGCCGAAAAGTTTTTCCAGGGTCCTCTCCTCTTTGCGCAGCGTCGGGATGTAGAGCCAGGCATAGAGCGCAGCAAAGACAAGAAAGGGCCACCCATAACCCGAGAGGAAACAAAACCCCAGCGCAATCAGCACATTGCCCACATAGAGGGGGTTGCGCACGTACGCATAGGGCCCCGTGGTCGCCAACTCCTTGTCTTTGCGTACATGCCCACCCGCCCAGAAGCGAATGGCGATGCCGACGACCGACAGCAGACCGCCCAAGAGCACCGCACCCATGCTGGCCGGACGTCCCACCACCGTCAGGAGCAGGAGGAAGAAGATGCCCACGACTTGCCGGATCGCATGGGGTCTTCGGATCTTTCGGGAAAGATATGAAACGGTGTCGGTCACAGTCCCCTCCGCCTTCGCACTCAAAAACTGACAATAGCCAGGCAGAATATCACACTTTTATGGGAGGGAAAACATAAAAAAGCGTTGCCAAGCGCACGACGCTCGCGGCAGGCAAAGGCCGCCAGCCTTGGGACCGACGCCGCTAGCCCGAATATTGCATCAGTGATCGTGATGAGGGGCCGAAGAAGCGCCGTAGGCAAGGCCCAGAGAATTTTCTGGCTGAAGACATATTGCAATATTCGGGCTAGGACTGCGCGCCCCGCACGGCTTCCCGGAGCAGACCTTTGAGAATATTGAAATGATGAATTTCGGGGTTGAGCGTATCCGGCGGCTGTCGGAGCAGCTCGGCATACTCCTGAAGCATGCGCTCCGCCATGGCGGAGGCTGAATAACGTGCCGCCGCCTCTTTTGCGGCATGCGAAAAAGCCGTCCGGGTCTCGGGGGAGCCCGTGAGTTGCCGGATTCTCTCGGCGAAGCGCTCTTCGTCTTCGGGACAGAGGTATCCGTTCACACCATCCCGAATCATGTCCCGGACTCCCGGGGCATCCACGGCCACCGCCGGCGTCCCCGCCGTCATCGATTCCAGAACGACCAGCCCCTGTGTTTCCGTCTTGGAGCTGAACACAAAGAGGTCCGCACCGGCATAGGCGTTTACCAGCTCGACGGGCTCCATATGCCCATGAAAGATCACGCGGGCGGCGATCCCGAGCGTCTCGCTGAGCTCTTTCAAGCGGGGGACCTGATCTCCCATACCGGCCACCAATAGTACCAGTTTCGCATCGCCCGTCATTGCGCGGCTCACTGCATGGAACAGAAACTCGAGATTCTTCTCTTTGGCAAGGCGCCCCACATGGAGCAGAATCTTCTGGTCGCGCGACAGCCCAAAGGTCTCCCGCAGCCAGTGGCGGTCGGGGTGGCCATAGGCCGACAAATCGACCCCCGTCGGAATCACCTCTATCCGGGTGCCCACACCCCGCTGCATCAACATCTCCCGGATGTCCTGACAGGGGGCCACGACGAGATCGCACAGATTGCAGAAGGAGTTGCAGACGTTGATGATCCAGCGTTTGACCAAGGCCGAGTCGACGGGGGCATAGTGGGAGTACTGCTCGTACTGGGTGTGGTAGGTCAGTACAATGGGAAGGTTGCGGTTCTTGCCGAGGTGCATGCCCATCTCACCCAGAAAGAAGGGATGCTGTGCGTGAACCAGATCGGGCCTGAGCTTTCCGAAGATATTGCGCACCTTCAGCGAAAAGGGCAGGGGGAGCGAGAAGTCGGTGTGGTTGAACTTCGGAATCGACGGCACGCGGTAGACCCGCTCATCGTGCTCCTCGTAACCCTTGAAACGCGGCACGAACAGGTGCACCGCGTGCCCCCGGGCCTCGAACTCCCGACGGAAGGTATCGATGGAGCGGGTCACCCCTCCCGTGAAGGGTCGGTAGGTATTCGAGAAGAAGGCGAGCTTCATGTGACGGCCTTGTGGCTTCTGGTTCGCACCGCAACGTGCCGCACCCCCGGGTCCAGGAGCAAAACGTTCTGCCGCACCTGGACACTCCCCACGTCGGCCCGGGCCGTCTCAACTTCGAAGGGAAGATCCCATTCCACTTGGGCCGGCGGCGTGCGGAATCGGGGCTGCAGATTCAGTTCCATTTCATCGCCCCGGACATCGATGCGGAAATCGACGGGGCCGAAATAGGTCGGGGCCCGGCTCACTTCGATGCAGGCGCCCTGCCAGATCCACTCCCGGGGCAGAATCGGCGTGAGCACGAGCGTGTCGTCTTCTTCGAAGAGGAGCAGGTTGCGCACCAGGAGAACGATCTCCGCGGCCGCCCAGCCGTGATGCCCATCTCCCATGCAGCCGCCCCCCGTGCGGGGGTGAACCGCCTCGGGCCAGGTATAGGTCGGCGTCGCAATCTTGAGCAGATAGTAAATGAGCGGCCAGGCTTCCCGGCTTCGCCCATAGAGGTAACACTGCGCGATCTGGGCGGTCAGATACGGATTGACCCCCGAGTGCACGACGTTTTGAAAGAAGCCGTCCTCGAAAAAGGTGTGGGCACGCAGATAACGCACCGTGTTGACGATCCGCTCATCGTCCGCCCGTAGCAGGCGCAGCGGGTAGAGCGCTGCGATCGATCCGACGGCCCCGGCATCCATCCGGCGAAAGGGAGAGGCCGGCAGGATGCGTTGGTGCAGTTTGGCCGCTACCTGATCCAGGGAGCGGTTCACATCGCCCCAGAACGCCTGGTAGATTTCCTGAAAACGCCGGTGATCTCGCGCCTCCCCCAGAATGCGGGCGGCGTCGATACCGCCTCGAATCCCGGCGAGGGACCAGAAATCATCCCAGTAGTAATAGTCGTTGGGGCCGAAGTGCTCCGCGGAAAACCCAGGCGGCAGCAGCCCCCGCTCTGGCCCGTCGGCATGCCGGGTTTTTCGCCTCTTGCGGGCAATCCAGAAGATGGCCCGCCGGATGGCGCCGTAGACGTCGCGAAGGAAATCGGTGTCCGGGTCGAGGCGATAGCTTTCCATGAACGTCCAGAGAGCCTCTCCGTTGGAGTCCCACTCGCCGTTCTGGGAAATGAAGTAGCCGTCTTTTCGCTGCCGGTCCGGATAGGTCCTGAGTTTCCGGCGAGCCGCCTCGGTGTATCCCAGCTTGTCCAGGGCATGAATCATGAACGTGGCGTCGCGAAACCAGAAGCGATGATAGGTCAGCGGCCCCGGCGTGATATCATCGCCGTCATCAAAGAGATGCAGAAAGGCTTTGTTTGCATCGAAACACTCCTCCAGAATGGTGTCGGGCAACGACACGGACATTCCCTGTGCGAGGAGGTCCCGCCACCGGCGCTTCATCGGTTCCCGGTCGATTGGGTGGGGAGACCCCTGTAGCGCCCGGATGAGCGTCTCGTAGGCCTTGTCCGCCTTGGTGGTGCAAATGGCGGTGTACTCCCGGATCTCGCCCGGTGCCAGGGAGAGACCATATTCGGACAGGGCCGTGGCCATCCCGGCCTCGCAATCGAGCCTGCCGCATGCCTGCATTTCGGGCAGGTCGATGGAGACGTCTCCCAGTCGCTGGTCGGAGCAGTTCACCCGCTGCGGCTTCTCCGGCAGAATGACACCGACGGTGCGATTGACCTCCCAGACCCCTTCGTTCCGGTAAAAGAGATGCCGAATGAGGCTCATGCCTTCCGGATTGTAAGGGCGGATGGAGAAGTACGCCCTTCCCTCAATGGTTTCTTCCAGCAGGTTCTGCAGACGCACCCGCTCGATGACGACATCGTGTCCCTCGATGGTGTCGCCCCATACTTCCATCCGGACGTGCAACCCTTCCTGCGTGAAGCTGGTGACCACGATAGGGAGGCGCTCCCGGAGGGATTGCTCCACCCCGTCAATCCGGGAGGGCGCAATGAGCCGGCCGTTGCGATAGAGCCAGAAATCGAGGGACCATCCATCGAACCACGGGGTCAGAAGCCCCGTGGGGTCCACGATGGGCTCTACGGTTCCCCCCAGGCTTCCCACAGCAGTCCAGTTACGGTGCGTCTGGTTCACGTGGGTCAGATTCATGGCCCGGGGGATGAAGCTCCGGCCCGAGGGATCGAACTGTTTTCGGATCCAGTAGGGCCAGACCCAATCGAGATTGATCTGCACGCTGTGGAAGGTCATGAATCCCCGCAGGTGCATCTTCACGCCCGAGGGGAGTAGCTCCATGGGGAAAGCCACTTCGGAGGGATGCCCGATCTTCTCGAGGGCATAGAGGAACCGCAACGCACCTTTGATGCGCAGACGGGAGAATATCCGCTCCAGCAGAAATCGCCTGACGTTCATGGGGTTTTATTATACCGCAGCTCCCTCTCATTGACGATTGAGAGCCGCCCGTGCCGCATCGTTGAGGCGCAACAGTGTCTTCTCCACCATTTCCCGGTAAGGTTCCAGTCGTTCGCCCTGGGCCTCGGGAGGCACGGCCATGCGCTCCCCGATGCAGATGGCCGCTCGCGTGAAGGGCAGCGGTAGGGCGTAGCGGTCCCAGCGTTTCTTCAGCGTGATGTGCCAGGCGGAGGCAATCCCTACCGGTACGATGGGATGGCCCGTGCGCTGAGCCAGCACGAGCGCGCCTGGTTTGACAACCCGGTAGGGCCCGAGTGGTCCGTCGACGGCGACGGCGGCATTGTGCCCCCGCTGCAGTTCTGCCACCATCCATTCCACCGTCTTAGGATCCTTACGCCGATCGGGCAAGAGACAGGGCCGGTAGCCAAAGCGCGTTATGATTTCCGCAAGATATTCGCCCCGGTGGGAGCGGGTGGTGAAAATCGTGGCCTGGCGGCCCCGGAAGTGGGGAAAGAACAGCAGATAGTCGCCGTGAAAGAAGCACACGACGGCTTTTCCGCCCCCATCCCAGTAAGCTTCCAGTTCGTCCTGTCCCTGGACCTCAAGGCGAACGCTTTTGTACAGGGCAACAAGACCCAGATAATAGAGACGGGCGATCCACCGGGTTCGCATGGCTGTCATGGCGTCTCCCCTTCGGCATGAGCCTGTGCCGTAACTGTAGCGGACAAGGGGGAGCAATGTCAAAAACCAACCGATTGGAACTGAGAAGCGTTCTCTGGCGAGTGCTATCTACCCAGACAGATTGCAGAAAAGAGCGCGAACGCCTGCCCCCCATGAGAAGGGGCACGGGGAGGGGGCACGGGCAAGGGGGCTATTTGCCGGTTTTCAGAGACTCCTTGTGTAGCGGCGTGATCTTCAGCTCGGGTTTCTGCTGCGCAACCCCCATCTCACACTTGCCTTCGAAAATCACCCCATCCTCGATCACAATGACCGGCGTCTGAATGTTGCCATGCAACACAGCGGGCGCAAAGAACTCCGCCCGATCTCTCACGGTGATATTGCCGCGGATCTTTCCCCGGGATATGAGACGGCCCACATCGATATTGGCGTTTATCTGAGCTTCTTCCCCAATTATCAGCGTATCCTTTGCGATAATTTCCCCCTCAACATTCCCATCGATCTTCACCGTCCCCTCATAGGTCAGCACACCCTTGAAGGAGGTCTCCTTGCCCAGGATCGTATTGATGTCGCCGGTGATGGAAGGTGTCGGACGGCCCGAAGAACTCTTGCTCTGGCCTCCCAGGTTTTCCAGTTTCTTCTTGAAACTCATAAGACCTCCTCCCGCATCAGGTGTGAGCCGATCCTCGCAGCATGGCAATCAGCCGCTCCCGTTCCTTCCTGGAGTAATATTCGATCTCAATCCTTCCCTTGTCTTTCTTGTCACGAATACGGACCTGCGTCCCCAGATGTCGCTTGAGCGCATCTTCCACGGCACTCAGGTGGACATCCTTGACGGGGCGCCGGCGCAAAGCCCTCGGAGTGCCTGCCTTGCGAACCAGCGCCTCCGTCTCCCGCACCGACAACCCCCGCCGCAGAATCTCCCGGACCACAGCGTTCTGCTCCGGCTTGCGGGTCAGAGAGAGGATCGCTTTGGCATGCCCCGCGGAGAGCTTCCCCTCGCGAACGTGGCCCTGAACTTCCGCAGGCAGCGTCAGCAACCGCAGGGCATTGGCCACAGATGAGCGCTGTTTACCGACTTGCCTAGCTACCTCGTCCTGTGTGAGCTTAAATTCCCGCAGAAGACGCTCATAGGCTTCGGCTTCTTCCATGGGATTGAGGTTTTCCCGCTGCAGATTCTCGATGAGCGCAAGCGAGAGAGAGTCCTGATCCGAAACCTTACGGACGATGACGGGGATCTTCACCATCCCCGCCTGTCGGGCCGCGCGCCACCGGCGCTCTCCGGCGATGAGCTGGAAGCCCCCCTGCGATTCGCGCACCAGCACAGGCTGAATCACTCCCCGTTGCTTCACCGAGCGAACGAGCTCTTCCATCCCGTCCGGAGCGAAGTTCTTTCTCGGCTGATGGGGGTTGGGGTGGACGCTCTGTACGGGTACCTCCCGGATGCCATCGCTGCCCGCCGCTGCGGCCGGTACGGGCAGCGGCTTATCCGGTATAAGAGCCGAAAGCCCTTTGCCCAGCGCTTTTCTCGACATGCTGTATCACTTCCCTGGCAAGATCCAGGTAGCTCTGGGCTCCCTTGGATCGAATATCGTAAAAGAGAACCGGCACCCCGTGGCTGGGTGATTCCCCGAGCCGTACGTTACGGGGCACAACCGTGTCGTAAACCAGATCGCCGAAGTGCCGGCGGGCCTCCTCGGCAACCTGCAGGGCGAGGTTGTTGCGCCCATCGAACATGGTCAACAGAATTCCCGCAATCATCAGCCCCGGGTTGAGGCGCTGGCGGACCAGTTCGACCGTTCTCATCAGATGGGAAAGGCCTTCCAGCGCATAATACTCGCATTGCAGGGGTACGAGCAGGGCGTCGGCCGCGCTCAGCGCGTTGAGCGTGAGCAGCCCGAGTGACGGGGGACAATCGATGAGGACAAAGTCATAGGCTTCCCGTATATCGGCGAGCCCCTCCTTGAGAAGAAACTCACGGTTGTCCATGTCGACCATCTCGATTTCCGCGCCCGCCAAGGCCATGGCCGAAGGGACCAGCTCCACCTGCGGTACCGCCGTCTTGATGATGACGTTGCCCGGTGCCTCTCCCAGAAGCAGATCGTAGACGCTCTGGGTGAGCTCGGTCCGGTCGATACCGTATCCGCTGGTGGCATTCCCCTGCGGATCCATATCGACCAGGAGGACCCGCTTTTCCGCCGCACCGAGGGAGGCGCCGAGGTTCACCGCCGTGGTGGTCTTGCCGACGCCGCCTTTTTGGTTGGCAATGGACAATATCATCGAATCCGTCCGGGCATCCATCCGGCCAGCGGCGAGCCCAACCAGTAACTATTTGATTTTAAATGGTTTTTAAGCACAGAGGGCCTGCGTATGTCCTCCCGTTTTTTAATAACTTATCACAAACGAAGGCCTTAGAAAAGAAAAAATTTTGAAAGTCTTGCGCAAAATCGCGTGATGTTCCACGTGGAACATCTTCCTTAACACCCTGTTTTTTCTATAATTATAACAGATCTGGGCCGCGCAAGAAAGGGGACCTTCAGGGGGAGCACTTCCCGCACCCGAAGACCGGCTACCCCCAGGGCCGGGACGATGCGGCTGAGCTCTTCTGCCGCCGCACGGGACTTTTGCAAGAGAAACAGCCCCCCCTTCCGGAGCAGCGGAGCGCTCCAGCCGCAGAGCTTTTCCACGTTGGCCACCGCCCGGCTCAAGACAAGGTCGTAGGCGGCCGCGCGCGCATGTGCATAGTCTTCGACCCGTGCGGTCACAACGACAACGTCTTGCATGCCCAGGGTCCGGAGGAGGTGGCGCAGAAAAATGCCTTTCTTGCGGGAGGCATCGAGGAGCGTCACCCGGAGTGAAGGCTCGAGGATCTTGAGCGGCAGTGCGGGAAACCCGGCCCCGCTTCCCACATCGAGGAGATCCTGGCCGGGGCGGAGGCAGCCCGTTTGAAAGAGAGACAGTGAATCGAGATAGTGATAGATCTCAATGGCCCGTCGGCTCCGGTGCCCCGTCAGGTTGAAGCGGGCGGACCACTCCATCAACTCACGGGTGTAGATCCCAAAGGCGCGCAGCGCCGGCTCGCCCAGGGGAAGGCCGAGACGCTCGGCGCCTGTCACCAGAGGGTTCTCGGGGGCCCTACTCACCAATGCACCGGTTCTTCTTTAAGAAAATCAACAGAATAGAAATGGCCGCAGGGGTAATGCCCGAAATCCTCGACGCCTGTCCGAGGGTGGCGGGGCGGACGTAATTCAGCTTTTCGATTACTTCGCGCGAAAGCCCCTGAATCGATTCGTATTGGATTTCGTCGGGAATCAAGGTCCGCTCCATGTCCCGCGCACGAACCACGTGGTCCGTCTGGCGCTGGATGAACCCCTCATACTTGATCTCCGTTTCACAGATCCAGCGAATCTCCCGCGACAGCGGCGGTCTCCCGGGATCAAGGGGGGCGGTGGCAGCGTAATTTAGTTCGGGCCGCTTCAGGAGTTGCGCCAAACTCGTCTTGTTTCGCAAGGGGGCGCTTTCGAGAGAGGCGAGCACCCCATTGGTCCCGTTGGTCGGGAGAATGTGGGTCGTTTGAAGGCGCCGAGTCTCCCGCCGGATCTGTTCTCTCTTCCAGGTAAAAGCTTCGTAGGCCTCGTCCGAGAGGAGTCCAACGGCACGTCCCTTCTCGCTCAAGCGTAAATCGGCATTGTCGTGGCGCAGGAGCAAGCGGTATTCGGCCCGAGAGGTGAACATCCGGTAGGGCTCGCGGGTCCCCAGGGTGACGAGGTCGTCGATGAGCACGCCCATGTATGCTTCGGAGCGCGCCAGCACAAGCGGCGGTTCCCGCCGAAGTTTTCGCATGGCATTGATCCCCGCCAGCAACCCCTGCGCCGCGGCTTCCTCGTATCCGGAGGTGCCGTTGATCTGCCCGGCGTGAAAGAGGCCTTCAATCCGTTTTGTCTCCAAAGAGGCATGAAGTTGTGTGGGCGGGACGAAATCGTATTCCACCGCGTAGCCCGGCCGGATGATCTCGGCAGCCTCCAGACCGGCGATGGAATGCACGAAATCGTACTGCACGTCCTCTGGAAGACTGGTCGATATGCCGTTGGCGTAGATCTGCTCGGTCTCCAGTCCTTCCGGTTCCAGAAAGACCTGATGGCGCTCCCGGTCGGCAAAACGCATGATCTTGTCCTCTATGGAGGGACAATAACGGGGCCCGATTCCTTTGATCTTTCCGCTGTAGAGGGGCGAGCGGTCGAGATTGCTCCGAATGATCCGGTGCGTTTCCGGGTTGGTGAAGGTCATGTGGCAGGGCACCTGGGGCCGGTCTATCTTCGGCGTCGAAAAAGAAAAGGGCCATGGTTCCGCATCGCCGCCCTGCGGTTCCAGGTGGGAGAAATCAATGCTCCTCACATGGAGTCTCGGCGGCGTACCGGTCTTGAGCCGCCCGATTTCAAATCCGTGGGAGATCAGATCATCCGACAGCCCCACTGCCGCCGGTTCCCCCACGCGCCCCCCGGCCTCGCTTTCGAGTCCCACATGAATCAGGCCGCGCAGAAAAGTACCGGTCGTGAAAATCACCGTCCGCCCCCGGTAGCGTGTGCCGGCATCTGTCTCGACCCCCCGAACCGCGCCGTGCTCCACGAGAACCCTCTGGACCACCCCACGGCGCACCGAGAGGTTCGACTGGCGGTTCACTGTCTTCGTCATCCGGCGCCGGTAGGCCTCCTTGTCAGCCTGGGCCCTCGGCGCCTGAACGGCCGGCCCCTTGCGGGTGTTGAGCATCCGGAACTGAATCCCCGTGGCATCGATGGCCCGGGCCATTTCCCCGCCGAGCGCATCGATCTCCCGAACGAGATGTCCTTTGGCAAGCCCACCGATGGCCGGATTGCAGGACATCAGCGCGATTTTGTCCAGATCGAGGGTCAACAGGAGCACCGTACCGCCCATGCGAGCCCCCGCCAGCGCCGCCTCGCATCCGGCATGCCCGCCGCCAACGACAATCATGTCAAAGGATTCTTTAAAGGCGGGGCTCATCAACCTCTCCTGGAGTGTTCCACGTGGAACATTTTTTATCCCTTGATTATCAATACTTTATCATTTCCCGATGCAGAAATTCTGAAAGATCTGCTCCAGAACTTCTTCGGTGGTGGTCTCCCCCGTGATCTGCCCCAATTCTCGCAGCGCCTCGCGCAACTCGAGGCTCACGAATTCCTCAGAAAGACCGTCCCTCAGCGCCTCCTCGGCCCGGGCAAACGCCGCCGCCACCCCCTTCAGGGCCGCCTCGTTTCTGGCGCTGATCACGATCGCAGCGTCACCAAAACCCACGGAGTCACCAAGAATTATCTCAAAAATAGCCATCTTAAGTGTATCTAAGCCAAAATTATCCTTGCATGAGGTCTTTATAAAGAAATTACTCTTTATTATTTCATTTATTGTGTTCTCATGTTTTTTTTCAGCATCATAGAAAAGGTCCACCTTGTTCAACACCACGATGGTCCTTTTGCCCTCTGCGGCGATCATCCGGGCGATTTCAAGATCCTCCTCGCCGATCTGCCGGGACAGGTCAAGAACCAGCAGGACCAGGTCTGCTTCGCGCAGACACCCCCGGCTGCGGCGGATCCCTTCTTGCTCGATGGGGTCCCGCGAGACTCGGATACCCGCTGTGTCGATGATCCGAAGGGGGACTCCCTCCACGTGGAGCATTCCGTCCACCACGTCACGCGTCGTGCCTGGAAAGGGTGTCACAATGGCGCGCTCCTCCATGAGAAGCCGATTGAGAAGACTCGATTTGCCCACATTCGCCGCCCCCACGATGGCCGTGGAGACACCATCCCGAAGCACACGCCCCTGCGCGCTCGCTTCGATGAGGGCCGCCACCTCCTCCATCGCGGAGCGGATCGTCTCGAGCAGCTCTTCCGATGTAATCAGGTCGAGTGTCTCTTCCGGGAAGTCAATGGACGCCTCCACTTCGGACAGTAGCCTCACCAATCGCGCGCGCACCGCTGCGATGCGCTCCGCCAATTCCCCGCTCAGTTGCGCCGCACAAACCCGCAGTGCCTCTTCGTTCCGGGCCGAAATCAACGCCATGACGGCCTCCGCCTGACTCAGGTCGATCCGCCCGTTGAGAAAGGCCCGCTTTGTAAACTCCCCGGGTTCCGCAGGACGAGCTCCCAAAGCAACGAGCATCCCCAATATTCTCCGAAGCACCACCGTCCCCGAGTGGCAGTTGATCTCCACCACATCCTCCCGAGTATATGTTTTCGGCGCCCGCATTACGGTGAGAAGCGCTTCGTCGATGACCTCTCCGAGCTCCGGGTCGCGCACCTTACCATAACGGATTGAATAATGCGGCATCTCCGCCGCTGTTTCCCCGCCCCCATCGGCAAAAACTTTGCCGGCGATCCGAATGGCATCGGGGCCGCTCATCCGGACGATGCCGATGCCGCCCATACCCGGCGGTGTCGAGATGGAGCAGATGGTGCTCCCGTTGCGATTGCATTGTCCGGAGATCATTGCTGCACCGAAGAAAAAAGGCGAGGAGCCTCCTCGCCTTATTCTGTTTTTTCGTCGCTCTGTTACATCCTGTGCCTCATCGGATCACGATCGGGGAAGCACCACCACTTTTTTCAGGGCACCCTCCCCCCTGCTTGTTGTCTTGAGCGTGGTCTCATCCTGGAGTGTAATGTGAATGATCCGACGATCCTTGGCATTCATGGGCGCCAAGGTGACCGCTTTACCTGTCCGCTGGACCTTCTCACCGGCTTCGCGGGCCAGGGTCTGAAGCCGTTGCTCCCGGCGATTCCGGTAGTCCTCCACGTCGACCACAATGCCGGACTTGCTTCGGGTCGCCTTGTTGTACATCAGGCTCATAAGATACTGAATCGCATCGAGGGTCTGTCCCTTTTTCCCAATGAGGATGTTGGAGTCGTGCCCGGTGACGTTGAGACAAATCTGTCCATCGGAAATCCTTGATGTGACCGATCCTTCTAGGTTCATCTTTGTGATCATGTTCGAGAGCATGGACTCGGCAAAACCCGTGTCAACGTCCTGATCGGGCAGATGGCGTTCCATTTCTGCGCCCGTCCCGGCCTGCTTGCTGGGGGAGATTTCACGACCTTCCTCGGGGACCAGGGTTCCCCGAACCGGTGCGCCAGACTCCGTCCGGAGGGCTGCGCGGATTCTGGCCGTCCGTGAGCCGAAGCCCAAGAATCCCGGTTTACCGTCGTCCAGTACCTCTATTTCAACCTCTTCCCGACGCGCGCCCAACTGTTCCAGTGCCTGCTGTGTCGCCTCTTCTAGGGTTTTTCCCTCAATTTCAATGGTTCGTTCCATCATTCCGTCCTCCGAAGGTTTCCAGAAGAATTAGACCGGGAGATTCCGTGAACAAATCGATCAGGAGGTCCTTTCAACGAACGTCTCTGACGCTTTTCACACCTCTCACTGCATCCACCGATGCAATCACCCAGTCAAAGGCTCGTCTTCATGCCGTTGCGGCGGCCTTGCGTTTGTTCGTGTAGATCTGCTGCAAAATGGTCAACACGTTGTTCACCAACCAGTACAGCACAAGTCCCGAAGGAAAATTGAGAAACATGAACGTAAAGATCACCGGCATATACTGAAATATTTTCGCTTGCTTGGGATCCATGGTGGTGGGCATCATCTTCTGCTGCAAATACATGCTGGCACCCATCAGCAGTGGGAGCGGTCCGACGGCAAACCCACCGACGTGTCCGAACAGTGCGTCCGCGCCGGAGAGATCCTTGATATATAGAAACGGCGCCTGTCGCAGTTCAATGGCGCTCAACAAGACATTATACAGCGCAAAAAATACGGGAATCTGTATCAACAACGGCAAACATCCTGCCGCGGGGTTGACCTTGTGCTTCTTGTACAAATCCATGATGTGCTTGTTCATCGTCTGCGCATCGCCTTTGTAGCGCTCCCGGATGGCATTAATCTCCGGCTGTATCTTCTGCATATCCTGCATCGATTTCGTCTGCTTGTGGGTCAAAGGAATGAACACGATTTTGATCAGAGTGGTCAGCAGAATGATGGCCACACCATAGCTACGCACCACACCATAGATCGCTTTGAGCACGAAAAACATAGGTTTTCCGAGAAACCCGAAAAATCCAAAATCAATCGCCTTTTCCAACCCATTGTTCAACGAACGCAGCAGTTCATAATCCTTGGGGCCTCCATAGAAGACATAGGAGGCCACCTCAGCCAGACCGGTGACTCCAAAACCGATGTTGATCCCCTCCGAGCTGTCCAAACGATCCACCACGGCGGCGGCGGCTTTGGTCTCCGGTAGCACCGCCGTCATGAAATACTTCTCCTCAAAGGCAATCCACGGGATTTCTCCCCGGAGAATCATCCGCTCTTTGGCCTCTTTGAATTTGATCCGTTCAATTTCACCAGACAGATCGAGCACGGGTCCCTCATGGGCATACCGACTTTTGCGGTTGTCCGCGTCCCCCATGCCTTGAAAGACAGAGCCGGCGAGAAGTTGATACTCCTTCAACGCATTCTGAACGATCCTCACCTTGATTTGATAGCCCTTTGGCTGAAACTCCAGGTGCTTTTCTATACGCGCCCCGCTCTCATCCTCATATGAGAGAACCAGACGCTCCGCTTTATCCGTCACTTGAATATATTGTCTGGAGGGGGTGAAGGTAACGTGAAATACTTCACCGTTGGCAAGGAGTTGCAATGGGAACAGCTCTCCTCGGGTCGGCACCAGCTGCACCGTCTCTCCTTCATCGTCCAGATAACGTTTGAGTGTGATTTCTTTGAGCGTTCCGTCCCGGGTGGAGATACGATACCGCACCCATTCGGTTTCCACCGTGACGATCTCCTCTGGCGGTGCCTCCCTCGGTCGGCGCTCCCGCGACTCCCAAGGCAAAGCCGCCGGTGCCTCCTCGGCGGGCCCGACAGGGGCTTCCACGGCTGCTCTCTTCTCAGGCACCGCCTGGGGTGGCGCTTCTGCCGGCGGCGTTACCGGCGCGTCCGGCTTTTGCGGTACCGACGGGACAAAGAAATACTGATAACCAACCAAGACGGCCAGCGACAGCACAAAGGCAAGGAGCGCCCGTTTTTCCATCAGGAATTCTCCACGAGAAAGGCAGTGCCCGAATCCTGGGTTATCGGGGAGGAACTTATTTCAAGGGATCGTAGCCGCCGGAATGAAAGGGATGACAACGCAGAATGCGCCACAAACCACGCCCCCAACCTCTCAAAAGACCGTAGCGAGAGATGGCTTCAATGGTGTACTCGGAACAGGTGGGCAAATAACGGCAGTTTCCCGACAGCCATGGCGAGATGCCCCGCTGATAGCCTCGGATACACGCAATATTAAACCGTCTCAACATGCTCATGGCCCCTCCCCGCTGCACCGATTCTTCGGTCTACTGGAAAAAGCCCTCTGCTGAACCAACGCCAGTATGTCCCTTTCTATTTGATCAAATGAAGCATGCAGGATTTTTCTCCTGGCGACCACCACCAGATCCATGCCTCCTCCCATGGCATCGGCATTCTTCCGCATCACTTCCCGGATACGTCTCTTAATCCTGTTTCGCACCACCGATGTACCGAGCTTCTTGGTGACGGCAATACCGAACCGGTTCGGCCCCGCTTCGCGACAGCGCACATAGAGAATCACACGCTTCCCGACCTGTTTGATCCCCTCCTTGTAAACGATTTGGAATTCCCAATGCTTCCGGATCCACCTATCCTTCATCGAGTTGGTATCGACCGGGTACCGAGTTTGGAGTTCCTGACACACGCGAAGGCGCCGTGGCTGTCACACACCCAATGACTTGCGGCCCTTGGCCCGCCGACGGTTGATCACAGCCCGGCCGCTCTTGGTCTTCATGCGGGTGAGGAATCCGTGCCGTTTTTTCTTCTTACGATTGTTTGCTTTCAGTGTGATAGACATGCCTCACTCCCTGCTAATCGTTTTAGAATAAAACAGTATAGGCAGTCGCTTTTTGCCTGTCAAGAATAAAAAAGAGCCGCTTTTGCGTCGCTTATTTCCTTTTTCCCAAGGGTAAAATGGATGCTCATGAATGCTTATACCCATCCGTTACTATAAGGAATAATTATTATATAAAACAAAATAGCAGTAGTAGTAGGGGTTGGGTAAACAGGGGACCCTGGGATGATCCCCTTGAAACTCTTCAGGAATTTCTTTCACAGTCTCTGTGGGTGAATCCATCGGTTTTTCACGGCGCGCCGCGCCGGTTCATGGATCCACAGAAAGTTGACACAGCGCCTCACATCCTTTGCACACCGACAGCCGTTCTTTGACGGCACTCGGCGCGGGCATAAACGAATCGGCGGGTCCCGAAGGATCCGCCGGTGCAGAAAGCCTTCCCGTGCAGATATGTCTGTCAGTTCCGTCGACACTGGCCGCGCGGCGCAACAGGTCCCGGAAAAAATTTAGTGGTCCCACGTCGAAAAAATCCCTTGCCATGCCATAAGGCTTCTGCTATCTTGTCTCGCATTCTCACACCGAAATCTTTTTGCGCAACAGAAAAAGGAACTGCATGGCCATGATCGGCCCGGTCTCTCTGCACAGGGCGCTCTCGTCCCTACTTCAACTATTTGAAAAAAAAGGTTTTTTTGACTTATTCACACCTGTGGAGAAACCTGTTAATAAACGCACGACTCTCTGCGCCGGGCGATTTCCTGTGTCTTTTAGAAGCCATCAAATCTAAGGGTTCCAGCCATGAATACATGGGAACGATTGACCCAGGTTGTTAGCGAACGTCTGCCGAAGCAGAGTTTTGAAAAATGGTTTGAAGCGGCACGTCTCTTTTCTGAAAACGACCGTGAACTCACGGTGTCGGTTCCGAATAAGTTCACCAAGGAATGGATCGAAAAAAATTACGTCGGCGTCCTCAAAGAAGCGCTCACCACGCTCGACTGCAACAAAGAACTCTGTTTTACCGTCGAGTATCATCCGAAAGATCAGGATCCACCCGAGCCAGCCGCAGAGCAATCCGTCCGATCGGCCAGTGCGGTACCATCCACCGTGCACGAACGTAATGCTTATCTGAACCCACGATTCAGTTTTGAAAATTTTGTGGTCGGCCCCAGCAATCAGTTCGCCCATGCAGCCGCTCGGGCTGTTGCGGAGGTTCTCTATACCGCCTACAATCCACTTTTTATTTATGGCGGCGTCGGTCTGGGCAAGACACACCTGATGCATGCCATCGGCCATCATGTCCGTTCCGAGAATCCCGATACCCGGATCTGTTTTGTCAGTTCAGAACACTTCATGAATGAAATGATCAGCTGCATCCGCTATGACCGAATGCCCCAGTTCCGGCAGAAGTATCGCAACATGGACGTTCTGATGGTAGACGACATCCAGTTTCTCTCGGACAAGGAGCGAACCCAGGAGGAGTTCTTTCATACGTTCAATGCACTCTATGATGCGCGCAAACAGCTCGTATTCAGCAGTGACCGCTATCCAAAGGAGATACAGAATCTCGAGGAGAGACTGCGGTCCCGTTTTGAATGGGGGCTCCTGGCGGACATTCATCCGCCCGATCTTGAGACGAAGGTTGCCATCTTGCGAAAGAAAGCAGCCATCGATGGTATCCACCTGCCGAACGATGTGAGTCTTTTCCTCGCGAAGAAGATCCGCTCCAACGTTCGCGAACTGGAAGGTTCTCTCATCAAGCTGGGGGCCGTTGCTTCTCTAACGGGACGCCAGATCACCGTCGATCTGGCCAAAGAGGTTCTGAAAGACATTTTCTGTGAACGGGAGCAGATCGTATCCATAGACCGAATTCAGAAACAGGTCGCCCATCACTACAAAATCCGCACGGCCGATATGAAGTCGAAGAAGCGAAATCAGTCCATCGTGCTACCCAGACAGGCCGCCATGTTTCTGTGTCGGAAACTGACAGATAAATCTCTGCCCGAGATCGGCAGAAGCTTCGGGGGCAAGGACCACACCACCGTGCTGCATGCGTGCAAGAACATTGAAGAACGGATGAAGTCCGATCAGGACCTGTCCAATACCATCACCAAGCTGGCCGACAACATTCAATCCATGTGAAGCCAAGAGGAAAAGGATGAAATTCACCATAGAAAAGTCGGTTTTGGTGACCGGACTCCAGCGCGTTCAGGGCATCGTGCAGGCCCGGACCACCATGCCCATTCTCTCCAATGTCCGGCTGGAAACGGTGAAGGGCGGCGTGCAGCTCTTCGCCACGGATCTGGAGATCGGCCTGCGCGATCTGCTGCCCGCGGAAATTGAGACGGAGGGCACCATCACGGTTTCCGCCAAGAAACTTTTTGAAATTTCGCGCGAACTGAAACAGGATGCGATTCGCATCACTGCGGAGAACGGTGAGGCCATACTGATCCGCTCCGGCCAATCAAACTTTCGTCTCAGGGGGCTGCCGGCCGAGGAGTTTCCATCGTTTCCCGATATCGAAGAGACGGGACGCACGGCCATACCGGCCGGCATGCTGCTGGAGATGATTCGAAAGACAGCCTATGCCGTCTCGACCGATTTGACGCGCATGTCACTCAATGGGGTTCTGATCCATCTGTCCGAGGAGAAGGGAGAACCCATCGAGATGGTTGCGACCGATGGGCATCGGCTGTCGCGGGTTTCGCGCACGCTGCCTGCACCGCCTGCCGTGGGCAAACACCGAAAGGTCATTGTGCCCCGGAAGGCGATCTCGGAGCTGAAGAAATATCTGGAAGAGGCTGAACGGGGAGAGGTGGAAATCGTTTTCTGCCAGAACCATGTCGTCTTCCGGGAAAAGCACTACACGCTACTGTCGCGGCTCATCGACGGCAAGTTTCCGAACTATACAGATATCATTCCGAAGCACAACCCCCATCTGCTCAGCGTCGAGCGCGAGATCCTGCAGGGTGCCGTGCGGCGGGTCTCCATTCTGTCCGACGAGAAGACTCATGCCATCAAACTCTCGCTGCGTAAAGGAGAAATTCAAGTCTCCTCCAATCACCCCGAGATCGGAGAAGCTCAGGAAGCGCTTTCCGCCGAATATGAGGGGGAGGACCTGGAGGTTGGATTCAACGTTCGCTACTTGCAGGACGTGACCGCTGCCGTCCATGGGGAGGAGATCCGCATACGGTTCATGGACGCGCTGAGTCCGAGCCGGATTGAAGATCCCCAGGATGAAGGCTTCCTTGCCATCATCATGCCCATGCGGCTATAGCATGCCTGGGCCAGACTGCCCGAGGCCGGGAATAGCTTCCCCCATGCCATGTCCAGGCTGGCCCCTCCTCGAAACTGCACCGACATCACCGCCGCAGCATGAACATTCAAAGACTCCGAGTCCACGACTTCCGCAACATCCGTTCCTGTGATTTGGCTCCGCAAGCCGGTATCAACATTCTCTGCGGAGACAACGGACAGGGAAAGACCAATCTCGTCGAGGCGATTTACCTGCTGGCCAATCTCTCTTCCTTTCGCGCCTTCGCCAACCGAAAGCTCATCCGTCACGGCGCGTCCGCCGCCCGTATCCATGGCGTGGTGTGTGTCGGGGAGACGGAAAAAGAATTGGGCGTGCAGCTTCTTCCGGAGAGCAAGACCGTTAAGGTCAACGGCAAGAGTGTCGCACGGGGTGTCGATTTCTTCGGAGAACTTGCGGTCACCCTCTTCTCGCCGGAGACGGTCAAGATGGTCCGGGGGGCGCCGGAGCTTCGGCGGCGCTTTCTCGACACCGCCCTTTCCCGTGTGGATCGGGGCTATCTGCTGGCACTGAAAGAGTACCGCCGGGTCGTGGAGCAGCGCAACCGGTTGCTCCGGATGGTGCGTGACGGGCGGGTCTCTCCGACGGCACTGCAACCGTGGACGGTGCAGCTGGCCGAAAAGGGAGGGCACATCCTGCACCGGCGGTGTCGCTATCTCTCCGAGCTGACACCGGCCGCGGTGGAGATCTTTCAGCAACTCCATCACAAAGAAAGCTCTTTGCGGATGGTGTATCGCGCTGCGCTGCCCCGCTCGCTCATGGCCGGAACATCGGTGGACGCCCTCGATACGGGCGCACTCACGGCGCGTCTGGCCGATGGGCTGCGCCAGTCCGAACGGATGGAAATCCAGGCGGGCGGCACCCGCCTCGGCCCCCACCTGGACGACCTGCTGCTGGAGGTGTCGGACCGCCCGGCCCGGGATTTTGCTTCTCAGGGCGAAGGCCGGCTCCTGGCCCTTTCGCTCGCCCTGGGTGAAGCGCGCCTCTTTGAGCGTCTCAAGGGGCACCGTCCCGTGCTCCTGCTCGACGACGTGGGCTCCGAGCTGGACCCACGCCATCAGCGGCTTCTCTGTGAGCAGTTGCCTCGATTCGGGCAGGTATTTCTCACCACCACGGAGCAGCCCATGTGCGACAAAATACCCGTCTGCAGGGCCTTATTTGACGTCAAAGAAGGTGAGATAGCGCTTGTCATGGGGAAACAAAAATAGTAAAATACTGCGTTCCTTCAAAGGGGTTCGAATTCTTCGGAGCAGTAGCGAATTTCCACAAATTCTATCGGAGTTTCCTGATGTCTTATGATGCGCAGAGTATCAAGGTTCTGGAAGGACTGGAGGCGGTCCGAAAGAGGCCCGGAATGTACATCGGGGACACCGGCAGCTATGGTCTGCACCACATCGCCTATGAAGTCGTCGACAACAGTGTGGATGAATCGATGGCGGGGTACTGTGATCAGATCGACGTGACGATCCATATGGACAACAGCCTCACCGTGGTGGACAACGGGCGCGGGATTCCTGTGAAGATGCATCCCACCGAAAAGGTCCCGGCGGCGGAGGTGGTGATGACCAAGCTCCACGCGGGCGGGAAATTCGACAGCGCCTCCTACAAGGTCTCGGGGGGGCTGCACGGGGTCGGCGTGTCGGTCACCAATGCCCTGTCCGATTGGCTGGAGCTTGAGATCAAGCGGGATGGCGCGGTCTATCATCAGCGCTACGAGTGCGGCGTTCCGGTTACGCCTCTGGAGAAGATTGGTAAGACGAAAAAGACGGGCACGAAGATTACCTTTCGGCCGATGCAGGAGCTCTTCGAGGTGACCGAATTCAGCTTTGACCTGTTGTCCAAGCGGCTTCGGGAGCTCTCTTTCCTCAACAAGGGGCTCAAGATTACTCTGGTCGATGAGCGCACGGGCGAAGAAAAGCTCTTTCACTACAAGGGCGGCATCGCGTCCTTCGTCCAGCACTTGAACAAGAACAAGACCCCGCTGTACAGCAAGCCGATCTATTTCGAACAGGTCCGCGACGACGTCGTGATTGAGATCGCCGTACAGCACAACAGCGGCTATTCGGAAAACCTCTATTCCTTCGCCAACAATATCAATACCGTCGACGGCGGCACACACCTCATCGGCTTCAAGTCCGCCCTGACCCGCACACTAAACAGCTATGCGACGCAGAACAATTTGCTCAAGAAGGTCAACAAGCCGTTGAGCGGTGAGGATGTCCGGGAGGGGCTGACAGCGGTCATCAGCGTGAAAGTGCCGGAGCCGCAGTTTGAAGGCCAGACCAAGACAAAGCTTGGGAACAGCAATGTCAAGGGGATTGTGGAGGCTGCGGTCAACGACGAATTGGGGACGTTTCTGGAAGAAAACCCGCCCGTCGCGAAGAAGATCGTGCTCAAGTCGGTGGGCGCCCTCATGGCGCGAGAGGCCGCCCGCAAGGCGCGGGATCTGACCCGCCGCAAGGGACTCCTGGAGGTAGGCACTCTGCCGGGCAAACTGGCCGACTGCTCGGAGCGGGACGCCGCGTTGAGCGAGCTGTTCATTGTCGAGGGAGACTCGGCGGGCGGCTCGGCCAAGATGGGTCGGGACCGCCGGACGCAGGCCATCCTGCCGCTCAAAGGAAAGATCCTGAATGTGGAAAAGGCCCGCTACGACAAGATGCTCTCCTCCCAGGAGATCAAAACGCTCATCACGGCGTTGGGCACGGGGATTGGCAAGGACGACTTCGACATTTCCAAGATCCGTTACCACAAGGTGATCATCATGACCGATGCCGACGTCGACGGTGCCCACATCTCCACCCTGCTGCTGACCTTTTTCTATCGGCAGATGCTCCCCATCATCGAGAAGGGCTACCTCTATCTGGCCCAGCCGCCGCTCTACAAGGTGAAGCGGGGTCGGGAGGAGAAGTACATCCCCGACGAGGCCTCCATGGAGCTCTACCTGCTGCAGGCGGGGATCAGCGGGTTGAAAGTCATCAAGGAAGATGATGCGAAATCCTTTTCGAGCCAGAAAGGGGTCGAGGTCCTGAGGAACCTGGTGCGCTACGAGAAGATCCTGGAGCGGTTCGACATGAAGCGGATCCATTCGGCTGTGCTGCGGGCCATGGTGCTGGCAGGGGGTATCACCGAGAAGACCCTGCAATCCCGAAAAGCTCTGGAAGATGGGCTGGCAAGGGTGCAGAAGTATCTGAAGGCATTCTACACCACCTCCAGGCAGCTCGTGCAGTATATTCTCGATCGCGGCAAGAAGGGACTTACCCTGCAGCGCTACAAGGGGCTGGGGGAAATGAACCCCGACCAGCTGGCGGATACCACCATGGACATCGAAAAGCGAAGACTCCTGCAGGTCCGCATCGAGGATGCCATCGAGGCCGATGAGATTTTCACCGTCCTCATGGGAGACCAGGTAGAGCCGCGGCGGGCTTTCATCGAAGAGAACGCGCTCAAGGTCAAGAACCTTGATATCTAGGTTGTGCGCACCGGACGGCCGCCTGTTTCGGTTCGGCGGTCCCTAAAAGGAGCCCCATGTTACAGCCCGGACCTGTGCTGCCAGTCAACATCGAAGAGACCATGAAGCGGGCCTACCTCGATTACTCCATGAGCGTGATCGTGGGGCGGGCCCTGCCGGATGTGCGGGACGGCCTCAAGCCGGTTCACCGCCGCATCCTCTACGCCATGTTCCGGGAGGGCCTGCTGTCCAACCGGAAATACTCCAAGTCGGCCGGTGTGGTGGGCGAGGTGTTGAAGAAGTATCACCCCCACGGCGACACGGCCGTCTACGATGCCATGGTGCGCATGGCCCAGGCCTGGAACCTTCGCTACCCGCTCATTGACGGGCAGGGCAATTTCGGCTCCATCGACGGGGACTCCGCGGCGGCCTACCGGTATACGGAGGCCAGGCTCAGCCGGATCGCGGAGGAAATGCTCGCCGACATCGACAAGGAAACCATCGATTACATGGCCAATTTCGATGAGTCCCTCCAGGAGCCGACGGTGCTGCCGTCCCGGATTCCCAACCTGCTGATCAACGGCTCCGCAGGCATCGCCGTCGGCATGGCCACCAACATCCCGCCGCACAACCTGACGGAGGTCGTCAACGGCCTGATCTTGTTGATCGACAAGCCGGCGGCCACCCTCAACGACTGTCTCTCGGTGATCACCGGGCCCGATTTTCCGACGGGCGGCTTCATACTGGGGCGTGAGGGGATCCGGGAAGCCTTTGCCACGGGCCGCGGCAAACTGACCCTTCAGGCGCGCACCCTGGTTGAAAAGGCCGCGCGCAAAGGGGCCAAGGATGCCATCGTGGTGACGGAGATCCCCTACGGGGTGAACAAGTCCCGGCTTCTCGAAGAAATCGCCAGGCTGGTGCAGCAGAAAAAGGTGGAGGGGATTACGGATTTGAGAGATGAATCGGACCGCGACGGCATTCGGATCGTCATTGAGCTGCGCAAGAACGAAGTGGCCGAGGTGGTCCTCAACCAGCTATTGAAACACACGTCCCTCCGCACGACCTTCGGGGTGATTCTGCTCTCCCTGGTCAACAATCAGCCCCGGGTGCTGAACCTCTTGCAGATGCTGCAGTTCTTTTTGGATCACCGCAAAGAAGTGGTGATCCGTCGCACCCGCTTTGATCTGCGCAAAGCCGAGGCTCGGGCACACATTCTGGAGGGGTTCAAGATCGCGCTCGATCATCTCGATGCGGTGATTGCGCTCATTCGAAAATCCAAAGACCCCGACACCGCCCGCACCGGACTCGTGAAGTCATTCAAGCTATCGGGTGCGCAGGCCAAGGCCATTCTGGAGATGCGCCTGCAGCGGCTCACGGGGATGGAGCAGAAGAAGGTCCTGACGGAGCTCAAGGAGACACGGACCTTGATCAAACGCCTCCAGCAGATTCTGGCCGATGAAAAGGAGGTGCTCAAGCTGATCCGGGGCGAACTGGAGGACGTGCGGGACAAGTTCGGGGATGCCCGGCGAACGGAGATTATCGCACAGAAGGCCGAACTCCGGGTGGAGGACCTGATCGCCGAAGAGGACATGGTGATTACCATCTCCAACACGGGCTACATAAAGCGTAATGCCACCAGTCTCTACCGCGCACAGCGGCGCGGCGGGCGCGGTGTGACCGGCATGGGGACCAAAGAGGAGGATTTTGTGGAGCGCCTCTTCGTGGCCCGCACCCACGACTATATTCTCTTTTTCACGCAGGCCGGCCGGGTTTACTGGCTGAAGGTGCACGAGATTCCGCAGGCCGGCCGCGCGGCGAGGGGCAAGGCCATTGTCAACCTGCTTCAGATCGAGGGGGGCGACAGGATTACCACCTTCCTGCCGGTGAAGGAGTTCGATGAAAAGAAATACATCATCATGGCCACCCGCAACGGGATCGTCAAGAAAACCTCGCTGGCGGCGTACAGTCGGCCCCGGTCGAAGG
Source organism: uncultured Nitrospirota bacterium (assembly GCA_947259355.1). Lineage (GTDB taxonomy): Bacteria > CG2-30-53-67 > CG2-30-53-67 > CG2-30-53-67 > CG2-30-53-67 > CALZGC01. The sequence goes on along the minus strand of CAMYMF010000022.1, from coordinate 12,114 downwards.
GAATCATGGCCCTGGCTCTGGATGACGACGACCGTCTGATCCGGGCGGCCATTACCAGCGGGGATCAGGACGTCCTGCTTGGCACCCGGGACGGTCTGGCCATCCGTTTTCATGAATCGCAGGTCCGTGCCATGGGCCGCGTCTCCCGGGGTGTCAAAGGTATTTCCATGCACAAGGGCGATGAACTCATCGGCATGGAGGTCGCCAATCCCGGTGTGACCCTTCTCACGGTCACGGAAAACGGTTTCGGCAAACGGACGGACATCTCGGAGTATCCCTTGCAGGGACGGGGCGGCAAAGGGGTCATTACGATCAAAACGACCGAACGAAACGGCAAGGTCGTCAATGTCCGGCAGGTTGCCGATGATGAAGACCTGATGATTATTACCCGCAACGGTCAGGTCATTCGGATGAAGATTGCAGGGGTGTCCGTTATCGGTCGGAATACGCAAGGCGTCAAACTGATCGGCATTGAAAAAGGAGACCAAGTCAGTGGCGTTACCACGTTGGCGGAAAAGGAGGACGATGAGTGAGCGACCCTGGCGCGTTCTCATGGTTCTGGTGATCGTGCTGGGTGGAATATGGGTCGGTTGCCGGGACAACCAATCGGCGCAGCTCCTGCTGAAGGCAGGCGATGCGCTGCGGGAAGGGCGGGTGGACGAGGCCCTCTCCCACTACAACAAGGTCGCGACGCTCTACCCCAAGAGCAAAGTGTCCCAAGAAGCCTACTACTGGATCGGAGAGGTCTATCATCTCTTCAAGAAACAGCCCGATGAGGCTGTGGATTCGTTGAGAAAGGCCGTGGCCGAGGGAAACCTCACCCCTTACGGCGAGAAGGCCCAGAAGAAGATCGCCGACATCTTCTTCAATGACCTCAAGGCGTACAAGAAGGCCATCCCCGAATTCCAGCGTCTCATAGATCAGTTTCCCGGATCCAAGCTCTGTGCAGAGGCGCAGTTTCAAATCGGGCAGTGCTACATGGCCATCGGCGAATACGAGCAGGCCCGTCTCGAGTACGCCACCCTCATTGATCGTTACGCCGAAAGCGAATACCGGGACGATGCGGCCTACCGGTTCTGTGTGGCCTACTATCGCGAGGGCGATTTTGAAAAGGCCCGCACAGCCTATGAGCGGTTCCTGTCGCAGCATTCAGACAGCCCCTTTGTCGTGAATGCCCGCATGGGTCTTGTACAGACCTTGGAGGAGTTGGGTGACGTCGACGGTGCGCTGACAGTGCTGGGTTCGCTGGAGCAGGACTATCCCAACAGAGAGATCATTCTTCGCAAAGTCGACAGTCTTCTCAAGAAAAAGAACAATGCCCAGCCCATGGCCAAACAGAAAGCCCAATGACGGGCAAAATGGTTTGACTTCGCCCGGGCATGCTGGTAACTTACCCCTTTCGGTTTTTCTCACATGCCTCAAGGACTCGAGCCATGTTTGATGCCAAGTTTGTGCGAAGCAATGTGCAGGTGTTGGAGCGAATGACCGAAGCCCGGGGGGAGCCGCTATCCCTGGATGAATTCGTCCAACTCGATGAGGAAAACCGACATATACGTAGTCAGCTGGAGCAAGCACAGCACAAGATCAATGTCGTTTCCCGAAAAATAGGTCAACTCAAACGGGAAGGCAAGGACGCCTCCTCCATGCAGGAGGAGATGAAAGAGGTTTCGGCAACGATCAAGACGCTCAAGAAGAAACAGTCCGATCTGGAGGGCGCCATTCAGGAGATATTGCTTCGTATACCCAACTTTCCCCATACATCGGTCCCGCAGGGATCGGGGGAAGAAGACAATGAAGAGAACCGGAAATGGGGGGTGGCGCCGGAATTCGACTTTCCGCCGAAGCCTCACTGGGAATTGGGAGAGGCCCTCGGTATTCTCGATTTCGCTCGCGGAGCAAAAATTACGGGGACCCGCTTTACCCTGTATACCGGCGCCGGTGCGCTCCTGGAGCGGGCCCTCATCAATTTTATGCTCGATGTGCAGACTCGGGAGAAGGGATACCGGGAAGTGCTGCCGCCCTTCATGGTCAACCGCGCCACCATGACCGGCACGGGACAGCTCCCGAAGTTTGAAGAAGACCTCTTTCGGGTCGTCAAGGATGAAAACGAGGACTACTATTTGATTCCGACGGCCGAGGTACCGGTGACGAACATTCACAGCCAGGAGATCCTGGACACGGACCAGCTGCCAATTTACTACACCGCGTATACCCCGTGTTTTCGGAAGGAAGCGGGCTCCTACGGCAAGGACACCCGAGGGCTGATTCGGCAGCACCAGTTCAACAAGGTGGAGCTGGTAAAAATCGTTGAACCGGAGGCGTCCTACCAGGAACTGGAGAGCCTTCTATCGGATGCAGAGGAGATTCTGAAGCGGTTGAACCTACACTACCGGGTGGTCACCCTATGCATGGGAGATCTGGGATTCTCGGCGGCCAAGACCTACGACATCGAGGTGTGGCTTCCCGGCCAGCAGGCCTACCGGGAAATATCGTCCTGCAGCAACTTCGAGGAATTCCAGGCCCGGCGCGCAGGCATCCGCTATCGGCCCGCACCGGGGGCCAAACCGGAATTTGCCCATACCTTAAACGGCTCGGGACTTGCTGTCGGCAGAACAGTGGTGGCCATCCTCGAGAACTACCAGCGGAAAGACGGCAGCATCGTCGTTCCCGAAGTGCTGCGCCCCTACATGCATGGACTGCAAAAAATCGAGCAGGAGGCACCGGCCTCGGAGAGAATCCATAAATGACGGAGGAGTGGCCGAGTGGTCGAAGGCGGCGGTCTTGAAAACCGTTGTGCGAAAGCACCGTGGGTTCGAATCCTACCTCCTCCGCCAGGAATCAGAGGACAGAGGACAGAGGACAGAGGACGGAAGACAGAAGACAGCCAGAACCTTAGGGGCCGGACGGATTTGGGGAAGCCGGTAGTTGAGGCTAATGAATGGAGAGATGGCCGAGCTGGCTGAAGGCGCTCGCCTGCTAAGCGAGTGTAGGGTTTAAAGCCCTACCGAGGGTTCGAATCCCTCTCTCTCCGCCATGCTGTATATTCCAAGGATGGCAACCTGTTGAGTGGATACAAAGTGTCCCAGGTCTCGGGGATTCGAACCCGAGGAGAGGGTCGATCACAAGATACCGAAATGGGGAAGCTGCCGCAGGCAGCATAGATAGAGAAAGCGGGACACGCGGCGCTCCGACGCGCAGCGCAGGAGCGGTAAGTGTCATCCCTCTCTCTCCTCAAGGAAGGCTGAAGGTAGAAGGCCGCAGGGTGAACGCTAAAGGAAGAGGGGGGCACGGACAAGCACTCACGACGCACCGAAGCTTTTACATGAAATCGCGCCCATAGCTCAGCTGGATAGAGCGTTGGACTACGAATCCAAAGGTCGCAGGTTCGAATCCTGCTGGGCGCGCCAGACTTACCCCATGCCGTTTGAGAACGGCGAAATTTTCGCCGCCCAACGGAAGGCGGTCCCTCCAAAATCGACATTGACAACATGGCCCCCGTGACATAGAATGGGCTCCTCTTACGCTTATGTCGGGGCGTGTGCTCTGATGGCCGTTTACTCGTTTTCTGCTGCCGCAACGCAGGCCTATCTCCGGACACAGGGAAATGGCAGAAAAGAAGTGGCATATCCGCCGGAACGATTTCAACGGCGCGGAGCACATTTCGCGCGGACGGGATCGGCACTTCATGGCACTCGCCCTTGAGCAAGCTCGAATGGCCTACGCCGTGGAAGAGGTCCCCGTCGGAGCGGTGGCAGTCGCCGCCAGGCGGATTGTCGGCACCGGATGGAACCGGAAGGAGTCGACAGCGGATCCGACGGCTCACGCTGAAATGTTTGCTCTACGGGAGGCCGCTGCAAAATTGGGACAGTGGAGGCTCTCGGATGTCACCCTCTATGTGACGCTCGAGCCCTGCATCATGTGTGCCGGCGCCATGATTCAAAGCCGATTGGCTCGCCTGGTCTTCGGGACACCGGACCGCAAGGGGGGCGCGTGTGGGTCGGAATATCATATTCTTCAGGATTGGCGTCTCAACCACCGGGTGAATGTCACAGGAGGGGTTCTGCAGAATGAGGCCGCCGGTTTACTGCGTGAATTCTTCGCAACCCGACGCTCCAGGGGGATCGAACCGTCGGGGGGCCTGAAGGATGCGGCGACCCTGCCGAAATAGGGGCGGAGCCGATCGGGGGGCCGCCGTGAAATGGCCTGGAGAGGTGACCGAGAGGCCGAAGGTGCACGACTGGAAATCGTGTGTAGTGAAAGCTACCGAGGGTTCGAATCCCTCCCTCTCCGCCATCGGTTGGCTGTGGCTATGGCGTGTGATGATGTCGAGAAGGTCAGGGGCATCCTTCAGATTCGGGAGGGAGGGTGAGACCCCAAGATACCTTGATGTCAGAGTAGCCGGAGGCTACATGAGTAAACGTTAAGCGGGCGACTGGCCCGCCGGAAGCGGAGCAGAAGGCGGGGAAAAGTCAAGCTTCGGAGGTTCGACCCCAAGATTCCTTAGTGTTGTTGCCACCTTGTGCGGCAAGGATGAAGTAAGGGGGGACGCGCGGGCTTCCGCAACGGAGTGAAGGAAGCGAAAGCGCACCCCAAGATTCCCTGATATGTTGCCGCCACAGGCGGCATAGAGATGCAAAGCGGGGCACGCGGCGCTCCGGAGGGCAGCGCAGGAGCGGTAAGCGTAATCCCTCCCTCTCCGCCATCGGGTCATCCACACCATGGCTCGGCTGGCGGCACAATGGAGACGATGAGCGCCTCACTAGGGGAGGTGGTTCATTCTCGAGCGCGAAGAGCACGATCGTTCTCCGGGCGAAGAGATTCGGGTCCTATGCAACAGAAGCGTGTGAACCGGGTCAGACCGTGATTGGAGCAGCCCTAAGCATTGTTTTTTGTGTGCCATAGGGGTGCCTGGAGCCTCTTCGCCCGTAGAGCGATCGTGCAGACTGCTAGAAGAAAGTCATCAGATGTCCTATCAAGTACTGGCAAGAAAATATAGGCCCCAGACTTTTGACGAAGTCATCGGCCAGGGGCACATTACCCAGACCCTGAAGAACGGGGTCGAGGCCAAGCGCGTCGCTCATGGTTTTCTTTTTGCCGGGATGCGCGGGGTGGGTAAAACCACCATGGCCAGAATCCTGGCAAAGGCGTTAAACTGCGAGAAAGGGCCGACGGCGACCCCCTGCAATACCTGCGAGATCTGCAAGGAGATCACCGAGGGGTATTCCATGGATGTGATCGAAATCGATGGGGCTTCCAATACGGGGGTCGATGACATCCGGGAACTGCGGGAGAATGTGCTCTACGCCCCGGCCAAGGCTCGTTACAAAGTCTACATCATCGACGAAGTTCACATGCTTTCCAAGAGCGCCTTTAATGCGCTGCTCAAGACACTGGAAGAGCCTCCGGGGCACGTGGTTTTTATCTTTGCCACGACCGAATCCCACAAGGTCCCTGTCACCATACAATCGCGGTGCCAATGTTTTCATTTTCGAAAGATTGCTTTTCAAGAGATCGCCGACCAGTTGCTCGCTTTGGCCAAAGCCGAGAGGGTAGATCTGGACGAGGGAACAGCGGGGTTGATAGCCCGGGCCTCGGAAGGGAGCATGCGGGATGCCCAGAGCTTGCTGGATCAGGTCGTCTCCTTTTCCGGCGATGCCGTCACGCTGGCCGATGCCAAGGTCGTCCTGGGGCAGATCGACCAGGAAGTCCTTGAACAGTGCACCGATGCACTCATCGAACAGGACGGCGAGGGTGTCTTGGCGGTGGTCGATCACTTGAGCCGCTTTGGTCAGGATCTGCTTGAGTTCTGCAAGGCATTGCAGTCCCAGCTCAGGGATCTTTTGATGATCAAGATACTCAAAGAGCCTCAAAAGGTGCTGTCGCTGGCCGACGAAGAGATCGCGACCCTGAAGCCCCAGGCGGCCAAAATCGAAGAGGACCGACTCCTGGCATTCCTGGAGCACTTGAACCTAATCGAGGACGAGGTGCGGCGGTCGACACATGGGAGATTCGTTCTGGAAGTGGCGCTGATAAAGATGACCCGTATTGAGCCGCTGCAGGAGTGGAAGGCAATTATCAGAAAGATAGAAGATCTAGAGACGCGCCTGGGCCCGACCGGCGGTGGTCCCGGAACGACTGGTGCCGGAGGGGCGCGCCACCGCTCAGCGCACCAACCCGCCAAGGGGGAGGCAAAAGAGAGACCGCAGGACTCGTCGTCAAAGACGGGGATGCCCGCCGATTGGGACAGTGTGGTGACCCGTGCCCATCAGGCGAATCCTGTGGTCGGTGCCATCCTGGAGCATGGCTTTCTGGAGAGGGAAGAGGAAGGAGTGCTGGTTGTCGGGTTCAAGAAGAAAATATACCATGAAATGGCGTTGGCCAAAGCGGCCAGGGTGGTGGAAGTGCTACAGCGTATCCTCGAAAGAGACCTGAAGATTGAATTCCGTGTTCACGAACAGAAAGAGAGCGGGCCCAAGAGCCCCAAGGAGAAGCACGAAGCGGTTCGAGACATGGAACAGGTGAAA
>CAMYMF010000022.1:0-5582 GCA_947259355.1 uncultured Nitrospirota bacterium | reverse complement strand
ATCGAGTCGTCCGGGAGGCCCTGAAGGTGTTTGATGGGAAAATCCTGGAGGTGCGCGAATTCGACAAAGGGTCGCAAGCTCAGCCGCGAGAGCGTGCCTGAGACTCCTGGGAGGTGTGCAGCCATGTCAAAGAATCTACTGGGTGACCTGATGCGTCAGGCCAAGGAAATGCAGGACCGGATGAAGCAGGTCCAGGAAGAGGCGGGCGCCAAGGTGATCGAAGCGTCGTCCGGCGGGGGGATGGTCACAGTCCGGGTCAACGGCCGCCAGGAAGTTCTATCCGTTCGTATCGAGCCGGATATTGTCGATAGCGACGACATGGACATGCTGCAGGACTTGATCACTGCAGCGGTCAATGAAGGGCTGCAGAGATCAAAAAAGATCATGGAAGAAGAGATGAAGAAGCTGACCGGCGGCCTCGGCATGAACATCCCCGGGCTTTTTTGACATAGGCCGTGCGTTGTGAAAGAGAGGTCGGGACCGCAAGGTGGAATCACCCTCGCTCAACAAGTTAATCGACGAGCTCAAGAGATTACCGGGGATTGGATCGAAGACGGCCCGTAGGCTCGCCTTTTTCTTGATGAAGATGCCCAAGGAAAGGGCTTTGGGTCTAGCCCGGGCGATCGAAGAGGTAAAAGAGAGAATCAGTTTCTGCTCGGAGTGCGGCAACCTTGCCGAGGGCCAACGCTGCGGCATCTGCTCCGATGCCAAGCGCGATCCTTCGGTCATTTGTGTGGTCCAGGAAGCCATGGACGTGATGGCCATTGATCGAACGGGAGACTATGGAGGGCTCTTTCATGTCCTCCACGGTGCCCTGTCGCCGATTGATGACGTGGGCCCGGAGGAATTAAACATACCCCGGCTGCTGGAACGGGTCAAAGGGGGGGGTGTACGGGAGGTGATCCTCGCCGTGAATCCGACCATCGAGGGAGAGGCAACGGCCATGTACCTGGCGCAGCTGATCCTTTCCAGCACCGATTGTCAGGTCAGCCGCATCGCCCACGGCATTCCCGTTGGCGGACACCTGGAGTATACCGACGAGGTGACCTTGAGTAAAGCGTTGGAGGGCAGGCGGCGAATGTGATATGGGCGCACCTGTCGGGATTAGGACAGCCTCATAACTCAACACGAAGGAGAAACGGATATGGCGATAACGGAAGTACGCTGGCACGCACGGGCAGGACAGGGCGCAGTTACAGCGGCCAAAGTTCTGGCCGAGGCGACCATGGCTCAGGGAGCATATGTGCAGGCCTTTCCCGACTACGGGCCGGAACGGATGGGGGCGCCGCTCCGCGCCTACAATCGGATCAGTGACGCACCACTCACCATGCACTGTGCTGTGACCAATCCCAGCGTGGTGATCATTGTCGACAGTTCCCTCCTCGATACCCAGGACGTGACCGAAGGCACGCCGGAGGACGCCCTGTTTCTGGTGAACACCAGCTATACGCCCGCAAAGGCAGCCAAGAAACTCGGCAGATCCGTGGATCACGTCTACACCGTGGATGCCACCCAGATTTCCATCGACTGTCTGGGGAGACCGATTCCCAATACGCCCCTTTTGGGGGCGCTGGCCCGGATTTCGGGGCTGGTAAAGCTTGATGTTCTCCTGGAAGATCTTGCGGCCAATCTCAAGAAGAAATTTCCCGAGAAGATCGTTAAGGGGAATACGGAATCGGTGGAACGGGCCTACAAGGAGGTAAAGACCAAATGAGCAGACTCAAGAGTTGGAAAGAGGTCCCCATGGCCGCTGTCATTGAAGATGCCGGCAACGCAGAGACTTATGAGACCGGCGGATGGCGCACCTTCAAGCCGGTTCTGGACAAGGAGAAATGTATTCATTGTCTGACGTGCTGGATTTCCTGTCCTGATACGGCCATAGTCGTCAAGGATGAGAAGATGATCGGTTTCAATTTTAAACACTGCAAGGGGTGCGGCGTCTGTGCCGATGTCTGTCCCAAGAAGGTCACGGCCATTACCATGGAGCAAGAAGGGAAATAGACGAGGTGCAATAGTCTGATTTATAGGAGCTATCGTAAAAGGAGTTGATATGGGACAACAAGTTGCTATGACCGGGAATATCGCTGTCGCCAATGCCATGCGGCAGATCAATCCCGATGTGTGTGCCGCCTATCCTATCACGCCATCCACGGAGATCATGCAGCAGTTTTCTAACTTTGTCGCAGACGGCGACGTCAAAACGGTGCTCGTACCGGCGGAGAGCGAGCACAGTGCCATGAGCGCCTGCATCGGCGCCGCCGCTGCAGGAGGGCGGGTCATGACGGCCACGTCGTCCCAGGGAATGGCTCTCATGTGGGAGATGCTCTATATTGCTGCGGGCAACAGGCTGCCCATTGTGTTGGCCATGTCCAACCGAGCCCTGTCGGCGCCGCTCAACATTCACGGCGACACCTCCGATGCCATGGGCGCCCGGGACTCGGGCTGGATTCAATTTTTTTCCGAAAACGCCCAGGAGGCTTACGACAATCTCATCCAGGCCATACGGATTGCCGAACACATGGACGTCCGACTTCCTGCGATGGTCGGTATGGACGGCTTTATCATCAGTCACTCCATCGAGAGCATGACCCTTCTCGATGACCAGGCCGTGCAGGATTTCATCGGAGACTGTATTACCCACATGCCTCTGCTCGACGTGGATAATCCCAAAACCTTTGGCCCTCTTGATCTCCAGGACTACTACATCGAGCACAAACGCCAGGAATACGAGGCCATGAAGAATGCCAAAGGGGTTATCGTCGAGGTGGCCAAAGAATTTACCGAGCTTTCGGGACGGGAATATGGCCTTTTCGAGGCTTACGCCCTTGATGATGCGGAGATCGCTATCGTTGCTCTGAATTCAGCGGCTGGCACCATCAAAACGGTAATCGATGAACTCCGCTCCACGGGCGTCAGAGCAGGCCTACTGAAACCCCGCGTCTTTCGCCCCTTTCCGGCCGAGGAGATTGCCGAGGCGCTCTCCCATGTGAAGGCGGTCTGCGTGATGGATCGGGCTGACGGGGTCAATGGAACAGGCGGCCCCCTCTTTCCGGAATTTCGATCTGCGCTCTACGACGCCCCCAAGAGGCCGCTGATCATCAATCGAATCTTCGGGCTGGGCGGCCGGGATCTGGGTCTCCACCATGTGCGCGATGTTTACGGGGAACTTCAGAAGATTGCCGGGACAGGAAAGATAGAGACCCTGGCTGGCTACATCACCGTTCGAAATTGAAACAAGGAGTCAAGAATGAGTAAACTGACATTAAAAGAACTCTCCAAGAAGGAGGAGCTGTTAACCGGCGGACACAGGCTCTGTGCGGGCTGCGGCGCATCGATCGTTGTTCGACAGGTGCTGCTGGCCGCGGAAGATCCGGTAATTGTCACCTGTGCCACAGGCTGCCTGGAGGTGGCAACCACCATCTATCCCTACACGGCCTGGAAGGTGCCTTTTCTTCATTCGGCTTTTGAGAACTCTGCGGCAACGGCCTCAGGGATTGAGGCCATGTACCAATCTCTGCGCCGGCAGGGGAAAATCGATCGGAAGATCAAGTTTATCGCCTTCGGCGGAGATGGCGGGACTTATGATATCGGTCTTCAGTCACTCTCTGGGGCCCTGGAGCGGGGCCATGACTTTACCTACATCTGTTACGACAATGGCGCCTACATGAATACAGGGATACAGCGCTCCAGTGCAACGCCTCTGGGTGCTGCAACGACGACCAGTCCCGCAGGCAAAGTGGTGCCAGGCAAGATGCAGCCCCGGAAGAATCTCACTATGATAGCCGAGGCCCACGGGATACCGTATCTCGCCCAGGCGAGCCCCTCGAAGCCCCAGGACCTCATGCGTAAGGTTCGCAAAGCGCTGGCGACAGAGGGTCCGTCCTTTCTCAATATTATCTCTCCCTGCAACCGGGGTTGGCGCTCCGCTCTGGACGGAGCGATCCGGGAGGCGCAGCTCGCTGTAGACACCTGTTTCTGGCCCCTCTACGAGGTGGAAAATGGGAAGCTGAAGATGACCTACAAACCGAAAGCGAAGAAGCCGATTCAAGAGTGGCTCAAGATACAGGGGCGTTTCAAGCACTTGTTCAAGCCGGAAAACAGCTGGCTTATCGAGAAAACCCAGGAGCAGATCGATCAAGATTGGGACGCCCTCCTGGTCCGTAACGAAACGGAGCAGAAGGTGCCGGCCATTCCAAAAAAAGGGCGAAAATAGGGATTGTTATTTCCATAAGCTGATGTTATATTTGACAATGTTCATGCTTGAGATCCTTGTTCGTCTCCATACTCCTTGACGCAAGGGGCCATTCAAAAGGCTTTGAAATGACGACGCCGCTCTCCAATCTGGTGCTTTATGAAGAGGATTTCATCAAGATCGAAGATGAAATCAAGCGGTTGAGGCAGCAGACCAACGCCACCGTCATTTTTCTTGTTGACCGGGACGGCCAGTTGATCGCCAGCTGCGGAGAAGAGGGAGAGATCGATACCACCTCCCTCGCCTCACTGACCGCTGGAAACATCGCAGCCACGGGGGGCATGGCGAAGCTGATCGGGGAAAAGGAATTCTCCATTCTTTTTCATGAAGGCGAGAAAGACAACATTCACATCTCTGTAATCGCCAAAAGGGTGATTCTGGTCATCATCTTCGATCACCGTTCCTCCCTGGGGCTGGTGCGGCTCAGGGTGAAGAAGAGCTCGGAAGTATTGAACCAGGTTTTTGAAGAGGTCCAACAGAAGAGAGAGCGACCGGGGGAGGCTGCGGAGACGATCGGCTCGCCTCTGGAAGAGATAACCGACGAAGATATAGACCGTCTCTTCGGCTAGGCGGCACTTCATCCCAGGGATAAAGCATGTCTTTTATTAATTACTCCTCCCGTGAGATCAACTGCAAGATTGTTTTCTACGGACCGGGCCTGGGCGGCAAGACCACCAATCTTCAGTACATCTATGACAAGACCAACCCTGATACCAAGGGGAAGATGATATCCCTGGCCACCGAAACAGAGCGCACCCTCTTTTTCGATTTTCTGCCTCTGGCTCTCGGGACCATTCGGGGGTTTAAGACCCGCTTCCATTTGTACACCGTTCCAGGGCAGGTTTTCTATGATGCCAGCCGCAAACTGATCCTCAAGGGTGTCGACGGCGTGGTTTTTGTGGCCGACTCCCAATTGGAGCGGATGGACGCCAACATAGAAAGCGTTGATAACCTGAAAGAGAATCTCATGGAACAGGGGTATGATCTGGCCAATATTCCTTACGTGGTCCAGTACAACAAGCGTGACCTGGATGATATCGCCACCATTGACGAGCTGCAGCGCTCGCTAAACCCCATGAATGTACCGTGGTTTGAGGCGGTGGCGCCCGAAGGGCCCGGTGTTTTTGAAACCTTGAAGGCTGTGGCCAAGCAGGTCCTTCTCAAACTGAAAAACGGTACCTGACTGTCGCTGGCAAGCCGCTTTCGGCAATCACGGAGGGGCCGACGACAAACGCACGGGCGGGGTGATCCCCGCTCTTTTTTTTGCCCCCCATGTCCCGGGTCGGGACACAACGGCCCGCCAGCGTCCTTTTCCCGTCACCGTGAACGA
>CAMYMF010000021.1:12033-45564 GCA_947259355.1 uncultured Nitrospirota bacterium | reverse complement strand
GCCCTCCAGGCGGTTATCTTGAGTGTCTCCAATCACCTCCCCCTACCACCCCTCCCAGTGCACAAGCCCTGCATGATACAGCGTTGTCGCTTCGGGCTGCTCCGCCGGCAGCCTCGGCCGCCCGCCGAACGATGTAAACAACCTGGCACCGGTCCCCCATAGTGGCACACACGACAGGACTGCTGAGCAGCGAAGGCGACGGCGCTCCCCGGAGCGGAGGTTAAGCGAAGCGCCATGTGGAGCGAGGGGGGTGCCCAAGCCTGAGCCGGAAATGGGGGGACTGAAGAAAGACAGGAGGGATAAAAAGGGCGTAACCCTCACCACCCCTTCCAGTCTGCGCTCTGCAGGCGGCCTCGGCCGATAGCCGGACGATGTACGTAAACTGCTAAAGGGTCAGACCCTGTAAAAGTCCAAGGCAGTAGAACGCCCTGAGCGAAAGATCGTTCGCTCTGAATCGAGCGACGATCGTCAAAAATGCTTCGATTTAGATTTCCATGTGCTGGGTCCGAAACGTGATAGATCTCGACGTGCATTCGGGTGCAAACCTGAATTCGAATACCCTCAGACGAATTCTGAAAAGGCTTCTCAGCAGGGGATAAAGCAGTCTGGCGAAGAAGTTGTTCTAGGAACTCGTTAAACAGACCCCAGATTGCCTGCTTGCACGGATACCGTGTATGTGTTATATTCTTCCGTAGGACGGTATTTATGATCGTATCTTTTGGGAACAAAGCCACTGAGCATTTGTATCACGGAATAAACAGTAAGGAATCACGTAAGTGTCCAAGAAATATACTAAGAGTATCCATTCGAAAGCTAGATATGCTTAACGGGACTCAAGAGCTGATTGACCTTCGGTCCCCTCCGGGCAATCAACTTGAGGCCCTGAAAGGGGATCTCAAAGGATTTTATAGCATACGAATTAATGATCAGTGGCGTGTCATATTTAAATGGGACGCAGGCCAGGCTAAAGAGGTTAAAATCACAGATTATCATTGACTTCGGTGAGTTAGGAGAAATTATGCTACCGAAAAACAGAATTCCAACACACCCGGGTGAAATCTTGAAGGAGGAATTCCTCGGTCCTCTTGGGATAACGCAGGTGGCGTTTGCGAAACACATTGGTGTACCAGTCCAAAGGATCAATGAGTTGGTACGTGGGAAGCGGGGAATAACCCCTGATACGGCCTGGCTCCTTTCACAAGCGCTGAACACTACGCCCGAGTTTTGGATAAACCTGCAGACTGCCTATGACCTTGTTATCAACAAGCCAAAGCGACGGGTGCGTAAACTTCAACGAGTCGGTTAAAAGGACCGGCTAACAAGAGGCGGTCGCAAATTGCGGCCACCTCAGAAAAGTAAAGTATTCCAAAACATCACCTGTAAGAGTCAAAGACCTCCCGGACAATCTACATATCCTGTCACCGCGTCCCCATAGTGGCATACACCACAGGACCGCTGATAGGCGAAGGCGACGGAAACCCCCGGAGCGGAGATTCACCCGGATATTGCATGAGCAAATCTACTGCGAGGCCGGATAAGCTGCCATATGCGGCGTTGCAGCGAATTTCCTGACTTTGAAATATTCCAATATGTCTTCAGCCAGAAAATCCTCTGCGCCTTGCCCATGTTGCTTCTACGGCCTCTCGTTACGATCGCTCATGCAATATCCGGGTTGAGCGGCGCGCCATGTGGAGCGAGGGGGGTGCCTGAGCGTGAGCCGGAAGTGGGGGGACTCAAGAAAGACAGGAGGGCTAGAGAGGGCGTACCCTCACCAAGCCTCCCAGTGCACGAGGTCCGGGTTGTATCGAGTTCTTGCTTCAGGGTTCTCCCGCGGAAAGCCGAGGGCGATTGCGGAGATGGGGATGATGTTGGGCGACAGCTTGAAAAGATTGCGCAGACCCTCCATGCGATCCTTGCGGGGATGAACGCCAAGCCAACAGGCGCCTAGGCCGAGGGTGTTCGCGGCAATCAGCGCATTTTCGATGGCGGCACTGCAGTCCTGCAGCATGTAGGACTCCAGCTGGTCATGGGCCTTCTCGATATCGCCACAGACCACGATGCCCGCCGCTGCGCGTGCCATCATCTTCCCATGGGGAAGCAGTGACGCGATCTGCTTGCGGGTCTCTTCCTTTTTCACCACAATAAAATGCCACGGATCTCTCTTCACGGCCGACGGCGCCGCCATGGCGGCTTCCAGGATATCGGTGACCATCTCGTCTGGGATCGCTTTCTCCTGATATTTGCGAACGCTGCGACGCGAGAAGATGAGGCTCAGCTTCGAATTCATTCGTCCCCCTTTCATAAGATAGGTGTCTCTTGAGCCAAGGTGCCGCAAGGCGGGTCGCGGGGAGCGCGAAAAATGCACCTCTTCCCGCTCCCGCCGATCTCCCTCGGCCACCGGCCGGTTGCTCCGGTGAACTGGGAAACTTTCTGCCGTGATACGAGCAAGGTCTGTTTGAGTTTCTGCTACTCACATCACAGCAAACCGATCAGGGCGCCGGCTATTTCCTCTCAATGTTTACTTCCACGTCCGTGCCGCGGGACGTGACATCGAAGACCGGTGACAACTTGCTCAATGCCTTCAGCTTCTCGATGTTCTTCTCGTCCGTCTTTACCCGGAAGTTGACCCGGATCTTCTTGTATCCCCGCCTGACTTCGTCTGAGAGCCCCAGAAAACCTCTGAGGTCGATATCGCCCTCCAGGTCGGACTCCAGCTCATCGATCCGGATCCCCCGAAGGGCTGAATGATAGATGAGCGTCGTCGTCAGGCAGGCAGCCAGCGCGTTCAGCAGGTGTTCCACCGGATTTGCGCCCCGGTCAGTCCCGGCGAGAATGGGAGGCTCATCCGCATCCAGTTCGAACTGCTTCAGGTGGGGTGTCTCCTGGTTTGCGCCGAAGAAATCGCTCACCGTCGAGTGATTGTGACCGCCCTTGATCCACTTGTTGTGAAGGCGGAACTTGAAGTTTGCGATTGCGGGCTCGTCCTCAATGGCATGGACGGTGTTTTGCACGTCATCGACGTTGACGCCGTTGAGTATTCCCTGTGCCATGGCTGCATCTCCCAGCCCGAGATTTCATGAGTGATCGTCATGAAAGGCCCCAAACCGGCCTTTTATACAATTTACTCCTGTAATCTCGGGCCTACTGAATTCAAGAGGCATGACCCTCTCTTGTGATTATTAAATCCTTTTGTCCGCCAGCGGGGAAGGGCCCTTTGTAGACGAACCCACTCCCCACTGAAGACACAACTCTAGATCTGCACTCTAATCCTGTCAAGCGATGCTCTCACCGATTAAAGATTGTTTTATTGCTTTCCGCTGAAGTGCTAGCCCCCAATTACCGCGCACTTGAGGGCGTTGCCCGAATTGCACACTCGGGGAAGGGCAGGCTATATCGCGTTTGACATCTGTGCCCGCTCAGCTTTATTCTCTCCCCCAAGAAGTTCAAGAGGGGGAAATGATGATAAACGGTTTTCCGCCCTCCACTCCCTCTCTCTGTACCGGTGGGGAGAGGGCGGTCGTGAGACGTCCAGAAGGGCAAACGATTCATTAATCGAAGCAGTCATTATAGAATGAAAAGTGGACTGCGAGAGCTCAGAAAACTGACAGGGGAGGCATATGGCGGAGCTAAGGGTTTATTTGTCGGGAGAAATCCACTCTGAATGGCGCAGCGAGATCAAGGCAGGGATCAATGAAAGAAACCTTCCCGTGACGGTACTCTGTCCTGTGACAGATCACGAAGCCAGCGACGATGTCGGCGTTGAGATTCTTGGTGAGGAGGAGAGCCCTTTTTGGGGTGACCACAAAGGAGCCAAAATCAATGCCATACGGACGCGAAAACTTATCGAAACGGCCGATGTGGTGGTGGTGAAGTTCGGAGAGAAGTTCCGTCAATGGAATGCGGCCTTTGACGCCGGATACGCATCGGCTTTGGGGAAAAGCCTCATCACGCTCCATGGTACCCAATTGAGCCATGCCCTGAAAGAGGTTGATGCGGCCGCCCTGGCGGTGACGGAAACGCCTGAGCAGGTTGTCGGGGTTTTGGAATATGTGACTCGCCAATGAGGCAATCAGCGAAGTACCTGGCACCGCGGGTGGTGAGTATCCTGTCTTGAAGAAGCTGCGCGAAAAAGGCCCGCCAAAGGGCGGGCCTTTTTACGCTATAACCCATGAGAAAACTCTTCGGTCAGAAAATTTCGATCCATCCCAGGATGCGGATGTATTTGTCACCAATGCCGCCGCCTTCGGACCCCTCGGAGAAGGGAGAGCCCTCGACTATAATGTCCCCATCTTTGGTTACGCCGACCACGCTTTCACCGACGGCCTGCGGGGTCGCCGCTGTGTCCTCAAACTGTTTGGTGACCAAATGGGCGACCGAGTCGATGTCTGTACCGGTGCCGCCCAAGCCCAGTTTTACCGCATAGAGCGTCGTTGAAGGCGGGGTGACGCTGCACGGAAGAATCTGGTCGATACCGTAGGGTTGAGGTGTCCCGCTGTCGATGTATTCATTGCCGGTGCCAAAGAAGAAGACATTGTTGTTGATTGCGACCGGAGAGGCGATGACCCGCTCTTGCAGCAGGTAACTCCCTTCGTCTCCAACAATGAACAGCGGATCCCTTTCGGTGCAGGTGCCCATCACGCAGATGCCGTAGAAGCGATTGTCGCCGTCCCCTGCCGTGCCATAAAAAGCAAGGAGGTCACCATTGGTCGCGTGCCCCACAGCCACTCTGCCATAGCCGAAGGCGAGATCATCAAAGGTGGGATCGACATCTTCGTAGAAAGTCTCCTGCGTCCACAGATTGGGGTCTTCGTCTTCGTCGATCTGGAAGCTGCCTAAGATCCTCGAGCCCAGTGACACGATCTTTAGGTCCCCGTAAAGGTCAGGATAGAATATGATGTCCAGATAGCCGTCCTTGTCACGATCTGCGACGCTCGGTCCGGGAGGCGCGTAGTTAGCCAACGTTGTGGGATAATAGATCGGAAAGTCCTTGATCAACGTCCCCGTGATGGCATCCAGTATGAAGATCCGCACCGTGTAGCCTGGACCGGGAGCGCCGGTTACAGGGTGTTTCGGGCTTACACCCGGCCACTGCACAGCACTGGTTCCGATGACGACAAAGCGGCCTGTCGGTTCGCCCGCCAAGGGTGCGGCATCGTCCAGGATCCGTCCCATGGCCAGCACGCCCCGGATATTGTCGTAGTCACTGGTTGGCGCCGATGGAAACTCCCACATGACCTCCGGATTCACGGGATCTGTCACATCGAGACAGACGATGTCGTTCCGGTCGCCCGCCAAAGGCATCACCAGGAGGGACCTGAATTTCTGGTAGAGCGGGCGCGGATCGTAGCAGTCGGCCAGAGTTCCGGGTACGTCCACTTTCACGTCGTTGGAGGGGTCTGCATCCGTATTGTTGATGATATCCGTGGCATACTCCGAGGGGATATAGGCCCAGAGTTCCTTTCCGAAGTCGGGATTGCTGGCGCCGCCGCTCGTTTCGGGCTCTCCGTCGAAGGCGTGGATCATTCCATCGTTGGCCCCGATGAACCAGGAAGTGGTTCTTTGATGGTGCAGGGAGCGAAAGACGTCGAATGCCGATTTTTCAACGGGGCTTGAATTGCCGGACAGATAGTACCAGCTGGGAAATACCACGCCCCGCATGATCACCGGTGCCGAATGGTCGATCCCCCCGAGGGAAAGGGCTTGCACGTCGCTGACCTGTGCACCGGTGAGGCCGGAGCTGGCTGCGGTATAATCGACACGGTTGCCGGCCCCGTCGCTGGTGTAGACTATTCTCGGTCCATTCCAGACCACGCCTTTTATCTCTGCCATCCGGGCGGGAGGTACCACCGTAAGATCGTAGGGCTCGAGCATCCCTTCTGAAGGAGTGACGCCCTGCTTGAAGCTTCCTTGAACCAAGACCCGGGCCTGTTTGTCCACGACGCTTTCGGCTCGGTAGATGTAGCGTTCCCCGGAATAGCTGTACTCGATGGCCAGGGTGTTGACGGTGGACGTCGTGGCGCCATCCCCCTCAAACTCTACCTTGAAGTAAAGCTCATTGCCGGAGGTGGTAAAGAGACCGGAGGTGCCCGGGTCAAACTGCTCCCAGCTTCCCGGATTGGAGGCAGGGTTTACATTGGTCAGGAAATACTTGATGCAGCTTCCCGGATCCATCGTGTTGAAGGCCGGATCGCAGCCCCGTATATCGAAAGAATCTCCAGGAGACTTGGTAATCGTTGCCGCATCGATGGCCGAACCTGCAGGAAGGGCGGCCGCTATATTGTTTGACTGGGCCACCGCGGACGTCGCGTAGCCCGATGTTTGACTAATCACCCATTGCAGATTTCCAGAATTAGTATGGAGATAGAACGCGTCCGGCGCTCCGTCGCTATTGAGGTCTCCCACTGCCAGATCGGTGGTGTTGCCTGAAAAGAGATTCTGTTTTGTGAAGTTGGCGCTGCCGTCATTTTCATACCAGTCGGCGCTGCTGTCGGTCCCCGTTAAAAAGTCTAAATCACCGTCGCCGTCCCAGTCGGCGATCTCGATATCGGTTCCACTGTTGATAACGCCCACATCAAAGGGCGCGGTGAAATTGCCCGAACCGTCGGCCAGCATCAGCTGGATATCTTGGCCACCGCCACTTTTCGCGACCAGTATGTCGTCGTAGCCGTTACCGTCCAGGTCGCCGGCAGCCACCATATGGCGCGCGTTCTTGCCGCCGGGATTGATGTCATTGCTGGAGTAATAGTCGAAATCGGATCCATTGTTGAGATAGACCCGGACGTAGTAATCCTTTGACTGATCTTGAATATGTCCGATGAAGAGATTGTCGTCGCGTCCATTGGATGCATGTCTGCCGACGGCGAGAGACTTCTCCGCTGAGCCTGAGGCGTAGCCGTTGGTGAAAGAAATGGCGACAGAGAAATTCATCGAGCCGTCGTTCTCCCATCGCCGTACCTGTCCGTCTTCGTCAAGGGTGACAAAATCGACGTCGCCGTCGCCGTCGAAATCCGAAGCCGCCACATCCCAGATGTCGTCGCTGTCCCCGTTGGAGACGGCCGTTGCCGCGAATGCAGAGCCCTGGGTGAGAATGGCAATGGCGCCGCCGTTGCCTGCTACAATGAGGTCGTCCTTGCCGTCGCCATCGAAGTCACCGATATCGACTGCCCGGTAGTTCCAGAGAGTTGACATAAAGTCAGGGGCCGAGGGGCTCTCCACCGTGTATGCGGCGGCCGTCGATGGAAGGCGGATTTCTCCTTCCAGGTCGTTCCAGCCGGCTTCCGTGCTGGCCGAGCTGTCACGGTTGACGGTGCTGATGGAGAAATCCTCGGTAAACGTCTTGGTTCCCCCACCGCAGGGTCCTGCCTGCACCGCAGCCGGTGTCAACGCCAGGCTGACAACCGCTAGTATCACGACAAGGATATACCGTTTCATGAACTGTTCCTTTGCGTGTCTAATCACTAACACCGTCGTTGTGTTCGTTCGATCCGGCCATGGCGTAGGACCCGGCAGCATCGGGATCTCTGTAGCGTAGCCACGCTTCTATTTTCCGGACGGAATTGTTGGGCCCGTAGCCGGTACTGAGTACTTTGATCTGTTCAGGGATGGTTGGCAGCGGGTCCGACACCACCACCTGATAGTCGGTAGCCCCACCGTCGATGTTCACCTCTTTGATACCATCCCCGTTGGTGTCGACCCCCGAGTTGAGAACATCTGCTCCGTGGGCGGGAGAACCGTCCCAGGGATACTGACTCAGGAGTGCTCGCCGGGCGTGTTCTATACCCGCTCCCGCGTACATCAACGCCTGCGAGGCTTTCCGCTCGTTTCCGGAAATGCTCGTCTCCACCGTCGCGTTGTAAACGGCCATGAAACCGATGGCCGTCAACGAAACCAGGGTAAGAAGAGAAACGATCAAGGCCATACCGGACTCGTCCTTCCCGACGCTGCATCTGTTTCTCATGTCAACCCTCCTATCTTCTGGCCAGGTTTCTGAGGTTCACGGTGCGAGTATAGAGTCGCCGTCGATGGTTCAGACCGGCAGGCAGCGTCTGGTCTCCCACAGTCACGGCATTGGTCATGTAATCGGGATCAAGGCTCGGGGACAAGGAAGAGAGCGAGAGTTGCACGGCGATGAGATCATCGGCGCCGCTGTCGTAGTCGCCGCTCTTCCATTCGGTAGAGTCCACCTGGTTGTCTCCGTTCAGATCGACGCCCGCCAGCGCCTCCAGGGTTTCAATGTTGGGGACCAGAATCTCAGCCGGTTTTGGGCCGGAACTATCGGGGTCGATCACGAGGTTCCCGCTGTCGATGTAGTAGGAGGCCTGGTAGGCCTTGAAGACAAAGGCGCCGGGGCCGTATGATGTACTGAGATTCTTGTTCGTGTTGAGTGTGACGCCGTCGACTTTTCCCGTGTTGTGCCCGATGTGTGCATCGGTGTCGTTGATGCTCGTGATCCCCATTAAATCCATGTGCTCGCCGTCGGTAATGATAATGACGTCGCCGGGCTTGTATCCCTTAGGGGTCGGCGGATCGGCTGGATCAATCTTGATGACGGCCGACGTGTTCGGCATTTGCTTGTCCACCGTCAGTTTGCTGCCGACATCGATATAGACCAGATCGATGCGATCGGGATTGCTGTTGGTGATCTTCAGCGCGGGCATCATGGCATTGGTCATGGAGTTCTTGATGTTCCCGTCCCCGACGCCATATCCGGCGAAGCGGAGGTCCCGCTCCACCATGCCCGTGGCCATCCGGATGTTCTGTTGGACTTTGCCGACGTCGTTCGTGACCTTGACGTTTTTGGACTGAACAATGGAAGTGGAATAGACCCCCCCAATCACGAATGCTAAGACACCCATCGTCACCAGAAGTTCGACGAGGGAAAATCCCTGATCATTAATGACTAGACCTCTCATGTGGCATCTCCACTCTCTCTATTAGGGGTAGCTGATAACTGTGCTCATCTGCACGGACCGCAGGTTCGCGCCATCACTCCAACCGACCTGCAGGTTCACGATATTGGCGCCTGGCTCGGGCAGATTGTTCTGAATCGTCACGGTCCCGAAGCCCGCGGGGCCCAGTTCGCCTTGAATCCGCTGGGACCAGTCCCGGTAATCGTTCAGGGCCACACCGCTGGCCGGACCCCCGGTGGTGCGGGTGTCAAGGTTGTCGTAGGCGTTGATGGCGCCCGCGTTGTTGACGATACGTTCTATCATCTCGATGCAGAGTGTGTTTGCCCGGGTGTTGTTATCGCCAAACGAGTTGCCGCGAACGGCGAGTACCTGCATCGACATGACGCCGAGCAAACCGATGGAGAAGACAAACATGGCAATGAGTGTCTCCAGGAGTGTGAATCCGCCTTCCTGTGGGATGCGCTTTCTCATCTCATTTCTCCTGCCAGGTCGCGCCATCGAAGCGATAGAGCTGGATTGCACCGAATTGACCAACGGTCACGGCATATTCCGGGATGTCAGGGACGCTGTCGTCCTCGGTCAATTTGAGATAGACCGCGCCGTCATAAACGGTGCCGCCGTTGGTGAAAACCGCACCGTTGGGTGCATAAACCAGTGTGCGCACAGGATGACTTCCGGGAAAGGTCACCCCCTCGTTTGCCGCCGCCGGAATGGGATCGCCATCGGGACCCGCGCCGCCGGCATTGGTGTTGAACAAAATATCATCCTCCAGGTTCACCGTGAGCAAGGTAGGCTCTCCGACGTTGCGCACGCCATTGTTGTCTCCATCGCCATAGTCGTTGTCCCCGTCGTTGTCTTCAAAGAGCCTGAGTTGATTCGGCGATCCGGCGACCAACTCCAGCCCCACGTTGTTATTCCTCTTGATGGCCTCCATCCGGGCCTTTTGCATCTGCACGTGGATGGCGGTGGCCGCCGATTTCACTTTCTGGGCCCTGTTATAATCGGAAAAGGACGGCACGCCCATGGCCAGCATGAGGGTCACCACCGCAAGTGCAATGACCAATTCAACCAGTGTAAACCCTCTGATATCTTTCATCGATTTGTCTCCTTCGTCGGTCCATTCGAAGAACGCACTCGACCTATGTGCAACAGGCATGCCAAGAAAATGCGAAAGCCGTTTGTCTCTAACTGGTTGGTTTTACTATGTTATTTGGATGGTTTCAGCACTGCAGGCATGCATTGGCGTGCTCTTTTCGGTAAAGGGATTCACAGTTGGGTAATGCATTACACAATAGGCATGTGCAGTTCTTTCACAAGAGAATCTGTGCCAAGTCCGGACAAACCACGGCGGGCAAGATGGGGCACGGCCTGTGGGAATGGTTCAGAAGAGGTTACTTGGCGTCGCGAACGGTCAGAGTCGAAATCTTACCTACCGACACTTGGAGAAGTGTCAGGATCGGATTTGTTTCAGGCAGAGCGTGGTGCCGGGTGGGCGGGTGGAAAGTATCCGCGATGGCTATTTAGCGGGACTCTGCGGTTTCGGGATGGAGCTCAACATAATCATGACCATCGTTCACGACTCCCAGGTGGGTTTCCTGGATCTCCCGGAAAGCCGGAAGGTTCTCCATGAAAAGGTCCACCAGACGGGGTTCAAAGTGTTTGCCCCGTTGAGATTCTATCCAGTCGAGTACTCTTTGTTTGTCCCAGGCAGGTCTGTAGACTCGATCGGATGAGAGGGAATCGAACACGTCTGCGAGGGCAACGATTCTTGCATAGATGTGGATGGCTTCTCCCTTGAGTCCCTGTGGGTAGCCCGTGCCATCCCATTTTTCGTGATGCTGGTGGGCGATGATCGCAGCGGATTTCAGTATCTCACGACGGGAATGTACCAACATGGCGTAGCCCACACCGGCGTGATTCTTGATGATCTCAAATTCTTCATCCGTCAGCTTGCCCGGTTTGAGCAGGATGGAGTCGGCGATGCCCAGTTTTCCGATATCGTGCAGAGGGGCCGCCGCCGTAACCAAGTCGATGTCCCGCTGGGGGAGTCCCAGTTTCGTGGCCAGGAGGTTGGAATAACGGGTGACTCGTTTCGTGTGGTCTCCCGTTTCCCGTGATCTTTGCTCCTCCACGACACCCATGGTGAAGACGGTCTCTTTCAGCGTATCCTCAATCTCATCGTTCAGGGCCAGGAGCTCGTAGTTCTTCTCGTTGATCAGGTTTTGATTTGCTAGGACTTCCGTGTTGAACATGTTGAATTTCTCGGCGATGTCCTCGAACTCCATGCTGTCGAATTGCTCTGGATTCAGCGGTTCCTGATCGAGATAGGCTTTCCGAGCCTTTGTCATCAGTTTCTCCAAAGGGTCCTTGATATGCCGTTGGATGGTCCTGAAAATATTGACGCAAATCAGAACGATCATGACCAAGGCAAGCAGTGTGATGGCCGTCAGTACTTTCATCACGAGGCTCCGGTAGTCCGTTAGATCGAGCTTGATGCCCACGGCGCCCAGCACCGTCCCCTCATCGACCGCATGACAACTCAGACAGTTCAGGTTTCCTTCACGGGTAGCAATGTAGGGAATGAGTACGCGGATATGGGGCGTGCGACTGAATTCATCGAGAATAAACACAGGCTGTCCCGTCTCAAAGACCTCTTTTGCCACGGGGCCCCCTTCTTGTTCCAGGTCAAAGCCCGACCCAAACTGACCGGTTACGTCTGGGGAGCGTATCAGAGACACCTCCTGCACCTGATAGAGCGATCTGATCTCTTCCAGGAAATAATCCCGCTTGTCCATGATGTCGGCTTTCATGTGGGATGTCAGTCCGGCGATGATCACCTCCGCGATGGCAAACGTTTTGTTTTCGATGATTTTGTAAGAAATCATCCGGAAGCCGAACCCAATGGCGATCAGGGCGATAAGGGATGTGATGAGGAGTATATTAGTCAGATTTCGGACAGTTATGGTTTTGATGCTAGGTTTCGGCATATTATTATGTCTAGGTGTTGAGGATTCGCTCTTTTCGGCTCTATTCGTCTCTAAATTCAAAGATAACATGTAAATGCCAAAACCTCAATGAAATCGATCACAGGAGCACGCAATTGGGCTCCCTTTGATGGGGCCAATGCTTGCAACGCTCTCTTTATCGGGGATTCCTTCGTGAAACTTGAGAGAAAACGAGTTGACGGGAGAAGGATCATTGCCCGCGACTGCGGTATCTCAGACTACAGAATATAGACCCGGTTGGCTTCTGGTGAAAAAAAAGAGGGAAGATCGCTTCCCTCTTTTTTTTCACCCCCTATGTTCGAACGTCCCGGCTTACCCGCCGGCGTGCCCACCGGCGATCCGTTCACTCTCTTTCGTGAGTTCCGGGGTCGGCACCGAGGAGCCCTCCACAGCGCCGTCCGAGTAGCCGCCCGAGTCAAGCGGGCAGACTTTCGTGAAGATTTCCAGTTTCCAGTCGATGTTCTTAATGAGCTCTCTCAAATGCTCCGCGTGGGAGCGGACATGCTCACCTTCCTTGCCGGTAAAACCTTCCACGGTACCAATTAGACCGTTCAGTCTTCCCTTCACGTCCGTGAGTTCATTAAATAGCGTGTTGCAGTAATTATCGATGTTTTTCTTGGTGGTTGCCATGGTGTTCCCCTCCTTTGCACCTTCAGGCAACGCGTTTTGCCTAAAGGAATCGAAAGTAAGCAATAACGTGTCTTGCAGACGACCGTGGACATCGGCCCGCCAAGTCTTGCCGATTTTATGGGTCCAACGGGCCGCCCATTAAGAATACTAAACCAGTACTCTTTTCAGATGTCAACTGCCGGCGGGGCTCATTCCTGTCGCTGGTCCTGAAAAGCTTTCTCTGATATTCTAGCCCGGGCACCCGTCCTTTGTTTCACCGCCACAACGACACCAAAAGGAGCTGATGGTATGAAAATCTCGCCATCGCAACCGAGCGCCGGGCAGTCCTACCGTCTCTTCGACAGAAACGGCGCGCCAGTCGACTGCGAGCAGGTCGTGCAAGCCTGGAAGCGCGCGGACGTGGTCTTGTTTGGTGAGCTCCACCACAGCGCCGTCATCCATGGGCTACAGTACGAGATGACCCGGAACCTCTTTGAAGCGACCCATGGGAAACTGGTTCTTGGTGCAGAAATGTTTGAGGCGGACAACCAGCTGATCCTCGATGAATATCTTGCCGGCCTAATCAAGCACGAGCATCTTGTCAACGAAGCCAAGATATGGGGCAATTACGAGCCGGATTACCGGCCCCTGTTAGAATTCGCCAAAGAGCATGCCCTGCGCTTCATTGCAACCAATATTCCGAAGCGATACGCCAACCTCGTCGCCCGAAAAGGGCTGGACGCCTTGGTGAGTCTTTCCGACGACGCCAAGCACAACATGGCCCCCCTGCCGATCACGGTCGATCCTGGTACGCCGAGCTACCGCGAAATGGCCGAGATACGCTTACAGCACCCCATGCCGATGAAAGCGGAGAACTTCGTGGCGGCGCAGGCCGTGAAAGATGCCACCATGGCCCATTTCATTTTAAAGAATTTGAGAGAGAATGGCCTTTTTCTGCACTATAACGGTGACTATCACTCCCGTTATTACGGGGGGATCTACTGGTACCTCAAGAAGCTGTCACCGGATCTTCGCGTGTTGACCCTTGCGTCCTCCGAAGGGGCCACCCTGGATTTCAGCGAGACTCACCGAGGGGCCGGCGATTACCTATTGATGGTGATGACGGCAAAATGATGCCGGGAGGCAGGGGGGCTACCCGGCGTGTTGAACTCATCGAGAATTGGGCGATGTTGAAAACCGATGGTGATCACGCTTTGCGCACTTGACGTGGGGTTTTTCGCCCCCGGCGGGGTATCAAGGAAGCAGGATGGTGGAGCCCGTGGTTTTACGTGCTTCGAGATCACGATGGGCCTGAGCCGCCTTTTCGAGCGGGTAGCTTTGATGAATCTCCACCCGCACGGCACCCCGCCCGACAACATCGAAAAGATCGGCGGCGCTGGCCAGAAGGTCTTCTTGCTTGGCTGTGTAATGCATCAGAGAGGGCCGTGTTAGAAAGAGGGATCCCTTGGCGGCCAGGAGTGCCGGGTCGAACGACGGCACCGGTCCCGAGGCATTGCCAAAGCTGACCATCATCCCCATGGGACGGAGGCAGTCGAGGGATCGATCGAACGTGTCCTGTCCGATCCCGTCATAGACCACGGCGACCCCTTCTCCGTTGGTAAGCTCTTTGACACGCGCGACCAGATCTTCCGTGCGGTAAAGAATCACATGGTCGCAGCCGTGGCTCCGGGCCAGCTCGGCCTTCTCCTCATTGCCGGCCGTTCCGATGACCGTCGCGCCCAGGTGTTTGGCCCACTGACAGGCCAGCAGACCCACCCCGCCTGCGGCGGCATGAAAAAGAATCGTCTCCCCCGCTTTGACCGGATAGCATCGGCGCAGCAGATAACGGGCCGTCATGCCCTGAAGCATCATGGCCGCCGCGCGACGGTCATCGATGCCATCGGGCAGTTTCACCAGGCGGTGGGCCGGGATGAGCCGCTGTTGCGCATAGGCGCCGGGTGGTTGACCCGCATAGGCGGTGCGATCACCAAGTTCGAACTCGGTTACGTCTTCCCCGAGTGCTTCCACCACGCCCGCCCCTTCCATCCCGAGCACCCACGGCAGGGCAGGAAGGGGATAGAGGCCTGTGCGGTGATAGACGTCGATGAAGTTGAGACCGATGGCCGTGTGACGAAGTCTGACCTCCCCCGGGCCGGGATCACCGACGGCAATCTCCTCCCACAGCATGACGTCGGGGCCGCCCGTTTGATGAATGCGGATGGCTTTGGTCATGACGGAAAGTCTCCATGAAGGATGTCCGCTCACAGAAAAGCCGGACAATTCAATAGTGTTGAGGAAACATCCTACCAAACGGGCCGCACTCTGACAATTCCACGCCATGGATGGGGCATGGCGGTCAGGAGGTCATGCGTGCGTTCCGCCGCCGGGAGCCTGGTTCATCATCTGCAGCACGGTGTCCCGAACGGCCTGGAAACGAGCGGGTTTGATGCAATAGCGCAGGTTGTTATTGGTGAAAAAGGCGAGCCGCTCCGGTGAGGAATCGCCGGTGAAGAAGAGAAAACGCTCGCGCATATGGGGGTATTTTCCCGCCGCGTGTTTGTAAAATTCAATGCCGCCCATGACCGGCATGTCGACGTCGGAGACAATGGCGCGGTAGTAGTGCCCCGAGAGCCTCTTCAGGCCGTCTTTCCCGTTCTCCGCAATATCCACTGCTGCGATACGCCCTAGAATCGCCTTGAGAAGCTCCGCCACCGTCCGATTATCCTCCACAATCAGGATCCTTTCCGTCCACGTTGGCGGAAGGCGGCGCATCTTTTCAAGAAATGTCTGACCCTCAGGGATGGACTCGAAGAATTGCTGGATCCGGACTCTGTGCCGCTGAATCTTCTCCAGCTCACACAGGAAGGACTTGTCCTGCTGCACGAGCGAAGAGAGAGTGTACGAGAAGATATCATTCCACTCCGAAAACTCGAGAGAGACGATGCACTGGAAAAGCTCTTTCCGAGAGGGGCGTTGCCGGTCAAACCTGGCACGGGCCTGACGAAGCGGATGCAATATGTGCTCCAGGTCTGATGGCTCGATCGTCAGCTCCGCTTCAAAGCGCTCATCCCGGTCCAGCCTATCGCACACCCTGGTGAGTATCTCGACATGTTCCTTCTCGTCTTCGGCCAACGCCTCGAGGAACTCGTGCAGGTAGCCCATCCCCTCGAAGTGGCCCGCCATGTCCCGGTAGAACCGATGAATCGACTCCTCGAGCACAATCATTTGCCGTATCGTTTCTCGCATCACCCCCCCCCGCGCTGACCGCATGCGAATACCGGTGACGTCCTCTGCAACATATCATCTTTGGATGAAAATATCATCCTCGAATTCATGTTGCGCAATCTCCGTACCCCTCCATGAGACCGACCACAAAACGAGGACACAGTGTGTAATCCGTTACATAATCGTGAAACGGCCTACACAACGGCGACGAAGCTTCCCAGGGGCTGTAAACGCGCGGTAAAACTAATGCCTAATAAAAACAACGTGTTATCGGATGGCGAAAAAGGCGGATATCCCGGCATCACTTTTGCAAAACAGCTTTGGAGAGCAAACATGCGGGAGGGATCACATGTTTCTTGAAAGCAAAACAGAAGGTTTCACGTTCATTGAGCTCCTGATCACACTCTCCATCCTCGCCTTGACCGTGGCGTTCTCCGCGCCGGCCGTCAGCGATTGGGGACCGCATTTTCAACTGCGCAGTGATGTCAATGAGATTCGTTCGAATCTGCAGAAAGCAAGATTCGAGGCCATCAAGCGGTCCCAACCGGTGACGGTAAACTTCAGCACGGCCGAACCGGAAAGCCTGGTGGCCTTCCTGGACGCCAACACCAACGGTGCCATCGATGCCGGAGAGGCGCTCTGGGCGCACACTTTTGATGGGAAAACCAACTTTGGAAGAGACGGAGGGGTGGCCCTCAACACGGGCGGCGGCGTGGATCTTTCAGGCGCTTCGGTGGTGTTCCGGGCCGATGGCTCCTTGCGGGACACGGCGGGAAACGTTCTATTCGGTCAAGTCTATCTTCACTTTGATCCTGCGCAGGCTGACCTGGACCCCGGCAATCTGCGAAACTATGCCGTGACGCTGTCTGCCTCCGGCAGTACGGCGATTACCAAATGGGATGACCACACTTCGTCCTGGGATTAGCGCATCGGATGAGGAGCGTCTTGTGATGAAAAGAAAAGACAAGAGCGAGAAAGGTTTCACGCTGATCGAGGTGTTGGTCGCCCTGCTGGTTCTCTCCGTGGGGTTGCTGGCCATGAACACCATGCAGGTCATGGCGGTGCGGAGCAACACCGTCGCGTCCAGTATGACCACGGCCAACGCGCTGGCGCAAGGAATGGTGGATCGCTTTCGCAGTGACCCATCGAACGTGGCAACCTTCGCCGCCTCCACGACCATCGACCTGGTAGGCTGGCAGGCCCAGGTCGCGAATGCGCTGCCAAGCGGACAAGGAGCCGTCACCGTGGCGCCCATTCCGCCGGACTTGAATCGGGTGACGGTCACCGTCTCCTGGAAGCTCTTTGATCCCGACACCAATCCGGCCAACCGAAACCGGTCCGTCGTTTTGACAACCATCATGTGATCAGGGAGAGCCTCATGCGTATCGGATCTGCGGGATTTACAATTGTGGAACTCATGATCGCCATGGTGGTCGGGCTCCTGCTGGTGGGTGGTGCTTACGGCACATTCATCGGACAGCAGGAGGCCTTTACCAATCAAGGCGAGGCGGTGGCGGTACAGCAGAACCTTCGCTTTATCAACCAGATGTTGAGCCGGGAGTTTCGGAACGCGGGGTACGGCATGGGCGGTGTCTCCCTGGGCGGAACGGGAACCGTCGATCTGAACAACGCACGGCCCATCGTCGTGCAGGATAACAACACGGCTCAAACCATTGCCCTGGCTTCTGGCGGACCCATCGCCATCGACAACAACACGGACAGCTTTGACATCCTGACGACCCGCTTGATCACGACGCTCGGCGCCAATGCCGCCAACGCAACGAATCCCTTCACGCTCAACGATGCCAGTGCGCTGGCTGCGGGGGATCTCTTTATGATCTCCAACGGCGCGTCGGCACACTTCTTTCAGGTGACCAGTGTGGCGGGTAACGTGGTGAACCATAATGCGGGGCTCGCCACCTTCAACCTGCCCGGCGGGCAGCAGGATCAGACGTTTCCGGGCTACAGCGCGGGCGACAGCGTCTACCACGTCTTCTGGTACAAGTATTTCGTGAGCGGCAGCGCCCTTCAGCGGGTGCCCTACAATACATTGAGTTACAGCGGGAACAACATCCTTCCCGGCCCGCCGCAGATCGTCGCCCAGAACATCGAAGACATGCAGCTCGCCTTCGGGCTGGACACGGACAATACGGACAATACCCTGGAGATCAACGCCTGGGACAATAATGGGCTGGCCGCAGCCCAGCTCGACCAGGTCCGTGCCGTCCGGGTCAGCTTTACGGCGCGCTCGGCACGGGCGATACGAAGTGTCACCGGCCGGCCGGCGACAGAATTCGTCCTGGAAAACCACGACCCGGCGACGGACGCGGGTTATAACGCGGCCGATTACATCCGTTTCATCCGAAGAACGGCAACCAACACCGTGCGCGTTCGAAACTACGGAATTTAACGCGGCAGGAGGTTTTACGTGAACAGAGAACGCAGAGAGATGAACTCACACGAAGCAGGCATGGTGCTGATCACCACTCTCTTGCTGCTGCTCGCCCTGAGCATTATCAGCATCAGTTCCATGCTCTCATCCAGCATTGAAATCGAGCTGGCGGGCAATGACCGCAAGACCAATATGGCCATGCAGTTCGCCGAAGCCGGGGCGGAAAGAGCCCGGGACGTGCTGCTGCCGTTCTTCCCCTACGATGGGGCGGCGGGCACCATCAAGGAACAGGACGCGGACATCATCGCCCTGGGCAGCTGGAATGGCGACGTGGACGGCGACGGCACGCAGGATGTGAATCTCACCGTCGCGGATCCCCTGACGACGGAACCGGGGCGGATCATGGTCCGCTCCGAGGGGATTGGCCCCAACAATGCACGGGCGGCCATCCGGGTCGTGCTGGCCTTCAATCAGGGCACCGGGGGATCGCACCCCCAGGCCGGCGGCGGGGAAATGAATCAAGGGAACTTCCAATAATTATATAGATATCTCCACTCCGACGGAGGGATACTCATGAGACGAACAAGTCAGATGACCCATAAAAAAAGCGAAGGCGGAGGCACGCCGCTCATATCATGCCTCAGCGCGCTGCTCTTCGTGTTTCTGTTAGGGTCGTTTCCCGCATTTGCGCAGGATTCGTGCGATGAAAAGACCGATCTCAATCCCTTCGCACTTACCGGCGGGATGGAACAGTTTGATACAGCCGTCTACAAAGACGATTTAAACACCACCACATTCGGCTGGGGCGATGGAAAGGGGCAAACCTATATGGAGTGCACCGGGACGGATTGTCTGCTCCTGCCGATCTCGGGCATTAAATTTACCGGCATGAACTCCACCACCGTCTCCACCAACTGGATGAAATCCGCGGCCGGTGGTGATTTCGACGGCGATGGCGATGACGACATGGTGGTGGGCGGCAACCAGCCTACCGGCTGTTCTGCAAACGGTGCCCTTGCCTTTCTGCCAAATTCGACGCTGGACGGTAACTTCCCCACGCAGACGATTATTGACTGCGGTGACGGAGATTCCGTCAAGGGAATGGCCGCCGGGGACTTCGACAACGACGGAGACCTGGATGTGGCCTCCTACGACAGGGCGGGACATCTTCGCATCTGGCTCAATGACGGCGCCGCGAGTTTCACCAATCCCAACGGGATCGAACACACCGTATCCCCCATGCTATGGGAAACGGGGGTGGCCACCGCCGACATTGACGGTGATGGCTGGCTCGATCTGGTGCTGGCCAATGACGCAGGCACCGGGAGGCTTCATTATCTCAAAAACAACATGGATGGCACCTTCCAGTTTGTCAAGGAGATCGATGCCGGCTGGCCCCGAACAAATGTCGTCGGACTGGCCGATTTTGATGGAGATGGTGATATCGATATTGTCGTCGGGAGTACTTTCAACTCTACGGAGATAAAGCTGCTGCTGAACGACGGGAATGCGAACTTCATCTGTGATCCCGTTGCTGGCTGCGTCGTCGGTAACGTTTTCCAGGCCACCAACCTGAATGTGGCCGATTTCAATAAGGACACGAAGCCGGACTTCATGATCGGAACGGATCACCCGGGAAAACTTTTCTACTTCGAGAACACATACGATGCCTCCGCAGGAGGACCTGTTACCTTTGACATGAACGATCTGGGTGCCAACGAAGGAGATTTCGACAATGCCGGTATCGGTGACTTCGACGGGAACGGCTATATCGATGTCTTCATCGCCGATGGAAACGATGCGCAGAAGGCCTTCGTCTATTTGAATGAAGCGTTGACCAACTATGCCGCCGACGGCGTGGCGCAGTCGACGAACGTGGCCGATATCGATCCGACCCAGTATGCCATCACGAGTGCCACATTGCAGGTGACGGACGTCGTTTATCCCAACACGTCCATTACCTATTATCTTTCCAACGATGGCGGTCGAAACTGGTATCCAGTGAACGCAAGCAACGGCTGGACAGCGGTCTTTGGTACCTACGGCGCCGATCTTCGGTGGAAGGCTGAATTGCACACCGACGATGTGAACGTGACGCCCTTCATTAAGACGATCGACATGAACTTCAGCTACGTGGCCAGAACAGAATTCTATCGCTCCGAGATCGTCATTGATCCTCGCGATCCCGACGAGAACAATCAGGCGACAATCTATGCGGGCTCCTTCATGGCGCCGTCGGATCCCTCGGAGGGGTACTTCCGGAAATTCCGGGTGGCGGACATCCTGGCAGATCCGAGCACCGCTGCCCCCCTTTGGACGGCCACGGGGCAGGGGAACAACACCATCTACAGCTCCGATGCCACCGACAGCCGGTGTGACCTCGCCGCATGCCCGGGCAGTCTCACAGCGGCCGAGGTATCCTCCATCGCCGGTCTGCCCCTCGGCGGGATCGATCACTCCGCACCGGCCATTGTCGGGGGACCGGTCTATCCCTTCTGGTTCTGGTACTACGCGTCGCCTTCCAATGAGCGGGAGAGCTTCCGGGTCTTCAAGAACAACAACGCCAACCGGGACCGTATGGTCTATGTCGGTGCCACCGACGGCATGCTGCACGCCATCTATGCGGACAAGGTCGAGAGCGGCGGGGAACTCTGGCGGTATCTTCCGAGACACAACAATCCCCAGATCGTGAACAACCTCGATTTTCCGCCCTACGATGATGCCAAGGTCGATGCCTCGCCGGCCGTGGCGGATGTCGTCTTCTCCTACATGGGCTCTCCCGCGGCTTCCGATTGGCACACCGTGCTGGTCTCACCATTGGGGGCTGAGCGGAATGTGGTCTTCGCGCTCGACATCACCGACCCCGCCAATCCAGGGGTGCTCTGGGAATTCCCGGGAGCGGTCGATCTGGGCGGTATCCGGTCGCATCCCGGCATTCTCAGGATGAAAGTGGACGGCACAACGAAGTATGTCGCCATGATTTCATCGGGGATCGAAAACGACAACAACGACGGCTTTGCCGTCTACGCACTCGACATCGAAACGGGTTCCAAGATCTGGGAATTCCGGCGCACCGACTGCGCCGATCCGTCGGGCGCGTTCCTCCCTGGTTCGGTCTCAGCCATTGACTCCGATTACGACGGCTACGTGGACCGCGCCTATGTGGGCGATTTCATCGGTCGGCTCTGGGAGTTCACCTTTGACCCTGCGGCAGAAACCGCCGATTCCACGCTGGATGACGACTGGGTCGGGAGCATCCTCTATACAGATCCCATGGCAAACAAAATCTATGCACGACCGGCTTTGGCCTTCGATTCCACGGGGAATCTCGTTGTGTACTTCGGTACAGCCGGTGACACGGACAACCGCTTCTATGCCATCTACGCCAAGCACAAAACGGACGGCAGCAAGGACGGGACAGCGAAATACGTTATCGGAGACGGGGACGGCTACGTGGGCAACGCAAAGATCTATGCGGCTCCCATCCTGAACCGAGGGCGGGCCACCCTCATCGCTTCCACCGGTGCGGCAGACACTTGGGCCTTCTGCTCCGAGAGTGCGGGATCCAGTGAGATCATCACGGTCAGTCCCGACGGGAGCAAAGTCAGAGTCACGCCGGCCGGCAAGACCACTGCCACCGCGCAGGCGGTGGACGGAAAGACCATTGTTATCGATCAGCGTGGTCGTTTCGGGGTGGACGATCCTGGCTCGGGTCCCGATCCGATACCGGGGGATCCACCGCCTCCTGACAGCGGCGATCCGGCGCTGCGCATCAACGGCTGGTATCAGGAGTAACAGCGGGCTCCCCTCACTGGGGACCTCCCTTCTACATAGAGGCCGGACGGTGGCTTGGTGTTCACCGTCCGGCCGTTCATTTTTCTGCCCAAGCTGTCACCGGCCAACACCCAGGCCGACATGAGCCGGTGGAACGGGCAGTCATCTCCGCCACATCGCTCCAGTTTCCAACTTCGCGATTCTGAGCTAAAATCAAACCGGCAGAAACGTAGAAGGTCGGGGAGTATAGGGGTGTCTCAATATGATGAGACGGTCTTCTTGAGGGAAAGAGAGTCACCGAAAGGAGGTATGAGCCATGTACAAGGTAAAATCTTTTGGTACGGAAGTCAAACCAATGAAAACGATGCAGGAGCTTGCTGATATTGATGCGACAGTAGAAAAGTTCCTCTCGGAAAATGATGTCAAAGAGGTCATCTCTATTTCCGATATGCCGACCACCGATGACAGAGGGGCCACCATCGGGTTGATCCGGGTCCTTTGCTACAAGGTGTAAGAGGAGCCTCACGGGGCCCGGATGGAGCCGTGGCTGATGCGGAGCAAGATCGAAACTCCGTGCTGCATCTGTTGGTCAAAAAGAAGTGCAGGGAATGGAAATGAAAAGATATATGTGGGCGTTCTATTTCTTGATCGTTGCACTCCTGGGATGCGCCCATCTGCAGACGGAGGACATCCGGGCCAGAAACATTGAAAGCCTCAAGCAGCTTGAGATCGGCATGACTGAAGCGGAGGTCGGGCGAATCATGGGGGTTGACGTTGAGCGGGTGCAGGAGCCGGTCTATTACCAGGGTCGTCTGGTCGACTATCAAATCATCGAGGTCCGCAATCCTTACAGAGCCGAGAGCCGGACCGTAGGGGACAAGACCTATCGGGTGGTCTATTACTATGCGGAACCGTTGGGCGGTATGCGGGGGTACTGGGACAGGAGTTACCGGGAAGCCATCGTGCCCGATGAGTGTTTGACTCCTCTCGTCTTCGAACATGGGCGACTGATCGGCTTGGGGCGAGAATTCGCCGATGAAAAGGGCCTGCTTCCCGAATTTGACATGGAAACGACCGACTGGATGTTCTGGGGTAGCTAGCCCGGCGCGCTGCTGCGGGCTACCCAGCGCGTGGACGCACACGCGTCCCGTCGCTGATCGTATCGTTCGGGTGGATGATCACCACGTCTCCCTCGGAGACTCCCGAGAGGATTTCCGCCGTGAAGCCGCTTCGATGATCGATCTCCACGGAGTGGCGACGGGCTTTTCCATTTTCCACAGTGAACACTGCCCACCCCTCCTTGTGTCGAAAGAGCGCACTCGTCGGTACCTGAAGCACATTGTCACCTTCCCATAAGATGAACGCAGCCTCGACGCGGTAGCCGTCACCCAGGCGGTCCCAGTCCGCTTCGGGCGATGTAATCCCTGCGATGACATAGACCCGCTGTTCTTCGACACCGAGCGCGGAAATCTTGGTGAAACCAACGGGCTCCACGGTCTTGACCCGGGCCTCCAGGGCGGTGTCGCCCCCCCACCGTTCTATGCGCACAGGCAGGCCCGGTTTGATCCGCACGGCGTCGGCCGAGAGCACGTCGACTTCGATCTCCAGGGCGCGGGGGTCGCCGATTTCGATGAGAGGGTCGGCCCGCTGCACCACCCCTTCGCTTTCACGATGAATCTTTAGAATCCGTCCACTCACCGGGGCACGCAGGGTGACGACCTCGGGGGGGGCTGTTTTCCCTTCCGCAGCAGAATATTTGAGGGCTGTGCGCGCCGCCTCCACGTCAAAGCGGGCGACTTTGGCTGCGAATTGTGCGGACCGAAGATTGGCCCGTGTCCGTTGGGCCTCGGTTTCCGCCTGATCGAGCTGTTCCCGGGAAGCAAAACCCTCGGCAAACAATCCCCGGATACGTGTCAGCTCGGAGGCTGCCAGATCGGCATCGGCCTGGGCCGCCTGGGTGGTGGATTGCGCCCGACGCAGTGCGGCCTCGGCCGCAGCCAGGCGCGCTTCGGCTTCCGCCCGGCTGCGGGGATCGAGCACAATCGATGGGAGCGGCTCCAGCGAGACCAGAACCTGACCGCGGGCGACAGCATCACCGACGTCCATCTCGATACGACGCAAGAGACCCGCCACGGGGGCCGAGATCACAAAGCGATCGATCACCCGAGTCTTCCCCTCCTCTCGGACCGTCTCCTGCATCAGGCCCCGCTGGACTGCTAGGGTATCGACCAGAATCGGTTTCGGACGGAACCCATAGGCGATGGTAAGTACGATCTCCGCCAGGAATAGGATCAACCGTATCCAGTTGCGTCGTGGCATGATCTGTTATTCCTTTGTTTTCAGAACGGCGACCAGATCGAGATGGTCCAGTTTCCGCCGTACGATGAGACCGGAGATACATGCCGAAAGGATCACGACTGTCGCCGCAAAGGCATAGGTGCTCTGCTCCAGGATCAGCGGGATGCGATACAATTCCGACTGCACGGCCACGATGAGGTAGGCGCACAACCCTCGGCCGATCAGGAAGCCGATGGGGATGGCCGCAAGGGTCAGCACACCCAGTTCACCGAGCAGGATATACGATATCTCTCCGCGGGTAAAGCCCAGCACCCGAAGACTGGCCAATTCCCGCCCACGCTCGGAGAGCGCAATGCGCGCGCTGTTGTAGACGACGCCAAAGGCAATAGTCCCGGCGAGGAGCACGATAAAGAAGGTGAAAATGAGAATCGATTCGGCCATGGTTTCATAGAAGCTCCGGATCGCGTCCTCCCGGGCGACGGTGCCAGCGATCCGCGGAACTTCTCGCAGTTTTGAGAAGATCTCATTCTCTTTCAACAGGTCCGCGGCCAGGTATGCACCGGAAAGGACGTTTCCTTCCCGCATCAAGCGGTTCAATGTTTCCCGGTGCATGTAGGCCGACACGCCGATATACTCACTGACCAGCGCAGCCACGGGGACCTCCCGGACCGGGCGACTGCCCTCCAGCACCTCCACCCGCAACGTGTCTCCAGGCCGAACACCCAGGATTCCGCCGAGATAGTCGGTGAGCATCAGGCCGTTTTCGGGAAGGGTGATGGTCTCGAGCTTTCTGTTCAGCAAGCGCTTCAGTCGCCCCCTGGGCTCGAGCCCCTGGATCGCTGTCCTGTAGCTTCGATGCTCAAAGCGGAGTCTCGCGGGCACCGCGCGGAAGGGCTCGCCATACTCGATGCCCTCGAAGCTCTCCAGTTCATACAGGGCTCGGGGCGCGGCCGGCTCCACGAAGCTCACGGTCAGGTCTTCCCGCTGTGAAAGCCCGAACTGCACGTTGACCATATAGTCGATGGCATCCTCCTGGAAACTCCCGAGCATCATGATGGCACAGGCGAAAGCGATGCCGATGATTGACAGAAGCGACTTGAGTGGCTTTCGCTCGATGTTGCGTGCAATCATTCGCGTCGGCTGCGAGAAGAAACGCTTGAGACCCGCGCGTTCGATCAGGGTCTCCCGGTACGCCACGGGAGGCTCGGGTCGCATCGCTTCGGCCGGGGGGAGTACGGCGGCCCGCCGGACGCCGTGCAGTGTACCCAGCAAGGCCGCGGCCAGCCCCACCAGGCAGGTTGTGGTGATGACGTAGGGCTCCAGCTGGTATTCCAGGAAGGGGAAACGGAAAAACTCCTGATACAGATTGCTCATGGACCGCCCCAGCCAGACGCCGCCTCCAATCCCTCCCGCGAGCCCCGCCGCCAAGATCATCAAGACCAGCTTCATGTAGTGGATGCCGATTTCCATGTTTCGATAGCCGAAGGCCTTGAGCGCCGCGATCTGCTCGCGCTGTGTGCTGATCAGCCGGCTGATGACGACATTCAAAAGAAACGCGGCCACCGCCAGAAAGATGGCCGGCAGTACGATGGCAAACGTCTCCAGCGCCTTGATTTCCTGCGAGAGGTATTTGTGCGATACTTGATCCTCTCGGCCGTAAGCACCGCGTCCGCCGTAGCGCTCGAGCAGGGCATCGAGGCGATCGATCACATCCTGGAGCACCGTGCCCGAGGCCTGCGTGAGCGCGACATCATTGAACGCGCCCTCCATATCATAGGCGGTGCTCAACGGTGTCCGGGCCATCCAGAAGATACCGTACCTCGCATAATCGGGGAAGATCGCGCCGGGACGGATTTCATAGATGTACTCGGGGGAAAGGGCCACGCCCACCACCGTGAGGTGCTTTCGCTTTCCATTGATGGTGACATGCAGTTTCGTGCCGGGGGTGAATCCGTGGGCCGCCGCGAAGGCATCGCTGATCACCACTTCGTCCTCACGGTTGGGGTGCACGAAGCGGCCCGCGCGCAAAAAGAGGCGGTTCAGCAATGGCTCGCCGACATCGGGCACAGAAATCAAAAGCCCCGTGACGGGATCGGCAAAGCCCTCGATCTCGACGGTCACCGGTGCAAGTACACGGGTCTCGACCCGGTCGACGCCGGGGATCTCTTCGATTCTCGACGCCAGACTCAGGGGCGCGCGTTTGAGCGATGCGAAGACCTGGGCGAAACGATAGTCTTGATAGTAAGTGGCTTGGGTGAGCCGCAGGGAGTCGAGGGTGCTCAGGGACATGACGAAGGTTGCCACGCCGCCTGCGATCACGCCAGCGATGGCCAGCGCCTGACCCCGCATTTCCCAAAGGTCCCGCAAGAGTTTACGGTCTATGCTCTTCATCAGTACTACCAGTGCAGCTCCTGCGGCGCTTTCTTGTGCTCGTTTCGCTGCACGTTTGCAATGAGACCGTTGCTGAGGCGGATGACCCGATCGGCCATACCGGCAATGTCAGCGTTGTGGGTGATCACGACGGTGGTCGTGCCTATTTCCCGGTTGACCCGCTCGAGCGCTTCGAGAACGACAATGCCCGTTTCGGAGTCGAGCGCGCCCGTGGGCTCGTCGCAGAGCAGCACGGCTGGATTCTTGGCAATGGCCCGGGCGATGGCGACCCGCTGCTGCTGGCCTCCCGAGAGCTGTGCCGGAAAATGATCGAGCCTATCGGAGAGATCGACCAGGGCCAGCGCCGCTTCCGGCGTCATCGGTTTCTCTGCGATCTCGGTGACAACGGCCACATTTTCACGCGCCGTGAGACTGGGGATCAGATTGTAGAACTGAAAAACAAAGCCGACGTGAAAGCGCCGGTATTCGGTGAGCGCCTCATCGTTCGCCCGGGTTAGGTCCTGATCGCGGTAGGTCACGGCACCGTCTGTCGCGGTGTCGAGTCCCCCAAGGATGTTGAGCAGGGTCGACTTTCCGCTTCCTGAAGGTCCCAGCAGGACCACCAGCTCGCCGGCGAAAAGTTCCAGATCCACCCCCCGCAGGGCATGTACCTGGACCGCACCCATGTCATACACTTTGGTGAGACCCCGCGTTCGAAAGAGTGTCGTCCCGGGCGCGGTCTCGAATGGTGCGGGTGAAATGGTGGTCATGGTCTTGCCGATCTGGGCGGTTATGAGCACGATCGATCTGCTGGGACTGGCCGGCTCCCTTTTGGTCTGTCCTAATATGGCGGCTGGCGCAGATTCTGTCAATTCGGCGGTTCGCCGGCCGGTGGCGGGCTTCTGCGGCGGCGGGTGGGCCACGATTGGACAATTCTCTTCATCAATGATAGGTTGATCCCTCTGCATGCCGCAGAAGCTTTCCGATCACTGGTTGCCGACGAGGTCGTCATGAGAAAGCTCGTTGCATTCGTTCTCCTCGCCTGCCTGTGCATCATCTCCATCGCAGTAGTGAGGACGGTTCGCATGACACCCATAGCGGTGGAGGCACCGCCGGTACGCGAGGTCGTTCTGAATCAAGAGGAGATTGCGCAGCGTCTGGCCGGCGCGCTGCGGTTTGAGACGATTTCAGACGTGGATCCAAGCCGCGTCAACCTGGACGCGTTCAGGACGTTTCATGCCTACTTGAAATCTTCCTTCCCCAGGGTTCATGGCACTCTCAAAAGAGAAGTCATCGGCGATGCTGCGCTTCTTTACACCTGGCGGGGCCGCAGCGCGACGGCGGCGCCCATTCTTCTGATGGCCCACCAGGATGTGGTGCCGGTCACGCCGGGCACCGAGCATGACTGGGAGCACCCGCCCTTTGCCGGCAAGATGGCCGATGGGTTTGTCTGGGGGCGCGGGGCGCTCGACATTAAATCGGGGCTGATGGGAATTCTGGAGGCCGTGGAAGTGCTCCTGGGGCAGGGTTTCACACCGCTGCAGACAATTTATCTGGCCTTCGGTCACGATGAGGAGGTGGGCGGCGCCCGGGGCGCGGCCAAGATCGCAAAGGCTCTTGCAGGCAGAGGAGCTCGGTTCAGATACGTCCTGGATGAGGGGGCCAACATCGTGGAGGGGATCATTCCAAATGTTGCGGCGCCGGTGGCCCTGGTGGGGATTGCACAGAAGGGGTACGTCAGCCTGGAACTCGTTGTTGAGCGCCCCGGCGGGCATTCCTCCATGCCTCCCCGCCATACGGCGGTCGGTGTGTTGAGCCAGGCGATTACGCGACTCGAAGCCAAACGCTTCCCGGCGAATTTGGATTTTGCGGCAAGGATGTTTGAGCATCTGGGGCCGGAGATGCCTTTTGTCCAGCGGATGTTTGTGGCCAACCTGTGGCTCTTCGGGCCACTCGTCAAGAACCGTCTCGGCCGGCTTCCGACCATGAACGCAATCATCCGTACGACCACCGCGGCCACCATGTTCACCGGGAGCGTGAAAGACAACATCTTGCCCCAGCGGGCCACGGCCGTTGTCAATTTCCGGATCATGCCGGGCGAGTCGGTGCAGACAGTGATCGCACAGGTGCACCGTGTCATCGATAATCCAGAGATTCAGCTCCGCCCCGCCGGCTACTACGGAAACCCGTCACCCGTTTCCGACACCGCCTCGGGTACGTACCGGATGATTGCTTCAACCATCCGTCAGATCAGCGCAGACACCCATCTTGTGGTGGTCCCCTTCCTGGTGGTGGGGGCCACCGATTCCCGCTATTTTGTGGACATGTCGGAGAACACCTATCACTTCCTGCTGAACCGGCTCGGCCCCGATGATCTCCCGCGCATTCACGGTACCAACGAGAGGATCTCCATCGAGAATTATCTGCAGATGGTGAAGTTTTATTATCAGCTTATTCAGAATTCGAGCGGGCTCTAGCGCGGAGTCGGCATAGTGCTTACGAATCCGGCATCAGAAAGTGCCGCTCACGAAGAACATGTTCATGTTGAGGCCGGGGTTGGGGTCATAGATGCTGGCGTTGGACATGTGCTGCAGGCGATAGCCGACCTGGACGCTCCGATAGAGCCGGTAGGCCACGCCCAAATGGCCGATGAACTGAAGGGGCCCTCCCAGATCGTGCCGTCTGTATTTGTGCTCCGTCAGCAAGCCGATGCTGTATCCGCCGATCAGGGAGAATCTTCCAGCGTACTTTGCGACGACAAACCCGGGACCGGCGGAAAAGATCAGCCCCTTCTCTCCGGCCGCTCGCAACAGGGAAGCCGTTGCGTTGAGTCGCGTTTGCAGCTCCCAGCCCGACGAAAGAGTCCAACGCCAGGGGAGTGCATCACTCACAAACAGATCATACTGATGGAAATTCTCACGGGGCGTTGAGTCGGAGAATCCCCCCCGGGCCCCGAACGCGATCTCTCTGCCGCCTTGCTCCGCCGCACAAAGGCTGACGCAGCCGATCAGCAGAATGCCGGCGGTAAAAAGAGGGAGGGCCCGATAC
This sequence comes from uncultured Nitrospirota bacterium, assembly GCA_947259355.1. GTDB lineage: Bacteria > CG2-30-53-67 > CG2-30-53-67 > CG2-30-53-67 > CG2-30-53-67 > CALZGC01. The sequence continues at coordinate 15,934 of CAMYMF010000021.1, read as the reverse complement.
TTTTTGCTGTTTCTCCTGGCCAAAGACATGGCGTGCACCTCGAACGAAAGGCCCCAAAGCGCCAAGGGTTTAACCGTAGACTCACCACAGGAAAATAGCAAGTACAAACGATGCCAGCTTAGCGCCCGTTCCTTGACGACCGCCACGGGCGCTGATATTTTCCTTTGCCAGCGCCCCGTCGTGATCCGTTACGCAGGGGCGCTCCGAGCCACCGGGGGGTGAGCGAATGGGCAGCATGAAACTTCTGGACACACCGCTGAAGCAGGCCCACCTCAGCTTGGGTGCCCGCATGGTTCCCTTTGCCGGGTGGAACATGCCGCTACACTATGGGCCCGGTATCATCAAAGAGCACCGGCATACGCGCGAAGGTGCATCGCTCTTCGACACATGCCACATGGGGGAGTTTCGTGTATTCGGCACAGGGGCCGCGGCACTGCTCGACGGACTGCTTGCCCGGGCCGTGTCGGATCAGGCCATCGGCAGCTGCCGCTACAACTTCCTCCTGACAGAAGAGGGCGGGGTCCGGGATGATCTTCTGGTCTACCGTTTGGGGACCGAGGAATTCTATCTGGTGGTAAATGCCGCCACCCGTGGTGCCGATGCCGACTGGCTCCAGCAGAAGATTCACCCCGCGGTTTCCTTATCTGATGAGTCTTCCCGAACGGCAAAGCTTGATCTGCAGGGACCGCGCTCCGCAGAGATTCTCATGGGGCTTGGTTTTGGACAAGAGCGGCTGCCTCGCTATTATCAGTGGTGCCGTATTGAACTGATCGGTGAGCAAATACTGCTGAGCCGAACGGGCTATACGGGGGAGCTCGGATATGAGTTCTATCTGCCGTGGGAGAAAGCCACCGTGCTTTGGGAGCATCTTCTCAAGGAGGAGGGGGTGCAGGCGGCGGGACTGGGCGCACGAGACACCCTCAGGCTGGAAATGGGGTTTCCCCTCTATGGCCACGAACTGGACATCGACACAACGCCGCTGGAGGCAGGTTTTGACTCTCTGATCAGCGGGGACCACCGCTCTTTCGTGGGGAGTCGCTGTCTTGAGCGCCCTCCTCGCAAGCGTCTGGTCGGTCTGCTTCTTCAGGGTCGGCGGGCCGCCCGACGACAGGATCCCGTCCGCACATTGGACGGACGGGCCGTCGGAAAAGTCACCTCTGGCTCTTATGCACCGTCGCTTGACAGGGCAGTGGCCCTGGCATATATAGTTGGGGAGAAAAAACCGGAATTGGGGACAGCGCTTCTGGTCGGTGGGGCGGCCAAGCCGCTCGAGGCGGTGGTGACGGGTCTCCCCTTTTACGGGGGTGGGGCCGCGAAGGGGCCTGGACAGGGGGAGGCGGATTCATGAAGTTTTACTCGAAGGAGCACGAATGGGTAGAGATCACAGGGGGAGTGGCGACCATCGGAATCTCGAGTTACGCAGCCAACGAGTTGGGAGATGTCACCTTTGTGGAGTTGCCGGAAACCGGTACCCAATTCGAACAGGGTGAGGCCATGCTGGTGGTCGAATCGGTCAAGGCCGCGGAGGATGTCTTTGCTCCCGTTTCAGGCAAGGTCATTGAGGTGAATGAGGAGTTGGTCGACAATCCGGAAATTGTGAACGAATCGCCGGAGGAGGAAGGCTGGTTCTGCCGATTGGAGGGTGCGGACGAAGCGGAACTGGACAATCTCATGGTCCATGAGGATTACCGACAGTATATTGAAGAGGTGCTCGCGACGAATGAAGAGGAGGGTGACGAAGAAGACGATGACGAGGGGTGATGTTTTGTGCCATACATAGCCAACACGGACGACGATCGCCGGGCCATGCTTGAGGCCATCGGCGTTGAAAGTATGGAGGCCCTGTGGCAGGGTGCGCAAGTCTTCGAACCCTCTCCCGATCTGCACGCTATCCCAGATAGACAATCCGAATTCGAGGTGACCCGCCGCCTCTCGAGCCTCGCCGCTCGGAACCGGTCGGACTTGGTCTGCTTTGCCGGCGGAGGCTTTTACGAGCATTTCATTCCTGCAGCCATCTCCCACATTGTTGAACGGGGCGAGTTCCTCACCGCCTATACCCCCTACCAGGCGGAGGCCTCCCAGGGAACCTTGCAGGCTATTTATGAATACCAGTCGGCCATCTGCCGATTGACTGAGATGGCGGTGTCCAACGCGTCCCTCTACGACGGCGGCACCGCTCTGTTCGAGGCAATCCTCATGGCTCTGCGAAAGGGGCGGGGAGAGAAGATTCTCCTTGCAGGCTCCCTCAACCCCCTTTACCGGCAAATGATCGCATGCGCCAGCGCGCATCTCGGTGGAGAGGTTGTCGTGACCGCCGACGCGCCGCCAACGCAGGTTGCGCAGGAGCTCCGGGCGCATCTGGACAGAAACACCGCGGCCGTGGTGATTCAGTACCCTGACTTCTTCGGTGCCCTCTTCGACTGGTGTGACCTCGTCGGGGAGGCGCAGGAGCTGGGGGCCACCACCATCTGTGCATGCTATCCTGTAGCTCTCTCCCTGGTAACGCCTCCGGGTGCCATGGGCTTCGACATTGTCACCGGCGAAGGGCAGTCTCTTGGCAGCCCCTTGGCCTTCGGAGGCCCCTATCTGGGGTTTATCGCGAGCACCCGTGAATTCATGCGGAGAATGCCGGGGCGCATCGTGGGCCGCACCCGGGATGGCAGAGGCAAGACGGGCTTTGTGCTGACCCTTCAGGCGAGGGAGCAGCATATCCGGCGTGAGAAAGCCACCTCGAACATCTGCACCAACGAATCGCTGCTGGCCCTGCGGGCGGTGATCTATCTTTCGCTCCTGGGCAAGGGCGGCTTTCGCCGCGTGGGACAGCTCTGCAACGCCAAAGCGGTCTACGCCAGAAACCGTCTGGAGACAATTTCAGGGGTAGAGTTTGTGGACCCCAATGGCTTTTTCAATGAGTTCGCGATCGAACTTCCGGTGAGTGCCGAGGACCTCGTGGCGCATTTGATGCAGAAAGGTTTTCTCGCGGGGGTGCCGCTCGGTCTCTTTTTCCCCGGGCGAAAGCGTCAGCTTCTGGTGGCGGTGACGGAGCTCCGTACCCGGGCGGAGATCGATGCCTTGGCACAAGCCGTGAAGGAGGCACTGTGAAGCTTATTTTCGAGAAAGGATCACCGGGTCGGCGGGGCAGCACGCTTCCCGAGTCGGATGTGCCGGCGGCCGAGGCCGTGCCGGTCGCGTTGAAGCGATCCGAGGAGACGGCACTGCCCGAGCTCAGTGAGCTGGATGTCATCCGCCATTTCGTCAACTTGAGCCGGAGGAACATGGCCATCGAGACGGCCTTTTATCCGCTCGGTTCGTGCACCATGAAGTACAACCCGAGATTTCATGAAGACCTGGCGGCGCTTCCGGGGTTTTCCAAACTCCACCCCCTTCTGCCGCAGCTCGAAGGCGGCGCCGCACTGGTGCAGGGTGCCTTGGCGGTCCTCCATGAATCGCAACGCCTCTACAGCGAGATCCTCGGTTTCGGCGATTTCACCTTGCAGCCCCTGGCCGGTGCACACGGCGAATTCACCGGCCTCATGCTGATCGCGGCCTACCATAAGGAGCGAGGAGCCAGGCGGGACACGATCCTCATCCCCGACTCGGCCCACGGGACCAATCCGGCCAGCGCCACCCTTGCTGGATTCCAGACGCGGGAGGTCAAAACAGACAAGTTGGGCAATGTCGACATGAAGGCGCTTGAAAAGAGCCTTGACGCTGAGACGGCAGGGCTGATGTTGACACTTCCCAATACCCTGGGGCTCTACGATCCGAATGTGCGGGAGATCAACGAGATGGTCCACGCCGCAGGCGGGTTAATCTACGCCGACGGCGCAAACCTGAACGCCCTCATCGGGCGTGTCCGTCCCGGGGATCTCGGCTTCGACATCATGCATCTCAATCTGCA
>CAMYMF010000021.1:0-11983 GCA_947259355.1 uncultured Nitrospirota bacterium | reverse complement strand
CACAAGACCTTCAGCACGCCCCACGGGGGCGGTGGTCCCGGGGCCGGCCCGGTAGGGGTGGCCGAGGCGCTGGTGCCGCTGCTGCCGGTGCCGCGGGTCGTGAAACACCAGGATGGGACCTACGGGCTTGACGACACGGATGAAGACCGGAGCATCGGTCACATCGCCCCCTTCTACGGGAATTTCGCGGTGGTGCTTCGGGCTTATGCGTTTCTTCTGACCCTCGGCCGTCAAGGGCTGCGGCGCATCAGCGAGAACGCCGTGATCAATGCCAATTACCTGCGGGTCCGGCTCAAGGACCACTACGAGCAGTCCTTTGACCGCGTCTGCCTGCACGAGTGTGTCCTCTCAGCCAAGCGGCTCGCATCCAAAGGGGTACACGCCCTCGATGTGGCCAAGGCCCTCATCGATCGGGGGTTTCATCCTCCCACGGTTTACTTCCCTCTCATTGTGCAAGAGGCGCTGATGATCGAGCCGACGGAAACGGAGTCAAAGGAAACGCTCGATGCCTTCATCGACGCAATGATCGAGATCGCACAGCTCGCCGACACCGATCCCGACGCCCTCCATGCGGCCCCGGTTACGACACCGGTGGGGCGGGTGGATGAGGTGGAGGCGGCTAGGCGGCCGGATGTTGCCAGTCTTCCCGACTAAGGTTGGAAACGGCCCTTTTCCGCAATCTCTTCGTCAATCATCGAAATTGCTTGTGCGGCGTACAGGCGAGTACGCCTCCGCACAATCCTTCGGTTGCCTTGAGCTTGCGAAAAATTGCTCGTTTCTGGTCTATTGATTGGGCGGTTGGAAACGGCCCCTTTCCGCAAGCTTGCTGGTGAGACTGCAGGTTTGAAGGTAGAAGACTGAAGGCTGAAGACGGTTGCCTTTTGACGCGAAGTCGTTTTCCTCCGCGTCCTCGGCGCCTCTAGCGAGCAGGGCGAGCGGGCGGTGAAATTGGTCTTGGTTTTTGACAAGAAGTGCTTTTCTGCGCGCCCTCGGTGCCCTGCGGTACGATCACTTTTGCCTTTACTCTTCCAAGAGCTGCCAGTCGGCGAATCCTTCCTTTCTTTCTTCGAGGTGAACGCCTCGCAGACGGATGGCGGCGCGTTGCGGGTGGGTTTTCACCGTGATGAAGGCGCGAACAAGATTCGCGACGGTGGCTTCCTGCAGAACGAATTCTTCCCCGTTCTGAAGGCGCAGCACGGTGCGCAGGTGGTGATGTCCTGCGGGGACGCGGATCTCGATCTCCTGGATGTCGCTGTTGGCGAGCTCCATTTCGATGCTGCCCGTGCGGCCTTTTTCTCCCAAGCGCTTAGAGAACAGCGTCGGCCTTTGCCGCGAAGATAAAGTCGCTCTCGCTCAGTCCCCCGATCTTGTGGGTGAAAATCGTCAGCTTGACGTTCCCCCAGGCAAGTAAGATATCGGGGTGATGTCCGATTTGCTCAGCCAGCTCCCCGACGCGGTTCGTGAAATCGAGGGCCTGCCGGAAGTTCTTGAACTTGTATTCTTTTTCTAGGTGATGCTCCTGCGCCACCTGCCAATTGTTTCCGAGCTGATCCAGCAGGTCGGCCAGCGCCGGCCCTTTGAGGGGGGGCACACCGCCCTTGCAGGGAACGCACTCCTTGGATGCCAGACTGCACGCTTGTTCGCTCATCGATCTACCTCCATTTTGCGACACGGTAGCAGTGATCGTGCGCACTGTCAATTTGACCGGAAATCGTGGTCGTCTGTCCAAATGACCCTTTTCAAGAAAACCCCTTGACTTTGTTCCGATGGTTTCCTATCATAGCCACTTTATTGGCGCGGGGTGGAGCAGTCTGGTAGCTCGTTGGGCTCATAACCCAAAGGTCGGAGGTTCAAATCCTCCCCCCGCTACCAAGTGAAATCAAGGACTTACGGGATGCCGTAAGTCCTTTTTTTCTAGTTGGCGTCCATCCGGAAATTAAGACGGACACGAATTAGTTTCCATCCGGAACCTAGTTGGTGGAAGCTGTCAATTGAATCCGTCGAACAGGAGGGGACCCATTTGGATCGCGGGGATGCTCCTTCTGTAGACTCGTCCTGAAGGGCAAGCCTCTTTGGCCGCGGCTACGGCCATGGCGTCGAGCATCAATCAAAGGCAATCTCCTTTCTCTTCGCGATGATATGGGCCTCGATCGCGTCCGCTGCCCGGACCGGGTCGTCTTCGAGGAGCATGCGTCCCCCCGTCAGATCTACCATGTCACGGGTTAGATAGTTCGTGACCAGCGAACTCCCACTGATCATGGGCGCGGGAGATACATGGGTCAGAAGCCCGAAGGCCAGGGCCGTGAAGATGTCCGCAATGGCTTTCTGCTCCATGTACTCGGGGACCGAAGCGGCCACGGGCAACTGGCTCGTGTCGCACCCGATCGTCCAGGCCAGCGCGGCAACGGTGTCGAGAATTTTGCCCACATCCGTACAGGAGCCGTAGGATACAATCGGGGGCACGTCATGTTTCTCGCAGACGGCTCTCAGTTTCGGACCGGCCATCCGGGTCATTTTCTTTGTGGACATTCCCAGGTTCTGGTGCGTGGAGGAGCAGCATCCGGCTCCGATGACCATGATGTCCCGCTTGATCAGCTCCAAGGTCAGTTGCTGGATGGACTTGCCTCCGGCATCATCTCGCACGTTGGTGCAGCCTGCGACCGCCACCGCGCCCTTGATGTTGGCTTTGCGCAATTCATCTATGTACGTGTTGATATCGTTTCCAAACATCTTCAGGACCGTCTCCGTCGTGTAGCCCGCGATGCACTCCGTTTTGGCTTTCATCGAAGGCACATTGACCGTGCGTTTCTTGTCGGACTTGCGCGCCGTAAAGCATGCGATGGCGGTCTCCAGAATTCGCTCCGCCTGTTCGTCAGCCTTCTCGGGATCGAAGTTCACACTCTCCACCTCCGGGAAACGTACCGCCGGGTCCGTGCTGATAAGCGTCGTGCCGTACCGGTCGGCAAAAGCTTTCAGCATTGGTACCGAGCAGTTGAGGTCCATCATGAAAAGGTCGACGACTCCCGTGGCGATGAACAGCTCTTCCTGTATCCAGTTCCCCAGTTGGCCGCCAAAGACATCTTTGTACTCTTCCCGGCTCGAGACATTCATGAGCTGCTGGCCTTCGCACAAGGAGCCATAGAGTTTGATGCCCGTGGCTCCGGCCGCCTTGGCCGCCGCCTGAAACCGCGCACTGCCCGCCTTTTCCAAGACAATGCTCGCAAAAACAGGCTGGTGACCGTTGGCAATGATATTGACCGTCGCCGGGTCGAGGCAGCCGATGTTGGCTTCTCCGCCTGTGAGGCTGGCCGTGCCCATGATGACATCCTGAATGACAGTGATCCCCCAGAGCGCCACGTATTCGTTGGCCAGCCCTAACCGGAGGGCGGTTTTGATCAGGTCAACGGGGTCGTTGGTGAGATTGGTCATGCATTTGGTCAGGGCCGTAATAATCTCTGCACTCGCGCCGCCTGCGTAGAGATCCGCCTGCTTCCAGACTTCCTTTCTCTTCTCCACGGCGAACAGGTCCATCAACCCCAAGGGCTCCGTGCCGGTTTTACCTATCTCGTTGAGGATGTAATCCGCGAAGGCAACGGCCAATTCATCCACCGGTTTTGTGTGATCCATGCCCAATCCTTGGCACATCATTTTCAATTTGAGCTCATCCTTGACTTTAACGGACGACCGGCCCTCGCCGATGGCTTTCAAAGTGTTGGCGAGGTTCCGGCACTGGTAGGTGTTGGCCGCGGTTCCAATGATGGCCAGCTGCAAGAGGTTGCGGGCTACGATGAGGTCTCCCGTGGCGCCGCAAACACCCAAAGGAGCCTTCTTGCTGATGCGGCACGGGCCGTCCGAGCATAATTGGCAGCTCAGCCCTTTCTTGCACGGTCCGCATTGAGGCTGCTGAGCGGCGAATCGCTCGAACACTGTAGACATCCCCTGGGCCACGGCTGCTCGGTGAACCTCTTGGCTTTGAGCGTCCTGATGGCCGCTTTTGCCTTTTCCCGTTTTTGTGGGCATGAACGTTTCCCCCTGTAGATGAAAAAAATTGCCTTTCGCAGATGTGTCCGATCTCAACGTCAGGTTCTCCTACTCTCTCAGATAGGCCCGGACATATCAAGAAAAAAGCCGGGGGATGCCGTGCCCCGGCGGCGCTAGCTCGGATATTGCATAAGTGATCGTCATGAGAGGTCTTAGAAGCGCCGTAGGCAAGGCGCAGGAAATTTTCTGGCTGAAGACCTATTGCAATATTTATGTGGTCCTGTACGCAAATATGGTGACGTAGCGAGAGGGTTGTAGCGTGGTCTCCTCGAGGCGCGCGACTGAGGCGTACCCCCTGCGGTACGTCGCAGGGAGCGGATCCCAAGACACCTTAATGTATAAGCCGCCACTGGCGGCATGAATCAGAGTGAAGCTGGAGACTGGCCCGGCGAAGCCCTTCCTTCGCCGGGGAAAAGTCAACGCTGAGGAGGGCGTGCTAAGGCACTCGAATACCAGTGTATTTGCGAATAGGGCCACCAGCTCAGGAGATTTTCTGCAACGCCGCATACGGCAGCTTATCCGGCCTCGTAATAGATTTACGCATGCGATATCCGGGCTAAGTGCTGGGATCATGTTGCCAAGGGACCCGATTGCTATAGACATTGCGAGGGACCGGTAATAGCCGGCCACTGTTGGTGAGGCCAGCGCGCCCTGCGGATACACGGATTCTTGACAAATCCTGGTTTCCTGTTATCCTTATGATCCGATTGTTCTGAATTTCTCACCGTTTTCGGCCGCTTTGTTTTTCAGGTTCACTGTTCTTATACGCAACATTTTGTTGGTATTCAGAGCTGAGATGGATTCATTGTTAAGGAGAACGCCCATGAGCAGCTTGAGCCGTTTTACTCTCTCCGTCCTCCTGGTGCTGCTGACGACATCAGGATCAGCCGGTGCCGCCACGCTGGAAGAGGTGCGGGCCCGGGGCTATCTGGTTGCCGGTGTCAATGGTGGTGTCTTCGGATTCAGCATGCCCGACAAAGATGGGACGTGGCGGGGTCTCGACGTCGATACCGCCCGGGCGGTTGCCGCGGCCGTCTTTGGGGATGCCGGGAAGATTAAATTCACAGCCCTGACGGCGGTGCAACGGTTGCCGGCACTGCAGTCGAAGGAGATCGATGTGCTGTGCCGCAATACCACCCAGACCCTGACGCGCGAAACAACCAATGGCCTCAGTTTTGCCCATGTGAATTTCTACGATGGCCAGGGGTTTCTCATCGCGAAGAAACTGGGTGTGAAAAGTGCGAAGGAGCTCAGTGGGGCGACGGTCTGCGTGCTGCCCGGAACCACAACGGAGCTCAACGCCGCGGACTTCTTCCGCAAGAACAAGATGGCCTGGAAACCGGTGGTGATCGAACAGGTGTCCGAACTGGGGAAGGCCTTTTTCGCGGGGCGCTGTGATTGCCTGACGTCTGACACCTCCCAGCTGGCGGCCCACCGTTCGGTAGCGCCCAATCCGGATGATTATATCCTGCTGCCCGAGATCATCTCAAAAGAGCCCCTGGCGCCGGTGGTGCGGCACGGCGACGATCAGTGGTATGACATCGTCAACTGGACGGTGATGGCGCTGATACAGGCCGAAGAGTTTGGCATCACTTCGGCCAATGTGGATGAAATGCTGAAAAGCAAAGACCCCCAGATTCAAAGGTTTCTGGGGGTGACGCCCGGGCTGGGGCAGTCCTTGGGACTCAACGACCGCTGGGCCTACCACATCATCAAGCAGGTCGGCAATTACGGCGAGATCTTTGACCGCAACGTTGGACCGGGCACGCCGCTGGCCCTGCCGCGCGGCCTCAATGATCTCTGGACAAACGGCGGTCTCATGTATGCCGCGCCGTTCAGATAACAGGGCACAGCGCAGCGCTTCCGTGGGAGATAACTTCCCCGGCACTCCCGCTGGCCCTGACAGCCCGACGTCTAAAGCAGGCATTTGAATCGACTGGGGATACCCGGAGTGCCTGACAGACCCCCTGCCGCAAATCAAGCGCAAGCCGGACGAACAGCCTTCTGGCTGGAGCCCGGAAAGCGGGCCATTCTCTACCAGGGCGCTCTGCTCTGTCTGCTCGGTCTGTTGGCCTACTATTTGATTTCCAACACGCTCACCAACCTTGAAAGGCAGAGCATCGCCACCGGCTGGGGGTTCCTCGACAAGGAAGCGGCCTTTGAAGTCGGCGAGTCTGTGATCCCCTACTCCGCAGCCGATACCTACGGCCGTGCCCTGATTGTCGGTGCCCTGAACACCTTAAAGGTGGCTCTCATCGGGATGGCCATGACGCTGGTTCTGGGGACCCTCATTGGCGTGGCCCGGCTCTCCACCAACTGGCTGGTCTCCAAACTGGCCGCAGGCTACATCGAGCTCATGCAGAACATCCCGGTTCTGCTCCAGCTCTTCTTCTGGTACGCCATCTTCTACGAAGCGCTCCCGTCGCCCCGGGAGGCCCTGCATCCCCTGCGCGGTCTTTTTCTCTGTAATCGCGGCGTCGTCTTTGCTGTGCCGCAGCCCCATCCCGCCCACAAATATATGCTCGCCGCACTTTTTGCCGGCGTCGTGCTGGTTTATCTCCTGCAGCGTTGGGTACGGGCCCGACAGGCCCGGTCAGGCCGCGGTTTTCCGCTCGGCACTGTGGGCGCAGGTATCCTTGTGGGGTTGCCCGCCCTTGTCTGGCTCGCCTTTGGGGCTCCCAGGGGAATGAATGTGCCCGAACTGGCGGGGTTTAATTTTCAAGGCGGTGTGACCTGGAGTCCCGAATTCATTGCACTGCTGCTGGGGCTGGTGCTCTATACCGCGGCATTTGTGGCAGAGATCGTGCGCGCGGGCATTCAGGCCGTTGGCAAGGGGCAGCAGGAAGCGGCCCTGTCCATCGGCCTCCGGCGGCGCCAGGTGCTGCATCTGGTGATTCTGCCACAGGCGCTGCGGGTCATTATCCCGCCGCTGACCAGTCAGATGCTGAATCTGACGAAAAACAGCTCTCTGGCAGTGGCCATCGGCTTCCCCGACTTCGTGTCGGTGGCCAACACGACCATCAATCAGACGGGGCAAGCCATCGAAGGTGTGGCGCTGATCATGCTGGTCTACCTCATGTTCAGCCTGACCACGTCGGCCTTCATGAACTGGTACAACCGAAAGACGAGACTCATAGAGCGGTAGGCGGCGCGCAGTGACGCCCCTGTCGATGTATCGTACACACGGGGACCTGGTTTTTCGAGGCCTGCATTGAGGGACCATGGCGTGCAAACAGCCCGGAGCAAAATCGTCAAGCCCCCGGTGACCCGTGTTGGGGTCGTGGGATGGGTGCGGGCCAATCTTTTCGATGGGTGGCTCAACGCCTTTTTGACGGTCGTGACCCTTCTTGTGCTTTGGAAACTCGTCCCGCCTCTCGTGCAGTGGGCCCTGATCGACAGTGTCTGGAACACGACGGGAAATGCGTGCCGCGAAACATCGGGGGCCTGCTGGTCGGTGATTACGGCAAACCTGCGCTTTATTCTCTTCGGTTTCTTCCCGCCCGAGGCGCAGTGGCGGCCCGCGGCGGCCATGCTGATCCTCTTCGCTCTTCTCTTTGTCAGTCGCGAGCGATCCCATTGGCGCCAATGGCTAGCATATGCGTGGGTCTTCGGCCTGATCGTCATGGCAGCGCTGATGAGAGGGGGTGTGCCGGGACTGGCTCCGGTAGATTACGACCGCTGGGGCGGACTGCCGCTGACGCTGCTGCTCTCGGTCTTCGGTCTGGCCGGGGCCTATCCGCTGGGTGTGCTCCTGGCGCTGGGTCGCCAGTCGAAGATGCCTGCCGTCCGGCTTATCTCGGTGATCTATATCGAATTGATTCGGGGCGTGCCCCTCATCAGCCTGCTTTTCATGGGCTCCATTATTTTGCCGCTCTTTCTGCCCGAGGGGGTGACGCTTAACAAAATCCTGCGGGCCCAGGTGGTGATCATACTCTTTACGGCGGCATACATCGCCGAGGTGGTTCGCGGGGGGCTTCAGGGTATGCCCCAGGGTCAATATGAAGCCGCGGCGTCCATGGGGTTGAACTACTATCAGACGATGCGTTTGGTGATTCTGCCCCAGGCCCTGAAGATCGTGATACCCCCGACGGTGAGCATTCTCATCTCCGCTTTCAAGGATACCTCTCTGGTGGTGATCATTGCGCTGTTCGATCTGTTGAAAACGACGCAGACCATGCTGCACAATCCCGAGTGGATGGGCTTCAGCCGGGAAGCCTATCTCTTTGTTGCACTCCTTTACTTTCTCGGCTGTTTTTGGATGGCCCAATTCAGCCGCAGGCTGGAAAGGGAGCTCTCCACCGAACAGGGATAAAGAGGGCCAGGGGGCCCGGGAAGGCCCGAGACGGGGACAGGCTATGGCACAGAACTTTTCAGAGACACCGCATGCCATGATTGAGATCATCGGTGTACACAAATGGTTCGGTGACTTTCACGTGCTCAAGGGGATCGACCTGACGGTTCAGCGGCAGGAGCGTATCGTGATCTGCGGCCCCTCGGGGTCGGGGAAATCGACGCTGATTCGCTGCATCAATCGGCTCGAGGCGCACCAGCGAGGGCGTATCTGCGTCGACGGGATCGAGCTGACCAACGACATCAAGAACATCGAGCGTGTCCGGGCAGAGGTGGGGATGGTCTTTCAGCATTTCAATCTGTTTCCCCATCTGAGCATCCTCGACAACCTCACCCTCGGACCAATCTGGGCAAGAAAGACGCCGAAGAAAGACGCCGAAGAGCAGGCCCTCTATTTTCTGGAGAAGGTGCACATCGCCGATCAGGCCGCAAAATTCCCGGGGCAGTTGTCGGGAGGGCAGCAGCAGCGGGTTGCCATAGCCCGGAGCCTCTGTATGAACCCGAAGGTCATGCTCTTCGATGAGCCGACGTCCGCGCTCGATCCGGAGATGATCAAGGAAGTGCTGGATGTGATGATCGAGCTCGCCCGCGAAGGAATGACCATGATTGTGGTCACCCATGAAATGGGCTTTGCCAGGAGCGTGGCCCATCGCGTGCTCTTCATGGACGACGGGCGCATCGTCGAGGGCAATACGCCCGACGCGTTCTTCAACAACCCGCAGCACGAGCGGACTCGGCTTTTCCTGAGCCAGATCCTGCATTAGGGCCCTTGCGTCGTCCCACGCCACGAATATCCCATGGCGTTCTTGACGAATAATAAAATTAATTCATGGGCTATATTGACATATTTGCCATTAGATGGTTTAATTATGCCAGTTATTCGAGTTATATTCTCTAAATTGTCGAAAATAGTAGATATTTGTTTTCTCTATCGGGAAAAGCCCCTTTGCCTAGGGGCCCAGAGGGGTGAGAGTGATGAAGAAGTTCAACATTACGGCGACGTTATGTCTCACGCTACATCTCCTCGCTGGTTTTTGCCACGGGGCGTTGGTCTTTCCCCTCATCGACAATGTTCGTTCCCTGACAATTATCAGGATCAGCAACACGGGCCTGACACCGGTGGTCCTGGATGCCGATCTGATCTCTCGCGACAGCACCGGTGTGGAGCGCCGGGACGCCTTTTCCATACGGTTGACGCCCAAGGAAACCTTTGTCTGGCTGACGAACAAACCGTATACAATGCCCTGGAGCGCCAATCGCATCCAGGGGTATGACAACCGGCAGGGGTTTCTCATCCTGTCCGGTGCCGACGGCCTCATTGGGAGTGCCACGTTGATCAGCAAGACCGATGCGACCGCGTTCAGTTATCAGCCGGGCTTGCGCGATACGTTTTCCGGGCTTGCAGGAATCCCCGGCGCCATCGATGGCACCCTGACGCTGGCCAGCCTTGAGGATGAGGCGTTCAGCGTCCACCTTTACTGCTGGAATGAATTTGAGATGCCCTTCAGCCGGCACCTGCGCCATCGGGGCTTCGGGCAGTATGACTTAATGACTGATCTGAACCTGGATATTGCGCGCACATTCACCCTCGGGTTTTGGTGTGTCCTCAGCAGTGCGAGACCCGTTTGGGTCGTGTTCCATCAAGATTTGGCCGGTGTGTTCGGCTGGGGAGGCGCCGGTTTTTAGACCCAAGAGTTCTGCAGTGGGTTGCTTTGCCTGCAGGATGGCAGCGGCTTGAGACGATGATCGAGGAGTCTTTGCTGTGGAAGCGAACTCGAGGTATCAAGATCCTCCTCCCCGGGGAGTCTCTTCCCGGGGTGATCTGGGGCCTTTTCAGGATCTCGATTCTCAGGAGTTGGAGATGATCGCTCCCTACCTGCAGCGGGTGCGCGTTCCGGCCGGTGCGGCCCTGTTTCGCGAAGGTGATCGGGGGGATTTCCTCGCCATTGTGGTTTCAGGAAAACTCCAGGCGTCCAAGAAAACCGAATTTCCGGGGCGAGGTGTTGTCATCGCGCATTTGAGCCGGGGGACCTGTGCCGGTGAGCTTGCAGTGGTGGATGAAAGACCGCGCTCGCTGACCGTGCGGGCGCTGGAAGATTCGGAAATCCTGATTCTCAGCCGCACGGCCTTCAACGCGTTGATCAGAGCGAACCCGCACCTTGGGCTCAACTTGATGCGACGAATCACCCAGCTCTTATCGATTCGGGTCCGCGCGCTCGGCGACCGCCTGACCCGTATTTTTTAATTGCCCCGCCTGCGAAACGCCGCCGCCGAGACCCCTTCTCATCGGGTTAGCGGCTTTTCACCGCCACAACAGATCTCGCATTTGACTTTTCAGACAACATTGACCAACCGTGCGACCGCACACGAGATGTGCTGCCGGCCTTTTGTAAGAACGGCTCTTGGTGAGTCGTCTACGGTGTCGAAGATGTCGAAAGAAATAAGAAAAACAGATGGTGCCAGGCAAACATACCATTTGCCTGGCACCGATCAGGAAAGTCTTAACGATGATGGGGCGGGGTCATTTCGTGGTGTGCGCCGACCGCAGGCCCCTGGAGGCACACGGCTGTTCCCGGCATGCCCGTCCCCCGTCAGTTGGCCGCGGTCCTGCCTCCTGTGTAGCTGAGCAGACAGAGGACAATGAAGGCAGCACCCAGGAAAAAGCTCACCAAGGGTGAGCCGCAGGCCTCGGACAACCCGGTGACCATGAAGGCCCAGTATCCAAGCCACGCACTTGCCAGACCGCCTAGAATCGCCATGATTTTCTTCATGTCGTAAACCCTCCCTTCTTATCGATATTTACTATCTTGAACATCATATGAACACTTATCGGATGAAAAAGAGAATTTATTGACTAATTAATGCTTCATTTTGTCAATTTCGTTTATTTATTATGATTATAGGATATATGGGATGCTTGAGCGGCGTCAATGACATATTTCGACACCTGCTGACCCTCTGGGCAAGGCGAGGGCACCTCGCCGAAAAGGGAGACCGGATCACGGGGAGAAACGCAATCCGTAAAACCAATTCCTGGGGTGAAACTAGAGGGGAAAATGCTTATGGGCGGGGAGGGGCGTCCCGATTCTCAGATTCCTCCATCTCCCGGACGAGTTCCCCGAGAAGCCGAAGGGCATCGTGGGCCGCCTCTTCGCTGACCTTCTGGATGGCAAAGCCTGCATGAACGAGGACGAAATCGCCTTCCGCCGCCTCTTCAGGCAGAAGCATCAGGCTAACGTCTCGCCGGGCCCCCATGACATCCACCGTGGCCATCATGTTGTGCATCTTGATAATTCTGGAGGGTATGGCCAAACACATCGTTTGCCTCTAGACAGGTTTTTGCTCCGACTTCGCAACCGCCTCGACGCCCCACTCGGCAAGCTTTGCCAGCACCCGCTCCAGAAGGGCTTCAAAGGCCCCCTGCACCGCAGGCGTCAGTCCGTAGCCGCTCTCCGTGCTGCCGGGCTGGATGCCGACAAGGCAGAGGGTTCCCGGCAGGGTGCCGAGGAAACGCCCGGCGGCGAGCATATCGGGCAGCGCGATCTGGTGGACCGAAAGTTTGGTCGCGAAGAACTCCGGGATCTCCCCGTCG
>CAMYMF010000020.1:3483-45545 GCA_947259355.1 uncultured Nitrospirota bacterium | reverse complement strand
GAAGAGCACGCCGCTCTTCGGGTTGCAGGGTCAGAAGCTTCTTCATAAGACACCATCGGCGTTTCGTGTCTGTCCGTACATCTTCTGAATGGCTTGCATGTCTTCCCAGACAGGGCGTTTTTCCGCCGGGTTTCTGAGGAGATACGCCGGGTGGTAGGTCGGCATCACCGGGATGCCGTCCAGATCGTAAAACCGTCCGCGCAACCGGGAGATGGGTGCCTTGGTCTTGAGCAGCGTCCTGGTTGCCGGTGCACCGAGGGCACAGATGATTTCCGGCCTGATGACCCGGATCTGCTGTTTGAGAAAGGGAAGACAGGTCTCGATCTCATCGGGCTGCGGGTCCCGATTCTTGGGCGGGCGGCACTTCACGATGTTGGCGATGTAGACTTCGTCCCGGCTCAGGCCGATGGCCGCAATGATACGGGTCAGCAGCTGCCCCGCTTTCCCCACAAAGGCCAGGCCCTGCCGGTCTTCGTCCGCGCCCGGGCCTTCACCGATGAACATCAGGCGCGCACGGCGGTTTCCCTGTCCGAAGACGATCTTGGTCCGTTTCTCATGGAGGCGGCAGCGGGTGCACTCCCCGAGAATCTCCCGCACGGCCTCAAGGCTCGTCGCCCCCTCCAAAGACGGCTCACCGTCCGTCTCCTCCGTCTCCACCGTGACCCACGGCGGCATCTCCGGTGCCTGCGCCCGCAACCGGCCTTTCAACTCACCCACCATTTGCCGCAGCGCATCTCGGACGGCCGCTTGGGCATCCTGTTCAGGATGGCTCATGGCAGGCTCGCCGTTTGAAATACATGAGGAACTCCTTGTTTCCCATGGGCCCCGCCAGGGGGGACTCGATCACGCCGCAAGGAACCAGCCCGATCTTTCCGGCAAAGATTTGGATTTTTTCCACCACGGCCCGGTGCTTTTCGGGATCCCGAACCACGCCCTTCTTTCCCACGTCCCCCTTGCCGACCTCAAACTGCGGCTTGATCAGGGCCACCATCTCGCCCGCGGGAGCCAGCAGTGTGAGCGCCACCGGCAAGACCAGGGTGAGGGAAATGAAGGAGACATCGATGGTGATCAGATCAAAGGGCTCGGGAAACACATCCGGTGTCACGTGGCGGATGTTCGTCCGCTCATGGCAGACAACCCGAACATCCTGCCGCAACGTCCAGGCCAGCTGGCCGTATCCCACGTCCAGCGCATGGACGCCCCGGGCGCCCCGCTGCAGGAGGCAGTCCGTGAAGCCTCCGGTGGAAGCGCCGATATCGAGTGCGAGCTTCCCCGCCGGAGAAATCTCGAAGGCGTCGAGGGCCCGTTCGAGTTTCTGCCCGCCGCGGCTGACGTAGGGAGAAGGCTCCCCGCGGATCCGGATGGCCTCCTCGTCGGAAACCAGGGTGCCCGGTTTGTCGACTGTGCGGTCGCCGATGACGACCGATCCAGCCAGAATCATGGCTCGGGCCCGTTCCCGACTCGGCGCCAGACCCCGCAGCACCAGCACCCTATCGATTCGCTGCTTTGCCATGCATCGTTCTGGCGCCAAGCGCACGGGAAGACTGCCTGAGAAATTGCTCCACCGTGCGCGCAATGCCCCCCTCGCACAGACCGTACTTTCCTCTGAGCACCTCCTGAGACCCGTGTTCAATGAAGGCGTCGGGCAGGCCGATCCGGTGCACATGGACATGGCGCAGACCCGCCTGCTCCAAGGCCTCCATGACGGCGCTTCCGAAGCCTCCCATGAGCACGTTCTCTTCCACTGTGACAAACCGATCGGTTTCGGCCGCCAGCTCGTAAAGCATCGCGAGGTCCAGCGGCTTCACGAATCGGGCATTAACCACACTGGCGTGAATTCCCCGCTGCTTGAGCAGCCGCGCGGCACGCAGCGCCGGGCTCACCATCTGGCCGAGCGCAAAGACGGCAACGTCCTGCCCGAGGCGCAGCCTTTCGGCCTCGCCGATTCGGAGGGTTCGCGGATAGGACGCGAGTTCGATGCCCTCACCGGCCCCCCGGGGATACCGGATGGCCGCCGGATGCCGGCAGTCCAGGGCCGTCTTGATCATGTGCTGCAGTTCGTTCTCGTCCTTGGGCGACATGATGATGATGTTGGGAATGTGTCGCAAATAGGAGAGGTCGAAACAGCCATGGTGGGTGGGCCCGTCGTCGCCCACCAGTCCGCCCCGATCCATGGCAAAGACCACCGGCAGATCGGGCAGACAAACGTCATGGAGGATCTGGTCGTAGGCCCGCTGCAGAAAGGTCGAATAGATGGCCGCCACCGGTTTGAACCCCTCCGCAGCCAGGCCGGCGCAGAAGGTGATCCCATGCTGTTCGGCAATCCCCACGTCATAGAACCGATCGGGAAACTTCTCCGCAAAATACTTCAGTCCCGTACCACCGGGCATGGCGGCCGATACGGCCACGATCTTCTCATCTTCAAAGGCCAGCCGGGTCAGCAATTTTCCGAAGACCTCGGTGTAGGCGGGCGCTTCGGCATCGTCCTTCACGAGGGCGCCGGTGGCGCGCTCGAAACGCCCCACCCCGTGAAAGACCGACGGGTTTTCCTCTGCGGGCCGGTAGCCCTTCCCTTTCTGGGTAGCCACGTGGAGCAGGACCGGTTTGCGCAGTTTCTTCACGTTCTCAAAGGTCTGGAGAAGCCGATCGAAGCGGTGCCCCTTGATGGGCCCCACATAATTGAAACCCAGCTCTTCAAATAGCATCCCCGGTACAATCAGACCTTTCAGGGAATCCTCCAGACGCTTCGCCGCCTTGAGCATCGACTCACCGACGCCGGGAATATTGCGCAGCACGTTCTCCACGATCTTCTGTATGCTGACATAGAAGTCACCGGTCATGTGACGGGAGAGATACGACGACAGGGCCCCCACATTGGGCGAAATCGACATCTCGTTGTCGTTCAGGACGATGATCAGATCTTTGTCCAGATGGCCGCCCTGGTTGAGCCCCTCGAAGGCCAGTCCCGCTGTCATGGAGCCGTCCCCGATGACGGCGATGACTTTATGATCTTCCCCCTTGAGGTCCCGCGCCTCAACCATCCCGAGGGCGGCCGAGATGGATGTGCTGCTGTGCCCGACGGTAAACGTGTCGTAGGGGCTCTCCGCCCGGTTCGGGAACCCGCTGATGCCCCCGTGCTGCCGGAGCGTCTTGAAGGCATCGCGACGTCCCGTGAGCAGTTTGTGCGCATAGGCCTGGTGCCCCACATCCCAGACAATCCGATCCCGGGGGGCCTCAAAGACGTAGTGCAGCGCAATACTGAGCTCCACCACACCAAGGCTCGAAGAGAGGTGCCCGCCGTTCTCCGAGACGGTCCGGATGATTATGTCCCGGACCTCCTCGGCCAGCGCGGGCAGTTCCTCGGGGGTGAGGCTCTTCAGGTCGGCGGGACTGTTGATTTCGTTTAAATACTTGTACATCTCAGTTCACCCTTTCCACAATATAATGCGCAATCGCACGGAGCGGTTCAGCCGGCGCGCCCAGTTTCCCGATGGCGGCCACGGCATCGTCTGCCAATTCCAGGGCCCGATCCCTTGACTCGGCAACCCCGTAGAGCCCGGGGTAGGTTTTCTTGCCACGTTTGTGATCGTGACCCACCTGCTTGCCCAACTGCTTTTCGGTCCCAATCACGTCGAGCACGTCATCGGCAATCTGAAAAGCCAGACCGACGCGATCCCCGTAAAGCGTGAGGGCTGTCATCGTCGCCTCGGTGGCATCTGCCGCCAAGGCACCGATCCGAACGGCACCCCGAATCATGGCACCGGTCTTATGGGTGTGAATGTACTCCAGGGTCGGCAGGTCAATCTCGGGCACGCGCTCCGAGAGAATATCGACGGCCTGCCCGCCGACCATCCCCCAACTCCCCGCGGCCCGGACCATTTCGGAAACAATCTGAAGACGCCTCCCCTCCGACAGCAGCGAGGGCGCACCGTCGACCACCACGCCGAAGGCCAGGGTGAGCAGGGCATCGCCCGCCAGAATCGCGAGGGCTTCGCCGAAGACCTTGTGGCTCGTGGCTACGCCCCGGCGCAGATCGTCGTCGTCCATGGCCGGAAGGTCGTCGTGGATCAGGGAGTAGGTGTGGATGAGTTCCATGGCGCACGCGGGGGCCAGGGCCGCTTCCGCATCGCCCCCGGCGGCCTCACAGGCGGCCAGCGTCAGAACGGGACGCAGTCGCTTGCCCCCTGCAAAGAGGCTGTAGCGCATGGCGCGATGAAGATCGGGTGGATAATCGTGATCTTTGGGGAGAAGTCGGTCCAGGGCCCCATTGATGCGGGTACGCTTCTCTTCCAGGTAGGCCTTGAGATCCATCTTGTCACTGATCGGAACCGGTTTCAAAAGGTGCGACCCTCTCATTGCCCTCCGCGTCTTTGAGGAGGATTTCGATCTTCTTCTCCGCCTCCGCAAGTTTCTTGTTGCAGAACCGGGTCAAGCGTACCCCCTCTTCGAAAGCCTTGAGGGACGCCTCCAGGGAGAGTTCTTCTCCTTCCAGCTTTTCGACAATACCCTCGAGTTTGGCGAGAGATTCCTCGAAGCTCTTCTCCGCCATGGCGCCTCCCAATGATGAAAATGTGATGGTCTCTGCTTGCGGCGGCAGGGGGAAAAGCGCCGACCGTCAAGTCTCAAAATCCTGAGGAACGCCGCGCACGCAGTACTGCACGCCACGGCAAAGGACCCATTCAGCGCAGCCACGGGACTTTTCGTGAAGCCGCCAAATGTGGGTCCGATTATCACCCAGAAGCTCTTGTAAGTCAAGGGAAATGGCCCTCTGAGCCGATCGAGGACAAGCCTCAAAAAAGATCACTCAGTATCTGCAGGACCCGCCCGTCCGTTTGCAGCCAGACGGAACCGTTCCGATCGGTGCGGCGCAGCACGGTATCGGGCCGGATATAGTGCAAACGGCCGACAATCTCCGGCGACGGGTGCCGAAACCGGTTGTTGGAACCGACCGAAATCACTGCAACCATCGGCTGGACCGCGTCCAGAAAGGGTTCGGTGGAGGATGTGGCCGAACCGTGATGGGGCACTTGCAGCACGGTGCTCTTCAGCCTCTTGCCCCAGCGATTGAGCGCGAGCTGCTCACCTTTGGACTCGAGGTCTCCCGTGAGGAGCAGGCTGGTGTCGCCAAAGGCCACCCGCAGGACCAAGGAGTCGTTGTTCACCTCCGAGTTGGAGCCCGCCGAGCGGCCGTCTCCCCGGTGCAGCAGCTCAAAACCGACGGAACCAATCCAGATGGGCGCCGCCGATGGCATCACGAATTTTCGTGGGATGCACCGCTCGGCGATGAGGCGCCGGAATTCGCCATAGGCCTCAGACGGAAAGCTTTCCCAAGCATCCCAGACCTCTCCCACCGGCATCTCTTGCAAGAGACCGATGAGGCCACCCAAATGGTCCGGATGGGGGTGTGTCAGGATCATGATATCGATCCTGCGAATCCCGAGCGACAGCAGGGTCGGCCGGAGCACTTTTTTCCCGATGTTTGCCGAAGACCGATAGGATCCGCCGCCGTCGATCAGGACGGTCGTGGCGTCGGGAAGCACCAGCAGGGTCGCCCCGCCTTGCCCAACGTCCAGGAATCCCATGTGCAGTCGGCCGTCCGCCTGCCATCTCCCGGACCACACAGTGGCCCCGACGAAAAGGAGCAGCAGCAGCGCCATGCCGGTCAGCCGCCGTGCGGTTCCAAGGCGTGCCTGCAGCAGAATCAAGACCAGCCCCACGTAAAAGAGTATCATCAATACCGGCGACGGCGGTGCCACGTCGATGAAAGACCCGGGGAGGGTACTGGACCACGACACCGCCGTGCGCAGCAACGCGGCCCCCACGCCGGCCAGCTGAAGCACCGGCATGGCGAGCGGCGCCCAGAACAGGTAGAGCAGATAGGCCAACAGCCCCGCAGGGACGATCCAGAACGCCGTCAGCGGCACGAAGACAAGATTGGTGAGCAGGCCGGTGATGGAAATCCGATGAAAGACGGCTGCGCTGATGGGCGCCGTCGCGGCCGTGGCCAGAAGGGTCATGACGGCAAGACCTCCTGCAACCCGCAAGAGACGCTGCCCCGCTGTGCGTGCATGATGCTGCCATCGCTCAAAGCGGACAGGGGTGACGTTCGCATTCGGTGGGGTCTTTCCCACAGGAAAGGCACCGCGTGTCTCCTGTCGGTTGGCGCTTCGGTAGTAGCAGAGCATGGCCGTGACCGCTCCGAAGGAGAGCAGAAAGTCCACTTCGAACAGGGACGCCGGTCGCCAGGCCAGAATCAAGAAGGCCGCAAGCAGGAGCGTGTGCAGACCGTCCCGGCCCCGCTCGACGATTCTCGCCGTCAAATGGATTCCGATCATCAGGGCGGCCCGCACCGACGCCGTTCGGGCCCCGACGAAGAACGTATAGTAGACGATGAAAATCAACGTTGCCGCAGAGGCAAGCCGATCGGGCAGGCCCCAGAAGGGGGACGCGGCGAGCAGCCGTCGCGGCAGCGCACACCGCAGGCCCCAGAGCAGACAGAAGAAACAGACCAGCGCGACAAAACCGACATGGAGTCCCGAGATGGCGAGCAGATGGGCTGCGCCGGCCCGCACAAACCGTTCTCGGGTCGCCTCCTCGATGCTGCTGCGATCACCGCTCACGAGGGCCTTGACCAACGCAGCCCGGCGCGGCTGCAACTGGGAGTCGATGAAGCGGTGAAAGGCATGGCGGCTTTCATAGACGCGCTGTACAAATGGGTTCGCCTCCTGTGCGGCCAGCACGCGCAGGTGGTCTGCGGAAACCGAACCGATCACCCGCACCCCCTTGCGGGCCAGATGTGCGCGGTAGTCGAAGGCGCCTGGATTCCGGTAGTTCCGGGGAACACGAAAACGGCCGTGGACTTCAATGCGTTCGCCGTATTGAAGCGCCATCGCCGGCCCCGGCCCGTCCATCGAGG
Source organism: uncultured Nitrospirota bacterium (assembly GCA_947259355.1). Lineage (GTDB taxonomy): Bacteria > CG2-30-53-67 > CG2-30-53-67 > CG2-30-53-67 > CG2-30-53-67 > CALZGC01. Next base: position 38,629 of record CAMYMF010000020.1, on the reverse strand, counting down.
CAGCCTCGGTGTATACCGTGAGGCGCACGATCCCCGAGGCGGCAACGCCGTCCACCGTGCGGACGTCGAGCAGCGCCGAAACCCGATCCCCCCGGTGCTCCACAAACGAGGAGATGACACCGGTCACCAACAATTCCTGCGCTGGGTCGATTCGCCACAAAATATGGTCCGGCGCTACCCGGTTCATCGACCCGTGATAGCGCAGCGCGCCCACCGCCGCGAGTACAACCAGAAGAAGAGCCAGACGCTCCCTCAGGCTGGAGCGGAAAAATGCCGCCGCAAGACAAAGGCCTGCGGCCCCCATCAACGGCGCCGGCGGCGGCGCAAGCTTTTCCGACAGGAGAATCCCCGCAATGAATGCCCCCAGGGCAGCCGGCAGTACCCGTTTCATGGTCCCCACCCCCGCACAAGACCCTGTTTGAGGATGGTCGCCAACTTCTTCGAACCGATCCCCCGAACACGGAGCAGGTCTTGAGGCCTGCGGAAGGGCCCGTTCCGGTCCCGGTCATGAACAATCCGGCGCGCGAGTTCCGGGCCAATACCGGAAAGGGAGACCAGCTCCGACGCTGAGCAGCGATTGATGAAAACAACCGGCTGAAAACCGTACTGTATGGAGGGTACCCGCAGGAGCGAATCGTCGAGCAATCCTGCAGCGAGATTCAGTCGCGTCAGGTCTGCCTCGCGGGTCGGACCCCCAGCCAGCGCGATGGCTTCCCCAACGCGTGCACCGGCCGGTACTCTGTACAGACCGGGCTCCTGCACTTCCCCGTGGACCCGAATGAAAATCGTCGTGGGAGACGCCGGTGAAGCCGGCCTTCCCTCCGGCAGCGCGGCGGTGCCGAGGTACAGAGACCCGGCGAGTGCGTAGAGAACCGAGGCCATCACGAGGAGCCCGGCCACTTCGACACGGCGCGGATCGCTGGGTGCATCCGGCTTGTCTGCCCGCGGTGTCCGCATGGGATGTCCAATGAGACGTTTCGTGTGCGATTGTGGGGAGGGAGCTTCTAGGCAGGATCGATTAGTTAGTTAGGACGCTTCCCCTCCTCGATGAAATCGAGCGTTCCTTCAGCCTCGCCACGATGAAACCGGATCCGGACCCGGTCCTGGAGGACGAGTTTTTTCACGTCCCGAATGATCTCTCGTTCGGGCAGCCGATAAACGATGCTGTAGCCCCGAGCCAGCACATTCAGGGGGCTCAGCCCGTGGAGCCGGGATGACAGGGTCATCATCGCATCCCGTGCTCCCTTCACCCCTTTGTCGGCGCTTCGGCGCAGCCGCTCGTGCAGCATCCGATGCCGCTCGCCCAGACGGTGCAGTGTCTGGCGGGGACTCAACAGGCGCAGCGCCGATTGATGCCGCGCGAGACGCTCACGGGCGTCGGCCAGACGACGCTGGCTGCCATCGATCAGGGATGTGGTGAGGTCATCGAGACGCTGCTGCAGCATCCCCAGACGCTGGGCCGGTGTCACCAGTCGCCGCGCGAGCTGTTCGGCATGTGTTCGGTGCCGCTCCAGGGCGTGGACCATCTGACTCCTAAGCCTTCGGGCGAGCTGTTCGATGCGGTAGAGCATGTCCGCTTTGTTCTGTACCACGACCTCTGCAGCGGCCGATGGTGTGGGGGCCCTGAAATCGGCAACAAAGTCGGCAATGGTGAAGTCCGTTTCATGGCCCACTGCAGAGATCACGGGGATGGGAGACGCAAATATGGTCCGGGCGACGGCCTCTTCGTTGAAGGGCCACAGGTCTTCCATCGACCCGCCGCCGCGGCTCAAAATGATGACGTCCAGGTCGCCCCGGTGGTTTAGATTCTCCAGCGCTTCCACGATCTCCCCAGCGGCCGAGTCCCCCTGCACCCGCACGGGGGCGATGAGAATCTGCACGTCGGCGAAGCGACGATTGATGATGTTCAGGATATCCTGAATGGCCGCCCCCGTGGGTGACGTGATCACCCCGATGCGCCTCGGCAGCAGTGGGAGCTTCTTTTTGTGGGCCGGATCGAAGAGCCCCTCCTTCTCGAGACGCTCTTTGATCTGCTCGAACGCCAGGTAGAGGGCCCCCAGCCCAACCGGTTCCATATAATCGATGCTGAGCTGCATGCTGCCGCGCATCTCATAGACGGTGACGATCCCCTTGCACAGGACCGCCAGACCGTCTTCGGGCTCGAAGCGTATGTAGCGTTTCTTGTTTCTGAAGAATACCGCCGGAATCTGGGCATCGGCGTCCTTCAGGGTAAAATAGGTGTGACCCGATTGGGGGGTTCGCAGATTGGAGATCTCCCCCGTCACCCAGACCGAGGTAAACTCATATTCGAGATATTCGCGGATCTGGCGGACGAGTTCATGGACGCTGAAAGCCCTGTCGGGCCCCTGTCCCTGCGGGGACTGATCCACTCACTCATCCTCCATGCGAACGGGAAGAATGCTGTTGGCCCGGCCCGTTTTGCTATCAATATCGAGCACCGCACCGCAGAGAACGCTGGGGCCTTTGGCCGTATCAAATCGTTTCGGAATTTGGTAGAGGTACTTCTCGATGATGATCTCTTTGTTCACACCGATGACCGAATTGCGCGGACCGGTCATCCCCAGGTCGGTCATGTACGCCGTGCCGCCCGGCAGAATGGTGGCGTCCGCAGTCTGCACGTGGGTGTGGGTCCCCAGGACGGCACTCACCCGTCCATCGAGAAACCAACCCATGGCAATCTTCTCAGAGGTGGCTTCTGCATGAAAATCAACGATGAGCACATCCGCGTCCTCGCGCAGTTTCGCCACTTCCGTTTCGGCGCACCGGAAGGGGCAGTCGATGGCATGGAGGAAAACCCGCCCCATGAGATTGAGCACGGCCACTCGCTCCCCGGCGGGGGTGGAGACCACACAGCTGCCGTGTCCCGGGACCCCGTCGGGATAATTGGCCGGCCGCAGCAGCGCAGGGTGCTCATCCAGCAGGGGGTAAATCTCCCGCTTGTTCCAAATGTGGTTGCCCGAGGTGATCACGGCAATTTCCATGCCCTTCAATTGCTCGTAAACTTTCGGCGTAAGACCGAAACCGGCGGCGGCATTCTCACAATTGGCGATGCACAGATCGATGTTGAAACGGGTGATCAGGCGGGGGAGAAGGCGGGCGGCAATCTGCCGCCCGGGCCGTCCCACGACGTCCCCTATGAAAAGTACCTTCATCCCTTGACTTCCTTCAGGGGTGGCTCACAGAGCAAGCAGGGCTGCCGCCCATCTACTTGGCATATTCAACAAACCGGCTCTCCCGGATGACCGTCACTTTGATCTTGCCGGGATAGGCCAGTTCCTGCTCGATCTTCTTGCAGATATCTTTCACGAGCATCGATGCCCGATCATCAGAAACCTGATCGTTCTCCACGATGATACGGATCTCCCGACCTGCCTGGATGGCATAGGATTTTTCGACGCCGTCAAAGGCGTTGGCTATCTCTTCCAGCTGGGACAGCCGCTTGAGGTAGGCGTCGAGACTCTCCTTGCGAGCGCCCGGCCGCGCGGCCGAGAGGGCATCTGCCGCGGCAACCAGCACGGATTCGGGACAGATGGCCTCAATGTCATCGTGGTGCGACGCGATGGCGTTGATGACTTTCGGGTCCTCACCATATTTCCTGGCGAGATCCGCGCCGATGGAGGAATGGGTGCCTTCCATGTCATGGTCTACGGCCTTGCCGATATCGTGCAGCAGCCCGGCCCGCCTGGCCAACGGCACGTCCAGTTTCAGCTCAGCGGCCATCACACCGCAGAGGTGAGCCACCTCGGTGGAATGGTTCAGCACATTCTGGCCGTAACTCGTGCGATACTTGAGCCGTCCGATCAGCTTGATGATCTCCGGATGGACACTGAGAGCGCCCACATCCAGCGCAGCCTTCTCCCCATCTTCCTTGATGGACTGCTGCACTTCATTGCCGACCTTCTGGACCACCTCCTCGATGCGGGCGGGATGAATGCGTCCATCGCTCACCAGCCGCTCCAGCGAGAGGCGGGCCACTTCCCGTCGCACCGGATCGAATCCGGATAGAATCACCGCCTGCGGCGTATCGTCGATGATGAGATCGATTCCCGTCGCAGCCTCCAGAGACCGGATGTTGCGTCCTTCCCGTCCGATGATTCTTCCTTTCATCTCATCGCTCGGCAGGTTCACAACGGAGACCGTCATCTCGGAGGTGAAATCGGCCGCGCACCGCTGGGTGGCCAGCGCCATGATATTCTTGGCCTCCTTCTCGGCCTTTTCGCGCGCCTCCTCAATGATCCGGTTGACAATCTTCGCCGATTCGTATCGCGCCTCCTCTTCGAGGCTCTTCATGAGCATCCTCTTGGCTTCCTCCGAGGACATGCCGGAGATCTTTTCCAGCCGCTGAATCTGCTCCGCCAGGGCTTCGTTGTACTTCGCCTCTTTTTCCTGAACACGGGCTTCCAGCTTGGCCAACCCCTTTTCCCGCCCTTTGATCTCCGCATCCTTCTTCTCGATCAGCGCAAAACGTCTTTCATTGTTCTCCTCTTTCTGCGCCAGCCGGTTCTCTCGGGCCTTCAGCTCAGACCGGACTTCTTTCGTCTCTTTCTCGAACTCGGACCGCGCCTGGTAGACATATTCCTTGGCCTCCACCCGGGCTTCCTTTAAAACCTGTTCGGACTGACGTTGCGCGTCCGCAACAATAGCGTTCGCCTCTTTGTTGGCCCGGTCAATCCCCTTTTGTTGCATCTTCCTGTTGATGAGCAGTCCTGCGAATATCCCGACGATGCCCGCCAGGAGCGCCCAAACGACATGTAACATTTCCGGTTTGATGGTCGCCACCCCCTTCAATCGTATCGAAACGTTGGTCGGTTTTCCGCACAGCAGCGCCCCAGGAGGGCACGCCTTCTATGAACCCGTCTGCTTGCCCAATTTGCCGGACTTTTTCGGATACCACATCTTGAGTCTATCCTGCAGGGTCTTTTCATAACCCTGCCTTGTCGGACGATAGTATTTGCGGTCCTCTGCGAGATACTTCTGCGCCACGAAGTGGCCGGGGTAATCGTGGGGATACCGATACCCCACGCCTCTGCCCAGGACGGCGGCACCCCTATAGCTCGCATCCCGGAGACAGGCCGGAATACTCAGGTTCTCCCCGGAGCGAACATCCGCCAGAGCCGCTTCCACGGCCAGGTAGGCGGCATTGCTTTTCGGCGCCGTCGCGAGGTAGGTCACCGCCTGAGCGAGCACAATCCTGGCCTCCGGCATGCCGATCCGTTCCACACTCCGCAGCGCCGCCTCCGCAATGAGCAGTGCCTGGGGATCCGCGTTGCCCACATCCTCGGAGGCGCAAATGACAATCCGCCGCGCAATGAAGCGCGGATCTTCTCCGGCCTCAAGCATCCGGGCCAGATAATAGACCGCCGCATCCGGATCGGAGCCACGCATGCTCTTGATGAAGGCCGACGCCGTGTCGTAGTGGGCATCGCCGTCTTTATCGTACTGCAGCGCCCGTTTCTGGAGGACCTGCGATGCCAGCGCCAGGTCGAAGACCCGCCCTTCCTCTGTAGTCAGTGCCGTCTCGGCCCCGATCTCGAGAGTGTTGAGAAGCTTTCGCGCGTCCCCGTCGGCCATGCGGACCAAATAATCCAGGGCGTCTTCTTCCATGCACACCGCCAACCGGCCGAGCCCCCTGTCTGCATCGCGCAGGGCTCGGCGGGCAATGCGCAGCAGCGCTTCCCGATCGAGTGACTTGAATTCGAGGATCTGAGACCGAGACCGAAGCGCAGGAATGAGGGCAAAGAAAGGGTTCTCCGTTGAGGCGCCGATCAGCGTGACTGTACCGCGTTCCACATCGGGCAGCAGTGCATCTTGCTGAACCTTGTTGAAACGATGGATCTCATCGATGAAAAGGATGGTGCGCTGCTGACGCCCGCGCCGCCGCGCCTCGGCCTCCGCGACACCCTTGCGGATGTCGGCCACGCCCGCCGTTACCGCGTTCAACACGGCGAAGGCACTGCCGGTGCGGCGTGCAATCAGATAGGCCAGGGCCGTCTTGCCGGTTCCCGGCGGTCCATAGAAAACAAGAGAAGAGAGACGGTCTCCCTCGATGGCCCGCCGCAGCGGCTTGCCAACGCCAAGCAAGTGGCCCTGACCTTCAAACTCGTCCAGGGAGCGGGGCCGCATTCGCCACGCGAGGGGAGCTCCCTGATGCTGATCATCGGGGATCTCTTGTGGAAAGAGTTCCATGGCCTGCCTCGTCGCCTCCAGGGATGGTTTCTCTCTCAGGAGGAACAGACGCGCTCAGCCGACAACTCTGGTGCTGGGGCCCGGCAGGGATCTCTCCGGCACCGGGTGCACTCTGGCATCCGTGTTTCAAAGCCTGTGAAAGGTGCCGTCAGACAAATACTGACGGGCAGTAGGGACTCATGACGCAGGAACAAAGGGCAGAAAAGGGTTTCAAACAGCAGGCATCGGTTCTTTCGCGGCAGCGCTCCTGGCCGACTGCAACCCTTTCGTTCTCCAAAAGGGATTCACCGCACCCGCGTGCTCGTTCAGGAAAATATGTTGTCATCATTGTCTTATTTGCAATGCTCTTGAACTGATTATATTTGCGTTACCCGCCCCTGTTTCCGTCTCCCGGCTTGGCGGCGTTTTCCCAGGAAGCGCCACCGATCCGACACCACGCATCCTTTAGGCTTTGATGCTTACCAGATTCTTGTCAGCTTCTTGCGTTGCTCGAAAATTCAGTCTAAACTGCGAAGACGCTTGTTTTGAGACTTCTCTATGTAAAAAGCCCCCCGCCTTACCGTGTGACCGATATTTTTTGAACCTGATGAATCAGGTGGGAACTATGATTAAAGACTTCAGGCTTCCCCCCAAACGGTGGGCATGCACACCATCTTCAGAGCTAGTTCCCTTCAAAAATGTGTTGGCTCAAAACACATCCGATCATCACCTGCAAGGCAGGGGATGCTTATACCTGTCATCCTCTTGTTCCGCTCAATATATAACGCAGGAAGGACCGCGAAGTCAACAGATAAAACAGCGGGGACTTTGCTTTCTGGCAGCGCCCCGATTACTTATCTTTCAATACCTTGTCCAGAGATTCAAGCCATTTTGACGCCATCCGTTTCATCTCTTCGGGACCTTCAGACGTTTCCTGCCGGAGCCTGAAAAGCTCGTCGGCAATGTTGATGGCCGTCAGAATGGCCACCTTGTGCGACGTAATCACCGAAGACGCGGACGCCACTTCCCGCATCTTCTTGTCCACGAATTCCGCGAGGCTTTCAACGTACTCCGGGGGATCTTCACCTTTGATGGTGAAATCCTGCCCAAAAATCTTGACATTGACTTGATTGGCCATCGATCCCCTCCGGGATATCATTGCCATCAGGCGAGTAGATTCTGCGTCTCCGCCGGCCGCCGGAGATCCGCTTCGGCCCGGCCTGTTAATCGTCCTGGAACAGTTCCGGCTGCACCGTGGCGTCCTGCAGCTTTATGGACTCGAGTTTCTTTAGCACATTCGACACTTTACGCTTGACAACTTTGCGCTCTTCACGAAGCTGCGACAGCTCCATGCGCAAACGGGCCACCGCCTCCGAATCGATCTGAGAAACGGGCGCCTTGCGCTCTTTCTGGGCCAGGCGCCGCTGCATTTCCGCCAAATCGCCCCGCAAAGCAGCGTTTTCACTCCGCAGCGCCGCAACCAGATCGACTACATCCCGAATTTTCTGACTGAGTTCATCCAGAGGAAGGCTTGTCATCCAAAACCCTCAGTATTTCGGATGCTTACAATGTAAATTTATAATATAACCTTAAAAGTAACGTGTCAAGCAGATTCGTCCCCTCTTTACGCCATGACGGCAGAAAGTTGAGATAGGGTGCAGATGGATGATGGATGGGCAGCATCCAACCGAGGGATGCGGCGGGTATCGACGGGGCGTCCTGTAACAGTTGGTGACTCGGAGCAAAAAAGACCGGCTCAGATGATGATGTCCACCCGGTGCTCTTCGCCCCTTGGGCAGTCCGGCCCCTTCGGTCCTGATGGATCGCCTGCCAGCGGATTCTGATCGGGGGCGGGACGACGCCGACGACGCCGTTTTCTATGGTTCATGGGACGCTCAGAGACGAGATCCTGTTTTTCCACTTTCGATTCTCCCCTGGAGGCACGCCGCACCCCCATTCCCGCATCGGACACCATGCCTCGAATTCTCACAATGAAACTCATCGTATCCCTCCTCCGAAAACCTCTGTTGCCGATTTGGCGCCTCTCAGGCTATCTGCAAGAGGTCCTGTACCGACAGGCCGTATTTGGCGGCCCCTGTCACCGATTGTACGCGCCGCTTTTCCCGATCGTAGAGGAGATCCACAAAGTCCGGGGAACCGAGCTGTTGGCCCGTGCGGTCGAGCAGCACCATGACCACAGGACAGAGCAGATGATCCAGGTGTGTCGCGGTGACAACCCCCACTTCTCCGGATGTCAGGATCACCACCGAACCGATAGGGTAAAACCCGAGCCGCGCGATGAAACGTTCCACAAAACCGACGTTGAAGTTTTCCTTGGCCATGGCATAAATCCGGGCCAGTGCGGCATGGGGCTCGGCCTTCTTCTGATAGACCCGGTCGGTGGTCATGGCGTCGTACACATCGGCGATGCTGGCGATCATACCGAACTCGGAGATATTGGTCCCCTTGAGTCCCCGGGGGTACCCCTGTCCTGAGAGCCGCTCATGGTGCTCTAGTGAAACCCGGAGTGACTCCACACTCATGCCTGTCACGTCCCTCAGGAGGGCCAGACTGTGGAGGGGGTGCTTCTGTACCTGTACCATTTCGTGAGGTTCCAGAGGCCGGGGCTGGTTCAGGATGTCGTTGGGGATCTGGGTTTTGCCGATATCGTGAAACATGGCTCCGATCCCCAGTTTGGTTAGATCGCTTCGAGTATACTGAAGTGCCTTGCCGATGATGAGGGAGAAGATGGTCACATTGACGGAATGCATGAACGTATAGTCATCGTAAGCCTTCAGCTTGGCCAGGGTTGTCAGAATCGCCGTATCCCGTGTCATGTGATCGATGAGTCCCTCCACGACGCCCTCCGCCTCTTCCATATTCGGCGGCTCACCCGAAGCCAATGCGGCGAAGGCCTCCTTGACGCAGTTCACAGCCTGCTTCTGAAATGCGCGACACACCTGCACCTTCTCGGCATCGAAAACACTCTCCTGGGCATGGGGTTTAGCCACCTCCCCGGGGGCCGTCCCGGCCTCAACGGGCTTCGCGGAGCCCTCAACCGGCCCGGCCGAGTCAGGTGCTTTGTCCTGGGAGGTGCCCCGGGCCGTGTCAATGTAGAGCACCTGCACATCGAATTTGCGCAAGGTTTCTATCTGATCGGGAGACTGGATCTGTTTGCGGAAATAGGGAATCTCCAGCCACGAACGATCGACCTTCTCCACATACATCCCGATGGTCAACTCATCAATACTAATTTTTTTCAGCACGTCTTGCGCCACCTTTCTGAGACGGCCCCGCGCCGCCACCGCACGCTGCCGCCAATCCCGTCGGGCCTCTCTAGTGGGTCCCGTGTACCTCGGAGCCGAGCAGTGCCTCCAGCTTCAGAAAAATCAACAGTCGCTGGCCCAACTTAGCCACCTGTTCGATTATTTCGTTGTGCCCCCTTGAATGGCTCGTATCGGGTGGCGGGCGCAGAGACGATTCCGAGACCCAAAGGACCTCCGACAGTCGATCCACAATCAGCCCGACCGTTTTCCCTGCATGGCTGACCACGACGATTCTACGGTCCCCCTCGTCACTGCGGGGATCCATGCCCAGACGGATCCGAACGTCGATGACGGGAATAATCTGCCCGCGAAGGTTGATGACACCGCTTAGGGAGGGCGGCGTTTTGGGCACCCGGGTCATGTCCTGCAGACGAATGACCTCCTGGACGCCGTGGATCCCCAGTGCGTATTCCTCGTCGCCCACGTAAAAGGAAACCGCTTGAATCAGGGCGCCCTTTTCTTCCTCGTTGCCGATGACATGCATGGACATGGTCTCTTCTCCCACCTCCTTCAAATGCCGTCCCAGCCCGGACAATCGGAATGACCGTCACAGCGTTGTCTTGCGCAGCCATTCACTGCGGCAGCCTCAGCCTTTGCTCGACAGTGCCGGGTTCTGACGGAACCGCAGATAGGCCGCACAGGCCTGGCAGTTGCGGCCTCGACGCTCGCAACACGGCGGAGAGACTCCGTGAGACCAGCACGGCGAGGACCGCGTCCGGTAAACCGGACATGCGTTACGGACTTCTCTGGCACACCGGATCGTCTTGTAGCAGGGCTCCACCTGCAGCAGCCGACGAATCCCCGCCACATTCAATCCCTCTTCGTGTAGAAGCTCCCAGACTTGGCGAATCCAGCGAATCTCCAGGGCGGAGAAGAGACGGTGTCGGCTCTGTGGCCGTCGGTGGACCCGGAGCAGGCCCTGCCGCTCATATTCCCGAATGGTCCCCGCGGAGACCCCCGAGAGCTCTGAGGCGATCCGGATGGTATACAAAGGCTTGCTTTCGTCTGTGACAAGTTCCATGACGCGCTCCCGTCTTGCTATGTGGCGCTACCCGAAATTGCTTCTTTCCTCATTGTAGGCCTTCTCGACCGACGCCATCAGCGCGTCGAGGCGCTCACCGGACAGACCGAGGTTTTTTGCCGCCTGGCTGTCATGGACGGCGATGCCGTTGTCGACGCCGCGGCTTCCGATCCCCAACCGCTGGGCAATCGTATCCGAGAGGCTCAGAATGGAAGCCAGCAGGTGGAGGTAGCGGTCCTGCCCGGAGAGGAGCTCGATGTCATGATGAAACCGGACCGCCTGCTCGAGCTCATCGGGCAGATTCCACTTGCGCACCACCAGGGCACCCACCTCCGGATGGGTAAAGCCGAAAACCTCCTGTTCCACACCGAGGAATTCCCCTCCCTCGTTGTACATATCTTCCATGACCTTGCGATACCGATGGGGATCCGTGTTGTTCATGACCACTTTGCCGAGATCATGCATCAGGCCGCAGACAAAGACGTCGTCCAGTTTGGACAACCGCACTTCTTTGCCCACCAGGTGGGATCCGATCCCCACCCCCACCGAGTGTTCCCACAGCATCCGTTCCGTGAGCCCGAAGTTCTTGTAGACCTCCCTGGTGGAGACCGCAATAACCAGACTCCGCACAGCACTGTAGCCCATGATTACAATGGCGGATTTCAGGTTGTTGATGGTCCGCAGACACCCGTAGAAGGGCGAGTTGGCGATTTTCAGAATGCGCGCCGTCAACGATTGATCCGCTGCAATGGTTCTGCAGACCATCTCCGGCGTGCTGTCGGGGTCCGCCAGAAGCTGCATGACTCGGTTGGCCACATCGGGTACAGCCGGCAGATCGCAGGTCTTTGTAATCAGTTCTTGCATGGTTGCTGGCATGTACGTCCACCTCCTCCTGTCACTGTGCCGACGACGACACATTGAACAGAGACATCCGATTCTGAAGCTCTATGGCCAGACGGCTGAGATCGCCACAAGCGTTCACGGACTCCTCACCGGCCTGGACGGCCTCACGGCTCAGGTTTGCGATCATCCGGGCACTCTCTGTTATATGTATTGACGTTTTGCTCTCCGCTTCGGACGACGTGGCAATCTGTTCGATCATCTTTTTGACCTGGGAGGCACTGTCGATGACACCCCCCAGTGCTTCGTGGGCCTGACGGGTCTTGCGTGTTGCCCCTTCCATGACCGCCATCCCTTCCGAGAGCGTCGCCGCCATCTCCCCACTCTCCCCCTGAATCTGCTCGATAATCTCTGCGATACCCTGGGTCGCCCTGGAGGTCTTCTCGGAGAGCTTGCGCACCTCCTCGGCCACGACGGCAAAACCGCGCCCCTGCTCGCCGGCGTGGGCCGCCTCGATGGCGGCATTGAAAGCAAGCAGCTGGGTCTGCTCCATGATGTCATCAATCACTTTGGTGAAGCCTCCGATCTCCTGGCTGACGCGGGAGAGCTTACCGCTTTGGTTGGCGGCTTCCTTAATAATGCCGGCCATCTGCGTCATACACCGAATCACATCGTCGCTCCGGACGCGACCGTCCGAACTGATGGCCACCATCTCTCCCGCCGCCATGAATGAATTCTGAGCATATCGGGCGACCTCTTTGACGCTTGTGCTCAACTGCCCGACCGATACGGCCATCTCTTCTTCGGAGCGACACGTTCGCCGCATGCCTTCCACGATCTGGGTGGAGGTGGCTTTGAGCTGCTCCGACGCAGAGGCAAGGTGGTCCCCGGTTTCGACGACGCGCTGGAACATATTTCCCAAATTACGCTGGATCCGGATCAGATCCTCGTGGAGATCCTGGAACTCATCTCCCCGGTTGACCACCGGCACCTCCGTGGCAAAATCCCCGGAAGCCAACAACCGGATCATGCGCGCCAGCGGCCCCAGGGGTTTCACGAGGGCCCTGGAAAGATAGGTCACCGCCGCGCCGGCGAAGAGGAGAAAGATTAGAGCGCATCCGATAATCATCAGGTCGAAGCGTTCCGCGCGGCTACGAAGCGTTTCCATTTCAACCAGATTCACCGTTTCGTAGGGCGCATAGATCTCCTCGATTTGTGCCGTAATCCGAAGGGCTTCCTCGTCGAAGTCAAGCATCTTCGCGAGGCCCGCCGCTCGGTCGCCGGCCCAGTAGTCCCGCACCATCTCTTGACCACGTTGATGGTGGTTCCGAATTATCTCCTGGAGTCCTGCCACCTTGGGAGCCTGCGTGTTACCCAGCAGTTCTTCGATCTCACCGGTCATCCGCAGGAATCGGTCGAACCACTGCTCTCCGTCAGCCAGAGCCTCTCGCGACTCCGTCAGGGCAGCGTCGGTCAAAAACTGCTGAACCTGAAGCGCGGCAAACTGCATGCGATGCTTCAGGGCGACCGTTTTGTCACGGTGCCGGTCCTGAACCAGCACGGACTGCAGCTCATGGAGAAAAAACAGAGCTCCCCCTCCCATCAACAGGATACCCATGGAGAGTACCACGGCGAGGACAGCCACTTTGTGTTTCATCGTCAGTCGCATCCCGGCTTTCATTCAGCACCTCCGTTCAACTCGATCCGGCCGGCTCCGCCGAGCGCACCACACCGACCACCACGTCGGATAGACGCCACAACGGCACCATCTGATCCACCACCCCAATCGCTGCCGCGGCCCCCGGCATTCCAAACACCACGCAGCTTTCGCGATTCTGCGCCAGTGTTCTGCCACCGAACTTCTTGATAGCCCGCATCCCCTCCCGGCCGTCGTAGCCCATACCCGTCATCATGACGGCCAGGGCCCGTGGACCGAACACTTCGGCCACGGCACAAAGCATCACGTCCACCGAAGGACGATAGGCCAGATTCCGGGGATGCTCCGTCAGGCGAACCACGGGGTGACCGAACGCTCTGACGCGGGCCAGAAGATGCTGCCCCCCCGGCGCGACCAGAACCCTACCCGGAACAATGGCATCTCCCTCCTCGGCCTCTTTCACCGCAACCTCGCTAATATCGTTGAGACGCTCTGCAAACGTACGGGTGAATCCTGGGGGCATATGCTGCACAATCAGCACCGCCGCCGGAAAGTCGCCGGGAAGCCGGGAAATCACCTCCTTGAGAGCCTTGGGGCCTCCCGTGGAGGCGCCGATGGCCACCACGTCGAGGGGGCCTGCCTCCGAGGAACCCGCGACAGGCTTTCTCTCGGGAGTGCGACGCGGGGGTTCTTCCCACCGGGGCCGTACCTGAGACGCAGCACAGGCCTTCACTTTTTGCAGCAGGGCCCCCTCTATGGCGTCGGCGCCGACGAGGGAACCGTCGACCGATTTGGGGATGAAATCGACCGCACCCAGATCGAGGGCCTTTAGTGTCGCGCGTGAGCCCTCCTGGGTGTGGGAGCTGATCATGATCACCGGCAAGCTGAAACGGGACATGATCTTCTCCAGGGCGGTCAGTCCGTCCATCCGGGGCATTTCGATATCGAGGGTCACCAGGTCCGGCTGCAGCGCCTCGACTTTCTCCAGCGCCTCAACGCCGTCCTTCGCCACGCCCACCACCTCCACGCCCGGATCGGATTCCAACATACGGCGCAAAGCCATGCGCATGAAGACCGAATCATCAACAATCAGGACACGGATCGGATTCCCCACCGGTATGTGTCGCATGCCTTCTCCCTCTATCTCATACGGTCGGTGAGCCCGACCGCTACGCAACCGATTTCTGCCGCATGAGAGCCCCCACGTCGAGGATCATGATGACCTTACCGTCACCAGTGAGGGTGGCCCCGGCAAAATCACTGGCTCCCTTGAGATACTCGCCCAGAGGCTTGATGACGATTTCCTCCTGGCCGTGCAGGTGCGACACCACCAGCCCCAGTTTCTTTTCGGCCAGCCCGATGATGACTGCATAACCGGGTCCCCCTTGACCTTCGTGCGCGCCGGGGACATCCAACTCACGGGCCAGATGTACCAACGGCACGATCTCGTCGCGCAGCGTAATCACCTCCCGTTCATCGATGGTTTGTATATCGCGCGCCGTGAGTTTCAGGGTTTCAATGACGGCGCTCAGGGGCAGGGCAAAGGTTTCCTGTCCCACCCCCACCATCAAGGCCTGAATAATGGCGACGGTCAGCGGGAGCCGGATGCTGACCTGAGTCCCCCGATCGCATTGGCTCTCCACCGCAACAATCCCGTTGAGTTTGGCGATGTTCGACTTCACCACATCCATCCCCACGCCCCGACCGGAGGTGCTGGTAACTTTTTCGGCTGTGCTGAAACCGGGATGGAAAATGAGGTTCAGGCACTCCTTTTCCGACAGCCGCCCGGCCTCTGCAGCCTCGAGTAATCCCTTTTGAACCACCGCCTCCCGGAGCTGTTCGGGGTCCATCCCCTTGCCGTCGTCCTCGATTTGAATATTGATGTGGTCGCCTTCATAAGCAGCGCTCACGGAGACCCGTCCCGTCTCGGGTTTGCCGAAGATCACGCGGAAATCGGGGATTTCAATCCCGTGATCCACAGCATTGCGGAGCAGGTGCACCAAGGGACTGCCGATTTCTTCGATGATCGATTTGTCCACTTCCGTCTCTTCACCAATGATCTCCAGCGCCGCCTTTTTTTTCTTTTTTCGGGCGGTATCCCGAACGACCCGAGGCAGTTTGCTGAAAACCTTGCGCATGGGTTGCATCCGGGTTTTGAGGACGGCCTGCTGCAGATCGGTGGTGAGCACGCTAAGGTGCACCGTCGTGTCCAGCAGCTCTTCGACCAGCTCGTCGCTTCCGTAACGCGATTCGATCCCATGATTGATCCGAAAGAGCCGGTTGCGTGCCAGCACGAGCTCTCCCACCAGATTCATCACCGAATCGAGACGCTCCACATCCACCCGAATCGTCTGCTCCCGAACGGTTTCCGGCATCTCCGGAGGCTCGGCAAATGTGCCGGACCCCGCCCCCTCCGCCCCGACCGCCTCGTTGGCCGCGTAGGGCTCTGCAGTGGCAGAGGCTGGCCTGCTTTCTGCGGTGTCGGTGGGTGTAGCGTCGCCGCCCTGGGGTTTCTCCGAAGGCACAGCAACCACCGTCTGCTCTTCTGCCGCCGGGCCCTCGGCTCTTTGCCGGTCCTCCTGCGCAGATTCCGATGCCTTCGGAGAAACCGCGGTTACCTCGGGCGCTTCCGGCGTCGCCGATGATTGGCCGCTCTGGAGCAGGGCCGAAAGCCGATTCACGGTGGGTTCGATCTCTACCTGCTGCGCCTCCTCGGAGTCGATCTTTTGAATGAGAGCCTTGATCAGATCGACCGCTGCCAGTATGACGTCCAGGATATCCGGGGTTAGGACCAGTTTTTCGTTTCGAAGCAGATTGAGAAGGCTCTCACTCTTGTGCGCAACGGTTACAATCTCCCGGAACCCCAGGAAATCGGCCGCCCCTTTCATGGAGTGGACGGGTCGAAAGACGGCATTGATCAGCTCCAGGTTCCCCGGATCCTTCTCGAGGTCTACAAAGACCGCCTCCAGCGTCCCAAGACTTTCCTGAGATTCGACAATGAAATCTTCGATGATTTCCTGCATATCGTCCGGAATGCGTTCATCCGGCATCAGCTTCTCCTCCGGTGGGGCCCGTGTGGCAGGTGTCTCGCGCACCCGAAGCCTTGTTCAGTCAACAAAGATTTTCTCCAGTTTTTCCTTGAGCGTCTCCGCCGTGAAGGGTTTCACAATGTAGTTGTTGACGCCGGCCTTGATGGCCTGAATGATGCAGTCTTTTTCTGCTTCGGCAGTGATCATGAGAACCGGCAGGCTCTTGTATTTCGGATCTGCCCGCAGCGTCTTGAGCAGTTCGATGCCTGTGAGTCGGGGCATGTTCCAGTCGGTCACCACAAAATCGACGGGCTTCTCCCGGATCAAAGAGAGCGCATGCGCGCCATCTTCGGCCTCTGTGATCTGCTGAAAGCCCAGCTGTTTCAGCAAGTTCTTGATGATTCTGCGCATGGTTGGAAAGTCATCAACCACGAGCACTTTCAAATTGGTGTTCAGCATTCCTCTTCACCTCCCGGCGCCGGCACATCCTCCCCCCCCATCTCCACCCAATCCCGAACCTTTGCCGCCAGAGTGTCCTTGGCGATCGGTTTAATAAGATATTCATTCGCCCCGGCCGAAACCCCCAGTTGGCGGCTCTCTTCATCTCCCTCGGTGGTCAGCATGAGGATGGGGAGGCGGGCCGTGTCTGCGTTGTTGCGCAAATGCCGGATCAGTTCGGCCCCGTCCATGTGGGGCATGTTGAGGTCGGTCAGCACCAGGTCCACACCCCCTCGGCCAATGGTCTCCAGGGCTTCCAGTCCATCTCGGGCTGTGAGGATTTCATATCCCTCTGCCCGGAGCATGAAACCGATATACTTCCGGGTGATACTATCGTCATCGACGATGAGAATCTTCTTCAACATGAGCGTTCCCTTCCCTGCCGGTCGCCGGGACGATCCGGGCTGGTCCTATTCCTTTTTGTACACGACGCCACCGTTCACACGGACGGGGAGAAAGGACCGAGAAACGTCGTAGAGACTCTCGGATTGTCCGATCATCAGAATACCCCCTGGTGCCAGCACGTCATACAGGGTGGACACCACCGCCTTGCGGACGGCCAGGTCGAAATAGATCAGGACGTTTTTGCAGAAGATGACGTCCATTCCCTGCAGCAGCATCAGCCGTTCCCGGTCCAACAGGTTGAGGTTGGCGAATCGTACGGCAGACTTCACCTCGTCCCGGAGCCGCATGCCGCCGCCGACCGGGACGAAACAGTCCCCTCGCAGGCTCGCAGGCAGATGGCGCAGGGAATTCTCACCGTAGATCCCCCGCCGGGCCGATCGGATCACTGATTCATTGAGATCGCTCGCGAGAATCTGAATCTCCAGGCCCGACAGTTGCGCGCCCACCCCCCGCAGCAGCATGGCCAGCGTGTAAGGTTCTTCCCCCGTGGAGCAGGCTGCACTCCAGATGCCAATGGTCGTCTGCCCTTCGGCGCGGCGCGCCTGGACGAGCGCGGGGAGGATTGCTTGCTGCAGGGCTTGCAGGTGGGCCGGTTCCCGGAAGAAGTAGGTTTCATTGGTTGTGATGCTCTCGATCATGCGAGTCCGCTCCTGCTCCTGGCCCGTCCCATAACGAAGCAAGTAGTAGTATTCTTCGAAACTCGCACAGCAGCTCGCTCGGAGTCGATGGGCGAGTCGATTCTCCAGCAGGTACCGCTTGTTGTCCGGAATGCTGATGCCCGAAAGCTCCAAGATCATCTTGCGCAGCAGGTCGAAGAAGCGGTCATCAATGGCCACACGCGTGTGGCACTGCTCCTGAGACAGCAAGGGCACCATCCTCCATCCCGCACGCAGCCCATGGCCACGGCGCCGACTTGATTGCCTCATCCCCGTGGTGGGCAGAAGAGTTTCTGCAAGTCGGGATTGGGGTCCCGCCGAATCTCTTCCAGCACATGCTTGACGCGGGCGTCCGGCACCTGCTGAAGGAACCGGACCAGTGCAATTTTCATGGGAACGTCTTCGGTACACCGCAAAAGGTTCAGCATGGGCTGCACACAGGACGCATCGCCCAGAGAACCCAGAGCTTCGGCGGCCTTGTACGCCACCCGCTTGTTTGGATCATAAAGGGATGAGATCAGTCCACGCACCGCCTGCTCCGAAGGCTTGTGGGCCAACGCTTCGACGGCGGCCATGCGGACCGCTTCATGTTCGTCGGTCAGCGCATAGATCAACGGCTCCAAAGCATTGGGGTCATCCAGGCGTCCGAGTATTTCCACCACCTGCCGCCGAATGCCGTGGTGTTCATCCTGCAAGTTCTCGAACAGCAGACGGCCGTCCTTCCAGTCCGCCATCGCACCGAAGCATTGAATGGCCAGCTGCCTCGTCTCCGTGGCCGGGTGAAACAGCAGGGCGCGGCAACGCTCCTTGATGCGCGCGTCGCCGAGGCTCACCAATGCCCGTATCAAGGCCTGCTTCACGTCCGCGTACCTCTCGCGCAGCAGCGCTTCGAAGAGCGGCAGCGCTGCGCAGGGATCCCCAATACGGCCCAGGGCCCGGGCCGCTTCACCGCGCACGTGTCCGGTGCCGTCCCGCAGTCTACCCATCAAGGCATCACAGGTGCGCCGGTCTCCCAACTCACCCAGGGTGTTCACCAGGGTGCGCCGAACGTCTACCGAGTCCGATGCCAGCAGCGCCACCAGCACATCAATGGCTTTGGGCTCCTGCAGACGTCCGAGAACCCGTCCACAAACTTGGATCGTCCGTTCCTTGTTCCTCGGCACCGGTGTGCTCACAGCCTGCAGATACGCCAGCAGCGGCTCCGTTTCACCGATACGACACAGGGCCTCTTCCACGACCGGCTCGAGACGGGCGTCGCACCCGAATGGCACGGCCTCCAGGCACGCAAGCATGGGTGCCACCGCCCTATGTCCCCCGAACCGCCCCAATCCAAGGACGGCGGCCTCCTTGATTTTTGATTTTGGGTTCGACAGGGCGCTGAGAAAAGCGCCCTCATGCCGGCGGAGACCATAAGCCAGGTAGAGATTGAAATCCTGGGCTTCCGCGATGCGGACGATATTGCAGACGATGTGATCCCGCAACGAAGCCGGTGCCGGTGCCAGCATCTTCAACAGAGGCGGAACCACCTCAGGCACGCCGAGTCGGCCCAGTGCCTCCACGGCGGCCCAGGCACTCAGGTCATCGGAAGACCGCAGGTCCTCCAGGAATAACGGTATCGCCTGATGGTCCTGCAACTCTGCAAGCGTATGCATCACGGCAAAGCGCACCCACGCTTCAGGATCTCTCACATGCGCTCGGATGCCGTCGCAAACCGCAGCGTCGCCCAGCTCTCCGAGCACGCGGAAGATGGTGGAGCGCACGTTGATGTTCTCATCGGTGCGAAGGGCCATAAGATGGGGTATGGCCTCCCGCGCGCCCAGTTTACCGAGCAGGGTGGCTGCAGCACCCCGCACCCGTGGATCCTCATGTTGCAGCAGAGCGATGACCGGTGCGATGGCACAACGCCCGATGCGCTCCAAGATCTCCGCGGCGGCGGCGCTGCGTTGAGGATTTCGGTCAGCCAGCAGGGGGAGGATGTTGGCGACCGTTCTGTCTCCCCCGATCTGTACCAACGCATCCTTCACCGCTTCTTGACAGCCGCGGTGCTTGTTGCCCAGAGCGTAGATGAGTCCCGGCAGAGCCTCAGCGTCGCCGGCTGCCCCCAGCCACTGGGCCGCAGCGCGCACCGCCTGAGGGTCCTCGGCCGTCAACGCCGCCATGACCTCGGAAGGATCCTGGTTCGAAGAAAACATGGGGTCATCTGTCCTTGAGGTTGCGGGACTCAAAAGAGCCGACATCCGGGGTTTCCCCCCCGGGAGGCTCTCCTCTTGGAGCTTCTATCGGCCCCCCACAGAATGACTTGAGGCTTTTTTCAGGAAAGCTGCCGGAGCAGCAGCAGATTAGCTTCGGGTGTGGCCGCAGGTTCGCTGTCGGCTCAGCCATACATCTTCTTGAGTTTCCCCCGAAGGCGCAGCATCACCTGGGTGTGAATCTGAGAAACCCTCGACTCGGTGATGTTCAACACGTTGCCGATCTCCTTCATCGTCAGCTCGTCATAATAATAGAGGGAGACGACCGTCTTTTCCTTCGCCGGCAGCTGATCGATGACACGGGCCAGCACCTCTTTGAGCTCTTTGCGCCGGAGCTGATGGAAGGGATTGTCCTCGGAGGGCGTGGTGAGGGACTCCAAAACCCGCTTGTTCAGGGTCATTTCATCCTCCGCCCCGTCAATGCTGATGAGGGAGAGTCCCCGCGCACTGTTGAGCAGGTCATAGAAGACTTCCATGGCCATGTCGAGGGCCTCCGCCACCTCTTCGTCGGTGGCCGGTCTGCCCTCCCGCTGTTCGATCTCTTCGTACGCCCGCTCCAGGACGGCCGCTTTCTGGCGGATCGATCGGGGGACCCAATCCTGGGCGCGCAGATCATCGAGCATGGCCCCCTTGATTCGAAACTCCGCGTAGGTCTTGAACAAGATGCCCCGCGTGGGGTCGAACTTTTCGATGGCGTCCATCAGCCCGAGTGCGCCTGCACTGATGAGGTCGTCCACTTCCACGTGGGACGGCAGGCGCAGCGAAAGACGGTGGGCGATAAACTTGATCAGCGGCGCCAGTTCCTCAATCATCTCATCCCGTTTGGCGGGATCAAAGTCCTGGGGTGCCTTCTTGTATGCCTTCTGGGCTTCCTGCATCCACCACCTCGTCTAACATCTAAGCCACCTGGAAGATTCGCTTCCAGAAGAATTGGATATTGCCTTTGGGATGGACCTCGCCGTGCCGCGTGGACAAGGCCCGCGCCAGCCGTCGGAAACAGGTACTCGCGGGCGAGCCGGGGTAGCGCTGGGAGATGGCTGTCTGCTCCCGGACGGCACGGGTCACGACGGGGTCTTGGACGATGTGGCCCACATAGTCGATGGCAATATTCAGGAATCGATCGGCCACCGTGCACAGTTTCTTGTAAACATCTTTGGCTTCCGACTCGCACCGGACGCCATTGATGAGCAATTGGAACCGGTTTTCCGAATAGCGTGTGGACATCACCTTCATCAGCGCATAGGCGTCCGTGATGGCCGTCGGCTCCGGAGAGGTTACCACGAGAATGTCATGGGCCGCGACATTGAAGAACATGACGTTTGAGGAGATGCCCGCGGCCGTGTCGATGAGGAGAAAGTCCATCTCCTCTTCCAGGGTATCCATCTGGGCAATGAGGTTGCGCTTCTCGCCGTTGCTCAGATGGGTGACTTCCTGGATGCCCGAGCTCGCGGGAAGAATTTTCATACCGCCGGGGCCTTCCACGATGATCTCGCGCACTTTCTTGCGATGGTGAATTACATCGGTCAGGTTGTATTTCGGCGTCAGTCCCAGAAGAATGTCGAGATTACCCAGACCAAGATCCGCGTCCAACACCATGACTTTCTTGCCGAGCGTGGCCAAGGCATAGCCCAGGTTGGCCACCACATTGGTCTTGCCCACACCGCCCTTGCCGCTGGTCACGGCGATGACTTTTACGCCGGACACCGCCGCCACTTTGCCCCGGTCGTCCCGCCGTGTCATTTTCCTCAATGTTCCTGCTTGGTCCATGGAATCCTCCCTGAACGGTCCCCCCATTGTCTATGCACTCCGTACACCGTCCTCTCAAGCCGCCGGCGCAGGTGCCCCGCGCCGCGCGGCCAGAATCAGCGCCGCCAGATCGCCCGTGTCGGCCTGCTGAATGTCCTCGGGAACGCGCTGACCGTTCGTGAGATAGGAGACGGCCGTTCCCGTCTGCAGGACGGCACTCAGGATGGTGCCGAAATGGCTTCCCTCATCGATTTTGGTGAAAAGCAAATGGTCGTATCCGACAGGCTTGAAGTTGCGCAGAATGTCCGCAAGATCGGCCGGTTTCGTGGTCGTACTCAAGACCAGATGCTTTTCCAGATCCCGCCGTCCCTGGAGCGCCGCCTCCAGCTCCCGGATCTGGACGGCGTTGCGATGGCTTCGCCCGGCGGTATCGATGAGAATCAGTTCCTTGTCGCGGTGCCCGTCGCAGGCCCGTGCCAGATCCTCACCGTGGACGACCACCTCCACCGGAATGCCGATGATGTTTGCATAGGTCTTTAATTGCTCAATGGCGGCGATGCGGTAGGTATCGATGGTGACGAGGGCGACTTTGTGCTTTTTCGACAAGGCATACTCGGCGGCGATCTTGGCGAGGGTGGTCGTCTTGCCCACACCCGTCGGCCCGATAAGTGCTACCTTCCTCGGCCCCTTTCCGTTAAGGCGCAGCCCGCCCTGAACCTTCAGGGCATTCTCGAGAACCCGCTTCATGGAAATCTCCGCGGTCTGCGCCGTGCCGTAGCAGCTCTCAGGCAACCGTGTCTGCATTCCCTGCAGCAGCTTTTGTACAATCCCTTCGTCGACTTCGCTGACCAGCAGCCGCTGCCCCATCTGCCGGAGAAAGGGCGGATACTTCGCCAGAGAACTCTCTCGGCCCTCTCGGAGGGAAGACTCCAGCAGGTGGCGCACAGAGTGGAATTCCTCCATCAGCACTTGAAGCGCCTGCGGGCTCGACTGGCTACCCTGCAGCTGTTCCATGCCGGCGCGGATCTCCTGGAGTTCTGCTTGGATCGGCGCGAGCCACGGTGAGATATCCGGCGACCGCCGCCGGTCGTGCTGCGGGGCCGCTGATGACACCGCGGCCGGATGCTCGGACGGGCGCGCTGCATGCGGGGACGGTTCCGCCCGGTCCGCGGCCGCGGTGACCTCCACCATGGGACGCCCGAAGAGGCCGAAGTGCCCCCGGCCTTTGCGAAGCTGTCGCGTGGAGAGGATCACCGCCTCAGGGCCCAGTTCCCGCTTGATCATTTGGATGGCCGATGGCATGTCCACGGCTTCGTATTTCTTGATCTGCATCTTATAACCTCACCGACTCAATGGAATGAACCGTCACATCGGGCGATACTTCCGCGTGGGAGATCACCACCAGATCGGGGAGAAACCGCTCCGTCAACCGTCGGAGATGCAATCGAATCTGCGGCGAACAGAGCAGGACGGGCTCCAGGTTCATCGACGCCATCCGCTCCATGGCCTTTCCGATACGGGAGAGAACCTTCTGCACCGCGCCGGGCTCTAGGACCCCGGTGCGACCGGTCTCCTGCGGCCGGAGTGTCTCCGCGATCTGATCTTCCACCTGCCGATCCAGCGTGATGACCCGCAGTCCCCGCTGATGGTCCAGGTAGCGGCGGGTGATGGCCCGCGAGAGGTTCTGCCGCACGGACTCGGTCAGCAGATCGGTGTCCTTTGTAAACTCCGCATGGTCCGCCAGGGTCTCCAGAATGGTGCGCAGATCGCGAATGGGGATCTTTTCCCGGAGCAGATTCTGCAGTACTTTCTGTACCGCACCCAGAGAGAGAAGTCCCGGCACCAGCTCTTCCACCACCTTGGGGTAGGCCTCCGCGAAGTGATCGAGCAGCGTCTGCACCTCCTGGCGCCCCATCAGTTCGTGGGCGTGGTTCCGGATGACTTCCGTGAGATGGGTGGCCACCACGGTGGCATGATCCACGACGGAATACCCCAACATCTGCGCCTTCTCCCGATCGGATTCGGGAATCCAGAGCGCGGGCAGTCCAAAAGCCGGCTCCCGGGTTTCGATGCCCGG
The DNA here is from genome assembly GCA_947259355.1 of uncultured Nitrospirota bacterium. Lineage (GTDB taxonomy): Bacteria > CG2-30-53-67 > CG2-30-53-67 > CG2-30-53-67 > CG2-30-53-67 > CALZGC01. Next base: position 14,939 of record CAMYMF010000020.1, on the reverse strand, counting down.
GATCACCTCGCTCACCGTGCCGGTGTCCATGGCAAGCAGGTGTTTCATGACCGCTTCACCCCGGGCCACCGACTCCCCTTTGATCAGAATCACATACTCGCCTCCCTTGAGTTTCAAATTGTCACGGATGTGCAACGGCGGCACCAGCACGCCCATCTCGGAAGCAAACTGCCTTCGGACAGAGCGAATACGTTCCAGGAGATCTCCGTCCTGTTCGCGATCCACCAAAGGAATCATGCCATAGCCGATTTCCAGTTCCAGCAGATCCAGGGGGAGCAGCTTCGCCACAGGCTCCGGCCCCGGTTCCGGTGCTGCCACGGCGGCCTCGGCCTGCCGGCGCGCCGCCTGCTGCCGTAGATGCAGGCAATAGGCGGCCCCGCCCATGGCCGAGGAGAAGAGCAGAAACGGCACCTGCGGCAAGCCCGGAATCAGACCGAGCACGAACAGAATAGCAGCCGCTGCGCCAACGGCCCGCACGTTCATGAAAATCTGATTCAGCACCTCGTTGCCCAGGGTCGTGCCCGAGGCAGAATGGGTCACAATCAAGCCGGCGGCCGTGGAGACGATGAGGGCGGGGATTTGGGATACCAGACCGTCTCCCACCGTCAGCAGGGTGTAGGTCTGGGCCGCTTCAGCCAGGGAAGCTCCCTGTTGGAGCACTCCGATCACCAGCCCGCCCAGAATATTGATCAGGGTGATGATGATGCCGGCGACGGCATCGCCCCGGACGAACTTGCTCGCACCGTCCATGGCACCGTAGAAATCGGCCTCCCGTTCAATCTCTTCACGCCGTTCCTTGGCTTGCCGCTCATTGATGAGACCGGCATTGAGGTCCGCGTCGATGCTCATCTGTTTGCCCGGCATGGCGTCCAGGGTGAAGCGGGCCCCCACCTCCGCAATCCGGCCGGCGCCTTTGGTGATGACCACGAAATTGATGACCACCAGAATGAGAAAGACCACCATGCCCACCACGTAATTGCCGCCCACCACAAAAGTGCCGAAGGCCTGAATGATCTTTCCTGCGGCCCGGGTGCCGTCGCCCCCGTGGAGCAGAATGAGCCGGGTCGACGCCACATTCAACGAGAGCCGAAAAAGTGTCACCATGAGGAGCACGCTGGGAAAGATGGAAAAATCGAGAGGTTTCGCCGCATAGATGCCAACGAAGAGAATCACCAGCGAAAAGGCGATGTTCGCGAAGAGCAGCATGTCCATGAGCGCGGGCGGCAGGGGCAGGACCATGATCCCCAGCACCACGACGACGCCCACGACCAGGGCCAGCTCCCGGTGGCGTTGTATGCTCTGCAGCAAGTCCTTACGGTTCATGCGATTTGTCTCCGTCGGCGCTCAGGGGCGCGTCCGTGCTCCGGTTTCGGTCATCCCCGTCAGCGCCGTCGTTTCAAGCTGTACACATAGGCAAGAATCTCGGCCACCGCCCGATAGAGATTCTCCGGCACGAATCCGCCGAGGCGGACGCCTTGATAAAGGGCCTGGGCCAGCGGCTTGTCCTCCACGAGCGGCACGCCGTGCTCTTTCGCCAGGTGGCGTATCTTCTCCGCGATGAAACGCGCCCCTTTGGCGACCACCCGCGGCGCCGGGCCTTTGTCCGGATCGTATTTCAGCGCCACCGCCAAATGGGTGGGGTTGGTCACGACCACGTCCGCGCCCGGGACCTCGGCCAGCATACGGCGCCGAGCCATCTCCCGCTGAATGCTCCGCACACGGGCCTTGACCATGGGATCGCCTTCACGCTGTTTGACCTCATCTTTCACCTCCTGCTTCGTCATCTTCAGCTTTTCTTCGTACTGCCAGCGCTGAAAGAGATAGTCGATGAAGGACAGGATAATGAGAAACCAGAGCACCCGCATGAGAATCGTGAAGGAGACCTGCGTCACGTAGAGGAAAATCCCCGCCACGTCCATGGCCCCCAGTGTCGGCAGCCGATGGAGGAATTCATAACGGATGACCGAGTAGGCCAGAGAGGCAACAATGACGATCTTGGCCACCGACTTGGCCGCCTCCATGACCGTGTGCTTCGATACAAGCCGTCCCAGCCCTTTGAGAGGGTTCAATTTTCCCACGTCGGGCACGAGCGTCTCGCCGGTCATCAGAAACCCGAACTGCATGACATTTCCCGCAACGGCCGCCACCACGCCCACGGCCATCACCGGCGCCAGGATGAGCAGAAAGTGGCTGACAGCCTGAAGGCTGAGCAGATTGAGATTGGCCAGCGACACCGTCACCTCCGTTGACTGCGATAGATACCCCCGGAACATAACCAGGATCCGCTCCAGAAGGTAGGAGCCCGAAAGGTAGAGCACAACCAGGACAAAGAGGTAGACCGTGGTCGACACCACCTCGCGGCTCTTGGCCACCTCCCCCCGCCGACGGGCATCTTCCCGCTTTTTTGGTGTTGCGCGCTCGGTTCTTTCCTGATCGGACGGACCCGCCATGATTATCCCGCCATCAACCGAAGGAGGACCCCCACGTCCCGACCCAGGGTGACGAAGATCCTCTGAAACATCCCGGCCGTCACCGGAAGACTGAGGCCCAGCATCAGCAGCCCCACCCCGATCTGCACCGGAAAAGCAACAATGAACACATTCATCTGGGGCACCGTTTTCGCAATGAGCCCCATGGAGAGATTGGCGAACAGAAGCACCGCCATCACCGGCGCACCCACCTGAATGGCCGTCACAAAGAGTGCAGCCGAATTCCGCAGCAGCTGTTCCATCACCGACAGCGGGTAACGCCCCTGCAGCAGCGGGATGAGACGGAAACTCTCGGCCACTCCCTGAATCAACACATGGTGGACGTTGAAGACAAAGAAGAGGAACATGGCCAGCAGATGCTCAAAGATGGCAATGATGGAAAGCTGCTGGCTGCCCTGGGGGTCCATGACGCTTACGACCAACAGCAGCGCAAGACCGCTGCGAGGCACCGCGACCCCCGTGGCTTGGACGGTGGGATGGACCACGAGGGCCAGCACCAGGGACAACCCCAGCTTCACGGCCATCGGCACCTGCCGGCCGGACACCACCGGCAGCACAAGCACAATGGCCAAGACCCGAATCAGAATCAGCACAAAGCATTCAAATTGCTCAAACGGCAGTGACAGGGGGTTCATCTTCGCTCCCATGCAGACAGACCGGCGGACAATTCTGTCCTACCGGAGATAGATCGGTATGTTCATGTACAACCGGGTGGTATAGCTCGTCAGGATTTCCAGCAACCAGGGGGAAAAGAAAATCAACGCCGCCATGACGGCCAGGATCTTCGGCACAAAGATGAGGGTCATCTCCTGAATCTGCGTCGCCGCCTGAAAGATACTGACCAGCAATCCGATGACCATCCCCGTAACAAGCAGCGGCAAGGACAGCATCAGCGTCAGCTGCAGCGCCTCCTTCCCGAATCCCACCACGAAATCCGCCGTCATCTTAATTCTCCTGAAAGCCGCGGCCAGAAGGCTACAGCGTGTGAAAACTCTTAATCAGAGACCCCACCACCAGATACCACCCGTCCACCAGTACAAAGAGCATCAGCTTGAACGGCAGCGAAATGATGATGGGGGGCAGCATCATCATCCCCATGGAGAGCAGGATGCTGGCCACCACCATGTCGAGCACCAAAAAGGGAATGTAGATCAGAAAACCGATCTGAAAGGCTGTCTTGAGCTCGCTGAGCACGAAAGCCGTCACCAGGGGTACCGTCGCAACGGCGTCGCGGTTGGCCGGCTTCCCATCACCCGACATTTTCAGACAAAGCATGAGGTCCTTCTCCCGCGTCTGGGCGAAAAGGAATTTCCGGATCGGTTGCAGGGCGCTGTGATACGCCGTCTCCTGGGTGATCTCCTTTTTCAGATAAGGCTGGAGAGCCCCTTGGTTTACCTGTTGCCACACGGGGGTCATGATAAAAAACGTCAGAAAAAGGGCGAGCCCGATGAGCACCTGATTGGGAGGCACCTGATGGGTGCCGATGGCCTGGCGCAGAAAAGAGAGCACCACCACGATGCGCACAAAGGACGTCGTCAAGATCAGAATGGCCGGCGCCAGCGTCAGCACGGTGAGCAGCGCCATGACCTGCAGCGCTGCCGAAACCCGCTCCGGTCCGGTGGCCTCCGCCACACGAATCTGCACATCGGGGATCGTCAATGCCTCGCAGGACAGCGCCATGCCCAACAGCACGACGACGCAGATCCCGACGCGGGCCGCGCACGACCCTCTGCGTCCTGCAATGACAGGGCTGGTACAAGGTGTCATGAACCTGCCCCGCCTTTCTCGGTGCTCTTCTGCAGCTCCCGCGCAAAGCCAGACGCCTCGCGCAAAAGACCGTCGCCGTTGTCCCCGCCGCCCAGCGCGGTCAGAAAAGAAATCCGCTGCGGTGACACACCGATGACAAATCGAGCCTCGCCGATTTCAATGACCGCGAGGGAGCTTCTGGCTCCCAAACTGCGTGTGGTGACGACGCGAATCATCGTCCCCGACCCGGAGAGGAAGCTCCGGTGGTTCATGAATCGCCGCACGCCGTAGGAGCCCAGGGCCAGCAGTGCAATGACGACGAGGGTTGCGGAAAAAAGACGCGTGCCGGACTGGATGAGGTCCGGCGGGGCGCGATTTTCCTCGGGCCCCGTCGTCTGCGGACTGTCCAGCCCGTGCACTGCCATGACTGCGTCCGACGAATTGGCCGACAGAGCGCCGTGGCCTGGGTCGGCGGTCACCATCCCGGCCAAGCAGAGGATGCCGAAGCAGAGGAGTCCTGACAGCAACCGCTCCATGGAATATGCGCGCCTCTCTCTGTGCGTGTCCATAACGCTCACCCCAACTTTTCAATACGTTCTGTCGGTGAGATGATCTCCGTCACCCGAATACCGAACTTTTCATTCACGGAGACCACTTCGCCCCGGGCAATGAGCTTCTCGTTGACCAGAATCTCCAGCGCCTCCCCCGCGGGTTTTTCCAGCTCCACAATGGAGCCCTGGGCCAGCTGTAGCAGATCGTTGACCACCATTTTGGTTCGCCCCAGCTCCACCGTTACCCGCAGCGGCAAATCGAGAACGAAGTCGATACTCCGGGCCGTGGTCTCCTCCACGACGTCTGCCGTCGCGCCCATATTTTGTGTGGCCATACCGGCGGGGGCCTGTGTCCCCGTTGCATCGACCGCCGTCGTTTCCTGATCCTTCTCATCAGTCATGGTCTTTCTCCTGGTCACTGTCATAATCGGATTGAATCCGCACCGCCATCTTGGAGCGGTGCTGACCGGGGAACCCGTAGAACTTGGGAACGCCCTCACACAGCACATCAAAGGGGCTGTCCAGGTCCCGGTCCAGTTCGATGATGTCGCCCTCCGAAAGTTCAAGAATGTCGCCAAAGGTCACCGCTCCCTGGCCGACCTGCACCACCAGGTCGACGGACATCTTCTTCAGGCCGCGCTGAAGACGCCGGTTCTCCCGTTGATTCTGCTCGAGCACCTTTTCCGTCTGCAACTCACCGGAGAGCTGTGTGCGAAAGGGCTCGATGGTGGAATAGGGAATGCACACGCGCAGGTTGCAGGTCACCTGATCCATGACGACTTCGAAGGTGTAGATCACCAGCGTCTCAGTGCGCTCTACGGACTGCACGAAGCGAGGATTCGTTTCCATGCGCGCCAGAGAGAGCTCCAGCGGCACCACCTGCTTCCAGGCCGCTGTCATTTCCTCCGCAGCGCGCAAGACCACCTTCTCAATGATGCGCTGCTCCAGCGCGGTAAAATCCCGCCCCTCCACTTTGAACCGGCTGCTGCCGGTGCCGCCGCACAAAATGTCCATCATGCTGAAGACGATCTGGGCGTCCATGACGACGATCATGACCCCGTTGTTGGGTGCCACTTTCAACATGCACAGGCTTGCGGGCATGGGGATGGTCTCAATGAAACGGACATACTTCATGACATCAAAACTTAAGATCTGCACTTCCACGTCTTTGCGCAGGTAGTTGCTCAGAGACATCTGAAACCCTTTGACGAATTTGTCGTGTACCACCGTGAGGGCCGGCATCTTGCCCCGGATGATCCGCTCTGGATTGGTCAAATCATAGACCATCTCCTCGGCATCCGACGGCGGCTGGTCGGTCTCCGTTTCCAGATCCCCCGACGCCACGCCCCTTAACAGTGCATCAACTTCACTCTGATCGAGTATGTCCGCCATGGTTGCCTCACTGCACCACAAATTCGGTAAAGTAGATGTTCTTCACGGCACCGGTGACCAGAAGGTTGTTCAACTGATCCTCGATCTCCTCCCGAAGGATGTATTTGCCGTCAAAGCTCCGGATTTCCGCGAAGTTCTTGCTGCTCAGAAGCACCAGAATATTGTCCCGAATCTGGTCCATGCGCAGTTCTATTTCGCGCTGCACATCGGCGCGCTCCAGCTCCAGCGTCAGCGAGGTCTTGAGAAAGCGCGTCTCACCCTCGCCCTCGATATTGACCAGAAAGGTGTCAAGCCGCACCATGGTTCCGATGAGCTTTTCCAGGTCGGTTTCAGGGCCTTTGGCCGAAGATTCCTCGGCGGTCTCCGCAGCTTCGGGCTTGTTCAAGACAAACTTGTAGGCCGCGACCCCCCCGCCGCCGAGCACGAGCAACACGATCAGAAGCAGGGTCACGAGCTTCCCGGTTGATTTCTTAGCCTTTTTCACCTCTCCGTTGTCCGCCTGGGTGTCTTCCTTGCTCTTCGCCATTTATTCTCCTCCCCGGGCCTGTTCCAGCACCCGCCGTTTCATGTTGAGTGAGAAACTGAAGCCCGATCTGCCGGAACGGGTCTTCTCCGCACGCCCGTGGGGCTTGCGCCCCTGCGGTGGCTCTTTTTTCACGCCGGACGGTTCAATGAGGACAACGGTCACCCGCCGGTTGCGGGCCCTGCCCTCGGTATCCTCATTGGAGGCGACGGGCTGGGTCTCGCCGTAGCCGACGGCTGAGAATCGGGCCGGTTCCATCTTCTGCTGCTCTGTAAAGAAGCGGAGGGTGTTGACGGCGCGCGCCGTGGACAGCTCCCAATTCGACGGAAAACGGACGGTACGGATGGGAACATTGTCCGTGTGCCCTTCCACACGAACCTGCCATCGGGTTTCCCGCAGGATTTCTGCCACATCTTTCAAGACGGCCTCTGCTTCCGCGCCGAACTCAGCCTGGCCCGGACCGAAGAGCACCGAGCTATCGATGTGCAGAAGAATGCCCATCTCGGTGCGGTCCGCCCGAATCTTGTTGTCCATCTTCTTGCGATAAAGCTCGAGTCGAATCCGTTCATAGTCCTTGTCCACCAGCTGCCGGGGCGAGATCTCAACCATCTCCAGGGAAGGCAGCAGTTCCCGCACATTGACCTCGGTCTTGGTCCCACCGTGCAGAACCCCTAGGGACCCCTTTAGCGACCCCAGGGCCTCTTTGATCCGCTGCTGGTCCAGGGACGACATGGAGAGCAGCAGCACAAAAAAGGTCAGCAACAGCGTCATCATGTCGGAGAAGGTGGCCATCCACCCCGGCAGACCCGGTTCACAGCTACACCCTTTCTTCTTTTTGGCCATCCCGTCCCTCGTGCGCCACCGTGCGGGTGGCCGGACTAGTTAAAACTTGATTTGCGCAGTTTAGGCGCAATGAATGAATGCAGCTTCTGTTCCACCACGCGGGGATTGTCGCCGCTGTTGATGGCGAGAATCCCCTCCATGATCAGCTCATTGGTGAAGACTTCTTTGGCACTGCTGTTGCGCAGTTTGCCGGCCATGGGGAGAAAGAGCATATTGGCCATGATGGCCCCGTAGAAAGTCGTCAACAGCGCCACGGCCATGGCCGGGCCGATGGAGCTCGGATCGTTCATGGTCTGGAGCATCTGGACCAGCCCAATGAGGGTGCCGATCATGCCCATGGCCGGGCCATAGGTTCCCATGGATGTGAAGATCTCGGCGCCCAGCTTGTGACGCTCCTCCTGTTTCTGGATTTCAATCTCCAGAATCTCCCGGACCGATGGATTCTCCAGGCCGTCGACGGCCAGTTGAATCCCTTTCTTTAGAAAACCGTGGTTCAGCTCAGCCGCTGCGTTCTCCAGTGCCAGGATTCCTTCCTTTCGCGCCGTTCCCGAAAACTCCACCAGCTTGGAGACAATCTCGGTGGGGTTGTTGTTGGTCGGAAAGAGCGTCTTCAGGGCCACGCTCGTCACTTTCAAAAGATCGGAGAGGGGGTAGTTGATCAAGGTCACGCCGACGACCCCGCCCACCACAATCGCCACGGAGGGCACGTCGATAAAGATGGTCAAACCGCTGCCGAGGAAGATCGAGAGCAGCACCAGTGCAAAGGCCGTCACAATTCCCACAATGGTCGCGATATCCATGAAAGCGCATCCTTTCAGAGTTTATCCGTCCCTTACCCTATGGCCTTTAAAGCAAACCGTGTGCCAAACGGCCGTGCCAGGCGCCGGCACGGTCGCGCCGAAGCGCGGCCGCCGTCTCGTTGGCACCAGGCCCGCCTGCGCAGGCTCTATCTGATTGAAAACATGAGGCTTGTCTGCTGCACGGTCGCACAGTACCCTGGGGCGGGGTCGCCTACACCAACGCCCATGCGCGCGGCGTGCGGCCGGCGAGGATCCAGGAAGCATCCTCTCACGTCAAAGTTAATCGGAGGGAGTCAGGCCTTTGACAGGCGGGGGAGGCTTGCGCCTCCCCCGACACATCCTATCGTTTGAGGTTGATGAGCTCCTGCAGGAGCTCATCGGTGGTGGTGATGGTGCGGGAGTTGGCCTGGAAACCGCGTTGACTGGTGATCATGTTCACGAACTCCTGGGCCAGATCCACCGTGGACTGCTCGAGTGAGTTGGAACTGATGTTGCCCCGCCCGCCGGAGCTCGGCTGCCCGACGATGGGTTGTCCCGATCCGGCCGATTCGAGAAAGAGGTTCCCGCCGATTCGGGTCAGCCCCTCGTTGCTCTGGAATGTGGCCAGGGCGATTTGCGCGATGGTGCTGGTGCGGCCGTTGGAAAAGCTGCCGACCATGACGCCGTCGGAGCTGATACTGATGTTGCGCAGCGAACCGGAGGTGTAGCCGTCCTGGCTCTGGAAGGTTGCGGAGGAGGTCAGACCGTACTGTGTCAGGCCGTCCACCCCCGTGCCGCCATCGGCTACGGCCGTGCCGAAATCAAAGGTGACGGTCTGATCCTGCAGGGCGCCCCCCTGGAAGTCGAACCCGCCCGTGGTGAAGGTCACGGGACTGATTTTGGCCAGTTCTCCCGATGACCCGAAAGAGAGGCTCCCCCGGGCCTGCACCTCGTCTCCCGTGCCGTTGCCGTTGTCCGCATCGTTCACCACGGCATACCAGCTCCAGTCGTTGATGGTATCCTTACGGAAATAGAGCGAGAGCTGGTGGGGATTCCCGAGGGAGTCGTAAACGGTCAACGCCGTCGAAAAATTGGAGGTGTCAATGGGGTCGTCCACGTCAAATGCTCCCGAGGAGGTCGCTCCCCCTGCCGCATCGAGCTTGAGCGCTGCCTGGCCTGTGCCTCCGGTCACCGCCACGGCCGAGGCCGCCGTGTTCGTTCCGGAGAGAAGTTTGTAGCTGCCCGTGCTGGCGTTGTAGGTGCAGATGAAATTGTCAAAGGCCGCCTGGTTTGCGGGGCTGGCCGCTGTGAGGGCCCGGACCTTCGCCTGAATGTCGGTCGCAATGGCCGCGCCCGTGGTATTGGCCGCAAGGGTGATGCTCTGGGCACCGTCGCCATCCAGATCGATCGTCAGGGTTTCGCCTCCGACCAGCGTCGTGGCACTCGCAGGACCGGAGGCCAGCGTCTGATTCAACCCGAGAATGGCCGCCTGGGAGTCGAGATTGGCATCGACGATGACCTCGGTGGTCGCCCAGGGTGAAGACGAGATGCCGGAGATGTTGATATTGCCCAGAGCCCCCGTGATGTTTCCGTTCGGGTCGACCCCATAACCCTGGACGCGGATTCCCGAGGGATTCACCAGGTCGCCGCCCTTGTCGAAGTGAAACTGGCCAGCCCGGCTGAAGTAGACCCCGTTGTCATCCTGAAGCATGAAGAAGCCTTTCCCGTCGATGGAAAGGTCCGTGGGGTTGGAGGTCGTCTGAAAGGAGCCCTGCGTGAACTGCACCTCAATGGACGAGAGCCGGGCGCCCTGACCAATCTGTTTGCTGCCCGCCCCTGCAAGGGACGAGGCCATCACATCCGCAAAGGAGGCCCGGCTCGTCTTGAAGCCGATGGTATTGACATTGGCGATATTGTCTCCAATGATGGAGAGGGCATTGCCATTGGTGGTCAGCCCGCTCACCCCGGAGTACAGAGAACTGAGTATGGTCATAATGTCATCCTTTCCGGAACACGGCACACCCGCCGGCATTCCGTCCGTCGCTGCTTCCGTCGGTCCGCAGCGAAAGGCCTCCCCCTGCGGGGACCGGCCTTTTCATTCCTGCCATGGGCCGCCTCATCCGAAGCGTCCCGCCCTGTCACATCCTCAAAGGAGCACGGCGCTGTCGATGTTCGTGAACAGCTGGTCCCGCATGGACGCCCGGTCCAGGGCCGTGACCACCGTTCGATTCTCCACACTGACGATGAAAGCATGCCGGTCGACCACGAGAAGAGAGTCTTTCATCCCGCGCGCCGCCGCTTGCTCCACGGCCCCGCGCATGCGGGCCAGATCACTTTCACTGACCCGGATGTTCCGGCTGGCCATCCGCTCCGCCGCATGGCGGGAGAAGCGGAGTTCCCCGGCAGCCACCTGCTCCTGGAGGATGGCGTCAAAAGAACGCCCGCCGGCACCGGCCACGCGGCCCCCGCTCTGCGCGGGTGTCCGCTCCGTCTGCGGTGTCGACCGGACCGGCGCGCTCTGTATCGTTTTAACCATGAAACTGCTCCTTTGCAACAACCCTTACCTTCCGTGGTGGGCCGAATCAGTATATCTTGACCACATCCTGGAGGGGCACCGATCGGTCCCCGAGATCCAGGCGCGGACCCTCTTCGGTGTAGAGGATGCCCGTCACTTGCGAGGTCTGGTAAGTCTGCGAGGGGAGATACCCCCCGTCGCCATCGTAGAAGTCGCTCTGAAGACGGTAGGTGCCATCGGGCACGACATTGCCCTCCATGTCCGTTCCATCCCAGACGACATCGTAGAGGCCGGCGGCCTTTCTTCCAAGATCGACGATCCGGACAATACCGCCCTGAGCGTCGTAGAGGGTGAAACTTCCGCGCGCCGCATTCTCCGAGAGGCGGTAGGACGCCCGACTGACCGTGCCGTCGGAGACGGTGATGCCGTTGCCCGCGTTCAACACTTCCCGACCAATGTAATCGGTGACCTGCAGGGCCGCCAAATCCTCCTGATAGGCCTGGAGCCCCTCGAGGTTCTCATTGATCACAAAGAGCTGCTCCAGACTGGAGAACTGGGCCAACTGTGCTGTGAAATCAGTTCCGTCCATGGGGTTCAGAGGGTCCTGATGCTTCATCT
>CAMYMF010000020.1:0-3466 GCA_947259355.1 uncultured Nitrospirota bacterium | reverse complement strand
ATCCTTGCCGACGACATCCTGCTGGGAGACTGCAGGCTGCACCGACTCGGTGCGCTGCAGCGCCGCTGCGCCTTCCGTGGTTTCCGTTGCAATCAAACTGCTCACCTCCTTTAGATTATACGAAGAGATTGACCCGACCCTCGGGCGTGATACTCCCGCCGTTCTGGGGGCCCATGGCCGGCATCTCCGGCGTGCTCTGACCGCCGGGACGACCGCCAAGCGATTCCCGGAAAGCCTCCCGGAAGGTACCTGCCCCCTCGCGGGAGCCCTGTCCGGCAGTCTCGTCCTGCAATTGCACCGCAAAACGCTCCAGTTGGAACCCCTGATCCATGAGGGACTCCTTCAGCGTCTGAAGCTGGGCGTTCACCAGGTCTCGCACTGCGATGGAGTCGGTCATCATTTCGGCCACCACAGTCTGTCTCTCCAGGGAGACCTGCAGTTTCAGCTTGCCCAGGGACGCGGGATGCAGCTGCAGGGTCACCCGTTCCCGTCCGCGGGAAGCCATCACTCGCAGCTGTGCACGCACCTGATCGGCAAGATCCTGCAGCGTACCCTCGTCCACGGGCGGCATGGCCACCTGGGCCGCCCCGTCGTTACTTGCGGCACCGCCTGCGCGCAGCGGGACCTGGAAGGGACCCTCGCCCATGCTCAGCGTCTGCCCGTCCGGCCCGAGCCGCCGTATTTGCTGCAGCGAATCGGGCATGGCGTAGGTCTGGACCGCGCGCTGTGCCTCAAGGGGGGACCGGCCGATGGACACCGGGGCTCTCTCGGCGCCCGGCGTTTCGGGACCTACGTCAAAGCCGGACCCGAGCCCTTCCGTGTGGACCGTCGGCACCGCCTGCGCAGCCCGAGGTCCTTCGGTTGGCAGACCGACGCCCTTCGACAACTGCGCCAGGAAACCCTCGGGTGCGCCGGGAACGCCTCGTCCCAAGGCCCCTAAGAGAACAGCCGGTTCTTTCAGTGCACGCTGCCCGCGCGCCGCAAGTTCCGGTGCTGCTCCCACCGCATTGGCCATGGGAAGCTCTGCTCGGGGATCGACGGCAGGGGTGCTGCGCAGCAACGCCGCCGGATCCGGCCGTACGGTCGCAGCCTTGTCCATCCAAGCGTTCGGTGACCGTGGCAGGAGGCCGCCGGGCAACAAGCCCGTCTCCTGCAGCACATCCTCTCCGGAAACGACAGGCGGAAAGACCCCGCGCTGGCCTTCGGGAATGACGGCACTTCGCACGCCCAGCGGGGCACCCGGCTCATCCAACATGTTCGGAGCCGACAGCCAGGTTGCAGCGCCCCCAGGCTCTGCCGACGCTGCGGCGTCCAACGGAAACACGCGCAAACCCGACGCCTCCGGTGCTGCGGACTCCGTTGTTTCGTCGGAACCGCCCGCCCGGGAGTCGCTGGCACCCACCGAGCTGTGATCGCCGTGGACCGCCATCGGCCGTGTTGACACGCCGCTTTCGTCCAGCATCTGGTCGAGTGTGTCGCCAAAGGCACCGTCCCGCGGCCCCCGGACACTACCGTCCGACAGCCCCACGCCGCCGCCCATGGGCGGCGTGACTGGCATACTTAGATTGCTCATAGTATCACCTCCTTTCCTGTGAGAATAAACCCAGCGCCCCAACGCAAGACGAGACGCTGTGCGTGAAATTCTTTGCAAGCGCTGACATCAGCGCCGAGTTTCGAGACGACCCGGGCGATTGCAGGGCCTAGCGTCCCTTGCGACGGGCCAACTCCTCCGTAATACTCACGGCCCGTGCCTCGTCGACAAACTCGAGAATCCGTCCGGCCTTTTTGTCTTTCATCCGGAAGAGCAATTCTACCGAAATGTCTTGCGCCAACTGTTCCATCAACGGGCCGGCCTCTTCGGGGCTCATGGCCTCATAGATCTTCACGAGATGATTCATCTCGCGCTCCCGTTCCGAGTGATACCGCGCCATGTCTTTCGCCACCTGTGCCCGTATCTCCTTCAGCGCGGCGATCCGCTCGTTGATTTCCTCCCGTGTCTTCTTCAGTCGCTTCTCCTCCAGCAGCAGGTCCCGCCGCAACCGCTCGAGCGCCTCCCGCTCTTCAGCCACCGCCTGAAGAAGCTTCGTACTGCCCGTCTCTTCGCCGGTGCTCGTCTTCACGAGCTGTGCGCCGGCAGACCGGGCATCGGCATCACTGCCGTAGCACAGACAGCAGATCCAGAGCACGACGCAAAGGCGCTTCGTCGGTAATCTCATCGTTCCTCCTCCCGGCACCCCTTGGCCGCGTCTGCACCCTCCCGTGTGCGCGACAGGCTCATGGCCCGTGCCCGCTTGTTGACAGCCATTTCATCCGCGAGGAGCCGCTCCCGACGGCGTTCCGCCTCCCGATGCGCCTCGGCATCCCGCTCCTTGAGCTTTTCGAGGATCTTTTTCTGCTGCATGGCAATGAGCAAGGCTTCACGCTTGGCCTCCACCTCCTGGTTTAATTGCTGCAATCGCCTGCGCTGCTGCACAATGGTGGCATGGAGTCGGTCCAAAGCCAGATGGTACAGCCCGACCTCCCCCATGGACGCCCCCCGCCGCTGCAGACGCGCAATCTTTTCACTTTGCGCCTTCTTTGTCTGCTCCAGCATGGTCAGTCGCGACATCTCGAACATGAGTTTTCTCTGCAGCGCACCGAACTCCCGCTGTACCTGCTCCAGCAGCTGTTCCCGGTAACGGAGCACCGCGGCGAATCGGTAGGGAACCATCTGTCCGACACCTCCTGGTTCAACCCGCGGGTTGCGCCTGTTTTTCAGCCGGCAAGACTCGGCCAAGCGCTGTGACACTCTCCGCCAAACCCGCCTGCTCGTCGATGGCCTGCTGCAGATAGGCGTTCATCGGTCCGTATGTGTCGATGGCCTCGTCGATCTCGGGATTGCTCCCCCGGGCATAGGCCCCGATGTTGATCAGGTCCTCGGCGCTGCGATAGGTGGCCAGGGTCTTGACGAACCGATCGGCATCGCGACGATGCTCCGGGGCGACCACATCGATCATGACACGGCTCTTGCTGCGGAGCACGTCGATGGCCGGATAATGACTGCGCGCCGCCAGGTCGCGGCAGAGCACAATGTGTCCATCCAGAATGGCCCGGGTGGCGTCCGCGATGGGCTCATTCATGTCATCGCCTTCCACCAGCACCGTGTAAAGACCGGTAATACTCCCCTTGCCGTCACCGGTGCCCGCGCGTTCCATCAGCTTTGGCAACACGGCAAAGACCGATGGGGTGTATCCTTTGGTCGTGGGCGGCTCTCCGACGGACAGGCCGACCTCTCGCAGGGCCATGGCAAAACGGGTGGCGGAATCCATCATCAGGTTCACCTCCCGCCCCTGGTCCCGGAAATGCTCCGCCATGGCGGTTGCCGCGTAGGCCGCCCGGATTCGCAGCAGCGGCGATTGGTCAGACGTGGCCACCACCACCACCGAGCGGTGCAGTCCTTCCGAACCCAAGTCCTTTTCGATGAACT
>CAMYMF010000019.1:76390-79270 GCA_947259355.1 uncultured Nitrospirota bacterium | reverse complement strand
GATTTCAAAGGGGGATCGCCGGGAGCTCGTACTATACTGGTACCAAGTGAAAGATCGGACTTTCTCGAGTATAACTGGCGAACGAATTCAGCTGATTCTCAACAGACTTTTGGGAAGACCGGATGAGAATCTTTGGGTCAGAATATCAACGCCGCTTGCCCGGAATGGTGGTCAAGAAGAATCTTTTGGTATATTGTCGGCCTTTATTGCTGCTACATACCCAGATATAATAGCGCTGTTCGAAGACTAGGACCCAAGGCTACATTGAAGATGAGACGTTCGCTCGAAGTAAACATACTCGTTGTTGCTATCGTTACGGCCTTTCTTTATATTCCTGTCTACGGACAGCTGTTCAGCTCCTGGAGCCGGAATCCGGATTATTCACACGGCTATTTCGTGCTTCCCATTGCGCTTTTTCTCGTCTGGAAGAGGAGGGATCGTTTGGCGGAAACGGCTGTGGGGGAGTCTCTCCTCGGACTGTTCATTCTGCTATTGGGACTCCTCATCTACGTGATAGGGAGTTACGGACAAATAGCTTCCCTACAATACTTCTCCTTCATCGTTCTTTTGTGCGGGATCATCCTATATCTGGCGGGGCGGGTTATGCTACGGGAGCTGATATTTCCAATTCTGTTTCTGCTGTTCATGTTCCCTGTCCCTTCCAGCCTTTATGTGGCTTTCACAGCCCCTTTGCAGCTGTGGATCAGCAAGACGTCTGTTTTCGCTATTGATGCGATGGGTATCAGCGTCTTGCGTGAGGGCAATATCCTCCGCTTTGCCAACACGTCTCTGGAAGTCACCGAAGCGTGCAGTGGCGTGAGATCCATTCTTACTTTTTTGATGACCAGTGTTTTGATGGCTTACTTCTTAAAGCCGATCTTGTTGCGCACGATACTGATCATCTCCGTGATTCCTATTTCGTTCCTCATGAACTTCGCACGTGTCACGGGCACAGGTATCCTGTCCCATCATTTTGGAGCCGACGCAGCCCAAGGCTTCTTTCATCAGTTCGCAGGTGGCGTAACTTTCTTCCTCGGGGCTTTATTATTGCTTGTTGAGTTTCATTTTTTCTCCAAGGCTGGGAAGTAAGCCTCAGCTGGAGTCGAACTTGGTGCCAAAGTTTGCCATTGACAATTAGATCGCGACGCTCTTACCCTTGTATCAGGACCACCGATAAAGGCAGCCCCGCCTGGAAGGGCGGGGTCGCAGAGTTGTGAGTCCTCTTGATTGAGGCCGGTCACAACCTCCCGAAGTGGTGAAAAGAATGGGGCGTTTCATCGCCCCTTGGATTTTTACCCATCATGCCTTTTTTCGGTGTGATGGGTTTTTTCGTTTTACCCGGCGAAAATCGAGAGGTCCTTGAAGATGTAACAAGTCATTGAAAATATGATCCTTTGCTCAGAGCAAACCACGGGAAACCGTGGGACGCAGAGTTACGGGACTGTAGAAGCGATCACTGGTATCGGTCGATTTCCCTGGGACCATCCTTCAAACACCAGTTACCAGTTTCCGCCTTCTATGTTGGCCGGACCGCCAAAGGACTCCTTTTGGCGGTTTTTTTTATTTCGGAGAGAAACTTATGAGAGATGCTGCAACAAAGAGGATTGTTACCAAGGGGTTGTTTGCGTGTCTTTTCCTGATGGCTCTAACCGCAGGCGGGACCGAAGCTGCTGTCACTCTGGCTTGGGATCCACCGACCACCAACGAGGACGGCACACCCTGCACCGACCTTGCAGCGTATGAAATCCATTATGACATCGATGCCGCCGCCGCACCGTACAATGGAACGGGTCTGCCTGAGGGCGACTCCCCCATCCATGTGCCGCTCTCTGCTCTCGCCGATCCGGCCAACCCGGAGTTCGTGCTCTCCAATTTGACTCCCGGCACAACCTATCACATTGCAGTGACCGCTGTTGACTCGAGCGACAATCAAAGCGACTTTTCCAATCCTATCGAGGCCACGGAGGCACCTCCTGCCGACACCACGGCACCGACCGTCACGATCAACACACCGACCGCCTCTTCGAGCTACCAGACCGCTAGCAGCATCGTTTCACTGGGCGGCAGCGCCGCCGACAACACAGCGGTAACGCTGGTGAGCTGGAGCAACAACCGGGGCGGAAGCGGCACCGCCAGTGGGACCGCAACATGGACCGCATCCGGCATCTCCCTTGCCGAGGGACAGAACACGATCACCGTGACGGCACGGGACGCAGCCGGCAACACGAGTTCGGACAGCCTCACTGTAACCTATACCGCAACCGACACCACGGCTCCGTCGGTTCTTATTACCAGCCCCACGGTCTCTGCGACCTATGATACGGCAAGCAGTACCCTTACACTCGCTGGTACCGCCGCCGACAATATGGCCGTGAGCCAGGTCAGTTGGCGTAATAACCGCGGCGGAAGCGGCACCGCCAGCGGTACCGATAATTGGAGTGCAGCCGACATCTCTTTGGCCGAAGGTCCAAACATCATCACCGTCACGGCGCAGGATGCCGCCGGGAACACCGGATCAGACAGTCTGACAGTCACTTACACGGCGCCCGACACCACTGCGCCCTCGATTAATATTTCGACTCCGACCGCCTCTGACAGCTATGACAGCCAATCCAAGACGCTGACACTGGGCGGTACGGCCACGGACAATTCAGCGGTGATCCTGGTGAGTTGGAGCAACAGCCGGGGCGGAAGCGGCACCGCCAGTGGGACCGCAGCGTGGACCGCATCCGGAATCTCCCTTGCCGAGGGACAGAACACGATCACCGTGACGGCACGGGACGCAGCCGGCAACACGGGTTCGGATAGCCTCGCTGTAACCTACACCGCAACCGACACCACGGCTCCGTCGGTTCTTATTACAAGCCCCACGGTCTCTGC
>CAMYMF010000019.1:43974-76338 GCA_947259355.1 uncultured Nitrospirota bacterium | reverse complement strand
TTCTTATTACAAGCCCCACGGTCTCTGCGACCTATGATACGGCAAGCAGCACCCTCACACTGGCTGGTACCGCCGCCGACAATATGGCCGTGAGCCAGGTCAGTTGGCGTAATAACCGGGGCGGAAGCGGCACCGCCAGCGGTACCGATAATTGGAGTGCCGCTAACATTTCCTTGGCCCAAGGTCAGAACACGATCACCGTAACAGCGCAGGACGCAGTGGGCAACACGGGTTCGGACAGTCTGACCGTGACTTACACGGCTCTGGACACGACGGCGCCCGCCATCTTTATCACGATCCCGACTAATGCTTCCACATATACCACTAAGAGCACTACAATTGGTTTGGCGGGGACCGCGAGCGACGACAAGCAGCTGGCACGGATCACCTGGTCCTCGGATCGCGGCGTCAGCGGCACTGCGGTGGGCAGCGGCATTTGGTCGGTGGCGTCCATCTCATTGGCCGAGGGTGACAATGTCATCACGGTCACGGCCCATGACGTGGCGGGCAACAGCACTCACGACACACTCACCGTCACCTGCAATCAGCGAAGACGCAACAGCCCACCATTGGCGAATGCCGGCGCAGACCAAACGGTGACACAGCCACAACTTGCCACCGAGAGTGTGCAGGTCGCTCTGGATGGCTCCCGGAGCTCCGATCCAGACGGGGACACCCTCGCCTATGCTTGGCGGCAAATTCAAGGAAGCCGAGTCAATCTGATCGGGGCAAGCACGGTTTCTCCCTTCTTCTCCGTGACCACTGCCCTTGCAGGGCAGACTCTCGCGTTCGAATTGACCGTGCATGACGGTCAGATCGCCAGTGATCCGGACACGGTAATCGTCGACATTGCCGATTTGCCACCGCCGCCGAATGAGCCGCCTGTGGTTCAGGTTGGTGCGACGCCTAGCGAAGGTGTAGCGCCTCTGGCTGTATCCTTCAGCGGAACTGCTACCGACAGCGATGGCACTATCACGGGGTGTGTCTGGAACTTCGGTGATGGCAAAACGACCACTGTGGAAAAGCCGGCTCACACATACTCCACTGCCGGTACGTATACGGCGGTATTCACAGCCACCGACGATGACGGGGCGACCGCCAGCACCACCGTGCGGATTGTCGTCACCGCACCGCCCGAAAATGAAGCACCCACCGTGTCGATTACAGCGGACCCGACGACGGGCGAAGCACCGGTCACGGTCCCACCGTGTCGATTACAGCGGACCCGACGACGGGCGAAGCACCGGTCACGGTAAATTTCACCGCCTCCGCGACCGACTCGGACGGTACCATTGCATCTCACAAATGGCAGTTTGGTGACGGCGCGACGTCCCAGGCCGCCAATCCCTCGCACACCTATGCCGAAGCGGGCAGCTACAACGCCGTACTGACAGTCACCGATGACGATGGTGCCACGGCGACGGCCACCAAGACGATTGTGGTCTCTGCACCGCCGAAGAATACACCGCCGTCCGTGACGGTGTCGGCGGACCCAACCACCGGTCCTGCTCCGCTGGCGGTGAACTTCCGCTGCGCCGCCTCGGACAGCGACGGGCGCATCGTCTCCTACCTCTGGAAGTTCGGGGACGGCGGTAGGTCGAATAACTCGCAGGCCTCGCATCAGTATAAGAGCAAAGGCAAATATACGGCGTCCGTGACCGTGACCGACGATCAGGGAGCCCAGACGACGCGCACCATCGGCATACTCGCGGAGGAGACTCCGTCAGATCAGGACAGCGACCAAGATGGGTTGACGGACGCGCAGGAAGAAGCAAACGGGCTTGACCCATATTTGCCCGACAGCGACGCCGACGGACTGTCCGACTTCATCGAGTGGGGGCCGGCTGAGACCCCGGCCGACACCGACGCCGATGGTACCATTGACGCGCTCGACTCCGATTCGGATGGGGACGGCGACTCCGATGCGATCGAAGGAACCGGTGACGCAGACGGCGACGGTGCGCCCAACTATGCCGACAGCGACGACAGCGATGGCCCCCTGGGTGACCAGGATGGCGACGGTGTGAACAACTCCACCGAAGTGACCTATATGATGAACCCCAACGTACCCGATTCGGACGGGGACGGCATTTCAGACGGGGTGGAGTTCGGTTCTAATACCGAGCCTGCAGACTCCGACGGCGACGGCGTGCCGGACGCTCTCGATCTCGACTCGGACGGTGACGGCAAAAGCGACAGCGACGAAGGTATTGCTGATGATGACGGCGACGGCGCCCCCAATTTCAGGGACGCGAACGACAACGACGGTCCCTTTGTCGATCTCGACCAAGACGGGTTGAGCAATGTGCGGGAAACGGAGCTTGGGCTCAATCCGAACCTCGCGGACAGCGACGGGGACGGGATCGATGACATGGTTGAAGTGCAGGACCCCAACGCTCCTGTGGACACCGACGGCGACGGCACCATTGACGCCCTCGATACCGACTCCGACGGTGACGGCGTGCCGGATGGAACTGAATCCCGGGAAGACTTTGACGGGAACGGCCACATCGATCGTCTCGATCCGACCACAGCCACCGTCGTCGGTCACAAAGGGATGAGAATGGCCCTGAAAGTGCTCACCGACGGGGCGAGACTGTCCGATACCAAGTTCGTCAAGGACCCCGTTCCCGATCTGCTCTGGTCCATCATAAAGCAGTTCAGGCTCGGCGGCCTCTCTTTTGAGGTGAGGAATCTGCCCGTTGGTGGATCGGCGACGGTCCAGATCCTGATAGAGAGGCGTTTTGCGCCGGGGACCCGATACTGGAAATACGACCCGGTCGTTGGTTACTACACCATTCCATGCGCTGTTTCCGGCAATGGGCTGACCCTGGAGCTGGTCGATGGCGGTATCGGGGATGTGCATCCAATACCGGACGGGACGATTGTGGATCCCGGATTCATCGAGGAGCCCGTTGAAACCACGAGCGAGCCTCAACCTTCAGTCAGTTCCTCCGGCGCTGGCGGGTGCAGCCTGGCCCGGGAGCCGGGATCATTGGC
This sequence comes from uncultured Nitrospirota bacterium, assembly GCA_947259355.1. Taxonomy (GTDB): domain Bacteria; phylum CG2-30-53-67; class CG2-30-53-67; order CG2-30-53-67; family CG2-30-53-67; genus CALZGC01. The sequence continues at coordinate 73,338 of CAMYMF010000019.1, read as the reverse complement.
GGATGCGCTTTCCTTCCTGCTTCCGGTCCTTCTGGTCTGGATCGTGAAGCGGAGACGGTCACTCATGTAGAATTCGGACTAGGACCCTCTTCAGGAGAGGCAGAGGGGTTTTCCCTCTGTCTCTCCTTTCCTGTTACTCCCCCCTTCCCAACAGACCGGTCAGTCTCCCAAAAGCCGCGCGCACTCAGGAATATTTCCAGCTTAGTGTCAGAATTTTGTTGGCTCGTTCAGGCGATCTCTTGCTCTTTCTGGTCGTTCCTTTAGCATATATTGATGAGTCTGTGATTCAGGCCTCTAGATATTGTGCAGGGATTCGTTTTTAAAGCGAAATGACAAAAATGTGTATTGATTCTTCTACACTCCAATGATCCTCATTGTATACGAACACCTACAAAAGACAAAATTGGTTTTCTTTTCCGCCTCATGGCCCCTTATCCCAAAATTGTTAAAAAAACAATTAGTTAGCGACATTCAAGTAAATAGTTCCCGAGGGTTGGCATTCATTTTGCTCAACTACCCGGGAAACTTGCCCGATAGGTCCCTTGCATTGCAATGGCGACGACGCCGAGATTTGTTGGAGTCCTTTTGGACGGGAACGCATACAGCAGCGTCAGGAGTTTGCAAGTGATCCAGATGATCAAGGGAACACAGGCGGGCAACCGCACATCCCAGCCACGCACCTTACAGCGATTGAAAATGCAGGGCATACAGGACCGCTTTCATCCGTCATCAGCCGCCGGAGGACTCCCCCCGGCGGCTTTCTTGTAGGGGGACAGATTTACAATGAGCCATGGGAGCCACCACAGAGCCGTTTTACTTTCAATCTTCGCGTTGTTCTTATCATTTTTCATCTTTTCGTCATCAGAGGCCGCCATCACCCTCGCTTGGGATAAACCGGAGACCAACTCCGACGGAACGCCCTGCACAGATCTGGCAGGTTACAAGGTCTACTACGATACCGACATTGCGGCGGCGCCTTACGCCGGCACTGGGCTGGTCGAGGGGAATTCGCCGATTACGGTTCCGGTGTCCTCTTTGCCTGATCCCACGCATCCGGAATTTGTTCTCTCAGGGCTCTCCGCCGGTGCGAGGTACTATCTGACAGTGACTGCCTACGACACCTCCGGCAATGAGAGCGGCTATTCCAATGCGATCACGGTGGCAGGAAACATCCCGCCGAGCGCGGCCATCACGGCGACGCCGCTTCAGGGGAGTGCACCGCTGACGGTCAGCTTCAGCGGGACCGGAACTGATACGGACGGTGGCGTGGTCGCCTATGCCTGGAACTTCGGCGATGGGATGAGTGCCGCCAGTCAGAACCCGACGCACACCTATACTGCCCCCGGAAGCTATACCGCGACAATTACCGTGACCGATGACAACGGGGCGAGCTCACAGAACACGGTGCATATCACCGTCACCGAACCGGTGACGGCTGATACCCCGCCGGACGGGTCCGGCTTCGACACCTCGTCCGGAGGCACCACCGAGGTCTTCACATTTGTTCCGGTAGCCGACGTATCGGTGAGCGAACAAATACCCACAGTGAGTTTTGGCTGGTCTTCTGTCTTACAGGTGGATGGCAGTCCTGCAAAAGTCATCTATCTCAAGTTCAACGTCACTGGATTGAGCGGGGCGGTTCGCTCTGTAAGTCTTCGGCTTTATTGCGTAGACTCCAGTACATCCGGCGGGACCCTTTATTCGTTGTCCGACACGGGATGGAGCGAAAACGCTCTCACCTTTTCTAACCGCCCGCCGGTGGATGGTCAGCTGCTGGCTGATGTGGGGCCGGTCAATGTCGGGGAGACCGTCGAATTGGATGTCACATCAGCGATTCATGGCAGCGGCGTCTATAGTTTTGCATTTGTATCGGCGAACCGGGACGGCGCCGACTACAGTTCGAGAGAGAATTCGAACCATTCGCCGGTTCTTCTCATCGAAACAGCCTCGATGCAGACGGCTCAGATTTCTTCAGCTCCTGAGTCTCCCGCAACCATTGCGGAGTCGCCCCCTGCGCAGAACGAGCCGCCCACGGTTCAGATCGTTGCCAACCCCGCTGAAGGCATTGCGCCGCTCGCCGTTGCTTTCAGTGGAAGTGCAACCGACATGGATGGAACAGTCGTTGGGTACAGCTGGAGCTTCGGTGACGGCAAGACCGCGTTGACAGCAAATCCATCGCATGCGTATGACGAAGCAGGCAGCTACAGGGCCACGTTAACTGTTACCGACGACAATGGTGCCACGGCCACAGCCACCAAGACCATTGTGGTTTCCGCTCCCCCAAGGAACACGCCCCCCTCTGTCTCGGCGTCCGCAGATCCGACGAGTGGACCCGTCCCGCTGACGGTGAATTTCAGCGGCTCTGCCTCCGACAGTGACGGGAGCATCGCCTCCTATCTCTGGAGCTTCGGAGATGGCAGCGCGTCGCAAAGCGCCCATGCCATACATCAGTACAAAAGCACAGGAGATTACACCGCGTCCCTCACCGTTACCGACGACCAGGGCGCCCAAACGACCCGTTCCATCATGATTCATGTTCAAGAGAGTTGGTCCGACGGGGACACGGATCTGGACGGGTTGACGGACGCGCAGGAAGTCCTGAACGGCTTGGATCCACACGCATCGGACACCGACGGCGACGGCCTGGACGACTTCGCCGAGTGGGGCTCATCCGAACAGCCTCTCGACACCGACGGCGACGGCATCATCGATGCCCGCGATCCCGATTCGGACAACGACGGGAAAAGCGATGCCGAGGAGGGTTTCTCCGATGCCGATAATGACGGTGCCCCCAATTTCATCGATAGCCTCGATAACGACGGACCCCTGGGTGATCAGGATCACGACGGCGTCAGCAATTCCACCGAAGTGACCTACATGATGAACCCCAACCGTTCGGACAGCGACGGCGATGGGCTCTCCGACGGGCTCGAATTCGGACCCCTTGGATGGCCCTTGGACTCCGAGGGGGATGAAACGATCGACGCACGCGACGTCGATTCGGACAACGACGGGAAGCCCGACGCGCAGGAGGGAATGGGCGATGCCGATGGGGATGGTGCGCTCAATTACCGCGATTCGGTGGATACCGACGGCCCCGGTGCGGACCAGGACGGTGACGGTATCACCAACGTCGCGGAGACGAACATCGGTCTCAATCCGAATCTTGGGGACAGTGACGGAGACGGTATTCCCGACCTCATTGAAACAGGCATTCCCAACGCAGCGGCGGACACCGATAACGACGGCCTCACGGACGGGATCGACCGGGACTCCGATGACGATGGTGTGGCGGACGCCGTCGAGGGGTACGAGGATTTCGATGGTGACGGTCTGGCCGACCGGCTCGACCCCAGGATGGCCACCCTGCTGACCGATGTGGGACAGAGAATGGCTCTGAAAATTGTGGCCGGCGAAGGGCGTCTCACTGAGACCGGGTTCGTCCGGGATCCCATTCCGGACTATCAGTGGGAGATGGTCAAACGAGCCCGTTTCAATGGGCTCTCTTTTGAAGTGCGGGAGGTGCCGACCGGGGGCTCCGTCGGTCTCATGGTGATGATGGATCAGCTGCTTCACTGGGACAGCCGCTATTGGAAATTTGATCCCTCCGTCGGTTACTACGAGATACCGTGCACCGTCTCGGCCAACCGGCTCTCTGTAACGCTCAGGGACGGCGGCGTTGGTGACATCGACCATCTTGCAAACGGCGTGATCGTCGATCCCGCCGTGATTGCCGTGCCGGACTTCCCGGACGCTACGGCATCGTTTAATTCTGAAGCCCCCGGAGGCGGTGCGGGAAAAGGCGCGCGTCGCCTCTTCTCGCACCCCTCCTCCTTCGCTGCGGCGCTTTCGCTCGCCCTGGCCCTGGTGCTCATCGGAGCACTGAAACGAAAGCACTTCCTATAGAGAGCGCGATAAACAACCGAAGAGGCAGAAGGAATCCCTTCTGCCTCTTTTTTCCCGCCATCTTTCATCTGGACGCTCCTCCCATTTTGTGCCATAATGGGCCAAAACGTTGTGGTTTCATGGGGTTACGACATGAAAAACGCCCTTTCCGTCGATGTGGAGGAATACTTTCAGGTCTCCGCGTTCGGATCGCTGATCAGGCAGAGCGACTGGCCCAGCCATGAGAGCCGGATCGAGGGGCCGCTGCACCGTCTGCTCGATCTCTTCGACCGGTTCGAGACGCGAGCCACCTTCTTCGTGGTGGGATGGACGGCCGAGCAGCACCCCGAGCTCATTCGCGAAATACATCGGCGGGGGCACGAGGTTGCGTCCCACAGCTTCGCCCATCAACTGATTTACAACATGACGCCCGAGGCCTTTCGGGACGATCTGACCCGATGCAAAAAGATCCTGGAAGATCTGACGGGCGAAGGGATCCTCGGGTTTCGGGCCCCGACTTATTCCATTACGGCCGCTTCCTTCTGGGCTCTGGACATTCTGATCGAAGAGGGGTTCCGGTACGATTCCAGTATCTTCCCCATCCACCACGATCGCTACGGAGTGCCTGCAAGCCCCCGTCATCCGCATCTCATCAAACGGGAAAAGGGGGAGATCCTCGAATTCCCTCTCTCCACGGTCCGGCTTTTCGGCACCAACGTGCCGATCGCAGGCGGCGGCTACATGCGTCTTTTCCCCTATCGTTTCATGCGTTGGGGGTTGCAGCGGATCAATCGGGAGGAAGGCAAGCCGGCCATCGTCTACTTTCATCCCTGGGAGATCGATTCTGAGCAACCGAAACAGTCGGTCGGTCTGCTCACCCGCTTCCGACACTACTACAATTTGCGTCGCATGCATGAGAAGATCCGGCGGCTCCTGGCGGATTTTTCCTTTGGTCCAGTTAGGGAGGTGCTTGAAGATGCGATAAAGCACCCCGGCAAAGATAAAGGACAGCCTCTTTCCGAAGCGGTCGAGATCGAAACAAAGCCATGACGCTATATCACCTTCTTCCCATCACCAATTCCGTCATCACCCTCATCGTGGGCCTTTTCCTGGTCACGCGCCCCCGAAACAGGATTGCGGCCTCCGCACTGGGGGGTACCGCGCTGCTACACAGCGCCATGACCGCCTGCCTCTTCCTGGCGCTTCGTGACACCCCCGGGGAAGCTTCACTGCCCTATCTTCGAATCGCCCTGACGGGTGCGGCGCTCTCCACCGCCTTGATGGTGGTTTTCTCCTTCTATCATGTCCGGTTGGATGCCCCGCTCTTTCCGGGAATCAAGCGGGTTGCCGTGCCGCTGTTCCTCGGCGCGGGGATCGTTTTTGCTGTGCTCTCATGGCATCCCCTCCTGCTGGAGGGACTGCTCCTCGCTGGGGATAGGTGGGTGCTTCGCTTCGGGTCGCTGGGGACCCCTTTTCACATCTATGCGATTCTCGGCCTGCTGGTGATCTTCTATCAGATGGAACAGAGCTACCGGGCCACGCCGCCCATGGGGCGCATACGCCTCAAACTGCTGACCATCGGCATCGTGTCGGGTGCGGTCTACGCCCTGGTACTGGCCAGTGCGGCGCTGCTCCATCATGCTGTGGCGATCGACCTACTGGTGGCGGGCTCCCTGGTCTTTCCCATCTGCTGGCTCCTGATCCAATTCGCTGTGGTGCGTCATCGGCTTCTGGAAGTCGACATCTTCATCTCACGCCACGTGGTGTTCACCTCCATCGCCACCGTGGCGGTTGGCCTCTACCTGGTGATCATCGGCACGGGTGCCTATATCATCCGCGGCGTCGCTGGACGGTGGGACCTTCTCCTGATCGCGGTCTTTCTCTCCATGGCGGTGATCGTTCTGGGGTTGCTCCTCTTTTCCGAGCGGCTGCAGCGCAGAATGAAGCGGTTCATCCATTTCCACTTTTACCGCTACAAGTATGACTACCGCGTGGAATGGAACGAATTCACCCGCAAGATCAGCACCGTGCACGACCTGCCAAACGTTCTCCTTAAGGTCATTGAGATGGTCTCTGAGACCCTCTGGGTCAACCAGGTTTCCGTATGGCTCTACAACGATCGGGCTGGCACCCTCTCCTTTGCCGTGAGTCGCAACCTCCCCCGAAAGGCCGAGTTTTTGCGCCGGGAAACGCCGCTCGTCTCTTATCTGGAGCGACACCGTGCTCCGCTCACCCTACACGACACTGCCGCACGCCCCATCGTGGAGGCCCATGAAGACCTCTGTCGGCGCTTCAACATCGCCCTGATCGTCCCCCTGAAATCGGGACCCGATCTCGTTGGGATGATTACCATGGGACCGGGGATGCAGGGGCTCGAATACACAGATGAGGATGCCGAGCTGATGACGGTCATTGCCGATCAGGCCTCCAGTGCCATCATCAGTGCACAGCTGATCGAAGAAGTGGCTGCGTCCCGTGAGGCCGAATCGTTCAACAAGCTCTCGTCCTTTCTGGTACACGATCTGAAAAACCTCGCCTCTTCCATCTCCCTGGCGCTGCAAAACGCCGAGCGCAACATTACCAAGCCAGAGTTTCAGAAAGACCTGCTCGCCACGCTTAGGCGAAGCGTCGAGAAAATGCAGACGCTCATCGAAAAGCTCTCCACCCTTCCCAAGGAGCTGGAGTTGCAGGCGGTGCCCCTGAATCTCAATACGGTCGTTCAGGATGTGTTGAACAGCTCACAGGTCGAGAAGATTCGGAATGTGGACATCTCGGCCGATCTCAATGAGATACCACAGGTGCTTGCAGACGGGGAATATGTGCGCAAGGTCCTGATCAATCTGATCTTCAATGCCGTGCAGGCCCTGCCCAACGGCACCGGCAGAATCGAAGTGAGCTCGCAAGCGGACGGCGACTTCGTTCATCTGGAAGTGCTCGACACCGGGGAAGGGATGCCCGAAGAGTTTGTCCAGACGAAGCTCTTCAAGCCCTTCAGCTCGACCAAGAAGAAGGGGCTCGGCATCGGGCTTTATCAGAGCAAGGCCATCATGGAAGCACACGGCGGAGGCATCGAGGTCCACAGCATTCCCAACCGGGGCAGTCAATTCATTCTCAGTTTTCCAATTCATCGGGACTCTTGAACCGTGGCCGCAGGGCGCCCCTCGGCTCGCCCGCGGGTACTTGCCGGAAAGAGAGGATTGCATGTCGGCCCCTCGCTACCACTGGGCCCGTATCGGTGACCTGAACGCGTTCTTCGGCCTGATGCTGGACAACATGTCCGATCTCGTCATCATGGCGGGCATCCTGATCGGTGTGTTCGGCTTTCCCGAAGAGATCGTGCTCTACCGCATGATTCCGGGCACCGCCGTCGGTGTGTTCGTGGGCGATCTCGTCTACACATGGCTTGCCTTCCGTCTCGCCCGGCAGAGCGGGCGAGACGACGTCACGGCCATGCCCCTCGGCCTCGACACGCCCTCCACCTTCGGCCTGGCCTTCGGCGTCATGGGACCGGCGTACCTCAAGTTCCAGGATGCCATTCTGGTCTGGAAGATGACCATGGCCCTCATGGTGCTCATGGGGTTGATCAAAATCGCGGGGGCCTGGGTCGGTCCCACGGTGCGGCGCGTCGTACCCCGGGCCGGCCTGCTCGGCTCCATCGCCGCGGTCGCGCTCATGCTGATCGCTTTTTTCCCGGCGCTCAAAGTCTTTGCCGATCCCGTCGTCGGATTCATCTCCCTGGGGATCATTCTGATGACGCTGATTGCACGGATCCGGCTCCCCCGCAGAATCCCCGGGGCCTTTGCCGCGGTCCTCGTCGGCACGGCAATCTACTATTTCATGCACCTGACCGGTCTTGCCGCGGGCGAAGAGGAAGTGCTGCCGGCGCTGCAGCTGAGCTTCAGCCTTCCCGTGCCGACCCTGGGATTTCTCGAGGGAGTGCCCGCCGCCCTGCGGTATCTGCCGATCGCCGCGCCCTTCGCCATCGCCATTGTGGTGGGCGGGATTGACGTGACCGAATCGGCCGCGGCCGCGGGCGATGAATACAACAGCCGCACCATTCTGCTGGCCGATGGCATTGGCACAATTCTCACGGGGCTTTGCGGCGGGGTCGTGCAGAGTACACCCTACATCGGGCATCCCGCGTACAAAGACATGGGCGGACGGGCGGCCTACACCTTCGCCACGGCCATCTTCATCGGGCTGGGCGGCGTGCTGGGGTACCTCTCTTTCTTCGTCGACCTGTTGCCGGAGGCGGCCGTTGCGCCCATTCTGATTTTCATCGGCCTCGAAATCACGGCCCAGGCCTTTGAGGCAAGCCCGCCGCAACATGCCAAGGCGGTGGCGCTGGCCTTCATCCCGGTGATTGCAAACCTGCTGTTCATCCAGATCAACACGATCCTGACCAACCTCGGCCGGGAGGCCTCCGAGCTGAGCGGGCAAGCCGCCGTCGTCTATCAGACGATCCTCATCATGGGCAACGGCTTTATCCTCTCCGCCCTCCTTTGGGCGGCGGGGGCGGCGAAAATCATTGACCGCAACCTGGGCGCCGCGGCCCTCTTTTTCGCCGCGGCCGGTCTCTTTTCCCTCTTTGGCATCATCCACTCTCCCCTGCCGAGCGGGGAGATCTTTCTCCCCTGGCAGATCGACTCCCACGCACCCTATCGTCTCTGCGCGGGCTATCTGTTGAGTGCCGCCCTGATGCTCGGGCTCAGCCGCGGGGCCCACAGCGTCTCCTGAGCCGGTCCGGGCCGTTTCTGCAAAATTTTCAAGTTCTCCTGTGTCACGGGTAGATCGTCGAAGTTGGACCCTACAAGAGAAACATCCTCTCCGCCGGAGGGAGAATGGTGGTATTTTGGTCCCCCATGACTTAGTGCCTCTCCCTCGCGGGGAGGACTAAGGTGAGGGGGCTCCAATTGTTTCATCGCATCGAACCTGCCTAGACGATCTTGATGCGGCAACATTTTCGATTTGAACAATTTCCTCGTCCATGCTAGGGTTATGAGCTCACATTTTTGCGATAGGGGTGTTCTTTGATGGACGAAAAGATCCTGGGTCGAGTTTCGAAGCCTTCCCGATACGTGGGGGCCGAAATCAACGCCATCCGCAAGGATCATGCGTCGGTGGCGGTGACAGTGGCGTTGGCCTTTCCGGACACCTATGAGATCGGCATGTCCCACATCGGTTTGCGGATTCTCTACGATATCCTCAACCGGCGCGCCGACACGGCCGCCGAGCGGGTCTTCACCCCCTGGAAAGACATGGAGGCGCTCCTGCGGGAGCGGAGCGCGCCGCTCTGCACCGTGGAGTCCAACACCGCCTTGGGGAACATGAACATCGTCGGGTTCACCCTGCAGTACGAGATGAGCTATACCAACATTCTCAACATGCTCGATCTGTCGGGTATTCCCCTGCGGGCCGCGCAGCGGAACAGCTCCCATCCCCTGATCATCGGCGGGGGGCCCTGCGCCTTCAATCCGGAGCCGTTGGCGGAGTTCTTCGATCTCTTTGTCCTGGGCGACGGGGAGGAGATCGTGGGCGAGATCATCGATGTCTTCAAAGAGGCCCGCGCAAAAGAGAGAAAGGCCCTGCTCCGTCGGTTCGAGCGGATCGAGGGTGTCTACGTGCCCGCCCATTTTGACGTCTCCTACGGGCCGGACGGCCGCATCGAATCGGTGCGCCGCAACGTGGACGGCCCGGAGCGAATCCGCAAACGGGTGGTTCGCGACCTCGACCAGGCGCCCTATCCCGCCGCCCCGGTGCTTCCCTACATGAAGACGGTGCACGACCGGATTGCCCTGGAGATCTCCCGGGGCTGCACCCGAGGCTGCCGTTTCTGTCAGGCCGGGATGATTTACCGGCCCGGACGGGAGCGGGACGTGCCGACGCTGATGGGACTGCTCAAGGAGTCGGTGGCCTGCACCGGTCATGAAGAGGTGTCCCTCAACTCACTGTCCAGCGGCGATTACTCGGCGCTGCCGGAGCTTGTGGAGTCGGTGGTGCGCTTCGGCGGGGAACGAAACCTCGGCGTATCCCTGCCCTCGTTGCGGCCTGGGGCGCTCTCGTCCGAGATCATCCATGAGATCCAAAAGACCCGAAAGACGGGCTTCACCATCGCCCCCGAAGCGGGAACGCAGCGGCTGCGGGACGTCATCAACAAGGGGGTCACCGAAGGCGATCTGATCGAGTCGGTCACACGGCTCTTTGAAGCGGGCTGGGAGAGCCTCAAGCTTTATTTCATGATCGGCCTCCCCACCGAGACCGAAGAAGACCTCCAGGGGATTGCGCGCCTCAGCTTCGCGGCGCTCAAGGCGGCCCGGGCCGCCAACCCGCGGCTGAAACAGATCACGGTCAGTCTCTCGCCCTTTGTGCCGAAGGCCCACACCCCGTTTCAGTGGTCCCGGCAGGACCGCTCCGACGAGATTCGGGACAAGTTCAGCTTTCTCAAGAAGCGGCTGAAGCACCGCAAGATCACGGTGAAGTGGCATGACCCGGGCATTAGCATGCTGGAGGGGGTCTTCTCCCGGGGCGACCGAAGGCTCGGCGCGGTGCTCCAGGACGCGTGGCGTCGGGGATGCCGGTTCGACGGCTGGACCGAAGAGTTTGACTTGTCCGCCTGGATGGAGGCCTTTCGGGAGGCCGGTGCCGACGCCGATTTCTATCTCTACCGCGAGCGCGACCTGGCCGAAACGCTTCCCTGGGATATCATCGACACGGGAATCACCAAAGCCTTTCTCCAGGAGGAATACCGCCGAGCCCTCGCTGGCGCCGCCACGCCCGACTGCCGCACCGATGCCTGCAGTCTCTGCGGTGTGTGCAGCGAGGAGCTTTCCAACCTCTATGCCAATGTTGCGAAGGATGCGCCACCGCGCCGTTCCGTTGGGGGCCGGCAGCATCCGCAGGTGCTGAAGCGGTTTAGACTCCGTTATGAGGTGACGGGAAGACTGCGGTTTCTGTCCCACCTCGAGACGATGGGTCTGCTGGCGCGGGCGCTCTCCCGAGCGGGGATTCCGGTGGCCTATTCCCAGGGGTTTCATCCCCATCCCAAGATCGCCATGGGGCCCGCCCGTCCGGTGGGGGTGGCAGCGCTTCGCGAATACTTCGACCTCACAGTGGCGGGCTCTCTCTTCGAGTACGATTTGGCCGAAAGGTTGAACCGGGTGCTGCCCCAGGAGATTAGGATCAGCGGGGTGAATTGGATTCCCAATCAGGCGGCAGCTGTTTCGTCGCTGATCCGCTTTGGAGAGTATCGGGTGTCCATTCCGAAAGTCTTCTTTCCCGGCGAGCCCGCTGCGCGGGTGGCCCAGTTTTTGACCCGGGAGACGATCCCCGTGCAGCGCACCAAAAAGGGGCGGACCAAGACGCTGGACATTCGCCCCATGATTCCCGAGATGCTTCTGCACGCCGAGGCGAAGGACACCGTCGTGCTGCACATGATGGTGCAGACCGGGGATCAGGGAGGTGTGCGCCCGGAGGAGCCGTTGCTGGCCCTGCTCAATACCGATGCCCGGCGGCTGCACGATGTGGAGATCACACGGGTCGGGCTCTACACGGACGGGCAGAAAAACGAGCCATTCGAAGAGCGCATTCTCGTCGCTGCGCAGGCGGGCTCGCCGGGACGGAGTCCAGAGGAAGGGCCATGAGCACCGAGTTGATCGTCAACGCCACGCCCCAGGAGACCCGGGTCGCCATGTTGGAAAACAACAACGTGGTGGAGATCTACATCGACCGGAAGAAGGAACGGGGCATGGTGGGGAACGTCTACAAAGGGCGGGTCATCAAGGTTTTGCCGGGCATGCAGGCGGCCTTCGTCGACATCGGTCTCGAGAAGTCCTCCTTTCTCTACGTTTCCGACATCTACAACGATCATGAACTCTATTCGGAAATGCTGGGCGGAGATGGTTTTGAAGAGGAGGAGATTCAGGAGGAGGTCTCGATACTGCAAAGCGAGCCGCCCATCGAAGACCTGCTCAAAGAGGGGCAGGAGATCATGGTGCAGGTCTCCAAGGAGCCCCTTGGGAGCAAAGGCGCCCGGGTGACCTCCTACATTTCGCTGCCCGGGCGAAACCTCGTCTACATGCCGTCGGTGGATCACGTGGGGATCTCCAGGAAGATCCGGGACGAGGCGGAACGGGAACGGCTGCGGGAGATCGTGATCCAGCTCCGAGAGGGCACGGAAGGGTTTATCGTGCGCACCGTCGGGGAGGGCAAGAGTGAGGAGGAGTTTCTCGCAGACAAATCGTTTTTGAAGCGCCTCTGGGTCAACATTCAGAAGAAGGCCGACAAGGCCAGCGCGCCCTGTCTGCTCCACAGTGATCTCGATCTCGTCTTCCGGGTGATTCGGGATCTCTTTACCACCGACATCAGCCGCATGGTGATCGATTCACCCTCGGAGTATCTCCGGGTGAAGGAGTTCGTGGCAAATTTCCTCCCCAACCTCCAGGACAAGATCGAACTCTATGACGGCACGGAGCCCATCTTCGATGCCCACGGCGTGGAGGTGGAGATCTCCCGGGCCCTGAAGCGGCGGGTCTGGCTCAAGTCGGGCGGTTACATTGTCATCGACCAGACCGAAGCGCTCGTCGCCATCGATGTCAATACCGGGCGGTTCGTGGGAAAGAGAAACCTAGAGGACACGATCTTCAAAACGAACATGGAGGCAGCCCGGGAGATCGCCTACCAGCTCCGGCTGCGAAACATCGGCGGGATTATCATCCTCGATTTCATCGATATGGAGGACCGAAAGAACCGCCAGCTCGTTTTCAGCGCCCTCGAAAAAGCGCTGGCCAATGACCGGGCCAAAACCACCCTGTATGAGATCTCTGAGCTGGGTCTGATCCAGATGACCCGCAAGCGGGTTCGGGAAAGTCTCGGACGGATCCTGATGGAGCCGTGCAACTATTGTGAGGGGGAGGGGTTCATCAAGTCCAAGACGACCATCTGCTACGACATCTTTCGGGAGATCACCCGTATCGCACCACTGACCCGTGAGCGGAAGGTGCTCGTCATCGCCGAGAACGACATCGTCGATATGCTCTACGACGAAGAGCGCCGCGGCGTCGAGGAGCTGGAGACCATGTTCAAGAAACGGATCATCATCAAGAGCGAGCCCGAATTCCATGCCGAACAGTTCGAGGTCATGCTTACGAACTAGCCCGGAGAGTTCATGGCAGGGGCCCTGCACCCACAGGTTGACACCGCATGTTCTTTTTTGTACAATCTCGGAAAAAGATTTAATTACAGAAGGTTACAAAACGTAGAATCCTATGAGTCGTTTCCCCATCCGCCGAAAATTGATTGTTGCATTCATCCTGGTCGGCGTCATTCCCATGCTGATCGCGACCTACGTCGGGGTGAAGATTGCCTCCGTAAGGCTCGGCAAAGGTATCGAAGAGCGGATCAATTATGCCGGCAAGTCCGCGGTCTATCTCTTGGCACGGAAAAAGACCGAACTGGAGGGTGTCGCACGCTCCATGTCGGGTGACGCGCGTCTCAGGCAGGCCATGCAGGGGGGCGTGAACATCAAGTTCCTCTGGTTCGACACGCCGCTGAAGGTCTTTCTCTTTGACAATGAGGGCGGCACGATCTTCTCCAACACGGGCACCAAGGTGGAGCGACCCGGGAGCCCGGTGCAGGGGATGACGCTGCTTCGAACCGACGGGGCCTACGATCTTTGGCCCCTGCTGGTCTATGTCCTGCCCGTAACCGATCAGGATCGGCCCATTGGAACAATCATGACCGGCTACAGCCTCAACCACGAGTTTCTGAGCGATCTTCAGAATGTCACCGGTGTGGAGTCGATTCTGTTCCGACAGGACGCGGCAGGCGCGTATCTCTCCATCGGGACGGAAGGAAAACTCGAGCTGACTGATACGGTGTTCAAGAAGGTCGTGACCCAGAGCCATCAGACTTTCACAAAGAGCGCCGCCATTGTGCGAGGCGAAGAGCTTTTCGAGTACAATGCTCTGCTGACACCGTTGCCCGACGCGGCGGGACGGGTCTCCTTCATTCTGGCCAACGGAATACCGACATCGGAAACCCTGAGCGGGAAGCTCGCCTCGGCCCGCTTCTACTATATTCTGATTGTGCTGGGCCTGCTGCTCTCCGTGGTGGTGGGCTCCGCGGTGGCCACGGGGATCTCCTGGCCTATTCTGCGCTTCTCCGAGGGGGTGCGGGCCATCAGTGCGGGCGACTACAGCCAGAAGATCCATATCCGCAGCCGCGACGAGATCGGGGAGCTGGCCGAGTCCTTCAACCTGATGACCGATCGGCTTCAAGAGACGGTGGCCCAACTCGTGGAGAACCAGAACTATATGGAGAACATTCTGCGCAGTCTCATCAATGGGGTGATCACCATAGACCCTGCGTTCAGAATCATGCAGGTCAATCGCACGGCTGAGAACATCCTAGAGTCTTCGGCCGAGGCGCTGCTCGGCCGGGAGATTTCCGAGGTGCTCGCCCAGGACAGCGAGCTGTTGCGTCTCATTCAGGATGCCATGCAGCACCATCGACGGCTGGAAGCCATCGAAACCGTTATGCACCGCAGTGACGGATCGACGGTGCCTGTCGAGCTGAGTCTCTCCATCCTGGAAGACCCCATGCATCCGAATGGTTCGGGAACCGGTCTGGTCATCCTGTTGCGGGACCTGACTGAGATCCAGGCGTTGAAAGAGCATATCCGGCGACAGGACCGACTGGCCGCTCTGGGCGAGCTGTCTGCGGGCATCGCCCATGAAATTCGAAACCCCCTGGGGATCATCAAGGGGGCGGCCGGAATTCTCCGCAAGGAATCGGATCACGGCAACCCGCGTCTGGAGGAGCTCTCCGGGGTCATCTCGGAAGAGGTCGACCGCCTCAACGATGTCATCACCGATTTCCTGGAGTTCGCCCGCCCCAAACCGCCGCAGTTCAAACGCCACAACATCAACGACCTGATTCAGGGTACGCTCCAGATGGCCTCACTGCAGATCGAACAGCAGAAAATTGCTGTGCACACGCAGCTGGATGCCAATCTGCCCGAGGTCATGGCCGATGAGCACCAGTTGCATGAGATGTTTTTGAATCTGCTGCTCAATGCCCTGCAGTCTACGGAAGACGGGGATCGCATCGAGATCACCAGCCGTTATCTGCCCGGCGAGGGACAGGTCGCAATTGTCTTCTCAGACACGGGGATGGGGATACCGAAAAAGCAGGGAACGGGTCTCGGTCTCTCGGTGGTGAGCAAGATTGTGGAGAATCATCACGGCAAGATCTTTCTCGTCAGCCAGGAGGGGCAGGGGGCGCAGTTTACGATCCGGATTCCCGCAGCGGAGAAGTTCGAAGGTGTCCTGCCGAATACCGTCGCGGGGTCATGAGGGAGTAGCCGTCACCGGCAGACAGGCGGAGTTTTTACTCAGGGACATGGTGACAGAAATAGTTGCGCATACAGAGCGACAGAACAAAGCAGACCGAGGCGCGACGAAGTCGAGGAGCAAGGTGTACATCTCACACTCCGCAGCGACGAGGCGAGGAAGCAATAAAGGTATGCAAAGTTCTGTCGCTCTGTAAAGAACCTAGAAAAGAGGTGTTCTGTTGGAACAGGTGTTGGTCATCGACGATGAAGAGAAAATGCACCGGATTCTGCAGCTCTCCCTGGAGGGGATTGGCTGCCGTGTCCTCACTGCGAGCACCGGCCTGGAGGGCCTCGAGCTTGCTAGGAGCCGTCTGCCGGGGCTGGTCATCACCGACATGAAGATGCCCGGCATGTCGGGAATGGAGGTCCTGCAGGAGGTCAAAGCGCTCGATGAGGAGATCCCGGTGATCATCATGACCGCCTACGGGACCGTGCAGACCGCGGTGGATGCCATGAAGACCGGGGCCTTTGACTATATCCTCAAACCCTTTGATATCACCGAGATGGAGGCCATCGTCAAGAAGGCGCTGCGCTACCGCCAGCTGGCCAGGGAAAACGAACAGCTCCGCTCTGAACTTCACTCCCGGTATCAGTTCGACAACATCATCGGCCGCAGTGCGTCCATGCAGAAGATCTTTAACCTCATCAGCCGGATTGCGCCGACCAAGAGCAGTGTGCTGATCCGCGGCGAAAGCGGGACCGGAAAGGAGCTGATCGCCGGGGCCGTCCATTATCACAGCGACCGTGCCTCTGCGCCATTCATCAAACTCAACTGCGGCGCCATTCCAGGCACGCTGCTGGAGTCGGAGCTTTTCGGCTACGAGAAAGGCGCGTTCACCGGGGCGCATCGGCAGAAGCCGGGCCGGTTCGAAATGGCCAACGGTGGCACCCTCTTTCTTGACGAGATCGGCGATATGGAGAGCGCCCTTCAAGTCAAGCTGTTGCGGGTCCTGCAGAGTGGAGAATTCGAGCATCTCGGTGGCACCCGCACCATCCAGGTGGATGTCCGATTAATCACGGCGACCAACACCGACCTGGAGAAGAAAGTAGAGGAGGGGACATTCCGGGAGGATCTCTACTACCGGATCAATGTGGTACCCGTTGAAGTGCCCCCCCTTCGTCAGCGTCGCGACGACATTCCGGCGCTTGTGCACTACTTTGTCAACAAGTACGCGGAAGAGACGCACCAGAAACCGAAGACGGTGACGCCCGAGACCATGGATGCTCTAGTGCACTACGACTTCCCGGGCAATGTTCGCGAGCTGCAGAACCTGATCGAGCGAGCGGTTGTGTTGAGTCGCTCCGACATCCTGACCCCCCGGTCTTTTTCACTGCCCGACACATCGCCGGGCCCCTCTTTCGGGGTGGATGACGTTAGCATCCCGCCGGAGGGGGTCTCCCTCACGGATGTCGTGGAAGAGATGGAGAAGGCCTATCTGAAGAAGGCCCTGATTCAGGCCAAGGGTGTGCAGACGCGCGCGGCCGAGCTGCTTCAGATCACCCGAAAGATCCTCCGGTACAAGATAGAAAAATACGGCATCTAAGACCTGCCTCAGCGGCCCATTGGCAGCCTTTCTTCTCTCTTTTTTCGTTCAGTCTCACCAACTGCCTGACCGGTAAGCCGGCCCATTTTTCCCGGGACAACTTTTTTGTCAATTAATTGATATTTTTTCTTGACATTTGATTTGATATCGATTATCTTGCCTACACAATATGTAGTATATCCACATCCTGCCGACACAAAATAAATGGCCTATTCCAAAACGTCAACAGGTGCATCGAGGGTGAAAGGGGGTGAGACAACCGGTCCCGCCGGCGTTCTACATTCTGCTCATCAACGTCAAGCAACACAGTGCAGTGTCCAGTTAAGGGGCCTGTGAACTTGAAAGGAGCAGTTTATGAGAACTATTGCAATCATCAACCAGAAGGGCGGATGCGGTAAGACCACCACGGCCATCAACCTGGCAGCCTGTCTGGCCGACCAGAAGAAGCAGGTCCTCCTCATCGACATGGACCCCCAGTCCCATACCTCACTCGGACTCAATCTCAAAACCACGGAACTGGAACTGAGCCTCTACGATGTTCTCCTCGCTGCGGGGGACCAGGACGGCCCGCGCCTGGAAGATATCGCCGTGAAGGTCACGGATCATCTTGCGCTGGTACCGTCCAACATTGTCCTGTCCGCCTTCGAGCAGAAGCTGTCGGGAAGCCCCGGTCGCGAATCCCGCCTGCTACAGGCCATTGAACGGATGCCGAAGCAGTATGACTTTATTCTCATCGACTGTCCGCCGTCGGTGGGGCTTCTTTCTTTTAACGCGCTCCGGGCAGCACAGGATGCGCTCATTCCGGTTGAGCCCAGCTTTTTTTCACTCCACGGATTGGGCAAGCAGATTGAGTCGATTCAGCTCTTTTCAGAGAAACTGGGGCATCATATCGAGATCCGCACTTTGGTGACCATGTTCGACCGCAGAACGCGAATCGCCCGGGAAGTGCTGGAGGAGGTGCGCAAGCATTTCGGCAAACGAACCCTGCAGACCGTGATTCACTATAATGTCCGTCTCAAAGAGGCAGCCAGTTACGGTACGGCCATTGCCGATTTTGACAGGTATTGCGCGGGCTATAGGGATTATACTGCGCTTTCCCGAGAGCTGGCGGCCCTGGAGGCGCCGACGGTGGCGGATCGACCGGTCTACAAGCAGGGGCCCAAGCCGGTGCGCAACGGGATCTTGTTTTCCTTTGATGCGCCCGACGTCCAGTCGTTGAAGCTGGTGGGGGATTTCAACAACTGGACTCCCGACAGGAGTGCAGAGCTTGCCAAGGGGGAGTCGGGCCGCTGGGAGAAGGTGGTGCCGTTGCCCCCGGGGAAGTACCACTACAAGTACATTGTGGACGGGGCCTGGAAAGCCGACCCAGCCAATCCCTGCAACGTGGTCAATGATTTTGGGGGCATCGACTCGGTTATCGAAGTCGCGCCGTTCGAATTTCCGGAACTCATGAAGACCGAGGAGTCTGACAGAGGCCCCGATGCCTAGCGGTGTCGGACCTGGTGTTGCAGCTTCGCGCCGAGTGTGCCCTCACGCGAACCGGACCATAGAGAGAGACAGTACCCTCGTTGTGAATCGACTTGCGAAGGAGTCACCATGAAGGGAAAGAGCCTGGGAAGGGGACTGGAAGATATCTCCCATGTCTTTCTCTCATCGGAAGCAGAGCCGATAACGGAGGACGCACCGGAAGCTGAGACGGTTTCAGCCAAGCCCGAAGCGGATGTGTCATGCGCCCGCCCCCACGCAATCGGGATTGCCGGGGGGGACGATTCCCGAATCGGGGTTTTCGTCCTGTGTAATCTCGCCATCGAAATGGCCCGCCAGGGGTGTCGCATTCTGGTGGTGGATGAAGATGCCGGTCAACCGAACACCGCCCGGCTCATGGGACAGGTGCAGACACCGGGTGAGGACGGGCCCGCGCTGCTCACAGGGCCCATGGGGGTTCGCCTCATTCATCGGACCGCGTTCATGGACGCCATGGCCTCACAGGGGGGTCTGAACCGCGACAGCCATGGGGCGGCCTGGCCTGAGGCCTATGGACAGTTCGATTTCATGCTCTTCAGCCTCCCCTATCGGCGCCTCCGTGAGATGGGACCGCTGGTCAAGCGGATTTCCCTCTGCATCGCCATTGCTCCCGAAGATTCCGACGGGATGCTGGAAACGTACATGACCTTCAAGGACTTCCACCGCCGCAGTCCCGAGGCCGACCTGGGGATGATCGTCTATACCGGTGAAGGCGAGACAGCGGCACGGGAGGCTTTTCACCGCATGGCCCGAAACGTCAGGCATTTTCTGCAACGGGAATTGATCAGCTACGCCTTCCTTCCCAAGGGTCAGGAAATCAAGGCGTCCCTGGAGGAGACGGCGCCGCTCGTGTTGAAGTGGCCCTCTTCCGTCATCCGTAAACACTTGTTCACCATCAGCGGCCTGGTTCTCGGGGATTACACTGCGAAGGACCCCGAGCCAGCGCGTGCGTAGGGCCAACATGTCTGTCCAATCGGTAGCGCTCACCCATAAGAAAGAGCTGTTGGAGCTCCTGGAGGCGGCTTGCGCGACAGGCCAGGGGCCCTTCGAGATCATCGGCCGCTATCTGGAGACCGATGAATGTCCACGGATCGACTTAATCGGCCGGGATCCTTCCGGCAGGCTGCTGCTGATCCAGGTTGATGTCGCTCCGGATCGGCAGGCCCCTTTGAAGGCTGCCGCGCAGCTGGCGTGGGTTCGCGCCAACCGCATGATCCTCCCACGGCTCTTCGATGATTTTGAAACGGACGAATCAGCTCCCCCCGGGGCTGCCCTGATCTACCCGGAGTTCCCTCTGCTTGTGAAGAGTTTCATCAGGGCAGCCCCCTCCTCCTTTACTCTGCTGCTGTACCGCTATCGCTGTTTCGACGCAGGGAATGAGCGTTTTCTGCATCTTGAAAAGGTTGCGCTCGAGCGCCCCTCGGCCCCTTTGGGCGACACAGCCGAGGCAGACCTGCCACCCTTTCGGGTTGGCATGGCAGGCGACGTGGTGTCGCTGAGCGGCGAGGAGCGGGACGCCTTTCTATCCTGAAGACTCCGAGCCAGAATATTCATGCGTAATCTATGACGAGGCCCCCTGGGGCGCCTCCAATACCTCTGGGGCCTTTCATGACGATCAGTCGTGGTATATCCGGGCTAGAGCGAAAAAAAGGAGTTGGTCTGGGATGACCAACTCCTTTTTTGACTCTGTTCCTGTTTGGGTACGGCTGACGGCAGGACGCCTGGGTTACATCATGCCGCCCATGCCACCCATACCGCCCATGCCACCCATGCCGCCGGCGGGCATCGGCTCCGGCTTCTCTTCAGGCTTCTCCGTAATCATCGCTTCCGTGGTGATGAGGAGCGAGGCGATACTGGAGGCATTCTGCAGGGCGGTGCGGGCCACCTTGGTCGGATCGATGATGCCCGCTTCGATCATGTCGACGTATTTGCCGGTGTTCGCGTCGTAGCCCATGTTGCCCTTTTCTTTCTTCACATGTTCCACGACCACCGATCCTTCGACGCCGGCGTTGTTGGCAATCTGGCGGATCGGCTCTTCCAGAGCCCGTTTTACGATACTGACCCCCACCTGCTGATCGCCGTCTAGGGTCAGCTGGTCCAGGGCCGGGATGGCACGGATCAGCGCAACACCGCCGCCGGGAACAATCCCTTCTTCCACCGCCGCACGGGTTGCATTGAGTGCGTCCTCCACTCGGGCCTTCTTTTCCTTCATTTCTGTCTCCGTCGCGGCACCGACATTGATGACGGCCACACCGCCGACCAACTTGGCCAGGCGCTCCTGCAGCTTCTCTTTGTCGTAATCGGAGGTGGACTGGTCGATCTGGGCACGGATCTGCTTGACCCGGTTCTTGATGTCGTTGGCTGCGCCGGCACCGTCAACGATGGTCGTATTGTCCTTGTCGATCTTGATGGTCTTGGCGCGGCCCATGTCATCGATCTTGGCGTTGTCGAGGCTGATGCCCACCTCTTCGGAAATGACCTTCCCGCCGGTTAATACCGCGATGTCTTCGAGCATGGCCTTGCGGCGATCCCCGAAACCGGGAGCTTTCACCGCGGCCACATTCAGGGTGCCCCGGAGCTTGTTGACCACCAGGGTCGCCAGGGCTTCGCCTTCCACGTCTTCGGCGATGATGAGAAGGGGCTTGCCCATCTTGGCGATCTGCTCCAGCAGGGGCAGGATGTCCTTCATGTTGCTGATCTTCTTGTCATGGATGAGGATGCTTGGCTCGCTCAAAACGCACTCCATCCGCTCGGCATCGGTGACGAAGTAAGGTGAGAGGTAGCCACGGTCGAACTGCATTCCCTCGACGGCCTCCAGGGTGGTCTCCATCCCTTTGGCCTCTTCCACGGTGATGACGCCTTCCTTGCCGACCTTTTCCATCGCCTCGGCAATGATCTCGCCGATGGTTTCATCATTGTTGGCCGAGATGGTTCCGACCTGGGAAATCTCCTTCTTGTCCCGGGTGGGCTTGCTCATTTTCTGCAGCTCTTCCACCACCACGCCGACGGCCTTCTCAATGCCTCGTTTTAGCTCCATGGGATTGGCGCCGGCCGTGACGTTTCGGGCGCCTTCTCGGAAGATTGCCTGGGAGAGCACGGTGGCGGTGGTTGTTCCGTCTCCCGCGACGTCGGAGGTCTTGCTGGCCACCTCCTTCACCACCTGCGCGCCCATGTTCTCAAACTTGTCTTCCAGCTCGACCTCCTTGGCCACGGTTACACCGTCCTTGGTGGAAACAGGGGAGCCGAACCCCTTGTCGAGCACCACGTTTCGCCCCCGGGGTCCCAAGGTGACTTTTACCACATCGGCGAGCCTGTTGACTCCGCCGAGAATCGACTTCCGTACATCTTCGCTGTACTGGATCATTTTAGCCATAATCTGAACCTCCCCAAATAATCAATTAGATAGAATGCCGTTTTAGAGTCTCCTTGTCGTATCCTTTGGGCCGGGTTATTCAATGATGCCCATCACATCTTCGAACTTTAGGATCCCGTATTCCTTCCCCTCGATCTTGATGTTGTCGGGGGCATAGGTCTTGAACATGATGATGTCGCCAACCTTGACGTCTTCCACTTCACTCCCGATGGCTTCCACTTTTCCCTTCTGGGGCCGCTCCTTCGCGGTCTCGGGAATGATGATTCCCCCGGCCGTCTTCTCTTCCTGATCCAGAAAACTGACCAAAAGGCGATCTTTCAACGGTTTAAGCATAGTTCTCTCCTTTCGTCCAAAACAGGTTGACAGTGAGTGCAACAGTAACAAAAAGCGATGTTTTCATTGAACAAATCAGAGGCGATTAGCAATCGCCTCTGAAGAGTGCTAATTGGGATGTGAGGCAATATACTCCCGAAACTACAAAATGCAATACCTCTTGAGAAGTATTTTTATATTGCATCGTCTTTTCTGATCTTGGTTGGCAGCGCACGTCATACAGCGTCAAAGCCCCAACCGGCGCTTCTCGACGGGCCGCTGACCCCATGCTGGCGCGGTGTGTGGGCGCCTCAAGTTTGCCGGCACGGGGCCGATAAGAAGCTCAAGCCACTCGACCGGCACGCAGCATCTTTTCACCGGGAGTTCTCAGCGATGCAGCCGAAGAGCAACATGAAACTGAAGTACTGCCCCATTCTGGACAGCTTTATCAAGATCCGTGAGTTCTCCCCAGACGAAATCGACCAGTTACTCTCGGGTGTGGAGATCCCGGACAAGCGCGCCTATCAGGAATTCGTCGTCAGCACCGCAGTCCCGGAATACCGGGAGAAATATCTCGCCGTGGGGTACGGGGATATGGATGGTGGCTATGACGAGGAGAACGTGGTGGAAGAGCTCTACCGCATGTGCATCAAAGTCAATCCGACACTGAACATCTATAACATCAGCATTCCCGTCCATTCATCCGCCGAGTCGGCCTCCATGCGGCTTGCGAAACCCAAGGCCTTTCGCAGCCGGATCCGGGAGGCGGCCGGCATAGAAAAGGCCCTGCGTCGGCGCGTCATCGGCCAGGATGATGCTGTGGCGAGAGTCGCACGGGCCGTCCAGAGTGCGCGCCTCGGCATCCGGGACGCGCAACGGCCTGTCGGATGCTTTCTCTTCGCCGGCCAGACGGGTGTGGGCAAGACCGAGCTAGCCAAGGCGCTGGCCGAGCTTCTGACGGGGAGCGAAAAGAATATGGTACGGGTGGACTGCTCCGAATTCTCCCAGCCCCACGAGTACTCCAAGCTCATCGGGGCGCCGCCCGGGTACGTCGGCTATGAGGACGGCGGCAACTTAGGCGATGCCTTGGCGAAACATCCGGAGAATGTGGTCCTCTTCGATGAGATTGAAAAGGCGAACACGAAACTGCACAACCTGCTGCTGCAGATTATGGACGAAGGGTATGTCAGCGACAACCGCCAGCGACGGATCTGTTTTCGACAGGCCGTGGTAATTCTCACGAGCAATGTCGGCACCCAGCGGGTTCAGGCAATGAAGGGAACCGTCGGATTTTGCCGGACCGACTCCCCCGATGCATCTGTCCGTCAACGGGAGACACTCAAAGGGATGCGGACGGTCTTCTCCCCGGAGTTTCTGAACCGACTGGATGATATCATTTGTTTCAACTCGCTGAGCCCGGGGCACAGCCGGGACATTGTGAGGCAGATGCTCCAGGCAGTTCGCAGGAATCTGGCCGACACCCGAATCGGGATCCGTTTCACCCGGGGCGTGGTCGATTATCTGGTGCGAAACGGTATGGACCCCGACTACGGAGCCCGGCCGCTGAAACGCGCCATTCGACACTACATCGAGACGCCACTGACGGAGCTGATCATCCAGGAGCCGCCCCCTTTGCCCGCGTCCTACATCGCGAGAGTGTCCGGTGGGAAGGTTCAATTCGTGAGACAGCAGAACGGAAGGCTTCCAGGCCGGGCCGAGCGCACTCGGGTTATAGCGGAATGCCCCGGGCAGGGGCAATCACCCCGTTAGAATCACCTGCGACACCGCGTACGATTCGGAATGGGTCAGTGAGACAAAGGATGCTGTTGCGCCCAGCTCCTGGAGAATCTCGGCCGCTCGGCCTGCGAAGAGAAGATTCGGTTTGCCCGAAGCCTCGTTGACCACCTCAATGTCCGTGAAGGCAATGCCTCGCCGCCAGCCCGTTCCTAGGGCCTTCATGGCAGCTTCCTTGGCGGCAAACCGTGCCGCATATTCTTCGAAGCGATTCCGCCGGGCCTCGGCATGGCGGATCTCCTGCTCGGTGAAGACGCGATCCCGAAAGCGCAGTGGGAAATTGGCAAACACCTTTTCGATGCGTGCGATCTCGACGATGTCGATTCCGATTCCGATGATTCGGCTCACAGATATTGATCCAGTCCGCGTACCCGCAGTAGTTCCACCACCTGCCGGACCTCCTGGGCCTTGTCCTTGTGGCAGACCAGCACCGCATCGTCCGTTTCAACCACGATGAGATCGTTCACGCCGACGGCCGCGATCAATCGTTTCTCACCGACGACGATGCTGTTGGACGTGTTCCGCAGCACCGTTTGGCCCCTCAGGGTGTTTCCCTGGGCATCCTGCGGGAGCACCTCCTCCAGGGCACGCCACGACCCGACATCGCTCCAGCCGAGATCGACAGGGATGACGACGATGTCCCGGGCCTTCTCCATGACGGCGTAGTCGATCGACTCCGCCGGCATCTCCTCGTACACCTGCCGAAGGACCTGCGCCTCGTCTTGCGTCCCCAGCGCCCCGTCGATTTTCTGCAAATCCCGGTGCGTCTCCGGGCAATGGGCCTGCATGGCAGCCAGGATGTCCGAGGCTTTCCAGACAAACATTCCGCTGTTCCAGGAGAACCGTCCCGTCCGTAGAAACGCCTCGGCCGTTCTGGTGTCGGGCTTCTCCGTGAAGCACTGGACGCGGTAGGCCCCCGGCTCAACGAGTGCTCCCTGCTCGATATATCCGTACCCTGTTTCCGCGCGGGTCGGCTGAATACCGAGGGTGACCAGAAAGGGATGGTCGCGAACGATCTCCGCGGCCCTCTGGAGCACCCGAAGAAGCTCCGCCTCTTTCTGCACCACGTGATCCGCAGGCAGGACGGCCATGACCGCGTCCGGATTCCGCCGTCGCAGAATCAACGCTCCGAGCCCGATGGCGGGGGCCGTATTCCGTCCGACGGGCTCCAGGATGAGATTTTCCGATGGGAGTTCGGGAAGGGCTTCACGCACCCCGTCTTCCAGGGCAGTGCCCGCCACGATCAGAATCCTCTCGTGAGGCACCAGCGGGCGAATCCGGTCGACGGTCTGACGGAGCAGCGATGCCGATCCCGAGAGGCTCAGCAGCTGCTTGGGTCGCGTCTCACGGCTTTTTGGCCAGAACCGGGTTCCGCTTCCGCCGGCCAGAATCACGGCATACATGGGGTGTCCTCCCAGGGAGGTCGTTCACTCTGCTAGCGGCGTTTCTTGAAAATGTAGAGAATCAGGTCACGCACCCGGCAGGAGTAGCCCCACTCGTTGTCGTACCAGGAGATCACCTTGACGAGATTTCCGTCAATAACGGAAGTCAGGGCCGCATCGAAACAGGAGGAGTAGGGGCTGCCGTTGAAATCCTTCGACACCAGCGGCTCGTCGCAATACTGCAGGATCCTCTTGAGGGGCCCCTTGGCCGCCTGTTTCATGGCGTCGTTGACTTCGTCCACGCTGGTCTTCTTTTCGGTCAGGGCCACGAGATCCACCACCGACACGTTTGGCGTCGGCACCCGCATGGCCATGCCGTCGAGTTTTCCTTTGAGTGCGGGAAGGACCAGGGAGACCGCCCGTGCGGCGCCGGTAGTCGTCGGAATAATGGACATGGCCGCGGCCCGGGCGCGGCGAAGGTCTTTGTGGGGATAGTCGAGCAGCCGTTGATCGCCGGTGTAGGCATGGGTGGTGGTCATGAGTCCCTTCTGGATACCGAAGTTCTCCATCAGGACTTTCGCGACGGGGGCGAGGCAGTTCGTGGTGCACGACGCATTGGAGATGATGTGATGCTCCTTCGGATCGTAGTCCCCTTCGTTCACGCCGAGGCAGACGGTCACATCGGGCTCCTTGGCGGGTGCCGTGATAATGACTTTCTTGGCCCCCGCGTCGAGGTGTTTGGAGGCGTTCGCCCGGTCCCTGAAGAGGCCCGTAGCTTCAACGACCACATCGGCCTTAAGCTCCTTCCACGGGAGGGCCCCGGGGTCCCGCTCCGAGTAGATCCGGATTTCGTCCGTCCCGACAACGATGGCGTTCTTTTTGGCCCGGACCTTCACGTCGAGGCTGCCCAGGATCGAGTCATATTTCAGGAGGTGTGCCAGCGTCTGGGGGGTTGTCAGATCGTTGATGCCGACAAAATCAAACCGTTTGTTTCCCAGAGATGCCCGCAGCACATTTCTGCCGATGCGCCCAAACCCGTTGATTGCGACTCTGATGGCCATCGTTCGCCCTCCTTAGATTGGTGAAATATTGGCGGCAACTGAAGAGAGACCTGTTTGCTGAATGCCGCTCAGTTTACTGCAACTACTCCAAAAGTCAAACAGTATTTCGCCTTGACAACGGAATTTTTGCGGTGCTATAGTCCTACGCACCGCCATGAAGATGGATGTGCCGTTTTCCGCCGGGGGGCCCTTGAAACGTTTCCGCATGCCACCGGGAAGGTCGACCATTCGGTTAGAACATCACGGAGTTGCGATTAGAACGTAATAGACAGGAAGTGGGGCTGTAGCTCAGTTGGGAGAGCGCTTGAATGGCATTCAAGAGGTCGTCGGTTCGATCCCGATCAGCTCCACCATTTTTCTTTCGCAGGTAAGTTGCGAAAGAAAAATCCCATGGCACACTGCCTATCTTGAGACGCAGGGTAGGAAATCAAGGAGGCTCTGGCAAATACGCCTAAGCCTCTTTTCTTTTCCCATCGGGATCGCCCCGACGGCATTGATCTAGGGTCGTCGGTTGACGTTTCCCGGCAGTCCGCCGGGCAACGTCCAATGAGCGGAAGGGCTCATCGGTCTCGGCTCATGGACCCGGCAAAGATCGCCGGCTCCACATCGCCGGTGCATTGTCGATCCCGATCAGCTCCACCATTTTTCGCCTCCGGCGAAAAATGCCACGGCGAAGTCGTGAGACGAAGCCGGGCTTAACCTTCAGGGAGGTTTAGACCAATCGTCTAAACCTCTTTTTTATTTGCATCGGGATCGCCCCGACAGCATGCATCTGTGGTCGTCGGTTGACCTTCCGACAGAAAGGGGTCTGACTCCGAAGACTTTGCGGTGCCTGTCCCTCTTTTTCCCACTGGTTAACTCCTTTTTTCTTGGATTGTTTAGTTTTTGTCTAGTGGGGTTCACTCTGGAAAAAACCACCTGATTACCCCGCTCCTTTTTCCTACCGTTCCGAAAAGCTTGTAACTTCATTCTTGGTAAGACCGATAAGGTCAAACAGCTTCACGCTCTCTTAACAACGGTTCAGGCCTATAAGCCCCACGGCCCCCGTAGGAAGGAGAAGATTGGCCAAGTCTTTCGGGACAAATATCTCTACAAATGGTTGCGTGCCGAGGCGAGGTTCGAAACGCTGCGCGCATAACTTATTGGTGTGACCCGGCTCCGCTGTTCAACTACGCCGCTGCAGTCTCCGTTCTCACAATGTTTCGAACGGAGACTGGGCTTGCATGGCGGCACCCGGCACGGCTCGGGCATTGCGTTGAGGAAGCTTCGGGCGCCTGAGGAGATCAAGCGCGCCAACATGCACGCCGCCAGGAAAACCTTCGAGTGGTACTTCGAGCCCGTAGAGCAGAAGCTTTTCATGAAGCGGAAAGCAACGAATGAATCGAGACCGGGGATTTTAGACAGAGTTATAAGGATGCGGTGGGCAGGGAGTTGCGTTCTAGGTGAGATGTCTAGATTGAGTTCCCGTAGGGCGAAAGGAAGACGTGAATGCTCTCTTTTACTAACTGCTATCGAAAAAAAGCCCCATCTCGAAAGGGACGGGGCTCTGTCATCTTTTACACATGAGAAACGGCAGGATTCTCTGGGAAATTATAGCATGCTCCTCTTGAAGGGATGGGAAGAAGTGCCAGTCCCTCCTGGTTGCATCGTGAGCTAGAGCCCTCGGTTTGCGCACTCAGCTTGGATAGATAGCGCACAGTTCTCCGCTTCCGTGAATGTGACTTGCAGATTCCTGACGACGTACTGTGGAGTCATTACCCTATAATAACATTCGCCGCCATTTAACTCTTCTGACTCATCGAAGGAAATTGCTGCGCCAGCTCTTAGACGCCTTGGACCGTACGCCGAAAGTGCGTAACCATCAACTGTTTCACCGCAACGATTTAAGCCACCGTCGGCGATGGCAGTCAACTCATCTTGCGTCCAACAAGGACACTCATTGTCTACCACGTTTATGCAGGGCATCTCAGGGTCGTCCGAATTTCTAAGGCGATTGTAATTGACGAGCAACTTGGGGTTAGACGGCTTGCAATTGGGGCGAAACGTCACCTCGCCACCGGCCCGGTAGAAAGTAGCTTCGCAGTCCTGGGCCTCGCAAAACGCCACGCACAATCCGTACAGACCTGGGGTGCCGCCCATCAACTCATCGCATATTGCCTCATTAGCAGGGGTAATTTCATCTGCTGCTACGGCTTGCCCATGCGTAGGCGCAAACCCGAGCACAACCATAAGCAAAACAACAACACATCTTTTCATTTAACATCCCTCCATGCTCGATTAACAATTTGGTGCCAAATCACCCACCTGTTTGTTGGCACAATCTATCTTCCCGTAAGCGCCGTTGTCGATGTCGTCGTCACAGACCTCGGCATTAAGAAAGGAGATAAAAACGCAGTGGTCGTACACACAATGAAATGAATGGTAAGATTCTTTGTGCAATCAAGGTACCTCCTCTTTTTGGGCGCGGGTTGGCTCCCTCTTTTTCCGGAAACAAGCACAAATAGCAATTAACGCTTCTTGCCAACAGCATCGGCCATAACATCTGTGCAACCATGCCCAACCACAAAAACGGCTTGAATCTGTTCGTTTGGTCTTCAATTGTGCTGTGTTTGATGCTCTTCATTGTCACCGCTTTTATTCTCCAACTCTCCGGCTCGAATAACTGTGTGTGCCCCCGGCAATAAAAAAACCCACTCTAGTTTCCGTAAGAGCGGGTCGAAGTGTGAGTTTAACTGAGTAGTACTTCGGCGGCCCTGCAACCCTTTCGGGCCATGGGGCTTTGCGACCCACCCTCTCGGATGGTGTGCTCTTGTCGGTACTTTGTTCAGTTTAAGGGCGTTTGAATCAGCAGTCAATATAAAAACGCTCTGTTTAGCTAAATTCGATCTATAATAAATCTAAAACTCCCAAATCTCTTGTTTTGTCTTTATTCTTAGCTGATTGACTTTATTAGAGACATGGAAGGTTGCTTCCTTCGTGTAAACTTGATAGTCGCTTGGCAGATACTAGAGACCGAGAAACGGGAAGAGGTTTATCGATCCCGCTACCACGCAGGCCAGATAAGGGTTTGCTATGGGGGTTGACACAGTGGGCTTTCCTA
>CAMYMF010000019.1:3592-43804 GCA_947259355.1 uncultured Nitrospirota bacterium | reverse complement strand
GCCCTTCAGTGTGCAGTAATTGTGCAGTGAACACCTGCAACCATCTGCAACTATCTGCAATGCACATAAACATGCATGGCATTCAAGAGGTCGTCGGTTGACGTTTCCCGGCGGGTCGCCGGGAAACGTCCAATGAGCGGCAGGTCTCATCGGTCTCGGCTCATGGACCCGGCCAAGAGCGCCGCCTCCATAACACCGGTGCATTGTCGATCCCGATCAGCTCCGGCCTTCACTAGGAGCGCCGCGGAGTGAGAAGGCTGCCGCGCCGATCCGTCTTCGCTTTCAGCTTCGCCGTGACAAGAGCCCGAAGTGCGAAGACCGGCAACATATGCCCAAGCTGTCCAAACTACAGCTCGGCAAGCCACCATTTTTCTTTCGAGAGGAAGTGTCCGAAAGAGAAATCCCGTGGCACACCCTTTATCGTGCGAAGCCGGGCAGGAAATTGAAGAGGCTCGGGCCGTGCGGCTGAGCCTCAATTGTTGTCTCTCACCGGGTCGCTCCGACACGCCTTGCGTCCTCGACTCTCACGCGTTCGTAAATCTCACCTACTGAACCCCATCGTCTTGAAACGCTTATCTTTTTCACCGGGGAGTGGTCGTCATCGACAGCGGAGATCCAACGGAAAAGATGTGCACAGAAAGGCCCGAAAACGAGATTTTTGAAAATATTATTTTCTCTTTAAATTGCTAATTTTCATTAATTTATTCTGTTTTTCTATGATTATTTTTTAAGAAATCCAGGGGTGCATCTGCGAAGAGCTGACATCCCGTTCGCCTCACCTCGATCGAAACGACTCAATATCTATCTACGGTCCTTTTCAGCGATTGTTACGTAAGGTGGTTTTTCCTGACCCCTGATTTCTTTTTTAATCCATAGAATTCAACGATATAAACATGACAATTCTATCTAGACAAGGGGTTGACTCCAGTAGAAACTCGGGAAACGCCGAACCATGTAGGACGCAAACCCACGAAAAAAGACGGTTGAGTCCTACGAGTGAATCAGACAAACCCCTATTTTCTTTTAGACAATTTACGGTAGTATTTAGCAATATTACGGTTTTCGGGTTGATCTTATCCAAATCCTTGCAGGGAGGAATGCCCCTCCTTGGGGGCGGGATACAGGCACGGGAAGGTTCACTTGGGCCGAGACGCGTGAATCCCAGGAACCCAATAACCCCATAACCTTACATTTCTTGAGGAGGAAACGAGCCATGAGAAAACTGTTTTTCGCACTACTTCTTTGCATGGCGGTCGGTCTGTTTGCCGCACCGAGCCGTGCCGATCTCATCATCCCCAGCTTGCCCAATTGGCCGGGAAGCCTGCTGGCCTATCCCCTGATTGACAATATCCATGGGGTGACGATCTTCAACATTGCCAACACGCACGTGGACGAAGAGGTTTATGTGGAATGTTACATAATTACCCATGGAGTCGACGGCGCCATCGATGAGAAGAAGGACTTCGTCATCAAGCTGACCCCGAAGGAGAAATTCGTCTGGATCACGAGCAATCCTTACGACCAGCGGGGAAATCAGATTCAGGGCTTCGATGGCCGCAAGGGATATATGTTCTGCTTCGCCATCGACAACCCCTACGATCAGCGTGAAATCACTTTCAACTACTTGAAAGGGGACGCGACCGTGCTGAATCTGGGCACTGCTTCGGCCTTTAACTACAACGCCATCCCCCATCAGAGGCTTGCGGGCCTTTTCTCAATGCTTGAGGGACGTCCTTCCAGCGACGTGACTGGGGAGCGTTTTACGGGTTGTGCCACTCAGGGCGACCGTATGCTCCGGCTGGATGGGTGCGAATACACGGCGGCAACCAGCCAGATTATGTTTGAGGGCCTCGCCGAAATCCCCGGCATGCTCTACGGGACCCTGGCCGTGGCAAGCCCCGGCCTCGACTTCGTCGACTCAGAGCAGCCCGAGTTCGACATCAACGTCTACTGTTGGAACGAGGTGGAGACGAAGTTCAGCCGGCACCTGAAGTTCAAAGATTTCGCACAGTACGATTTGACCAAGGATCTGCAGCTCGACATTCACAGCATTTTCACCCTCGGCTGGCAGTGTACGACGACGACCACCCATCCTCTCTGGGCGGTCCTGCACCAGAGTCTGGGCACCGTCTTCGGGTGGGGTGGCAACGTATTCCTGCACCCAACCACGGGTGTTGCTGCAACGATTACGCTCCCGCCGGTGCCACTGCAGTAGTTCGCAGTGGTTCCCGGTAGGCCTCTGTGAAACGAGTATGTCCCGCTGTCAGCCCATGGCGTCTGGCCGCCTCTCCGCGAAGCACCCCGGAATGAACACGCTACTCCCACGGCGCGTTCACAATCCAAAAGGCCGGTCGTCGGGTTGACAGCGGGACTCCTCCCGGGTCCCATACTCAAAGCCTTCTGTATGCAGCAGAGTATCCCCTTTCCTGTCTTCCCCCTTGGCATTTCAATGAACTGGATCGAATCCTCACACGTAGCTCACGCGGCTGGCACCCGTGGGAGGATAAGCCTCTTGTTGCCCTGATGGCTCCTGCCGCAGGTGAGTGGAAAAAACCTCGGGAATGTGGCATCATGGGCCATGGTTCGAATTGCAGCAGCTTTTCTTTTCATCTCTCTTTGCTGCCTCACCGGGTGCCAATCGTCGGGCAGCGCTCCCATGGGGGATGGGCATTACGATGAAACCTTGCGCAAAATCGAAGCCCTGAAGACAGGCAGCGCATCCACCACGACCGCGGGGGGGAATCTCCGCATCGTCATCAACAAGCTCGGTGCGTCTGTTTTGGAATATACCGAGCTGGATGCCCTCTGGCGCTATGCCGACCGGCATGTGGTGATCGCGCATCGCCCGGAGTCCTTTGCCCGATCCGGCCTGAGCGTCGGCGTGGCCACAGACAAGTTTGACGCACAGCTGAACCTTGCGAAGGGGCGCCTGAAATCTTCGGACGAGAGCACGCTGTTTCTGGTACTCGCCGACGGTGCCACCGGTTTCATCCACGTTGGCGAGGAGATTGTGGTGCCCCGTTTCTTTTACGCCGGTCGGTACTATCGGGCTGTGGACTATCAGTTCCGCCAGGCAGGCAAGTCAGTGCAGGTAACGCCCAAGATT
Organism: uncultured Nitrospirota bacterium; assembly: GCA_947259355.1. Lineage (GTDB taxonomy): Bacteria > CG2-30-53-67 > CG2-30-53-67 > CG2-30-53-67 > CG2-30-53-67 > CALZGC01. The sequence continues at coordinate 40,698 of CAMYMF010000019.1, read as the reverse complement.
CTCCCCTCCGGTGCCATCCGGATGGAGCTGACCCCCGTCTTTTCGAAATTTCTCAGTGCCGGCGGGGACGTTGCGTTCACCGAGCTCACGACGACGGTCACCGTTCAGCCGGGCCAAACCATCGTCATCGGTGGCGGTGACAGTTCGGATGAGACTGTTGGCACGGCGCTGTTCAGTTACCGCAAGCAGACGGAGCGCGGCCAAACACTCGTCACCGTGACCGCCTATTACCAATAGGGCGCAGCCGCAGTACCGGTCCACGGAATTCTCGCCGTCGGGAGGTTTCTTGATCCGCATCGGAGAGATCGTTTACGCCAACTGCATTCCCATTTACGCTGCGCTGCGCGCCATTGTGCCTGAGGAGCATGTGCAGTACATCAGGGGCGAGCCTGCCGCGCTGAACCGGTTGCTCTACGAGGGAGGGATCGACCTGGCACCCTGCTCAGCCTTCGAGTACGGGCTCCATCCCGAGCGCTATTGGGTAGTGCCGGACATCTCCATTGCAGCCCACCGGGAGGTGCGAAGCGTGCTGCTTTTTTCGCAGGTACCCATCGAGAAACTGCAGGGCCGACGGATCCTTCTCTCGCCGGCCTCGGCCACATCCAATGCGCTGCTCCGCATCCTGCTGGAAAAATACTATGGCCTGCGCTGCCGCTATGAGGTAGGAGGCGAAACAGCTGGGAAGGTGCTGTCAGACGCTCACGCCCGATTGGCCATCGGCAACGCGGCCCTGCGGGACTACCTGCAGGGGCGCGGCGGGGAACACGTCTATGACCTGGCCGAACTCTGGCACGACGTCACGGGCCTTTCTTTCGTCTTCGCCCTTTGGATGGTCCGCCGCGATGCAGCCCGAGCCCATCGTACTGCCATCGGGCCCTTGATACAGGCTCTGCAGGAAGCCCGGCGGCTGGCGCCGACCCGCTTTGAGCAAATCGTGGGCGAGGCGGCGGAAGCGCTTGGCATTGCGCCTGGTGATCTCCTGGACTACTGGCAAACCATTGCCTACGATCTCGACGGGGAGAAGATTGTCAGCCTCAAGCGCTTTTTTGGCGATGCCGAGCGGCTTGGCCTTATCCCCGCGGCCCCCACCCTCCGGTTCTACGAGTTCTCCCCGGCGGCTTCCTCCGGTGGGGACCACCGCGTGTGATCCCGCAGGTTCTGTGGTAGACTTTGCGCGCAGAGAGTGGCATCCCTATGGACCCGCATCAGAAGGAGAGGACGTCATGGTAGTGGATTTGTCCATCATTCCCATTGGGCAGGGGGTCAGTATCAGCCCGGAGATAGCCAAAGTCATCAAGATCATCGATGCCAGTGGAATCCCCTACACAGTCACCCCCATGGGAACTTGTCTGGAGGGCGAGTGGGACCCGGTCATGGAACTCATTAAACGGTGCCACCAGGAGGTGTTCGCCAGCAATGATCGGGTGTACACCAAAATCACCATCGACGATCGAAAGGGAAAGACCAACCGCCTGCGGGGCAAGGTGGATTCACTGGAAGCCAAGGTCGGCAGGAAGCTCCCCTGAGTGAGAAATCGAGGGCATCGGAACCGGCAAGAATCCCCTTGAGCTTTTCTCAAAATATGGTATAGTGCCGCCTGCTTTTCGCCCAACACGTAAGCCCATGGGGGGGGGATGCGGCACATACCAAAGAAGGTTTTCTTCACCAACGGCGTCGGGATACACCAGGAGGAGCTGCAGTCTTTCGAGCTGGCCCTGCGCGATGCCGGCATAGAGAAGTTCAACCTGGTGACGGTTTCGAGTATCCTGCCGCCGGGGTGCAAAAGGGTTTCCCGCAGAGAGGGGCTCAAGCATCTGCATCCCGGGGAAATTGTTTATTGTGTGCTGGCGCGCTGCTCCAGCAATGAGCCCCGCCGCCTCCTGGCGGCTTCTGTGGGTTGCGCGGTGCCGATGAACCAGCGCGCCTACGGTTACCTGAGCGAACATCATGCCTATGGCATGACCGACAGTGATGCCGGAGACTACGCCGAGGATCTTGCCGCGGCCATGCTGGCCTCCACGCTGGGTATCGAGTTTGATGAAGACAAGAGCTGGGATGAAAAGCGGGAGCTCTGGAAGATCAGCGGCAAGATCGTCCGGACGACGAATATCACCCAGTCCGCCATCGTGAAGAAGGGTTATTACACATCCGTTGTGGCCGCGGCTGTCTTCGTGCTATAGACCGGCCAACGCCTTGAGCGCGTTGGCCTCCAGCCACGCGCCGCCGCATGCATCACACGTATGCACTGTCTGCTGCTTCAGCGTGCGGACCATAAGGGGCTTGCTGCAGCGGGGGCAGGCGAGGGCTGTGTGGGAAGCCGTAACCTCTGAAATGCCTTTTTCGCTGCGTTTCTTCTCCAGCCACTCCCGGTGCTTCTTCAGGAAGTAGTCTTCTTCCCGCCCCCGTTCAACATCCTTCCAGTGGTCCTTTTCGTTCATGGCTCCCTGCTCCCTGAAGTTTGCACGGACGTTTTGGAATGCCTCTTCCCCGTTTGACCGGGCCACACGAAGGCCCCCACGGCCATTGCCGCCCACGGCAGATAACGGCTCCCTTGCGACTCTAGAATAGTCGCGAGGGGCTGAATTGTAAAGCGGTAGGGCCCGATTCTCATGCCTGGAGAAGCAAATGAGTCCGCTCAGGATGTTTTTGGCGAAAACCGCAGCAACTCGACTGATCCGCATTTCCTTTTCCCGCCCCGGTCTTCTCGAGAACCCGGCTTTCTTGAAGCTCATGGAGCGGGTTTTTTCCGCCATGGCGCTTGCCTATGACCGGTTATGGGAGCGGATGGGCACAGAGGCGGAGATCCTGGGCCCCCTGGCGGCAGGGCTGAGCCGTGTGGTGTCACCGCCTGCATCGGTGCTCGATCTCGCCTGCGGCACCGGTCTGGCCACGTTTCATGTTCAACGGCTTTACCCCCAGGCGTGCATCGTGGCGGCGGACCTCTCGGAGCGAATGCTCAAGGTTCTTTGGCGAAAGGCGTTGGGGACCGAGCAGCGCCCGCTGCAAAGACTCTGCTGCCACTCGGGAGCACTTCCCTTTGGGTTGAGCTCCTTCGATCTTGTGCTGACACAAAATGCCCCGCCCTATCTGGAGGAAATGGTACGCGTGCTGCGGCCCGGCGGCACGCTTCTTCTGGCCTACTCCTTTGTCAGAGCCGCTGCGGTACGAGAGGTGATCCAGAAGCGTTGTGAGGGACTCGGACTGGCGGCACTGGAGATCGTGGCGGCCGGGCCGGGCATGGCAGTCACCGCGCGGAAAAGCAACGAAGCGTTACCATGATACAGGCAACCATTGACAGCATGGCCCAGGGGGGCTTCGGGGTGGCTCGCATCGACGGCATCGTTCATTTTGTGCCGGATGTGCTGCCCCGCGAGGTTGTGGAGATCGAGCCGGTCGTGCGCAAACGGCATTACGTCTTCGCGCGCCTGGTTCGCGTGGTGGAACCGTCCCCCCACCGGACTGCGCCGTTCTGCCCATACGTGGGGACCTGCGGCGGCTGCCAATTGCAGCACATCCGCTATCCCGAGCAGCTTCAGATCAAAGAGCAGGTTTTTCGCGACCAGATGACACGTATCGGCAAACTGCCCAAGCTGCCGGCGCCGGAGATGATTGGTTCAGAGACCAAACGGATCCGGATGCGGTTTCACGTGCGGCAGGGGGAGATCGGTCTCTTTCAGCGCCGGACCCATCGGATCTGTGCCATCCAAGCCTGTGCAGTTGCCACCGAGGAAGTCAACCACTGCCTCACCAGCCTGCGACATGCCCTTGCGGAAATGGCCGGCGGCGAGGTACCCAACGGAACCCTCATGGTTCTGGCGGCCGGGAAGGTCGTGCAGGTGGCCGCGGATCTTCCGCCAGGGCCGGGCCGGAAGCTTGGCGAGCGTCTTCGAGACGCCATCGGAGGGTACACCCTGATCCACCGGCACCGGCGGTACGCCTTTGGCCATCGGTATCTGATCCTGCCGGTGCAGGGGATCGGGCTTCACGTGTCGGCCGATCTCTTCGTGCAGGCCAATCCCGAAATCAACGAGCGCATCGTGCGGAAAACGGTGGACTTCCTCGCCGGTACGGCGCGAGTGGCCGATCTGTATGCCGGCTGCGGCAACGTTACCCTCCCGCTGGCGAAAAGTTGCGGAGCGGTCTTGGGGATCGAGAAGAGTCCCCATGCCGTGGCGGCGGCCCGCAGCACCGCCGAGAGGGCGGGCGTGACCAACGTCTCTTTTCGGTGCGCCGATGCGGCCGACGCGGACCTGAAAGGCTTCGAAGGGGTCGTGGTTGATCCCCCCCGCTCGGGCCTGGCCGCTGGGGTGCTGCGCCGGATCTGCCGGGACGCGCCGGCGCGCCTGGCCTATCTCTCGTGCAATCCGGCCACCCTCGCCCGTGATCTGCAAACACTGACGGCCGCGGGCTATCGGATTCAAAGCGTGAGCCTTTTCGACATGTTTCCCCAGACCCATCACATCGAATCGCTCACGCTTCTAGCTCATCAAAAATCCTGATGGAGCCGTAGACGCCGTCGTAGCCGGGGCAGATCTGCAGCCGCCCTTGCCGCACCCGCGTGATCGCGTCGGCCAGCCGCGCAGAGTGGGTGTCTGCAATGGCCGCCGGGCACACGGCAGTCAACACCGAGAATTCATCGCCCAGCGCGGACAGCACGCGCAGGTAGGCCTGCTGCACTCGTTTGCTCGACACACCGACCCCCAGGACTTCCGAAAGGACTTCCTGCAGGGGCAGCAGGTGCAGCGTACGTTTGCCGAAGGTGGGCGCGTCGTCTGCAGCACGGTCCGCCAGTGATTCCAGTCGGTGCAGCACACCGATGACGATCTTTTTCCCACAGGCAGGACAGCGCCCGTTGTGCGCGCGCGTCTCCGCCGGGGTGGTGCGCACACCGCAGGCGCGGTGGCCGTCGCAGTGGTATTTCCCCTCTTGCGGGAAATACTCGATGGTGCCGAGAAAGCCCTTCCCCGTTGGGCCCGCCCGCAGGCCGTCGCGCAGCGCCCGGTACGACAGCTTAATGTCCAGCAGATTGGCTTCCCGCATGAGCCGGGCCGGGGAATGGGCATCGGAGTTTGACATCAGGGTCAAACGGTCCAGCGGTGAGAGGCGTCGGTTCATGGGAGGGTCTGAGGACAGCCCCGTTTCCAGGGCGACGATTTCGGAGGCCAACGATCCGAAGCACGCCTCCAGGCTGTCAAACGCGGAGAACGCCCCGAACAGCGCGTAGTGCGGCGTCCAGACATGCGCCGGTATGAGCATGTTTTCGTCCGAAGCGTCGAGCACGATCTGCAGAAGGTCCTGGCTGTCCAACTTGAGAATGGGTCGGCCATCGGTGCTGAGGTTCGCGATGGGCGACAGGGCTTTCTGAATCCGCCGAACGGATTCGAAATCGGGTGCCAGGATAAGATGATGGACCCTGCGGCTTTTTGCCCCGCGGGTATACACACAGGAGACCTCGCCGGAAAGGACAAAGCGGACCGGTTTTCGGCAGGCCTCGGGGACGGCTGCTGTGCTGCGGTGGCGCCGTTTGAGCCGATACAGTCCGGGCTGCGCCGGCGCAAGCTTGCTCTGGATCTCCGTCTGCCATAAGGGATGGGTGAAATCACCCGTACCGATGAGCGTGATCCCCTTGAGCTGCGCCCACTGGAAAAGGTTCTCCAGGGTCATGGCCGGACTGGTGGATCGCGAAAAGGGGGAGTGAATATGTAGGTCGGCCACCAGGGTCATGGATCGGATGTCCTGCGATTCGCTGGGAATCAAGCCGCTAACCCGAATATTGCATGAGTGAGTCTATTGCGAGGCCGGATAAGCCGCCGTATGCGGCGTTGCAGAAGAATTTCCAGACTTCGAAATATTGCAATATGTCTTCAGCCAGAAAATTCTCTGCGCCTTGCCTACGGCGCTTCTTCGGCCCCTCATCACGATCACTCATGCAATATTCGGACTGAAAGATTCCTTTTCCCGTGGGGCCGGGCGATCCGGCGCTGTCCACAGGCATCAAGGGTTTGCAGCGGCCTGCAGCGGACTGACAAAGCGGCGGTAATAGGCCAGCAGAAGACAGGTCATGGGAAGGGCAATAATCAGCCCCAGGATGCCCAGCAGCTTGCCCCAGATCGATAGGGAGAGCAGAATCATGGCGGGGCTGAGCCCTGTGACCTGCCCCATAATCCGCGGCACCAGCAGGCCGTCCTGAATCAGCTGCGCCACCACGAAGACGAGCGCGGTCAATCCGAGTACCATCCAGAAACTGCTTCCCGTTTCCACGGCATGCACCCCGGCGACCAGCACGGCCGGGATGAGGCCGAGGATCTGGAGATAGGGCACCATGTTCAGAAGGCCGATGAAGAGCCCTAGGAGAATGCCCAGGGGCAGCCCGATGAGGAAGAACCCCACGGCAAAGATCACTCCCACAATGGAGGCCACCGCCGCCTGGGCCCGGAAGTAACGATTCATGGCCCCATCGAATTCCATGATGAATTCCACCACGGCTTCCCGGTAAGGCGGAGGAATGAGCTCCTTCCACCCCTGGCGGATCCGCTGGTAGTCGAGCAGGAGAAAGACCAGGTAGAGCAGGATGATCACCACCCCGACGAGGCCCAGGATAAAACTTGCGGTGCCAGTGATCAGCCCCCAGACGCCGGGCAGAACCTTCCGTGCAACCACCTCCAGGACTTTCCAGATATTGTCTGCATTGAAAAGCTCCTGGACCTCCCGCCGTCCCGCAATATCCTTGACGGCCTGCCAGAGATCCGGGGGCAGGCGCTTGGCGGCACGGGCCGCCATGTCGGAGTTGTTCACGAGATTGGAGAGCACCCTGCCCATGTGGGAGACTTCCTCCACGATCAGAGGCGCCACGAGCCAGCCCAGCAGCGTAATCGCCACAAGGACGCTCACCAGGCTGATAAACACCGCGGCCACCCGGTTTCCGATCTTCTTCTGCACAATGACCACCAACGGATTGATCAGATAAGCCAGCAGCAGCGCGACGGCAAAGGGAATGAGGACATCGCTCAGATACTTCATCAGCCAGACGAGCGCCCAGACAACGCCCACCAGAATGCCGATGCGAACGATGCGGTCGAGGGTGAATGGTTTGGAATAGAGATCCATCGGCTTGTCGTTCCCCTTGTTGACGATGGCCTTCGCGTGTTGCGCTGCGGCCGATGACTGGGCGCATCTGCCACGATCCCGCATAACGTATATGCCGAATCCTTATATTTGTCAATACGATACTCGTCCCGTCGCGCTGCACGCCGCCCGTGGACAGCTCTTTGCAGTGGGTCACGAGAGCTTTCTTTCCCCGCCACACGTCATCGCACATGACAGAAATGACGGAGTCCAGTATAGTGTAGCGACAGTCCGTGAGGCATGAGCCCGTCGCCTGTTCCGGGCGTGCGGCTTGCCTCCCTACAGGGCATACGCAGCCAAAAGGAGAATTATCCATGTCTCATCAGGCCTACCGCCGCATGGGCTACCGCATCGTTGCTGTTGTTCTTCTTGGGCTCAGTCTCTATGCATTTACTTCCCGATCCTCTCAGCAATTGCCGGCTGTGCAGCGGGAAGGTCGCATTCTGCGCGTCGCCGACGGGTCCGTGGTCAACCTGCCGGCCATTCTACAGGACCTCCAGAGCGTCTCCCTTGTTTTTGTCGGTGAGCTGCACGATCAGGCATCCCATCACTGGGCCCAATTGCAAATCATCCGGGCGCTGGCCGGCTCGGGCAAGAAGGTGGCCCTCGGCATCGAGATGTTCGAGGCCGAGAATCAACCCTACCTGGACCGATGGGTGCGGGGGGAGACGCCGCCGGATCAATTCCGCCGGGTGTACCGGGAGAACTGGAATCAGCCCTGGCGACTCTACAGCGACATTTTTCTCTTTTCCAGAAAGGTGCAGATGCCCATCGTGGGCCTCAACATCTCGCCGTCCATTGTGCGGCAGGTGGCCCGCAGGGGGTTTGCCTCCCTCACACCGGAGCAGATTCAGGACCTGCCCCCGTTGAGTTGCAATGTGGATGAGGTCTATCAGGAGTTCATCCGGCGTGCTCTGGGCGTGCCGGAAAAGGCGGGGCTTGTGTTTCAGTATTTCTGCGAGGCCCAGCTGCTCTGGGACAGCGCCATGGCGTGGCATGCCCTGGCGTTTCTCAGGGAGAATCCTGATTTTACGCTGGTGGTGCTTGCCGGCAGTGGGCACTCGTGGAAGCGTGCCATTCCGGAGCAGATCCGGCGTCAATCCGATTTAAGCTACCGCGTGATCCTTCCCGAAATGCCGCGCCTCGAGCGTGATAACGTCTCCATCGGAGATACCGACTATCTCTGGCTCGACCTCCCGTTGGAATATCCGTCCTAACCGATGACTGCGCCATGGCCTGCGTCCATGCGGTGGCCGCAGGGCTCGGGCGCTTGGGTGATGGGCCGCCGCAGTCGCGCCGGTCTATCTCTCCCAGTAGACTCTAAGGTTCTTCTCGCCGTCGCTGTACCGCAAGCGATACTCCCCTTTGTATGAGCGGGAGAGGGCTTCGCCGATTCGGCGAGCCACATGAATTCCCGTGGTGGTCACGACGGTATGGTTGTCTTCATCGGAGATCGTCATGATTCTCTCCAACGGGTGGTCGGCTTTTTCCAACGCCTCCACGTTGCGGATCAGATTTTCAATCTCCTCTCGGTGCTCGGTGAAGAACGCGCCGGCCAGCTGGATGGTGGCTGCGGGATAGCGGTCCGCCGTGCGGCGGCACGCGGGGCAGACCGTTTTGTGGGCGTCCTTCGCGGGCGGGGTCCACGACCAACGGCCGGCGGCAAAAACAGCATTGCATTCGGTGCAGCGGGTTGGCTCCGGCCATTTTTCCCGTTCCCGATAGGTGTCGTGCCGCCGTTCACGGATCAGTCTGTCCTTGCGCCCATGCATGCTTCTGTCCATTTTGTTCCTCCCGAACCCTGTCCCCGCAGCCTGTCATACACCGGCCCCCGTTATCCGGCACTGCGGAGCCTCCGCGATGGGCTCATCGGAAAAGGAGAATTGCTTTTCAGCACAATCATACCCGACAAATGTCATCTTTGCATCTACCTCAAATAGCGCGTCAGCGGCGCCCGGTCCACCGGAAAAGGGAGTGGCCGGCTTTTCGGTTGCCATGCCCGGACAAATTGGATATGTTGAAATTTTGGTTTTTCTTAAGGCGAAAGGCGTGAAATCGGGGCAGAGATGATTCTCGGGATCGTGGGACTTCCCAATTGCGGCAAAACAGCGCTCTTCAACGCACTGACCGACGGCTCTGCAGAGGTGGCCGTCTACGCCCAAAGCGGCGCCGAGCCCAATGTGGGGACCGTCAAAGTCCCGGATATTCGGGTGGACCGCCTGCGTGAAATCTTCAAGCCGAAAAAGGCCATTTACGCCACGGTGGAGGTCATCGATCTACCCGGGCTGCCCCGAGGCAGTCTGGCCGAGGGTGCCCGGGTCACCGATTTCCTCAAACGCGCCCGGGAGGTGGATGCCCTCGTCCATGTGGTACGGGCCTTTGCCGATGAGCGCGTGGCCCATCCCGCCGGGACGGTCGATCCGCTGCGGGATCTTCAGGATTTGGAAACGGAGTTGCTGCTCAGCGATCTGGCGATCATCGAAAGGCGTCTTGAACGCATTGACGGGGCGCTCAAGAAAGGGGTGGAGCGGGCCAGTCATGAGGCGGAGCAGAGGACCCTGCTGCGATTCCGGCAGGTTTTGGAGGACGGGCAGCCGCTCCGGGCCCTGTCGGTCTCGTCGGAAGAAGAGAAAATGATCCGCGGCTACCGCTTTGTGACCCTTCTGCCCGTGATCGTGGTGCTCAACATTCACGAGGGCGCCTTGGGGGCCGACGAGACGGGGGCCCTGCTCGGCCAGGCCCGGGAGCTTTTCTGCGGTCCCAGCGTCCGGACGGTCGTGCTTTCCGCAAAGATCGAAATGGAAATGGCCCAGCTCCCCCGGGATGAGGCAGAAGTCTTTCTCGAAGATCTGAGGATTGAAGTCTCCGCGATGGAGCTTCTGATCCGAACCTGCTACGACCTGCTCGGCTTGATCTCCTTCATCACCGTGGGGGATGACGAGGTGCGGGCCTGGACCATCCGCCACGGCACTCCCGCTGTGCGGGCCGCCGGGGCGATACACTCCGATATGGAGCGAGGATTCATCAAAGCCGAAGTCATCGGCTATGATGCGTTCATGGCGGCGGGCTCCCTCGCCGGTGCCCGAGAAAAAGGCACACTCCGCCTGGAAGGCAAGGAGTATACCGTGGCCGATGGAGACATCATCAACTTCAAGTTCAATGTATGACCCCCGGCGAATCAGGCACCGGGGATTGAGAGGAGATGGAATGCGCGAGAACCTGCAAACAGTCGACTGGGATCTAAGCCGTCTCTACACCGCGCCCTCGGATCCGGCCATTGACACGGACCTGCAGGCTGCTCAGGAGGCGGTGCGCGAGTTTCGCGAGCGCTATCGCGGAAAGCTTATGGACGAAGCGTTTAGTGCCGCCGAGCTGCACCAGGCGGTGGCGGCGCTCGAAGACCTTCAGGAGCGGGTCCTCAAGACTTACTGGTATGCCCAGCTTCTCTTTTCCGCGGACACCGAGACGGACACCCACAAGGCACTGCTCCAGAGAATCCGGGAGTTCTTCACCGCGCTGCGCCACGAGATTCTCTTTTTCGATCTGGAGGTCATCGCCATCCCCGAAGACCGTTTTGAAAAGCTTCTGGCGGATCCGCTCCTTTCAGAGTATCGACACTATCTGCAGCATGTGCGAGTGTTCAAGCCCCACACCCTCTCGGAGAAAGAGGAGCAGCTCATCAATCTCAAGGACCTGACAGGGAAGAACGCGTTCGTGCAGCTCTTCGAGGAGCTCACGGCCTCCTTTCGTTACCGCCTCGATCTGGAGGGCGAGGTGCGCGACTACACAGGGGAAGAGCTCCTGGCCATGCTGCACCGTCCCGAGGCCGACATCCGGGAGCGCGCCTTTTCGGCGTTTCTCGAAAGACACGGCGAGCACGCCCTGGTGCTCTCATCGGTGTTCAACAATATTCTGCTCGACCATGGTGGGGAATGCAGACTGCGAGGCTACGGGCATCCCATCGCGGCGACCCATCTGACCAACGAGCTCACCCATGAGGCCATTGAGGGAATGATGCAGGTTAGCGAAGAGAACTACGGCCTCGCCCAGGAGTACTTTCGGCTGAAGGCGCAGCTGCTGGGCCTTCCCGAACTCAAGAACTCCGATATCTATGCGCCCGTGGTGTCGGAGAGCCGGGTGGTTGCTTTCCCGGCAGCCAAGGCGGTCGTGCTGCGAGCCTACCGCGCCTTCAGCCCCCAGCTCGGGGAGATCGCAGAGCGCTTCTTTGCGGAGTCCCGCATCGATGCCTCCGTGCGGCCTGGGAAAACGGGCGGCGCCTTCTGTGCAGGAATGACGCCGTCCCTGCCGCCCTATGTGCTGACGAACTATACGGGGACACTGCGTGATGTGGCCACCCTGGCCCATGAACTGGGACACGGCATTCACTTTACCCTCTCCGGCAAGCAGCGACTTGTCAACTACCATGCGGTGCTGCCCATGGCGGAGACGGCTTCCGTTTTCGGTGAGATGCTGCTGACGACGCTGCTGCTTTCCGAAGAAAATGAGCCGCGGGTGCGCATGGCCATTCTCTGTGCAAAGATTGAGGACATCATCGCGACCACCTTCCGCCAGAATGTATTGACACGATTCGAGCTGAAGGCCCACGATGCACGCGCGAAAGCCCTGTTGACACCCGAAGCATTCTGCAATCTCTGGTGGGAGGAGAATGCCAGGCTGTTCGGCGATGCCGTCACCATGATCCCTCCGTACCGCTGGGGCTGGAGCTATATCAGCCACTTTGTCCATTCCCGATTCTACTGCTATAGTTACGTCTTTGGGGAGCTGCTGGTTCTCTCTCTGTTTCAGCAGTATCGGCAGGAACCGGAGGCCTTTGTGCCCCGTTACCTGGCACTGCTCTCCGCGGGCGGCTCCGACAGCCCGCCCAATCTCTTGGCGCGTATGGGGATCGACGTGAACGACCGTGACTTTTGGCAGCAAGGGTATGATTTGGTGCGGGACCTACTGGAGCAGCTGACCTCTTTGATCAACGATGAACACGGAGCAGGCCATGGCGGAACTCAATGAGAAGCGTCTGAACACCTACATCCGAAGCGCACGCAAGCCCTTCGAGAGGATGTTGCAGTGTCTCGTAGAAATTCCCTCGATCAGTGCAGAGGCAGCCCACCGCCAGGATATCGAGGCGGCTGCCACGCTGGCCGCGGGTCTGCTCCAGGAAGCGGGCGCGCAGGTCAAGCGAGTCGAGACACCCGGACACCCGCTGGTGATTGCGCGCCTGGGTGAAAACCCCGCCCATCCGACGATACTGCTGTACAACCACCTCGATGTGCAACCTGCGGAAAGAGAGGGCTGGGAATCGGACCCCTTCAAGCTCGTGATCAAGAACGGACGCTATTGGGGCAGGGGAAGCACCGACGACAAGGGGCCCGCGCTCACTGCGCTTTTGGCGGCACGCCATGCCCGGGAAATTGGCATTCCATTGAATTTCTGTTTTGTATGGGAATTCGAAGAAGAGATCGGTAGCCCCCACTTCGACAAGGCCGTCCGCTCGGAGAAGGAGTTTCTGCAAACCGATTCGATCATGGTGTCCGACACAGTCTGGGTCTCTCGGAGCAAGCCGGCCATTCCCTTCGGGATCCGGGGTCTCCTGGCTGCCACCCTGTCTCTTGAGACGGGATCGCGCGACGCACATTCGGGACTCGTCGGTGGGGCCGCACGGAATCCACTGGGCGAGCTCTGCAAACTGATCTCTCAGTGTTACGATGCCGCGACGGGAGAGGTGAAGATCCCCGGTTTTTACGATGGCATCCTGGTCCCGAGTGAGGAGGAGATGAACGGGTTTCTGGAGTCAGGTTTCACCGTCGCGGGATTCAAGAAAGCCCACGGGCTTAAGGGGCTGCGCTCCGCAGCGAAACAGACCGTTCTCGAGGCCATCTGGTCTCGACCGACCTTTGAGGTGCACGGGTTCACCGGAGGCTACAGCGGTGCGGGTGTGAAGACCATCGTGCCGCCGCGGGCGGAAGTTAAGATCAGCATGCGGCTGGTGCCGCGCCAGGCGCCCAAGGAAATCTTTGCCCGGCTCCGCGATTACTGCAAAGGGCAAAACGGAGATGTCAAGGTAACGCTAGAGGCGACGCTGGATCCCTATCTTTCGTCAGCCAAAGGGGAGCATATGCAGGCTGCTGCGGAGGCCATGGTCTTTGGGTTTCAAACGAAACCGGCCCTCGTCCGGGAAGGCGGGTCCATCGGGGCGGTGGTCACCCTGAACCGTGTGCTCAACGCTCCCGTGGTCTTCTTGGGGCTCTCGCTTCCGGAACACGGATACCATGCCCCCAATGAGTACTTTGAGTGGCGGCAGGTGCAGGGGGGTATCCGAACATTCGTCTTCTACTTCAATCGCATCAGTCGGATCCGCCCCCTTGGCTAATCAGAGGCGCTTGATTCGCCTTCCTGCGCCGGGAAGCGAGGGTGACGACGTCAGACTTCTTGCCTTGAAGTTTTTTCAGTTTCCGTTGCCGACGGGCCTTGTGTTTCTTCGTATTCGATGCCATGATCAACTCCTACTTCATTTTGTCTGTACCGGCGGGTCCAAGTCCTTCGGCGTCCATTCAACGGCGTATGTCGAACGTGTGAAAAGCTCCTGTGTGGGGCTCCTCGGTGACTTCCACCTGTGTGACGTACGCGCCGGCCGGCCCCCGATGACACCAGGCAATCAGCTCCTGAACGGAGTGCCGGTCCCCCTCAGCCACAATCTCCACCCCCCCGTCGGCGAGGTTTCGCACCCAGCCACAAACGTGACAGCGACGGGCCTGCTCGCAAGTGCTGGCACGGAAAAAGACGCCCTGCACCCTGCCGCGAACGATCAGCCGTGCGCGGGCGGGCTCTTTGGCGGCCGATTCCATGCGCTATTCCTTTTGACCTTCGTTGATTTTCTTGTCGTCCTCCGGGGTGATATCGATTTCATCTTCGCCCTTGGTGGCCCGCTTGAAATTGCGGATCCCCTTGCCGAGACCCGATCCGATCTCGGGAAGCTTGCCTGCGCCGAAGATGACCAGAACAATGACCAGGATAATGACGAGCTCCAGCCATCCCAAACCAAACATCCCATGCTCCTTTCAAAAACGCGAGACGGTCTGCCGCTGCACCATCAGGCCGTACTCTTCTGAAGAACCCTGTAATCCCAAGGTGTGTTAATATTGGACAACCCTGTCATGCCCCCATCGACTCCGGACAGCTCTGCTGCCGTGACATAGCGGACGTTAAGCGAGCGGATTATCTGCTGCAGATTTCGCCTTCCTTCGAGGAGGTGTCGCTTCATGACGGGCAGCGATCTTCGGTCGTAGACGGCATGCAGCGGCTCCACCATGGAGGCCCCGGTGGGCGACGGGTCCGGCAGCACCGGCACGGCACCTTCCCATCCCTGGGCGGCTTGCATCAGGTACTGTACCTGGCCTGTGCGAACCAGAGGCATGTCGCAGGCGACACAGAAGTTGTAGCGATCTGTTGCACGACAAAGCCCGCTGATGATTCCGTTGAGCGGTCCCCGAATCGCGTAGAGGTCGCGAACCAAATGGACCGGAAATCCCGCATAGCGTTCGGGCTCCCGGCTCACAACGATAATGTCACGAAAAAGCGGGTTGAGCGCTGCAATGAGGGACCAGAGGAAGAGCCGCCCTCCATGTTCCAGGAAGGCTTTGTTTGCACCCATCCGGCGGTTTTCACCGCCCGCAAGGATAATGGCCGCCATGGGGGCTTGCCTCCCCGTTCTGACTCTCTCGACGTGGGCATGCGTGATTGTCGCTCGCGGCGAAGCTAATCGACGCGTACCTTCAGCAAAGGTGTCACCTGCCGCACCCCATTCACCCCTTTGGCGATGATGACGGCCCGATCGATTTCTCGCTGACTGCGGACATATCCGCTCAGGGTCACTTCGCCGAGGTTGGTGTCCACATCGATGTTGAGCGCGCGGACCTGCCGGTCCTCCATGAGACGGGTCTTGACGGACGCAGTGATCACTGAATCATCGACGACTTCCGACACGCTCTTCTCGTCCGTGCTGAGTTTGTAGCCCGTAACAGCAGCGCCACTCAGGAGCAATACTTCGCAACCCGAGGCCATGAAGAGTGTGGCCAGGAGGGAAGCAAGGACTACACCGTTGGCTAAACGCATTGTTCCGTCTCCTTTGTTTGAAATGGAAGCCAATTCCGCCAGTCTTTCCGCTGAACATACATATCAATTTCGTTCATTATTGTCAACGGGATTTCCGCCATTACCTTGACACCATGGGTTTGCTCTGCTATGGTGTGCTGACTTCATGCCGTCACCTGAGTGCTCGGAGTTGACCTTCATGAGCCGCATCACAGCCATTGCCTTTGTCACCGTCGCGTTGGTTGCAGCACCGCATGTTGGATGGTCTGCACAGTGGGGGCCCTGGTCTGTAAATCCGGACACGCCCGTGGTGGCGTCGCTGCCCTCGTCGGACAAGGAGACGCCTCGCGACGGTCCGCTAGGTCGAATGCTCATCAGCGCAGTGCGGTTCTTCCAGAAATACATCTCCCCCGTCGATGGGGAGCGTTGCACCATGATCCCGACCTGTTCGCACTACGGGTTGCAGGCCATTCGCAAGCACGGCGCGCTGCTCGGCTTTACCATGACGGCAGACCGCATCGTTCACGAATACGAGGAACAGCGCTTCGTCCCCTCCGTATGGGATGGGAGGGCCCACCGGTTTCTCGATCCGGTGGAGAACAACGACTTCTGGTTTTCCGCAACACCCCTCTCCGGCCTGCCGGCGCAGCCGGAAAACGAGGAATAGCGGCCCATGTGCGGGAGAGTCTTTCGTCTGGCGCTCTGCTGTCTGCTCCTCGTCCTTCACCCCATTTGGCTCGAATCCGCACGGGCTCTTTCTACGGAAGAGGAGGCCTCTCGGCTCTTCGCCTTTGCCGGAGAACTGATGGAAGAGGCCGATTATTACCGTGCCATTACCGAATACAAGCGCTTTATCGCCTATTTCCCTGCGGACGATCGCGTGCCACTCTGTCGGCTTAACATTGCCGTGGCCTATCGCAAGGGCGGAAAATCCGAGCGCGCCGTGGAGGCCTTTCAGGAAATTGTACAGCGTTATCCCGGGACGGATGTGGCGGAGCGTGCTTTCTATGATATCGGTGTAACCTGGTTTGAGGTGGCCCGGTACGAGGAGGCCGCCGACACCTTCGGCGCGTTTGTAGCGGCCTACGGCGGCTCGATTTGGACGGATAGGGCCCGGATGTTTCGGGGATGGTCTCTCCTGCACCTCTGGCAATTGGCGGCGGCGGCCGCCGCCTTCGACGCTGTCAGTGACGGGAGTCTGCACCGTCCTTTTGCACGCGCGCTGGCGGGAGAGCTCCGCGCCGACATAAAGATTCCACGGAAGTCGCCCTTTCTTGCGGGGGCGCTGTCGGCCGTGATTCCCGGGACCGGGCAAATCTACACGCAGCGTTTTACGGAAGGGGTGACCTCGTTCATTCTCAATGGGACCTTCATCTGGGCTATTGTCGAGCTCTTCGGACACGGCCACGAAGTGGCGGGAGTGCTGCTGGGTTTCTTTGAATGGGGATGGTATTCGGGGGGCATTTACGGTGCCGTCAACGATGCCCACAAATTCAATCGCCGGGCGCGCGCGGCATATATCCGGGGTCTGGAGAATCGCTATCCGCTGCCGGCCGGTGGCTTCTGACGGCGGATCAATCAGACGGGGATGCCCGAAAGAAGAGGCCCGATTCGTACTGCAGGTCGGGCCTTCACCAAACATCTCGACTCGCCGGGCCTCAGGCGGATGCCTTGGCAAATCGGCGCACCGCCGCCGGCTTCTTCGCCACCGCTCCTGCGGGGCGCTCGTCGGAGCCTGTCACATAGGACCATTTTTGGGGGCTCTCCAGTATCCGGTTGACGAGCCTCGCGTTGAGGGCATGGCCCGATCTCACGGCCTGAACGTGCCCGATGAGGGGGCAGCCGAGGAGGCTGAGGTCTCCGATGGCATCCAGGATCTTGTGGCGAACGAACTCATCGGGGAAGCGCAGCCCCTCAGGATTCAGGATGCGGTAATCTCCGATTACGATGGCATTGTCCAGGGACCCACCCCGCGCAAAGCCACGGGCCTGCAGATGCTCCACTTCCTTGAGGAACCCAAAGGTCCGGGCCCGCGCGATGTCGCGAACGAACGCGTCTTCACTGCAGCGATAGTGCAACCGCTGCACTTTCAATAAGGGATGGTTGAAATCGATCTCGTAGGTGATCTCGGGGACATCGGCCGGGTAGATGGCCGCGAACCGGCCGTCCTCCCGAATCTCGATCGGCTCGTGGATCTTGATAAACCGCTGCAGTCTGTTCTGTCGGCGAATCCCGGCGGAGGTTAAAAGATAAATGTAGGACGCGGCGCTGCCGTCCATGATCGGCACTTCCGGGGCATCCAGTTCAATGACAGCGTTGTCGATGCCGAGCCCGGCAAGGGCCGCCAGCAGATGCTCCGCCGTTTTGACCAGGACCCGATTCCGCCCAAGGGTGGTGTTGAGGCTGGTGTCGACCACGTGCTCGGCGATAGCCTGAATTTCGAAACTGCTCTTCAGGTCGACTCTTCGGAAAACGATGCCCGTATCCACTGCGGCCGGGAGAATCCTGAGATTGATCTTATGACCGGAGTGAAGTCCGATCCCGGCGCATGCAATAGATGACGCGAGGGTTCGCTGATATCTCAAAGTCCTGCCTCCTTTCAAGTGCGCATGATGAACTAGTGGCTTACGAGAAGCAAGAACGGTACCAATTTCTAAAACGCGTCCCTTTAAGAAGATATGTATAATAAAATCAATTGGTTGGGCTGAAAACGGATCGCCAACCTCGGGGCAGAGGGATCTTAAGGTGTTGCAGAAAAGACTCAACAGACGTGTATCAGTGTATCTTTTTTGCACTGAAAAACGCAGCGAATTCAGTTGCCTCCGCTCATTTGTTAATACGGATTAGGAAGATATGATGTCGACGGTTTCCATCACCTCCTGTCGAGCGTACGAGCAAGCTTACGTGGAAGCCGCGTTCGATCACCTGCTGGCCAGCCTCGGGGGGATGGACCAATTCGTGAAACCTGGTGAATCGGTCCTCATCAAGCCAAATCTGTTGGCCACCAAGGCGCGAAACAAGGCGGTGAATACGGACCCGAGCGTGATCGGCGCCATTGCGAGGCGGGTGCTCGACGCCGGAGGTAAACCCTTCATCGGGGACAGCCCGGGAGTCGGCACGGCCAGAAAGAATGCCGATCGCTGCGGCATCGGCGCGGTGGCTGACGCACTAGGTGTTCCCATCCTGGAGTTCTCCACATCCCTCTCCATCGGCAAAACCCGCCAGGGTGGCTTCCCGCTGGAGCTGGCGGAGGCAGCCAGAAACGCCGATGCCATCATCAACGTGGCCAAACTCAAGACCCATGGGCAGATGCTGATGACCCTCGGTGTGAAGAACATGTTCGGCTGTGTGGTGGGGCGCCGCAAGGTGCAGTGGCACTTGAAAGCCGGGGTCAACCGAGACGCGTTTGCCAGCATGCTGGTCCAGATCTACGAGGCGCTAAAGCCCCGGCTCACAGTTCTGGACGGCATCATCGGCATGGAGGGAAACGGACCGGGCAGCGGAACGCCGAGACCTTTTGGAATACTGGGTGCCTCGTCGGATGCCGTGGCACTCGACACGGTGATCATGTCCCTCATGGGACTGTTGCCGTCGAGATTGCCGACCCAGCGGGCTGCAGAAGCCTTGGGTGTGGGTGAGACGTCCCTGGAACGGATCACGATTCTGGGGGAGGATCCGGAAACCGTGCGGATCAGCGATTTGCGGATTCCGGAGTCGGCGGACCTCGAGTGGATCATTCCCGATTTCGTGTTGCGACCGCTCAAGAAATCGCTCACGGCCTATCCCGAACCGGAGCCGACGGCGTGCAATCTCTGCCGCGTCTGTGTCGAAGCGTGTCCGGAACAGGTTATCCAGGTGGCGGCAGATCGCTTGAGGATTGACACCCGTCGGTGCATCCGGTGTTTCTGCTGCCAGGAGCTTTGTCCGCAGGGCGCGATGAAGACCCGTCAGGGTTGGCTGCTCAAGCGGCTTCAGCGACGCTGAGTCTGTTCCCGGGGCATAAGGACCGATCTGCGCGTCGGAACGGGCGCTGCGCACATCGCTGGCACATTTTGTTTGACTTTATTCAGCTTTGTGAATATTATTGCAGGTCCGGAAATGGGGGGATACTCTCAAACTTTTTCAACGCAAGGAGGTTAGAAAGATGCCGAATGCCGATCAAACGCTCGATTGCAAAGGATTGAACTGTCCGCTCCCGGTGCTTCAGACGAAGAAGGCCATGGACAAGCTGGGATCCGGCCAGATTCTGGAAATGCTCTCCACAGACCCGGGCTCGAAGAACGACATTGCCGCGTGGGCCAAGCGAACGGGCAACGAACTCATGGAAATGGTAGAGGACGGCGGGGTCTTCAAGTTCTATCTGAAAAAAGGTTAATCCCTCTCTTCCATCGGCTCATGCGCCGCAGGGGAGGCGTTGATCATCCCCTGCCCACCGTCCACGGCACCCGTTGTCGCGCCGAGCGCGCCAAGGGGGATGGCCTGTGCGAACCGTGGATGGGGGGGCGGTTTTGCGGCCGGGCCCAGCAAACTCCTGATTGTCCGGGCAGACGGCATTCATTCACCCCAGAGGGTGCCTGCATCCCTGAAAATAGGCTGCCAAAACGTCCCCCGTAGCCGATAGCCCGAGCACGTCGCGAACTCCCTGAAATCGCATGCCAGGCTGAGCTTACCCGGAGCAGTATTTCACTTCTCCGGGTTATCTTTGTTTGCCATCCGTTCCTGCGCGTCTACCACCGCAATGGCTGTCATGTGGACGATCTCGCTGACGCTGCATCCCGCCTGAAGCACATGAATCGGTCGGCGCAAGCCCATCAGAATGGGGCCCACGGCCTCGGCACCACCCAGTTGCTGAAACAGTTTGTAGGCGATGTTTCCCGATGCGAGTTCCGGAAAAATCAGGATGTTTGCGTCTCCCTGAATCCGGCTGAATGGATAGAGTGAGCCTGCCAGTTCGGCATTGACGGCCGTGTCGGCCATGATTTCCCCATCGATCACCAGCTGGGGCATCTGTTGCCGGACCATTTCGACTGCGTCCTTGACCTTGTGGGTGTTGGCATCCCGGGTGGTGCCGAAATTGGAGTATGAAAGCATCGCGATTCTCGGTTCAATATTGAAGCGCCGCACCAGCCGGGCGCTCAGGAGAGCAATCTCCGACAGTTCCTCTGCGGAAGGTGCAATATTGACGGTGGTGTCTGCAAAGAAGAGCGTTCTGTCTTTCAGCACCATCATGAACAGTCCCGAGACCCGGCGGATTCCCTCTTCCGTCCGGACAATCTGCAGCGCGGGCCGAAGCGTTTCCTGGTAGCGTTTGAGCACACCGGAAATCAAACCGTCGGCATGTCCTGTTTCCACCATCATGGTTCCGAAGTAATTGGGGTTGGCCATGAGTTTTCGCGCGTCGAAACGGTTAATCCCCTTGCGTTTCCGCAGTTCATAGAATCGCTCACTGAATTCTGTATAGCGGGGATCGAGAATGGGGTCGATGACCTCCACGCTCCCGAGATCGAGATCGAGGGCTTGGCAAGTCCCCCGAATGGTTTCTTCCTCGCCCAGCAGAAGGGGCTTGGCGATTCCTTCATCCATAAGGGTCTGGCATGCCTTGAGAACTTTGGGATGATATCCTTCGGTAAAGACGATGCGCTTCGGGTCTTTGCACGCCCGGTGGATCACGGCGCGCATGATGACATGGGCTTTTCCGAGCAGCGATTCCAGCGACTCCCGGTAGGCTTCGATGCTCTCCAGGGGTTTTCGGGCCACGCCGCTGGTAATGGCGGCGCGAGCCACCGCCGGGGCCACCCACAGGAGTACCCTTGGGTCGAAGGGTTTGGGGATCAGATAGTCCGCTCCAAAGTGAAACTCCCGGCCGCCATAGGCTTGGGAGACGGCGTCGGGGACACCCTGTTTGGCCAGTGCTGCCAGGGCGTGGACGGCCGCGAGTTTCATCTCGTCATTGATGGCGCGAGCGCGCACGTCGAGGGCACCACGAAAAATAAAGGGGAAGCCAAGCACGTTGTTAACCTGGTTGGGAAAGTCAGACCGGCCGGTGGCCACAATGGCATCGCTCCGCGCGGCCCTGGCATCGTCGTAGCTGATTTCCGGCACCGGGTTGGCGAGGGCAAAAACAATGGGCTGATCCGCCATGGATTGCACCATTTCGGGGCTCACAAGGCCCCCGGCGGAGAGTCCAACGAAGACGTCCGCCCCCTTCAGGGCCTCTGCCAGGGTGCGCAGCGACGTGTCTCGGGCAAAGGCCTCTTTGTAGGGATTCATCCTCTCGGTCCGCCCCTTGTAAATGACGCCCGCCGTGTCACACAGGAGCATCTTCTCGGGATTGGCACCCAGCAGCAGATAGATCTTGGCCGTCGCAATGGCGGCGGCACCACTTCCACTGAAAACGATCCGGCAGGCCGCGAGCGATTTGCCCGTGATCTCAAGCGCATTGAGGAGCGCGGCTCCCGAGATGATGGCTGTGCCGTGTTGGTCGTCATGAAAGACCGGGATGTCCATCTCCGCCACGAGACGCTCTTCGATATGAAAACACTCGGGCGCCTTGATGTCCTCCAGGTTCACGCCTCCCAGGGTTGGCTCCAGGGCTCGGACGATCCGAACGAATTCGTCGGGGTCCTGCACATCGAGTTCCAGATCGAACACATCGATATCGGCGAAGCGCTTGAACAGGACGGCCTTGCCTTCCATCACCGGTTTGCCTGCCTGCGGGCCGATATCACCCAATCCGAGTACGGCCGTGCCGTTGGTGACGACGGCGACGAGGTTGCCGCGGGCCGTGTACCGGAAGGAAAGATCCGGATCCTTCACGATCTCCCGGCAGGGCTCCGCCACCCCGGGTGTGTAAGCCAGCGCGAGATCGAGTTCGGTGGCACAAGCCTTACAGGGAACGACTTCGATCTTCCCCTTCCTCTTTCGGGCATGATACTCCAGTGCCTCTTCTTTTCTTATCTGTCGCATGGTGCGTCCTCTTGGTGACAGAGTCGTTACATTGACGCTGGTGTGTCCGTATTGTAGACTAGAATCATAGATTTGGCTATTTGCACTGAAGGAATTTCTCTTATGGCACTGCAAGGTGATATTCGGACGATGCCTGCCACCGACCTTTTTCAATGGATCGAGACGACGATGAAGACGGGCATCCTCGAATTCCGGCGCGACGGATCGTGGCGAAAGATCTTCTTTCAGCGCGGCCAAATCCTCTTCGCATCGTCCTCGCGGGAGCACGAAAAACTGGGCCGCTTTCTGATTCGGCGGGGCAAGCTCGATGAACAGGCCCTGACCGACTGCCTCGATGAAAGCGAGCGGAGCGGTGAGAAACTCACCGCCATCCTCGAAGCGCGCGGGCTTCTGACCCATGAGGCGCTCTATGAGGAAGTGGTGCTGCTGATCAAGGAGATTCTATTCGATCTCTTTCTGTGGGAGGACGGGGAGTTCAGTTTTACGGACCGTCACCTGCCGCAGGCCCTGTCCGGTCCGCTGGCTCTGAAGACAGGGCAGATTCTCTTTCAGGTTCTGACGCGCATCGATGAGAAACGGCGGGACGGAGATGAGCTTACCGCAGCGGTGCCGGAGGCGAACCGTGGTGCGCGGGCGCGAAAGCGGCGGGGCCGGATTGTTTTCAAAGTGGACAATAGAAAGTTCACACTGCCCGGTGAGCGGGAGCAGCCGCAGCTGTGCGGGTCTGCGCCCCAGGAAGATCCACAAGATGAGGAGAGCGGTTAATCTTGGGGCGGCAGGGCCCCAATCTTCAAACTCTTTTCGACAAGCGCCATGACCTGATTGGGGTCGTAGGGTTTCAGGAGAAACGCATCGGCCCCGGCCCCGAAACTCTTGTCCTCGAATTCACTCTGACCTTTGGCCGTTAGCATGATCACAACGATGTGCTGCGTCTCCGGGTTCGCCTTGATTTCTCGACAAACCTCGTAGCCGTTCTTGTTCGGCATGTTGATGTCGAGAAAGAGGAGGTCGGGTTTTTCCTGGTCTAGAAGTTGCAGCGCCTCTTCGCCATCGTTGGCTGTGCAGCACTCATAACCTTCCTTCTCGAGTAGAAAGGCCAGGGACCTGGAGATGAAGAATTCATCGTCGACGATCATGATCTTCATGGTTTTCCCGGGATGTGCGCCTTCGATTGTCATGGATTGCTCCGGGGGGAGCCCCCGATTTGCTACGATATGACGTGCAGCGACGCGGATCGTCTCTCCATGAGACGTTCACATTGCCCCGTCCATTGCTGTCGCTCTGTTAAAACCAATTTATTATAGCCCCTCTTTGCTGTCAAACATTAATTTGTGCGTCGGTACGCTCGCCGACGGCGGATGCCGATGGGCGGCCCCGGCAGATGGTGGAGTTGAGGAAGGCTTCCACTACCTCGGGGGCGAACTGAGTGCCGCTGCCGCGCTGAATCTCCTCGCAAGCAAATTCATGCCCCGGTCCTTTCCGATAGGGCCGGTCTGAAGTGATGGCATCGTATGTGTCGGCCACGGCGAGAATACGCGCCATGCGGGGGATCCCTTCACCCCGGAGCCCTTCCGGATACCCGTTGCCATCGTGACGCTCATGGTGATAGCGGATCCCTTCGATGATGCTCTCCATCTCTTTGATGTTCTCCAAGATCCGAACACCGCACATGGGGTGGGTCTTCATGGTTTCGAATTCGTCCCGCGTTAACCGGTCCGGTTTGTTCAGAATCGCCTCGGGAATAGCGATCTTCCCGATGTCGTGAAGGAGTGCGGCCCGTTGCAGGATTTCCATTTCGTCTTCCTGCAGGCCCAGTACTTCCGCGATGGCCCGGGCATAAAGAGAGACTTTGCGGGAATGGTTATGGGTATAGGCATCCTTGGCATCCACGGCCGCAGCCAGGGCCGTGATGGTGTCCATGAGCATGGCCTTCTGCTCTGTAACGAGTTTCGCGTTCTCCACCGCGTTGGCTGCCTGATGTCCCAGCGCTTTGAGCAGGTCGGCGTCTTCTTCCACAAACCCCTCGGCGGTTGTCTTATTCATGACCGCAATGCCGCCGATCCCGTTTTTCTTGCTGGCAAAAGGCACGGCCAGAAGGTTACGCCATACCCCCGCCTGCTGTCCGTCCGTCCGCCCTCCGCCGAGGCCGTCCGTTTCGCATCCGGACAGAAAACGGGCTTGCTCGGTTCCGGCAAAAAGCCCGGTCAGGAAGGGCAGCTCGTAGGGCTGTTTGCAGCAAGCCCCTTCCGACGAGCTGTGCACCATGGGCTCTTCCGAGGGGCCTTCCTTCTTGAGGTAGACGAGGGCTTCTTCAGCGCCGGTCAGGCTTTTCGCATAAAGACAGATCTTTGCGACCAGTTTGTTGAGGTCCAGGGTGGCATTGATGGAGAGCGCGATCTTGTTGACCTGCTCGATGAAGACGCTTCGCTTGTCCAGGTCTGCGTAGGTGCTGACCAATTCACTCAGCGTCTGGTTCAACTCTTGTTTTGACTCCTTCAGCTCTTCGAGCATGCGGGCATTGGAGATAGCGACCGCGGCCTGTGAAGTCAGGGCCGTAAGCAATTTTAGGTCATTGGACTTGAACGGTGCCTCACTTACTTTTTCGGAGAGGTTCAGCACGCCCAGAAGCTGTCTTTCCCCATGATCGCTCACCGTCTGAAGGGGGAAGGCGATGAAGGAGCGCGTCCGGTATTCTCCTTTCGAGAAAGCGGCGAGATCAGGCCGCGTCCGAATATCATCGACGAGAAGGGGCTCGCCTGTGCGGACCACTTCCGAGCAGAGAGTGTCGGAGAGTGCCACGGAGATGGACGGGAACCTGTCTTGGGAGAACCCATAGGCTGCGGCCATGCGGAGCCGCTTCTGGTTTCGGTCAAGCAGCAGAACCGATCCCCTCTCGGCCCGCGTTACGAGGGCTGCCTGGCGCAGAATAATGGTCGCCACCCGCTGGACATCCTGGATGCTGCCCAAGGCGTCGGCGACACGGTAAAGCATATTGATGACTTCATAGTTGGCAATGACTTCCCGGGAAAAACTTTCTATTTCAGCCCGGTGTCGCAGGTACTCTGTGAGGACACCTTGCGCCAGACGAACGGCCGTCTGTAAAGTGGAGAGGTCACAGTTGTCCCTGGCAATCCCCCCGATTTCCATGAGCGGCCGGCTCCCGATACGGATCTGCTCACGAACCGCAAAGGGCTGGTCCGGATCACGCGTGTCGGCCAGGGGGTTCGTCACGAGGGTACCGGTCGGTAAATGGCGTGCCTGGAGGGGGACACCGGAAACGTCTCCGATCTGGTCCAGCACCTTCTTTACATAAGCTCTGCTCTTCCCGTCCCAGGGAAGCCGGGACCTCTGATTCGCCATGGTTGTGCTCCCCTTTCGGATTGTCCTGCCGTTGAAAGGCTTTGATCGTGATAATGATACCACCGGCCGAATCGCTCCGATTCCCGCTGGTGTGGGGCTCTCCCGCTCTATCGGCAAAAGGGAGAGATTTCTTTAACCCGGCTCGGGTATGAGCCATCGTCATGCAAGACCCCAGAGATCCTGGAGGCGCGACAGGCAAGGCCCATAGTATTTTATGTATGAATAAGGCATTGAAATATTTCGAGGAAGGACGATCTTGGCCAGCGCCGCACGCGCGAATCACGGGGCCCCGTAACGGCATCGTCCAGGGTATCTTCTGATCTACCGAAAGCGTTGCGCCACGGCCAGCGGCGGGGGGTGGGCCCCCGCGGTCCCATGCCGCCATCAGAGAGGACCCGGGTCGTGTAACTCCTTAAAAAATAAAGTCTCTTGACAAAGACCGGGACAAGCCCCTATAATTTTCGTAAGAAGGCTTCAAAACGTGTACGGCACGGACACAGGTATGTCTCCCATCATGGCAGTTCCCCAACTCTACACAAAGGAGTCAACATGAAACGAGAACTTCTGATGTGCTCCCTGAGCCTTTTCATGGGATCCCTCTTTTTTCTGTATGGGATGACCGGACTGGCTGACACCGCTGCGGGGTCGGACGGTCGGCTGCACAACGTGATCCGAGGGGACACCCTGTGGGATGTTTCTCATCAATATCTGGAAAACCCCTACTTCTGGCCCAAAGTCTGGCAGTACAATCCGCACATTCAGAATCCGCATCTCATCTATCCCGGTGACAAAGTGCGCATTCCCACTCGGGAAGAGCTCGCACGGATGGGCGTCACGGGGGCGGCGCGGCCGGCGGCCACAGGCTCGGTGGGCGCTGTGCAGGCCGTGCACGGCACGCTCGTTGAGCGGGACCTGTTTGAGTCGTCGGGATCCATCGTGGGTCTGGAAGAAGTGGCCGGTGATGGGGCCATCGTCTCGAGCTGGGAAGAAAAAGTCCTGCTGGTGGAGCGGGATCCGGTACACGTCAATCTCGGTTCTGTGGACGGTGTCAAGATCGACGACCTCTTTGAGGTTATCCGTATGGGAGACCCCGTAATACATCCCGTGACCCGCAAGAAAATCGGCCGCCAAGCGATGGTGCAGGGCATTCTCAAGATCACCGCCGTTGAGGAGAAGATCTCCAGTGCAAAAATCATCAAGGCCTACAACGCCATTGAAGTCGGCGATCGTGTCCGGCGTTATCAGCAGCAGCCTCTGGTGGGTGTCAACGACCTGAGCACCGAAGATAAGACGATCTACGGGATGATCCTGAAGAACACGCGGGGCAAGGCCAATCTTGCGGTTCGGGACACGGTGTTCATAGACGTCGGCACGGATGACGCGGTTCGGGCAGGGGATCGGTTTCTCATCTACCGTGGGGGTGAGCCTTTTCAGGTGAGCCGTCCCGATGCCCTCGCATCGGGCATCACCGAGTTTCCGCCAGATGTCATGGGGGAACTGGTCGTGCTCAAGACGGCCAAGAACACCGCGACGGCTGTGATTGTTGAAGAGCTCTTTGAGATCACTCCGGGAGATCGCGTCAAGTACGTCCCCCAATCGATTCCTCCCATCAAGAAATACGATCTCAACTAGATTTGCGGCAACGGACAGTCTAAAAGACACTTGCAGCGCAGACGCCCGCCGGAAACGGCGGGCGTTTTTTTCACAGGCTTGCGTAGGCCGCCGCCACGGTGACCAGCCCGACCTCCTCGGCCCCTGCCGCTTTCAGGATGCGGGCGCACTCATTGGCGGTGGCACCCGTCGTGAGCACATCATCGACCAGCAGCACCCGGGACGAGACCAGCCGCTCGTGGTGTTGCACCGCGAAACAGCCGCGCACGTTACGTTGGCGCGCTGTCCCCTTCAAACCGACCTGCGGTTGACCACCGCGGATGCGTATCAGTCCGTTCAGCACCAGGGGCAGACCGAGAATCGATGCGACTTCCCGACCGATGACGGCCGATTGATTAAAACCGCGCTGCCGGAGCCGGCGCCGGTCCAGGGGTACAGGCGCGACAAGGTCGTAGGCGCCCTGAAGGCACACGAGACGGGAGTGGCACCACTGGACGAGGGCGCGCCCCAGTTGCCAATGGCCCTGGTATTTGAGACGATGGATCGTTTCGCGGGCAGCCCCCTCGAAGTAGAGGAGTCCCAGGGTATGATCGAGATGCGGGGGCGCAAGCCGGCAGGGGCCACAGGGCAACCCGGCGTCCGTTTCGGTGAGGTCCGGGACGGCCAGGGGTCGTCCGCAGGTTGGGCAGCGGGGTGGCTCAATGGGACGAAGGTCCCGCCGACAGGCATGGCAGAGCGAAAGAGACCGGGTGGGCTCCACTGCGTCGCCGCAGAGCGCACAACGGCTCGGGAGCAGGACCTCCAGAACGATGGGGAGGGCTGATTTCCAGAGCATCTTCATGGTTCGGCAAGCAGGCGCGACGGGCTCTTAGATCAGCAGCGATTTGCCTGTCATGGCTTCGGGCTTCGTAATATTGAGCAGGTCCAGCAGCGTCGGCGACACGTCGGCCAATATGCCACCCTCCCGTAGCCGAGCCCCCTTTCGGGTCAGGATCAACGGCACCGGATTCGTCGTGTGTGCCGTATAAGGTTCGTCCCCTCCAGGCTCGCACATCATTTCGCAGTTGCCGTGATCTGCGGTAATGAGAACGGTTCCTCCCTGCTGGTCAATGGCCTCGTGGATGCGCCCGATGCACCCATCCACCGTTTTGACGGCGCGAATGGCTGCCTCCAGCGCGCCCGTATGACCCACCATGTCGCCGTTCGCGAAATTGAGTATGATGACGTCGAAATAGTCCCGCTTTATCTGGCGGATGACCTCGTCGGTCACGGCCACCGCACTCATTTCGGGTTTCTGATCGTAGGTTGTGACGTCACGGGGCGACGGAATCAGAATCCGTTCCTCCCCCGGATATTTGCGTTCCTCCCCCCCATTGAAGAAGAAGGTCACATGGGCGTATTTCTCTGTTTCCGCAATGCGAAGCTGTTTCAGCCCAAGCCGAGAAATCACCTCGGGAAAGATGTCGGTCAGTGTCATCGGCGGAAAGGCAATGGGTAGGGAGAACGTTTCATCATATTCCGTCATGCAGATGAACGCCGAGAGATCGAGCTTCTCCCTGGCAAATCCGGAGAACCTCTCCTGCGTAAAGGCCCGGGTAATCTGGCGCGCCCGGTCGGCCCGAAAGTTATAAAAAATGATAGCGTCCCCGGGACGGACCGTCACCGGCCGGGCACCATCGGGCGCGATACTCACCGGCCGAACGAACTCATCGGTGACGTCCTGTTGGTACGAGGCCAGTACCGCCTCTCGAGCAGACGGTTGAGAAGTTCCTCCCCCAACCATCGTCTGGTACGCTTCCTGCACGCGCTCCCAGCGGTTATCACGATCCATGGCATAGAAGCGCCCCATGACGGAAGCAATCCCGCCGGTGCCGATTTTCGCCTGACAGGCTTGGAGCCGCTCCACGTACTTGACCCCGCTCGTGGGCGGTGTGTCTCGTCCATCCAGGATTGCATGCACCCACACATCGCGCAGGCCCTTTCGCTTGGTCAACTCAAGGAGCGCGCTCAAATGGTCCATGTGACTGTGAACACCACCATCGGAGAGGAGTCCCATGAGGTGCAGGGCCGTCCCCCGCGCACGGACGGTGTCACAGGCCTGTGTCAACATTGGGTTCTCAAAGAAATCGCCCTGCTCAATGGCACGGCTGATGCGGGTGAAGTCCTGATAGACGACACGACCAGCCCCCAGGTTCTGATGGCCCACCTCAGAGTTGCCCATCTGTCCGGGCGGGAGTCCGACCGCAAGGCCGGCGGTTTCAATCAGGGTGTGCGGATAGTCCTGCATCAGTTGGGAGAGGACCGGTGTGTTGGCGGGAAGGGTCGCATTGCACTCGGGATCATCCCGGTGGCCCCAGCCATCGAGTACCATCAGCATCAGCGGCCGGCTCTTCTTCGCATGCAGCGGCTCAGGCATTTTCACGGGCAGCCACCGGTAGACCCGGCGGCACCGCCGTTTTCGGCGATGTCTGATTGAGATTGATGGAAAGAGTGTTTGGGCGCTGACAGTTGGTACACAGCGTCATCCATTCGCCCTGTTCATGCCCGCATTGGTTGCAGGCGTACGGGATGAAGATGGGCCGCTCGAAATGGACGGATTTCTTGAACTCCTCCATGGCATCTTCCGTGCGCCCCCGTTTGTAGTAGATGTCCCCCAGGATCTGACGCATAATCGGAAACTGGACCCCCTGATGCGCCAGGCTCTCAAGAATCTCTTGTGCGTCATCGATCATCTCGAGCCGGTAGTAGAGTTTTCCCAGGAGAAACTTGTATGCCGGGTTTTCCGGGAAACGTGCCACCGCCTCCTTGTGGATCTTGATGACGCTCGCGGGGTCTTCCTGGTTGAGATAGTGCTTGTCCAGCAACTCCAGGAACACCATGTCGCCCGTCTCCTTGAAGCCCCTGTTCCACATCTTCAGCGCTTCCTTGTCCTGTCCCTGACTCACGTAAGTCTTGCCCAGCTCCACATAGGGCGCCACCATGAACTTGTCCGCTTTCAGCAGCTCCGAGTAAAGCCTGAGGACCTTATCCCGGTCCTTTTGCGGGTCCAGGTGCGTGGCGCTCATGAGTTGATAGTAATGCAAGCGCTCTTTCTCCTCGGGATCTTTCTTGAAATTCCAGAAGTCCTTCTGCAACGCGATCAGTTTTTCCCACGCACCTTGCTGCTCGTAGAGTTCCCGCAGTTTCTGAAAGGCGCTGACATTACGCTCGTCGATTTTGAGGACACTCTGGTAGACGTCCACCGCCTCTGCCCAAAGTCCTGCACGACGGAAGTCTTTGCCCAGGGCAAACAGTACGGGCAGGTTCCCGAAGTCCAGGGCACGGGCCTGGTTGTGGTAGCGGATGGCCTCGGGGTAGTTGCCCTGGTAACGGTAGACATCGCCCATGCGTAGGAGCGCATCCATGTGCTTGGGGTCCTTGTCCAGGATTTTCTGAAAGCATTTCAGGGCTTCATCCCGCTTCTTGCTCAGCAAATGGTTCACCCCTTCACGGTACAGATCCATGATTTTTTCTTTTTTCTTCACCCGCGCCCGTTCCCGCATGTCGACGAGGCCCCGCCTGGTATCCCGCAGGGCCACGAGGCCCATCATCAGGAATGCACCGGCCACCACTGCGCTCAACACCAGCAGGCTAACGGACACCGAAAAGGATTTGCCGGGAAGCAGAGAAAGATCGATGCTGCCCTGGTTCAAATGGGTCAGGTAAAAGATGGCTGCGATGAAAATCAGAATGCCGAGAAAGACGCGTACAATCATCTCCTCTCCTTTCCGCTCTATCGGTGATATCGCTTGCCGCTGAGAATGGTGAAACCCCGATAAAGCTGCTCCAGCAGCATGAGACGGGATAGTTCGTGCGGGAAGGTCATGCGGGAGAGCGAAAGCGCTTCATCCGCCCGCGCACGAACCGCCTCGGCCACCCCGTCGGCCCCGCCGATGACGAAAGTGACACTCCGGACCGGCAGTGCCAAACGCTTGCGGAGAAAAGCCGCAAAGCGTTCCGAGGTCATCTCCGTTCCCTGCCGGTCCAAGAGAACCACCCGGTCTCGAGGGTCGAGTTGCTTGAGGATCTTCTCGCCGTCTCGACGCAACCCTTTGTCCGTTTCGGTGCTTTTGCCCCTGCGGGTCTCCTTGATCCGTATCTCCTCGATCGGGTGATAGCGTCGGACCTGTTTCAGAAATCGCTCTGTGCCCCGGCGGATGTAGTCATCTTCAGTACGCCCCATGGAAATGATCCGGATTTTCATGGGATCCATGCATCAGTCGAGATCGCTCGGGTTCAGACGGGGGGCATCGCCCCAGAGTCTCTCAAGATTGTAATAGAGCCGGGTCTCCTCCAGGAAGACGTGAACCACGGTGTCGCCGTAATCCAGTAAGATCCACTTTCCTGCCGCGGCCCCTTCAATGTGATCGGGCTCGACACGACGCCGGGACAGGCTCTCTTCTATCTCGGCGGCGATGGCCTTCACCTGCCGGGTAGACGTGCCACTGCAGATGACGAAATAATCCGCGAAGATGGTCAGCCCCGACAAATCCAGAATTTCAAGGTCGAGCGCCTTCTTTTCGAGACCCGCCTTCACACAATGGCTGGTCAACTGCTTGCTGTCTATCGCGCACCCTCACGTCTGAAAAAGCATGCTGCTATCATCCCACCCGTCGTACGGCACTGCTTTGCCTCTTCGCGGCGTTCGACAGGCGAGCTGCTATCGTAAACCGGCCAGCGAATCACGGCTCTACCCTATCGTCCAGGCAGGATTTGTGCAACCGAGGCGGCTTACGATCGCTTGTTCGAGTCGGAGTATAAATGATGCGAAAGTATATACGATTCGACGGGGCCCGGCAAGAGGTATTTCACCGAGCGTCTGCGTTGGAGCCGGTCCCGTATCAGCGTCGATGAGATTCCGATGGGGAGTACGGAGTGAAACCACAACGTCCGCCCCTGGGGCAGCGCAACGTGCTGCGCCTCAGCCGGCGGGGTGATGCCCAGGATGTCCGAGAGGACCTGACGGGCCTGATCAAAGGGGAACCCGGCCCGCGAGGTGATCACAAAATTGCAGAGTGCAAAGAGCCTTTCCGGCTCCCGCCAGGTTGCCATTTCGAGGAAGGCATCGATGCCCAGCACAAAGAACAGGGTGGCTTCGCCGCCCCACTCCTGGTGGAAGGCTTCCACCGTCTCCACCGAGTAGGAGCGTCCGCTTCGTTCGTGTTCGATGGGCGAGACGTCAAACCGGGGATGGTCGGCGACGGCAAGACGAGCCATTTCCAGTCGATGCACACCATCGATGAGTTCGGGCGAAGGCTTGTGGGGCGGGCGTGCGGACGGGACAAAGATCAGCCGGTCAATGTCAAAGGCTTCTCGAACGTGCTCCGCAGTGATGAGGTGCCCCATGTGAATGGGGTTGAAGGTCCCGCCGAAAATGCCGAGCCGCATCAGACGCCGCCTCCCCCGGCCATCCGCCCTCGCGGGGCGCTATTCGCGTATCTGGCCGTCACCCAGAATGATGAACTTGTAACTCGTCAGCTCCTCCAGCCCCATGGGGCCGCGGGCATGCAGCCGATTTGTGCTGATACCGATTTCGGCGCCGAAGCCGAACTCGTATCCGTCGGTAAAGCGGGTCGACGCATTCACATAAACGGCCGATGCGTCCACTTCTGCCAGAAATTGCCGGGCCCTTTCGTAGTCCCGGGTCACAATGGCTTCGGAATGCTGCGAGCCGTATTGGTTGATATGCGCCATGGCTTCCAGCAAAGACGCGACGACACGCACATTGAGAATGAGGTCGTTGTATTCCGTGTGCCAATCGGTTTCCGTTGCGTCAACGCTCTCCGCGATCAGCTTCCGAGTTTTCGGGCACCCCCGTATTTGCACCCCCGCTGTAACCAGGCGTCGGCCCAGCTCTGGCAGAAGCGTTTCGGCCGCTGCTTCGTGGATCAGTAGGGTTTCCATTGCATTGCAGACGCCGGGCCGCTGGCACTTGGCGTTCATGGCAATCCGAACGGCCATTTGTTCGTCGGCATCGCGGTCAATGTAGGTGTGGCAGACGCCTTTGTCATGTTTGATGACGGGAATGGTGGAGTTTTCGCAAACCGTTCGGATCAGCCCTTCGCCTCCGCGTGGAATGATGAGATCCACATGGCGGTCCATCTTCAGCAGGTGCATTACCGCGTCGCGGTCGGTCTGGTCGATGAACTGCAGGGCGCCCTCGGGCACCCCCGCTTCCTGAGCGGCCTCCGCGAGAATGTGGGCAATGGCCCCGTTGGAATGGATGGCTTCTGAGCCGCCTCGGAGCACCACGGCGTTGCCCGCCTTCAGGCAGAGGCTGGCCGCGTCGGCCGTCACGTTCGGGCGCGATTCATAAATGATTCCGATCACACCGATGGGCACGCGCACCTTGCCGATCTGCAGGTTGTTGGGACGCTTCCACATCCGCATCACCTCGCCCACGGGATCGGGCAGCTCCGCCACTTCTCGCAGACCGGTCGCCATGGCGCCGATGCGCGCGTCGTTGAGACGCAAACGATCGATCATGGCTTCCGAGAGGCCCCGGTCGCGCGCGCGGGAAAGGTCCTTGAGATTGGCTTCTTCCAGGCGGTCTTTTCCGGTCTCTAAACGCTCCGCCATGAGCCGAAGGGCCCTGTTCTTGACGTCCGAGCCGAGGCGGGCCAGGGGCCGAGCGGCTGCCCTGGCTTCTTTCACCTTTTTTTCCACAAGTGCTTGCAGTGTCATTATCAACTCCTAGGATAGGATCACCAGGTCATCTCGGTGGATCACTTCGTCATAATACTTGTATCCGAGGATCTTTTCAATCTCCGCCGTCTTCCGTCCCTTAATCTTGTCGATTTCCCATGCGTGGTAGTTGACCAAGCCCCGCGCCAACTCACGCCCCTGCGTGTCGAGACAGCTCACGGGGTCTCCCACTTCGAACCGCCCCGCAACCTCGAGGATGCCCGAAGGCAGCAGGCTCTTGCCCCGTTTCAAAAGCGCCTCGGCTGCGCCGGGGTCAAGCGTCAAGCTCCCCTTGGAGCTGAGACTGTAGGCGATCCAGTGTTTCCGGCTCGTGAGACGATCCTGGTTCGCCAGAAAGAGGGTGCCGATCTCTTCGCCGAGCAGGGCCGAGGCGATGGCGCCGCGGCAATGGCCGTTGATGACAAGGGTCGGGGTGCCGAAGTCGGCCGCCGTCTTTGCGGTGAGCACTTTGGAGCGCATGCCCCCGGTGCCGACGCCTGCTCCGCTCTCGCCTGCCATGGCGAGGATCTTGGGTGTCACTTTTTCCACGCGGGCGATGAACCTCGCCGAGCCATCGACCCGGGGGTCCGCCGTGTGCAGGCCGTCCACATCGGACAGGATCAGCAGCAGGTCGGCCCCCACGAGATTGGTGACCAGGGCTGAGAGGTGGTCGTTGTCCCCGAACTTGATCTCTTCTACCACGACTGTGTCGTTTTCATTGATGATGGGAATAACGCTGTAGCGAAAGAGGGTCAGCAGGGCATTGCGGGCATTGAGGAAACGTCGGCGATGTTTGAGATCGTCCGCCGTGAGCAGAATTTGCGCGACCCGTTTTCGGTGTCTGCCGAAGGCTTCCTCGTACGACCAGATCAGGCGGCCTTGGCCGACGGCGGCGGCCGCCTGATTCAGTGGAATCTCCCTTCGTCCCCGCTGCATGCCGAGGCGCGCCATGCCGGCGGCCACTGCGCCCGAGGAGACGATGGTAATCTCCAGTTTCTTCCGGCCCATGACGCTCATGATCTCGTCCACCAGTTCGTGAATCCGGTCCGTGTTCAGACCACTGGCGCCCTCGGTCAGAATACTGCTTCCGATCTTGATGACGACCCGTCGGCAGGCGTTGAGTATTTCAGCGCGACTTTTCATACCGATCATACCGATCCCACAGTCCGGGGGGCACGGCATCGGCCGGTCCCTCTTTCAAGGGGCCACCCATTCTGAGAGCCTCCGCAGCAGCACCGCTACGCCGGTGCCGGTGACGGACGAGAAAGCAAAGAGCGGCAGGCTCTCCTGCTGGCAGTAGGCCGTGAGCTTTACCAGGCGAGCATCATCCGCCATGGCATCAATTTTGGACGCTCCGATGACGCGCCGCTTCCGCAACAGATCCGGGTGGTAACGACCCAGCTCTTTTTCAACGGTGACGATGGCCTTGAGGGGATCCTCCGAAGCGGCGTCGGAGACATCCACCAGGTGCAGCAGCACACGACATCGTTCGATGTGCCGCAGAAAGAGATCCCCCAGCCCGGCACCTTCATGGGCTCCCTCCATGAGGCCTGGGATGTCGGCGGCCACGAAGGAGGTGAAATCGTCTCCTTGCACCACCCCGAGGTGCGGTGTCAAGGTGGTGAAGGGGTAATCGGCGATCTTGGGCCGGGCTGCCGAAATGCGGGAGAGAAAAGTCGACTTGCCTGCATTGGGCAGCCCCACGATCCCCACATCCGCGAGCAGTTTTAGCTCCAGAATAATGTCGCGCGTCTCGCTGGGCTCGCCCGGTTGTGCGAAGCGGGGTGTCTGATGCGTGGCGGACACGAAGTGGGCATTGCCCTTGCCGCCCCGGCCGCCCTGCGCCACGCGCACCGAATCGCCGTGCTCGATGAGGTCCGCGACGATTTCACCCGTCGCAGCATCGCGAATCAGTGTGCCACAGGGGACAGGGATCACCAGATCCGGGCCGCACGCGCCGGTCATCTGATTCCCGCCGCCGGCACGTCCGTTGGCAGCGCGATAGTGTTTTTGATACCGCTGGTCGATCAGGGTATGCAGATTGCGTTCCGCCTGGATCACGACGCTGCCGCCGGCTCCTCCGTTGCCACCATCGGCGCCGCCCTTAGGGACATACTTCTCACGGCGGTAGCTGACACAGCCCCGACCACCGGCGCCCGAACGGACCTTAATGCGTGCATAGTCGGCAAAAAGCTTCCGGCGAGAGGGCACTCTTGATCGATGAGAGGGCATGCGTGCAGGGCCTTTCGAGTTCTCTCCGAATCTGACGCATGGACGATGGGGGCGCCAAAAAAAAAGGATCCGGCGATCCCTCACCCGGGCCACCCGATCCCCTCACATGGGACGCACCGTTTGTGCCAACGCGCCCACAACGCAGAGAAGGCCTCGTCACTCCGCAGCGTAGACGCTGACCTTTTTCTTGTTCCGTCCAACGCGCTGGAAGGTGACGACGCCGTCGGCCGTGGCAAAAAGCGTGTCATCCTTGCCTTTGCCGACGTTATATCCAGGGTGAATTTTTGTCCCGCGCTGGCGCACCAGGATGCTGCCCGCCTTCACATGCTGCCCCCCGGAGCGTTTGACGCCCAGTCTTTTCGAGTGGCTTTCTCTTCCATTCCGGGAACTACCGCCCGCTTTCTTATGTGCCATGGCTGCCTCCCATCAGGATGCAATTTCGACGATCTTCAGTCCGGTCCGCTCCTGCCGGTGGCCCTGTTTTCTGCGATAGCCCTTGCGCCGCTTCTTTTTCAAAACGACGATCTTCTTGCCCCGGTCCATGGAAACCACCTGGGCCCGGACGCACGCATTGGGCAGATAGGGTGTGCCCGTCAACAGAGAATCCTCACCGCCGACCAACAGCACCCGGTCGAGTTCGAGTGTATCGCCCACCTGGGCATCAAGCCGCTCTGTCTGCACCACATCTCCTTCGGAGACCTTGTACTGTTTGCCGCCGGTTTCGATGATTGCGTACTTCATGGTGTTTCCTTCCAACTCGTTCCCGGTTTTGTCAAAAGAGGAAAATTATCAGAACTTACGTGAATGTGTCAAGGATTTTATCATACAACTTCAATGGTGAAAAGGGTTTTGGGGATTGACCCTGTCCGGCGCACCGTCTATGATGCCCGCGGGCCGCCGGCGGAGTGGTGACAGGCTGCCGCGGGATGTCGGGCGTCAACGGAGAGCAATCATGGGTGTTCTTTTCATGCTGCTGGCGTCAG
>CAMYMF010000019.1:0-3532 GCA_947259355.1 uncultured Nitrospirota bacterium | reverse complement strand
CCGGGGATCCCGCCGCTGGAACTGGTCTTTCTCCGTTGTCTCCTGGCGCTGCCTCTGCTCTTTCTTTTCGTCCGGCTCCGGCGGAGGCCTCTGTGGGTCCGGGCTAAAAAAGTCCTTATTATTCGAACACTTTTCGGCATGACCGCCATGACGGGATTCTTCTATGCGCTTCTTCACATGCCCCTGGCAGAGTGCATCTTCATCGGCAGATCCCAGCCGCTGATCCTTTCACTATTGGCGCCGGTGATCATCGGCGAGCGCACGCCGCGCGCGGCGTGGCTCGCCATCCTGGCGGGTCTCACCGGTGTGGCTCTGATCATGAAGCCCGCGATGGCTTGGCCCCTGGCGGCCTGGGTAGCCTTGGGCGCTGCAACGGCGTCGGCGGTGGCCCATCTCTTCGTACGGCGCCTCAATGCCACCGATTATCCGCTGGTGATCGTATTTAATTTCACCGGACTGACCGCCCTGATCACCGCCCTCTTGGTGCTGCCGGTTTTTGTGCCCCCCTCGGGTCGGCAATGGGTCTTCATTCTGGGGGTAGCGGTTTTCGCCAGCCTGGGGCAGCTGCTGATGACCCTTGCGTACCAGAAGGACCGGGCACCCGTCATCGCTGCGGCCAGTTATGCCTCCGTCGTTCTGTCTGTGGTGTATGGCTATTTCTTCTGGGGGGAGACGCCCCATCTGCTCGCGTGGGCCGGTGGGGCCCTGATCGTTATGGGCGGGCTGCTGTTGCTCAAAGCCAGGCTGCACATCTCAGAGGCACCCTCTCCGGCGGCGACCTGATGCTGTGGCTGGTTCAACGAGGAGACCGGGCAGACACCATCGGCGCCCCCGGCGGGGTATGACGGTCAACGGCGGGTTGGCCTGTCGAATCGGGAGATAACCATGGAGCAGACACCCTGGAGCGTCACTCTCTCTTTTACGCTCTACACGCTGGGCATTGTTGTGGTGGGCCTCTACTCGGCCCGTTTTGCGTCCCGTTCGACTGCAGATTATCTGCTGGCCAGAAAGGGGCTTGGGTCTTGGGTGACCGCCGTTTCTGCCTCCGCTTCGTCCGAATCGGGCTGGGTCACCCTGGGGCTGGTGGGCACCGCATTCTCGGAGGGGATGGCCGCGTTCTGGGTGGTGCCGGGATGCCTCCTGGGCTACGCCTTCAACTGGTGGGTGATGGCTCGACCGGTGAACCGAATGAGCACTTCCCATCGGGTCTACACCGTGCCCGACCTGATGGTATCGATCTTTCAAGAGAAGGCCCTCACCATCCGCGTCGTCTCCGTGGCGGTCATCTTTTTCATGATGACCGCCTACGTGGCGGCCCAGTTTAATGCCGCAGGAAAAGCCTTTCAGGCTGTCTTCCATATTCCTTACCAGACGGGGGTCCTCATCGGCGTGGGGATTGTCGTGTTGTACACCATGTCCGGAGGGTTCAGGGCGGTTGCGTGGACGGACTTCTTCCAGGGGGGGCTTATGTGGCTCGCGCTGCTCTTTCTTCCCTGGATCACTGTCCAGAAGGCAGGCGGATGGTCCCAGATGGTGGCAACCCTAGCGGCCCAAGACCCGTATCTCATCACTTTAGCCGGAGGCAAATCGGGTTATATGGTCGTCGGCCTTGTCATCGGTTGGCTGGGGATTGGTCTCGGCTACCCGGGCCAGCCGCACGTCATCATCCGGTTCATGGCGGCCCGGGATGAGCAGGCAGTCGCGCGGGCAAGAGCCATCGCCATGGCGTGGGGCTTCTTTGTCTTTTCGGGAGCCGTGGTTCTGGGGCTTGCTTGTCGGGCGCTCTTCGGCTCTCTACCCGATGCGGAGAAGGCGCTACCGATTGCGGCCATCGAGCTCCTTCCCGGGGTGATGGCGGGACTCATGCTCGCGGCCGTCCTGGCAGCCATCTGCTCGACGGCCGACAGCCAACTCCTGGTGGCTTCTTCGTCGCTCTCCCATGATCTCTACGCCCGCCTGACCGGACGGGACCTCGACTCGAGCCACGTCATCACCATGGATCGCGCCGCGGTCGGTTTCGTGGGTCTGCTGGCCATGTTGCTGGCGCTGTCCGAAAACCGTATGATTTTCTCGTTCGTCCTTTATGCCTGGGCCGGTCTGGGGGCCGCCTTCGGGCCGCCTCTGATCCTGGGGTTGCTCTGGAAACGGACCTCCGCCGTTGGCGCCATCTCCGGGGCGGTCCTCGGCTTTGTCACCGTGATTCTGTGGAAGAACATCCCCCCCCTGTCGGGGGTGCTCTACGAACTGGTGCCCGGTTTTTTTGTGAGTCTGCTGGTGGTGTGGGGGGTCAGCTTGTGGCGGCCGGCTTGACACCCATTTCTTTTTTTGTGTAAGTTTTGGGCAAGCTCGTGTTTGCCGCAATGCACAAATGCTTGTTCGCGGGGGGCAAGGCCATGGAGAATCGCTTCGAGGAACGAATCGCCGAAATCACCGGCAGAGGTCTCTTTTCAGACGATATAGAAGTTATTCAGCTCAATCTCGGGCTGCGGTGCAATCAGTGTTGCGTACACTGCCATGTCGATGCTTCCCCCGAGCGCTCTGAAGAGATGCCGTGGTCCGTCATGGAGCGGGCCTGTGAGATTATCAACGAGGTCCAGCCGGTGA
This sequence comes from uncultured Nitrospirota bacterium, assembly GCA_947259355.1. Classification (GTDB taxonomy): domain Bacteria; phylum CG2-30-53-67; class CG2-30-53-67; order CG2-30-53-67; family CG2-30-53-67; genus CALZGC01. The sequence continues at coordinate 928 of CAMYMF010000019.1, read as the reverse complement.
TTGTCGACATGACGGGTGGGGCGCCGGAGCTCAATCCGCATTTCCAGCGACTGGTCGCCCGACTCCGGGGGGCGGGACATCCCGTACAGCTTCGCACCAACCTGACGGTCCTGTTGGAGCCGGAGATGGTGAGGCTCCCGGAGTTTCTTCGGGAGCACGCCGTACAGCTGGTGGCCTCCCTTCCCTGCTACCTCGAGGAGAATGTCCGCTCGCAGCGCGGATCGGGCGCGTATGAGAAGAGTGTAGAGGCTCTCCGACGCCTCAATGCCCTGGGTTACGGCACCGCCAAGGGACCAGCCCTGAACCTCGTCTACAACCCGGGCGGGGCCTTCCTTCCGCCGGACCAGGCCCAGCTGGAGCCCGATTATCGCCGGGAGCTGCAGGCACGCTTCGGGATAGAGTTTACCCACCTGCTTACCATCACCAACATGCCTCTCGGGCGCTTCTGGGAGGAACTGCGTCGGCGTCGGGAAGACCGCAGATACATGGCGCTGCTCCGGGACGCCTTCAACCCGAATACCTTGCAGGGTCTGATGTGCCGCCATCAGATCAGCATCGGCTGGGATGGTCGTGTCTACGACTGTGACTTCAACCTCGCGCTCGGTCTTCCCGTCGATCACGGTGCGCCCAGCCATATCACCCAATTCGCCGGGGACGCCGTGGCAAAGCGGCGGATTGTCACCGGCAATCACTGCTTTGGCTGCACCGCGGGTTTCGGGTCCTCATGCCGGGGAGCCCTGGTCTGATGCAAGCCATGCGGTGCACCCCCTGGGGGAGCCAGTGCATGGCAATCGCCCGATGGGTCATCGAGGGTCATCGATGGCAGCCCAGCCCGAATATTGCATGAGTAAGTCTATTACGAGGCCGGATAAGCCGCCGTATGCGGCGTTGCAGAAGAATTTTCTGACTTCGAAATATTACAATATGT
>CAMYMF010000018.1 GCA_947259355.1 uncultured Nitrospirota bacterium | reverse complement strand
GACTCTCGAAAATGACCAGGATTGGGCAAGGTGCTACACAGGAGACGCCCGAATAAAATCTCTTTTTTGCTCTTTAACAACTTGACAACAATAAACCAGAGCACAAAGAAAGAGCTGCTTCTTCTCAAAACCAAAGCCCGCCTTCAGCCGTTTAGCTATTTTCTATTTGCCAATCTGCCCGCTGGCTCTTAACTGCGTGTGCCGTCAGTCCTTTGTTACTCTGTCCCCTGGTCTTTGCCGCCCACTGCTCACCGCCCACTGGCGTTGCCTCAAAGCGACTTGACCGCCGCCACGGCAAGGAGGAACCAACCGATGATGAAGGCGGTGCCGCCAATGGGGGTGATGGCGCCGAGCCATCGCACGCCACTCAGCGTGAGCGCGTAGAGGCTGCCGGAGAAGAGGAGAATCCCCGCCAGGTGACACCAGCCCGCGCCTTTGACCCAGGCCGAATCGGGTGTGTGCAGGGCCAGCAGCCCAACGGCCAGCAGCGCAAGGGTGTGATAGAGATGGTAGGTGACGCCCGTTTGGTAGACAGCCATCATCTCCGGTGAGAGCCGGGACTTCAGACCATGCGCCCCGAAGGCCCCCAGGGCGACCACCAATGCGCCATTGAGACTGGCCAGTATCAGAAAGAGTTTGCCCATGGGTCACCCGCCCTTTCTTTCGCCATGCCGGTTCGGCTCCGGGTTTCAGGGGAGCGCAACGCTTCGCGAGGCTTTACGAATGACACAGAAGAGAGCCTTCGGAAACTGCTCCATGTTTCCCTGGTAGACGGTGTGTGCAATCGATTGAACCCGGAACGGTTTACGGAATATTTCCTCTATCTCATCGGGCGTAAAGCGATAGGGGCCCTCCTCGCCCGGCTCCAGGTGGCTGAAACACTTCAGGAAGAGATGCCCTTCGGGCCGCAGTAGCCCGTCGATGCAGCGCAGATAATCGGGCCGCCGCTCAGGGGCAAAAACATGAAAACAGCCCCGATCGAAGATGATGTCGAATCGGCCTGGGAGTCTGCACTCTAGAATGTCGTCCTGCAGGAAGTCAATGGACAGACCTCGCTCTTTGGCCAGCGCGCGGGCCTTCTTCACCGCCGTCTCCGACAGGTCGGTGGCCGTGACCTGAAAGCCCCGCTCGGCCAGTGCCATGGCCTGGGTTCCGGGACCGGTCCCGAGATCGAGCACCGAGCCGCTCGAGATGTTCAAGGTACGGAGCGCACCATCCAGGTCGGGATCGAGTTCCGGATGAAACCATGGCATGGACGGCACATCGTCCTGATAGCGCTCTTCCCAGTCCGGAAATCCCCGAGGGTTGCTTTCATCGCCCACGTTATTCATTCATTTAGTCCTGTTGTGCGTTGCTGCTACTCCGCGATCTCCTGACATGCGGAAATGGCAAATGGAAAATAGAAGATCGGTAGAGGTGGAAGGCTGAAGACTGAAGGTTGAAAACAGATCTTAGGTCTTCGCCCGCAACGCGATTTGGCCTTTCCTCCGTGGTGAAATACCTTTTGATCTTGCTTCTAACAAGCATTGCCTTTCTCCGCAATCTCTGCGCGCTCTGCGGTAAAACGCTTTTTGTAAGTTACCAGAAAAACTCGAGGCAGAAAACCGTCGGGTGTTATTCACCGGGCGCCCGGGGGCGCCACGCGCCCCGGGCCCAGGCGTCGATTCGCACCGCCCGGTAGGCAAAGATGTGGTAGAGCTGTCGGCGGACGAGCCATCGATGCACCAGGGGCGATAGGGCAGGGAAGGGGAGCCTGTAGGTGACTTCATCCTCCATCCGTGTGCCCGCTACGTCCTCCGTGAAACGGTGCAGGTGGCGCCAATAGCGGTAGGGCCCCCGCACCTGCAGGTCGGCGAACTGCTCGGGTGGACAATATGCCTCGATCCGGCTTCGCCAGGGGATGCGAACGCCGAGCCATCGGATCGTATAGTCGAATTCGGCGCCCTCAAAGACGCCATGACGACGGGGCTCCTGCATTCTGAAATCGAGCCAGGGAGGCGTGATCTCGAAGAGATTGCGTGGATCCTGAAAAAACACGAAGGCCTTCTTCCTGGGAAGTGGTAAGATCTGGGACGCGAGCAGAATGCGCCTGCCGCCGCCTGATCGCGAAAAGCGGATCTGAAATGTATCGGGAAGGACGGTGGTCTGTGTGACGGGTGCCCCCCGTCTCGGGTTAGGACTCCTCTTCATTCAGGTAGTGTCCCAGTTGTCCCCGGGTGTGCTCGTCCTCGTGACAGTAGACACAGAGATTCTCCCAGTTCGATCCGTCGGCGGGGTTGTGGGCGGCGTTGCCGTCCTTGTGATGAACGGTGAGCAGGTGTCGGGTGGCGGCATCGAATTCCCGCCCACACTTCGCGCAGATGAGACCGTGAATCTTGAGAGAGCGCTCCCGATAACCGGCATCGGACGCTGCATTGATCCGCCGCAATCCCCGGATGAACTCCTCCAAAGGGAGCTGTTCCCGCTTCCGGCGGTTGGACCCTTTGCCGGACTCCTGAAAACCTCTACGGCTCATGGTGTCTCTCCCACCCAGTTCTTTGCCGGAACGATGCCGCTGTGCGAAAAAAAAAGCGCACGAGAGACGTCTGGTAAAGTACCGGAACCTGCTGTAAAATATAATGTAAACGCATCGCTTTTGCAATTGAGACGATCGGGGACTTTGGCGGTGACCGCTCGTGACCGAATCGACTGCCTTCAGTGCAGACATTTTTTCATTACCTGGGATCCAGCCTTCCCGAGGGGATGCCGGGCCATGCAGTTCAAGGGCAAGGAGATGCCCGCGTCCTTCGTCCAACGGGTCTCAGGTCACACCTGCTTCAACTTCGCCAGAAGGCGGGGATCTCCGTTCTGGAGAAAGGACGTTCGGTGATCCCGCCCTGACGGGCCGTGCAGACGCCGTCGCCGCAGCCAACACCGGCAGGGCCCGTCGGGTCCGGCAGCGGGGGCGACCCCATTTCGGACTTGAACCGTCCTGGCCCGATCCCATATAATCCGGCGGCAGATCCCGCAGACCGCGACTGCAGGCGTCGCAAGATAGGAGAACGCATCCGACATGGAACTTCATTTCACCCGAACCAATGGGGCGGCCGATGAGGCCATCGACCGGCTCATCGAACTTGTCGAGGGAGTCCATTACCCGGAGATTGTCCGGGAAATGATACTGGCTGCGCTGAAGGCCGGTCAGGAGGGTGGCAGCAAGGGCGATTTCAAGCTGATGAACACCACGCTCAAGGAGATGCGATTCACCAGTAAAGTGTTTCGCCCCTACGAGCATGTCAAGAAGGTCACCGTTTTCGGCTCCGCGAGGACGGAGCCCGGGGAGGGGCCCTACGAAATGGCCCGCCTCTTCGGCAAGACGCTGGCCGAATCGGGCTATATGGTCATCACCGGCGGCGGTCCCGGTATCATGCAGGCCGTCAATGAGGGCGCGGGGCCGGATCATTCCTTCGGCGTGAACATCCGGCTTCCCTTCGAGCAGAGACCGAACCCCGTGCTCGACGGGAATCCCCGACACATCATGTATAAATATTTCTTCAACCGGAAGGTGGCCTTCCTCAAGGAGGCCAACGCCATCGCTCTCTTCCCCGGTGGCTTCGGGACGCTCGACGAGGCCATGGAGACACTCACCCTGGTGCAGACGGGCAAGCGGGATCCGCTGCCCCTGATCCTCGTGGACACGCCAGGCGGTTCCTACTGGTCGCGCTGGCTCATGTTTGTGGAGAAATCACTGCTGGAGCAGGGATACATCAGCCGGACCGACTTCAGCCTTTTCGAACAGGTCGATTCGGTGGAGGCAGCGGTGGCGTGCATCACCCGGTTTTACCGGCGCTACCACAGCTTGCGTTACGTCAATGGACGGCTCGTACTCCGCCTGAGCTCCGAGCTTGGCCCGGCGCGGCTCGATTCCCTGCGGGAGGGTTTTGCGGACATCCTGACGCCCGGCGGCACGTTGACCCCTTCGGGCCCCCTGCCCCAGGAGGAGGATGAACCGGAGATTGCCCACTTGCCCCGGCTTCTGGTCGACTTCAACCGGCAGGACTTCGGGCGGCTGCGCAACCTCATCGACGTGATCAACAGTGCCTGACCGGAGGTTCGCGGGGATTTACTCAGCAGCCAGCTTGGCATCCGAGACGACCAGTTCGTAGCGATAGCCGAAACCCAAGTCCGAGTCAGCCTCCACCAACCCTGTGACGGTCACCGTGTCACCCACCTGGGCCCGGTCCAGCGAGGTCACCACGAGATCGTTCGTCCCCGCTTCACCGGTTCCGTCCTGAATGTGAATCCAGTTCTTGCCCAGGACTTCCGGCGTAAACTTGACCACCTTGCCGTGCACGGTCACCGTCTGTCCGACGAGTTCCTTTCGCCCCGCGTAAACCTCGGCCACCGTCTTGGCGCCTTCCGGTTTCTGAAGGCCCGAAAAATCGATATCTGTAGGGGCGACGGCCTTGGTGCGGCTCTGACCCGTGGGCCGATTACCCTGGGGTGGGGTGGCGGTTTGGGCCTCGCTCCCGCCTATCGGCGGATGTCCCGGCGGCGCGGGCGCGGCGGCATGTGCGGCGCCGGGCATAATCCGGTCGACAAAATAGACTACGTCAAAGGTTCGCTCCAAAGTCTTGCTGTGGTAATTTCGCATGGGAATGCCCTGGGGAATGGTAACGCGGTCGCCCACTTTGACTTCAAAGGCATTCGTCGCCGCCCAGATGGTTTCGGCGCCGGTGTCGACCTGCACATAGGTGTAGCCGCCCGAGTTCATGGTCTCGACCACCGAACCCTGGAACCCCGCCCCCGGCGGAGGCGGCAGATTCTGCATCCCCGCAGGGGTCGCCGCACGGCCCTGGGGAGCCGAAACCTGGGCTGTTTTGGGAGCTTCGGCCTTGCACCCCAGTGTGAACCAGAGTGCAGCCGCCGCAGCGACAGAGATCATCATTTTGTTCTTCACGTTTTCTCCTCCAACATGGGTTGTTTGGGGTGATTTATCCTGCACGGTAAGAACGGGTCCGTAAAAAATTAGGTTTCAGTATATCAGGTTATGCGCTGTGAATCCACGGTGAAAACACCTGCAGAAGATCCGATTCACGGCAGGGCCCTGAATTCATCCAGAGAACGGCACGCCATGGCCGGATTACTTCGCTTCTCTTCTCCAATCGTTGAAAAGGGATGGTCTCCGTAGTCGTGGCCGGGATAGACCTGCACGCGCTCAGGAAGGGTCTTGAGCTTCTTCTGGATGCTTTCAAAGAGTTCCTCCAGACTGCCGCCGGGCAGATCGGCCCGGCCGCAGTCACCGACAAAGAGCGTGTCGCCGGTGATCAGTTTCTCGCCATTGACCAGCAGGCAGATGGCGCCGGGCGTGTGGCCAGGGGTGTGAATGATCTGCACCACGAGCGTGCCCACAGCCACGGATTGTCCATCTTTTACCGCAAGGTCCACGCCAATCCCCTGCGCCTTCAGCATGGGCACTTCGAGTCGGTGTGCAATGATCCGTGCACCGGTGGCCGCCGCCACCTCCTGGTGCCCCCCGACATGGTCGTAGTGACCGTGGGTCGTGAAGAGGTGGGCGACGCGATAGCCGTCGGCCTGGACCTGTGCCAGCAGGGTTTTCGCCTCGAAGCCCGGATCGACCAGCGCCGCCTCCTTGGTCTTTTCACAGCCGAAGAGATACGCGAAGTTTCCCATCCCGCCGACGGCAACCTGTTTCCAGTACACGACAGACATCCTTTCCATTCGAGAGGCCGGTGCCCTCTCTTGTCCCGAGCGTATAGGTTCCTTTCTATATCATTTTTCCAGGCTCCGCAAATGAAATATATCCGCCGCTTGCCCACGCAGGCAGCCCCCTGCGTGCCGAGGCAGCGCGAAAATATCTCCTGGGACGATCTCCGGACGGCCATATGCTCGATAATCAACGGGAATTGACAATCAGGAAGCCCCTGCGGTACGGTGGGTGGCCGGAGGTAGAAAAAAAGCTTATGGTTGAGAACTTTGCAGCATGGATTCTGCGCAGGAGAGCCCTGGTTCTCACCATCTCGCTCATTCTCGTTGCTCTGGCGGCTGCCGGAGCGCGTTTTCTCCAGTTCACCACCGACTATCGAGTTTTTTTCAGCGCGGAAAATCCCCAGCTCCAGGCCTTTGAGCGACTACAGAATACCTACACCAAGAACGATAACGTCCTCTTTGTGCTGGCGCCGAAAGACGGCAATGTCTTCACCCGGGAAACCCTGGAGACCGTGGCCCGTCTGACCGAGGCGGCCTGGCAGATCCCCTACTCTATCCGCGTCGATTCGATCACCAATTTCCAGCACACCCGGGCCGAGGCGGACGATCTTGTCGTGGAAGACCTGGTCGTGGACCCACTGACTCTGTCCGATGCCGACCTGGAACGGATCGAGGGGATCGCCCTGCAGGAGCCGCTTCTGGTGAGTCGCCTCATTTCGCCGAGAGCCCACGTCACCGGTGTCAATGTCACCATTCAGCTCAAAGGGGAGCAGCCCGAACGGGAGGTGCCGCAAACCGTTGTTTTTGCTCGAAAACTGGCAGACGAAGTCCGCGCCGAGAATCCTGAACTCGATGTCCATCTCACGGGCATCGTCATGATGAACCATCTCTTTTCGGAAGCCTCCGTTCAGGACATGCGCACCCTGGTGCCGCTCATGTTCGGCGTGGTGATCCTGGCCCTGACCCTGCTGCTCCGCTCACCTGCCGCCACCCTCGGCACGGTGCTGGTCATTGTCTTTTCCATCCTCATGGCCATGGGATTGACGGGATGGCTCGGTATTCGATTGACACCGCCTTCGGCGACGGCACCGACCATTATCCTGACCCTGGCTGTGGCGGACTGCGTTCACGTTCTGCTGACATACCTGCAGGGCTTGCGTCTTGGAACCGGTCGTAAGGCTGCCATGGCTGAAAGCCTGCGGGTCAATTTCCAGCCGGTCTTTCTGACCAGTTTGACGACGGCCATCGGCTTTCTGAGCATGAATTTCAGTGACGCGCCACCCTTCCGGGATCTGGGCAACATTGTGGCCATGGGCGTTGCCATCGCCTTTGTCCTGTCGGTCACGTTTCTGCCGGCCCTGGCGACACTTCTTCCCATGCGGATTCGGGTCCGCGCCGCACGACGGGTCCACCCCATGGAGCGCTTTGCGGAGTTCGTGGTCCACCGGCGGCAGCCGCTGCTCTGGGGCATGTCCATGGTGGTGGTGTTTCTGATTCTGATGATCCCCCGGAATGAACTGAACGACGAGTTCGTCAAATATTTCGACGAGCGGATCGAGTTTCGCCGAGACACCGACTTCACCACGGCCAATCTCACCGGTATCTATTCCATCGATTACTCCCTGGAGTCCGGGGAGAGCGGCGGCATCAGCAACCCCGCTTTTCAGAGACATGTCGAGGCCTTTGCCAACTGGTTTCGTGAGCAGCCGGAGGTGATTCACGTCAACAGTTTCACCGATGTGATGAAGCGGCTCAACAAGAACATGCACGCCGATGGACCCGCCTGGTATCGCACACCCCATGCGCGCGACCTGGCTGCCCAGTATCTGCTGCTCTACGAGATGTCCCTCCCGTTTGGTCTGGACCTCAACAACCAGATCAATGTGGCCAAGTCGGCCACGCGGCTGAGCGTTTCACTCCAAAGCCTCTCCAGCAATCAGCTGCTCAATTTAGAAAAGCGTGCGGCAGCCTGGCTCAAGGAAAACGCACCGGCCCCCATGCAGGTGGAAGGCTCCAGTCCCTCGGTGATGTTCTCCCACATCGGAAAACGCAATATCCGGAGCATGCTGACCGGTACCACGTTGGCGCTGATTCTCATTTCCCTGATCCTCATCGTTGCGCTGCGCTCCGTAAAGATTGGTTTCACCAGCATGATTCCCAATTTGGTCCCGGCCGGCACCGCCTTCGGCCTCTGGGGGCTCACCGTCGGCCAGATCGGCCTCTCGCTTTCGGTGGTGGCGAGCATGTCGCTCGGCATCGTGGTGGACGATACGGTTCACTTCTTGAGCAAGTATCTGCGGGCCCGCCGGGAGAAGGGATTGGGGCCCCAGGACGCCGTACGATACGCCTTCTCCACGGTGGGGACGGCGCTCTGGGTCACGTCGCTGGTGCTCATGGCGGGGTTTCTCATTTTGAGCCTGTCGGCCTTTGAAATTAACGCAGGGATGGGTCTGCTCACGGCGGTGACCATCGGCATCGCCCTGACGGTGGATTTTCTCTTTCTGCCCCCCCTGCTCATGAAGATTGAGGAGAAACAACATGCGAAAGACAGTGTGGCTGATATGCTTCACGCTCCTGCCCCTGACCCTCCAGGCGGAAACGCCTGAAGAGAAGGGGCTGGCCATCGCGGTGGAAGCGGACCGGCGGGACACGGGCTTTGAGGATTTCACGTCCGAGCTGACCATGCTGCTCAAGAACCGCCAAGGCGAAGAGAGCCTGCGCTACATGCGCGTCCGGACCCTGGAGGTCCCTGAGGATGGCGACAAGAGCCTGACCATTTTCGACCGGCCCCGCGATGTTCAGGGAACGGCCCTGCTCACTTTCTCCCACAAAACGGGACCCGATGACCAGTGGCTCTATCTGCCGGCGCTGAAACGGGTCAAGCGGATCGCCTCTCGCAACAAGTCCGGCCCCTTCATGGGAAGCGAATTCGCCTACGAGGACATCGCCTCCCAGGAGGTGGAGAAGTACACCTATCGTTACCTGCGCGATGAGGCCTATGAAGGACACGTTTGCTTTGTCATCGAACGGGACCCGGTGGACAAGTATTCGGGTTACACGCGACAGGTCGTCTGGATCGACAAGGCCGAGTATCGCCCCCTGAAGATTGACTTCTATGACCGCAAGAACGATCCTCTGAAAACGCTGACCTTTGACGATTACCAGCAGTATCTTGATCAGTACTGGCGTGCCGGGAAGATGTTCATGATCAACCACCAGACCGGCAAGAGCACCCTCCTGAGCTGGACAAATTATCAGTTTCGCACGGGCCTCAGCGTGGCCGATTTTAACCGCACCAGTCTGAAACGGGCCAAATGAGAGCGATCCTGAGCCTCGCGTCCAATTGCCGTGCAGCGGAACTGCTGCTGGCCTGTCTGCTGCTCGGGCTGCCGACGGGCTCAGCCGGCGCCGAGACCGGGCGGTGGTCGGGCTACGTGGCGACCGAACTGCGGCTCTTTCCCCAGAAACCGTTGGCGTCGAACCAACACGACGAGAACCTCTCCCTGGCCGTTGAGCCTGAGTATTATCAGGAATGGGATGGCGGCCGGCAGAGTCTCACCTTCGTTCCTTTCTTGCGGCTGGACCAGCTGGATGACGAGCGGACCCACGGCGATATCCGGGAGCTCACCTGGCTTCGGGTGGGGCAGAGCTGGGAGCTTCGGGTAGGGGTCCGCAAGGTCTTCTGGGGTGTGACGGAGTTTCTCCATCTCGTCGATGTGATCAATCAGACCGATTTTGTCGAGAACATCGACACCGAGGAGAAGCTCGGCCAACCGATGCTCAATGTCGCGATCATCCGGGATTGGGGCACGCTCGATTTCTTCCTGCTCCCACTTTTCCGGGAACGAACATTCCCCGGTACTGACGGCCGACTCCGTTTTCTAATCCCCGTCGACACCGACCGGGCGCGATATGAATCGGGGGTGGGCCGCCGGCATCTGGACTGGGCAGTGCGGTGGTTCCAGAGTCTGGGTGACTGGGACATCGGTGTGGCTCACTTCTCGGGAACCAGTCGCGAGCCGAGACTCATTCCGGACCTGCGCAATCCGCTGGAACCTGTGCTGGTCCCCGTTTATGACCTGATGGATCAGACGAGCCTGGACGTGCAGGCAACCAAGGGAAACTGGCTCTGGAAGCTGGAGCTGTTGACCCGTCGCGTGCTGGGAGAGCGGTTCACCGCCCTGACCGGCGGGTTTGAGTATACCTTCGTCGGTATCTTCGGTACCGCCGTGGACTTGGGGGTCTTGGGGGAGTATCTCTACGACAACCGCGGCGACGAAGCACCGCCGATCCCCTTTGAGGATGATCTCGCCTTCGGCTGCCGGGTTGTCTTCAACGATGTGCAGAGCACGGAACTGCTCTTCGGTGTGCTGTTGGACCGCCACAGCCAGGCCCAATTCTGGAACCTGGAGGCAAGCCGCCGCCTCGGCAGTAGCTGGAAACTCTCCGTGGAGGGCCGGGCCTTTGAACGGGTGGCTCCGAAAGATCTCTTCTTCGGCTTCCGCAGGGATGATTACATCCAGGCGGAACTGGCGTGGTACTTCTGAGGACTCAGGTACGGGCTGAGGCCTTCTCCTCCTGGTAGCACCGCACGGGCCCGTCGAAAATTCGCTTGACGCATTCGTTGCAGGAGATGCATCGGGCAGCGGTGCGGTCGCCACCGTGCCAGCGCCGCAATAGCCCGGGCTCCCGGATAAAGGGGCGACACATGGAGACCAGGGCCACCGTCCCGGATGCCAGGATCTCATCGATCCGTTCGGGGGAGCGGATCCCGCCGACCAGGATGAGGGGGATCTCGGTCTCCCCATGCAGGCGTTCCGCGTTGTGCAGGAAATAGGCTTCGTCTGCTTTCGAGTTGATCTTTGTCCGGGTGGCCAGCCCCGTTTCGTAGACGCCGCCGCTGACTTCGATGGCGGCGAAGTCCCGCTTGTCCAAAACCTGCACGATCCGGACCGCTTCCGCCGCATCGATTCCCGTGCGGAGTCCCTCCTCTGCGTTGAGCTTGAGCAACACCGGGAATTCCGAGCCACATCGGGCGCGAATCCGATCGTGAATTTCCAGGAGAATTCGGGTGCGCGCCTCGGTGTCTTGGCCGAACTCATCGGTGCGGCGGTTCGTGCAGGGAGAGAGAAAATTGCTGAGGAGGTAGCCGTGGGCCGCATGCAGCTGGACACCCTGAAATCCGGCTTTCTGGGCTCGCTCCGCTGCGGCCACGAAATCGTCGATCACTTCCCGGATCTCGGCCAGAGTCATTTCCCGGGGCGTGGTTTTCATGGCCCGCGAGTAGACGGCCGAGGGCGCGAGCACGTCGTGGCCGTCAATGAGCTTGGGCTGCGTCTGCCGCCCGCCGTGGGAGAGCTGCACCACCCCTGCCTGCCCCGCGTCCCGAAAGACCGTGGCCAGACGGGTCAGCCCCGGGAGATGTTCATCGCTCCAGATGCCCAGGACGTGGGGCGCCGTGAGCCCCCAAGGATGGACGATTGCGTTGCCGGTGATGACCAGCCCGATGTCGTTGACCACCAGCTTCCGGTAGAAACGAAGCAGCTCGTCGGTGACCCGCCCGTCGGCGTCGCACCGGTTTTCATAGGTGGCCGACCGCACGACGCGGTTGGGAAGACGGAGGCCGTGGATCGTTACGGGATCGAAGAGTGCTGCCATCACCGGCTGCCTTTTCTGGCATTGACGGATACGATGAACGGGGGCACCGCAGCGCGGCCCCGGGGTCTCTCCCCGGGGCCGCGTCCGCAGCATCCAGCTGACCTTGCGTTCAGCCCCTCGGGAGCCTCAACGAACCTTGACGGTCTGTTTCGCAAACCCCATGTCAAAGATCGGAAGGACCGGCGCGTCCTTTCCGAGCATATCGTTGATCAGAAACTGCGGTGCACTCCGATACCGAACGGTCACCTCAATCCCCACCGGCCCGTCAACCTTCTTCGGCAGGTAGACCGCGTAGGGTTCGACGGAATAGCCCAGCGGCCGGATCCGTTTGTCGGAGAGTACCTGCACGGCCGTCGGCAGGAAGAAGGTCGGTTTGCGCTCCTTGCCGCCTTCACCGAGGACGGTCTTGTACATCACCGCCTTGGGGTCGACATTGCCCTTGCCATCAAGGCCACCCGACTCATAGAGCTTCTTGCCGTCCTTGTCCTTCACCTCGACATGGAGCCACATCTCCCGCACGTAGGTCAGGCCCGTCGGCAGATAGTGTCCCGCGCCCACATTGTCCACCCGAACCTCGAACCGGAGAATCTCCGCGGCTTTGGCAGGCTCCACGTTCTGCACCGAGACCGTCACGGCTTTGGCGAGGCGGTCCTGGGCCATCTTGGCCCACTCCGGATTTCCCAGCAGTTCGGGCACCGTTGCATTGCCGCCGATGAACCAGTGCTGCCAGACGTGGTCACGCTTCTTACCGCCCATGAACTCCGGCGCGGCGAATCCCGGACTGTCGGGCCGCTCAGTGATGCCGGTGGCCGCCACAGCCGGGGTCTGGCGCATGTGGCAGTCCTGGCAATGGGTCGAGGTCTTGGGGTCTCCCGTATTGTAGGGACTTGTGCGCCATTCGGTGTAGGTATTCTCGATGGGCATGATGTTGTGCGCGTGGGCCACATCATGGCACATGCCGCACAGCTCGGAGCGTGTGTGGAGGTCCGAATACTGCGTCCCGTGAAAGGGCGATGTGGAGTCGTCTCGGGGCCCGTACTTGGTGCCACCCTCGCCGGCCCCGGCGTCGCCCGGCTCGAGAATAAACGAGCCGTTTCCCACGCCGGCGCTCTTGGAAACGGAGTGACACACATCACAGTGAATGCCGGCCTCCCCGGGGGCGGAGAGCTTGCCGGTCAAGTACCTGGCCGATTCATTGGCCACGTACCCGACGGGGGTGTGGCACCGCGAGCACATGGCGGTCTCTTCTTTCTCGTGGTCTGTCTTTGATTTCTCCAGGTAATGCTTATAGACGGCCAGAAAGACCGGGTCTTTCCATGCGTTGCCCATCATGGAGCCCTGCCACTGATTGTAGATCTCCTCGTGGCAGCCGGCGCAAACATCGGGCGTGAAGAACTGCTCGGATCGTAGTTCACCGGGCATGGAGGGGATATCCCAGATCATGTTGGCAGGGGCCGTTGCTTTGGGGAGGGTCCACACCGGCGTGGCCTTCTTGTGACCGGCGTGCACTTCGTCCCATCCGGTGTATTTCTGGGGCCCTTCGGCGGCGATAAGCTCGGAAACAGCAAAAAGAAGACAGACGCAGACCAAGAGCAGACTTCTGACGTTCATAAGGACCTCCTTTGCGCCCGGTTCGCCAGCCTTGCGCCTGCCTGCACCCCAAGATGAAGAAGATAATACCGGATTTGACTGCGAGAGAAATAGGATAACACGCTCCCACATATCTGCCAAAGTATAGCCTCGAGGCGGTACAGCGTCAAGCGGCGGGCGCAAGACGCCGGCGCTTCAGCCACTTCTCCGTTTCGACGGCGACAAAAACAACGGCCGAGAGGAGGACCGCCGCAAGCAGCTCCCCGGGACTGAGCGGCGCGGTGCGGAAGATCGGATTGAGCGCCGGCACATAGATCACGGCAAGCTGCAGGCCGACGGTTATTACCACCGCACCGAGCAGGGGCCAGTTGCTCATCAGCCCCACGGTAAACAATGAATCCCGTTCCGTGCGAATGGCGAGCACGTGGGCCAACTGAGCCAGTGTCAGGACAGTAAACACCATGGTCTGCCAATGTGTCTCACCCGAATGGTAAGCCCATGCCTGAGAGCCGATGGACAAACCGCCGATCAGCAGGCCGACCCACAGCATGTGCTGCCACATGCCGTGCGCAAAAATGCTTTCGTCCGGCGGGCGAGGCGGGCGTTCCATGGTGCCACGCTCGGCCGGTTCGGCGGCGAGCGCCAGGCCGGGCAGACCGTCGGTCACCAGGTTGATCCAGAGGATGTGAATGGGCAGAAGGGGGAGGGGCAATCCCAGAAAGGGCGCAAGAAACAGTGTCCAGATTTCTCCCGAATTGCTGGTCATGGTGTATTTGACGAACTTGCGGATATTGTCGAATATCTTCCGTCCCTCCCGGACCGCGCGCACAATAGTCTGAAAATTGTCATCCAGGAGGATCATGTGGGACGCCTCCCGCGCCACATCGGTCCCGGTGATACCCATGGCCACCCCGATATTGGCCCGTTTGAGCGCTGGGGCGTCGTTCACGCCGTCGCCCGTCATGGCGACAAACTGGCCCCGGGACTGAAGGGCCTTGACGATCTTGAGCTTCTGTTCAGGCGCCACACGGGCGTAGACCATGACCCGGCCGACCTGCGCTGCGAACGCTTGGTCTGACAACGCCGCGAGTTCGCGACCCGTGATGACGCGGTCCGATTCGTCTTCGAGTTTGCCTTCGAGAATCCCGAGGCGACGGGCAATGTTCTTGGCGGTGAGGGGATGGTCGCCGGTGATCATGACCGGCACGATGCCGGCGGAGCGGCAGAGCGAGACAGCGTCCTTCGCCTCCGGTCGGGGGGGATCCATTAGCCCCACCAGGCCGAGCAGGGTCAGATCCGTTTCGGTGTTTTCGGGATCGGGAGACTCGAGAAGGGCGTCCCAGACGCGCATGGCCACGCCCAGCACCCGCAAGCCCTCGGCCGCCATGGCCTCCGAGACGCGCCGGATGGCCGCCCGGTCGATGGCCCGACACCCGTCGGCGTGCAGTATCGATTTGCCGTTTGCGAGCAGTCCCTCCACGGCGCCCTTGGTGAAAGAGATGAACCGGCCGTCGATCCACCGGTGGAAAGTGGTCATGCATTTGCGACCAGCGTCAAAGGGGATCTCGTCCACTCGGGGAAATTCTCCGACCAGCCGCCGACGCGGGCACCCGCTCTGCTCCCCCAAACGGTAGAGGGCTTGTTCCGTGGGGTCCCCGATGAGGTTCCCCTCTGCGTCGGCTTCGGCGTCGTTGCAGAGCACCAGGGCGCGCAGGAAAAGAGACTGCGGGCTCTGCAGGGGGCGCGTATCGTCGGGCAGTCTTGCACCGTCTGTGCCCCCCACCGTGACCAGCTCCCCGTCGACAAAGACCTGCTCCACGGCCATCCGGTTCAGGGTGAGGGTGCCCGTCTTGTCGGAGCAGATATAGGTGACAGAACCGAGGGTCTCCACGGCAGGCAGCTTCCGGATCAAAGCTTGGTGACGGATCAATTTGCGCGCCCCCAGGGCCAGGGTGATGGTGATGACGGCGGGCAGCGCCTCCGGGATGGCGGCCACCGCCAGGGAGACGGCTGTCATGAACATCAGCAGAGCCTGCTCGCCCCGGAGCAGGCCCAGCAGAAAGACCACGGCGCAGATGAGCAGAATGATGACGGCCAGTTTCTTGCCGAAGGTCTCGAGTCTTTTCTGCAGCGGTGTTCTCGGCTCTTTCTCCTCCTGAAGCATGGCCGCAATCCGGCCGATTTCGGTCTGCATACCAGTGCCGACGACCAGGCCCCGACCGCGCCCGTTTGTGACGATGGTCCCCTTGAAGGCCATGTTGCTACGGTCTCCGACGGCCCGATTCGGATCGTTCAGCACGCCCGTCTCCTTGAGCACCGCCACCGACTCGCCCGTGAGCGCGGCCTCTTCAACGCAGAGCTGGGCCGCCTCCAGGAGCCGCATGTCCGCCGGAACGATCTGTCCCGCTTCCAGTACCGCGACGTCACCGGGGACGATGTCGACGGCAGGGACCGTGGCCAAATCGCCGTCGCGAAGCACGGTGGCCGTTGGCACAGCCATCCGCTTGAGGGCCGCCATGGCCCTCTCGGCCCGATACTCCTGGACAAAACCGATGATGGCGTTGAGCAGCACAATCACCAGAATGGCGATGGTGTCCTTCACCTCCCCGATGAGGCCGGAGATCACCGAGGCCGCGATCAGGACCAGGATCATGAAGTCTTTGAACTGATCCAGAAAAAGGAAAACAAGCGGTCTCTTTTCCGCCTCCCGCAGCGCGTTGGGCCCATAGGTTTCAAGGCGGCGGGCAGCCTCTGCGGTTGTGAGTCCCTGCGGAGAGGTCTCAAGATTACGGCAGACTTCCTGGGTGTCGCAGCAGTGCCAGTGCATGGTGCTCCAATTTTTTTTCGTTGAGAATGAATAAAGAAAAAAAAGAGCGGGCCGCCCCCTTCGGCGTGCATCCGCAGGCACTCCTCTCGGCTATGTACGATAGCGGAGGAGCGAAAAGGGGTCAAATGGGGGCCGGGGAAGTCGGAAAGGGGAAATCAAGTGGTCCTGTTCCTGAGTAAGGTAACGCACCGAGAGGGCTGTAGCGTGGTCTCATCAAGGCGCGCAACTGAGGCGTACCCTCAGCGGTACGTCGCAGGGAGCGCATCCCAAGATACCTTAATGTAAAAGCCGCCGCTTGCGGCATGAATCAGAGTGAAGCGGGAGACTGGCCCGGCGAAGGCCTTCGCCGGGGAAAAGACAACGCAGAGCAGGGCGCGCTACGGCACTCGAATGCCACCGTATTTAGGAATAGGGCCACTAGGAACGAGACCGTCGGGCCACTTCTTCGCGGGTGAGGGCTCGCTTCAGCCGCAGGTCGGCCCGCTTGAACTTAAGCTCGCTGGCGTCCTGGACGTCTTTCAGAATCTCTTCAGCCTTGGCTTTCGAGGCCAGGGCCCGCTCCAAGTCGATTTCGTCCGCCCGCTCCGCCGTTTCCGCCAGGAGGATGACGTGATCTTCATGGACCTCGATGAATCCGCCGCTCACCGCGTAATAGATTTCGCGGCCGTCCTGGCGCACCATCATCACGCCGGGCTGGAGCGTTGAGAGGAAGGGGACGTGTCCAGGCAGAATCCCCAGCTCTCCCAGCGTGCCGGGAACGACGACCTCCTCCACTTCTTCCGAGAAGGCGAGCCGTTCGGGTGTCACGATTTCAAAAAGGAGCGTCTCTGCCATGGGCAATCCTGTCTGCAAAGGCCGGTGCTCTGCTGCACCGCCTCCGATTTAGCATGGGGTTAAACTTCCGCAGCGATCTTTTCGGCCTTCTCCTGCGCCTCTTCAATGGTACCGACCATGTAAAAGGCCTGTTCCGGAAGCTCGTCGTGCGTGCCCGCCACGATTTCCTTGAACCCCTTGATGGTCTCCTCCAGCTTGACGAACTTGCCTGCCATGCCTGTAAAGGCCTCGGCCACGAAGAAGGGCTGGGACAGAAACCGCTGAATCTTGCGGGCCCGCGACACGATGAGCTTGTCTTCTTCGGAGAGCTCATCCATACCGAGAATGGCGATGATGTCCTGCAGATCTTTGTACTTCTGCAACACCACCTGCACCTCCCGGGCGGCCTGGTAGTGTTCCTCGCCCACCACCCGGGGGTCGAGAATGCGCGATGTCGAATCGAGAGGATCCACTGCAGGATAGATGCCCAGCTCCGCAATCTGACGGGACAGAACGGTGGTGGCATCGAGATGGGCAAAGGTCGTGGCCGGTGCCGGGTCGGTCAGATCGTCCGCGGGCACGTAGACGGCCTGGATGGAGGTGATGGAGCCCTTCTTGGTGGTCGTGATCCGCTCCTGCAGGTCCCCCATCTCCGTTCCCAGGGTCGGCTGGTACCCCACGGCGGAGGGCATCCGGCCCATCAGAGCAGAGACCTCTGAGCCCGCCTGGGTAAAGCGGAACATGTTATCGATGAACAGCAGCACATCCTGTCCTTCCACATCTCGGAAATACTCGGCCACGGTGAGTGCCGAGAGGCCGACCCGAAGACGTGCGCCCGGCGGCTCGTTCATCTGTCCGTAGACCAACGCCGTTTTCTCGAGAACTCCCGATTCCTTCATTTCGAGATAGAGGTCGTTGCCTTCACGGGTCCGCTCGCCCACGCCGGCAAAGCAGGAGTACCCACCGTGGGTTGTGGCCACCGCGTGAATGAGTTCCATGATGAGCACCGTCTTGCCGACGCCGGCCCCGCCAAAGAGGCCCGTCTTGCCGCCCCGGGAATAGGGGGCCAGCATGTCGATGACCTTGATGCCCGTTTCAAAGATCTGCAGGGTCGGGTCGAGGGTGTCAAAGGCCGGCGAGGTACGGTGAATGGGCCATCGATCCTGGGTTTTGATCTTGCCCCGCTCGTCGACGGGATCCCCGATGACGTTCATGATTCGGCCCAAGACCTCCTTGCCGACGGGCACCGAGATGGGGCCGTCGGTGTCGACCACCTTCATACCCCGCACGAGACCATCGGTGCCGTCCATGGCGATGCAGCGGACCGTACTCTCGCCTAGGTGTTGCTGCACTTCCAGCGTCAGATGGATGTCGCCCTCCTCAATGCGCAGCGCATTCAGGAGTTTCGGCACCTGCCCCACTTCAAATTCCACGTCCACAACGGCTCCCAGTACCTGGGTGATGCGTCCTTCATTCATGATGGTCTTTCCCCTTTCCCGATGCGGTTGCCAGTGGTACCGCCTACTTCAATGCCTCTGCGCCGCCGACAATTTCAGAGATCTCCTTCGTAATCTGAGCCTGCCGCGCTTTGTTCATGGTGAGTGTCAGGTTGTGAATCAAATCCCGGGCGTTGTTGGTGGCCGCATCCATGGCCGTCATGCGCGCGCCCTGCTCACTGGCCTCGGACTCCAGAAACGCCCGATAGACCTGGGTTTCCACATACTCCGGCAGAATGGCCGACAGCACTTCCTTTTCAGAAGGCTCGTAGACATACTCCACAGGATTCATCCCGGCGGCCATTTCCAGCGGCTCCACAGGGAGCAGGCGCTCTACGACCACCCTCTGGGAGATGGCCGATTTGAATTCGTTGTAGATGAGATAGATGACGTCGAGTTCTTCCCGTTCAAAAGGATCCACGGCCTCTGCGGCGATCTCCGCGGCCTTCACGTAATTGATCTTGCCCGAAAGATCGGTGTAGATCTTGTCCATCTGCACCTGCCGGCTCCGGAAGAAGTTGCGCCCCTTCTTGCCGACGACATAGAGGGTGATCTGACTCTGTTTGGCCTGCTGCTCCTTGACAAAGCGCAGGGCTTGGCGGGAGATATTCGAGTTGAACCCGCCGCACAGACCGCGGTCCGAGGTGAGGACCATGACGCCGATGCGGTCCTCATCCCGAACCCGCAGCAGCGGGTGGGCCTCCCGTTCGGTCCGGGCAGCCAGACTCGAGAGCACCAAATGCATCTTCTTTGCATAGGGACGGGCCGAGATGATGGCGTCCTGGGCTTTCTTCATTTTGGCCGCGGCCACCATCTTCATGGCTTTCGTGATTTGTTGGGTGTTCTTGACCGAGGCGATGCGCCGTCGGATGTCTCGCAGACTTGCCATGCCTTCTCCCGCCGGTGTTACGCCGAGAACCCGGCCTTGAATTCGTCAATAACGTGTTTGAGCTTTTCCTCGAGGGCCGCGTCGAGGGTCCCCCGGCTCACGATTTCTTCGCGCAGATCGCCGTGATTCGATGCGATGAACTGATGCATCTCCGCTTCGAAATGCTGGATCTTCTCCGTGGGGACATTGTCCAGGTAGCCCCGGGTGGCGGCAAAGATGCTGATGATCTGCATCTCCACCGGCATGGGCACGTACTGGTCTTGTTTGAGGATCTCCACCGTCTTCTCGCCGCGGTTGAGCTGCTGCTGGGTGGCCTTGTCCAGATCGCTTCCGAACTGGGCAAACGCGGCCAGTTCCCGGTACTGCGCGAGATCGAGCCGCAACCGCCCGGCCACCTGTTTCATGGCCTTGATCTGGGCCGCGCCGCCCACGCGCGAGACGGAGAGCCCCACGTTCACCGCGGGCCGGATCCCCGAGTAGAAGAGATTGGACTCGAGAAATATCTGGCCGTCGGTGATGGAGATCACGTTCGTCGGGATGTATGCCGACACGTCGTTGGCCTGCGTTTCGATGACCGGCAGCGCCGTCAGGGAGCCGCCGCCCTTGTCGTCGCTCATCTTGGCGGCGCGCTCGAGAAGGCGGGAGTGCAGATAGAAGACGTCGCCCGGATAGGCCTCACGGCCCGGCGGACGCCGCAGCAGCAGGGAAACCTGCCGGTAAGCGACGGCCTGTTTGGAAAGATCGTCATAGAAGATAACCGCGTGGCGTCCGCTGTCGCGATAGTACTCGCCGATGGTGCACCCCATGTAGGGGGCAATGTACTGCAGGGGGGCCGGGTCACTGGCCGTGGCGGAGACGACGATGGTATACTCCATGGCGCCGTGTTCTTCGAGCTTCCCCACGACCTGGGCCACCGTGGAGCGCTTCTGTCCGATGGCCACATAGATGCAGAAGACGTCGGTGTCCTTCTGGTTGATGATGGTGTCGACCGCGATGGCGGTCTTGCCGGTCTGGCGGTCGCCGATGATCAGCTCGCGCTGTCCCCGTCCGATGGGGATCATGGAGTCGATGGCTTTGATCCCTGTTTGGAGCGGCTCCTTCACGGGCTGTCGGTCGATGATGCCCGGCGCCTTGATCTCCATCTTGCGCGTCTCCTGGGACTCGATGGGTCCTTTGCCGTCGATGGGCTGTCCCAGGGCGTTGACCACGCGGCCCAGCATCGCGTCGCCTATGGGGGCTTCCACGATGCGGCCTGTGCGCTTGACGATGTCGCCCTCCTTGATCTGGGTGAACTCACCGAGGAGCACGGCGCCCACGTTGTCCTGCTCCAGGTTGAGGGCGATGCCCATGACGCCGCCGGGAAATTCGAGATACTCCCCGGACATGCAGTTCTCCAGACCGTAGATGCGAGCGATGCCGTCGCCCACATTAATCACCGTCCCCACTTCGGCCACATCCACGCCGGTTTCGAATTCGGAGATCTGTTTCTTGATCAGTTCGCTGATCTCAGCCGCCTTGATGTCCATGGCTTACCCCTTTATGATTTGGTCCTTGAGCCGCATGATCTGGGACCGGATGCTGCCGTCATAGACGACGCTCCCGATCCGGGTGACGATCCCTCCGATGAGGGCGGGATCCTCCTGCACTTTGAGGTAGATGTTCTTGCCCGTCAGGGCCTGGAGTTTGGCCTGCAGCTTCTCTCGGGCACTCTCGGAAAGTGGCACGGCGGTGCGTACTTCGGCCTCGGCCCGGTTGTTGAGGGTGTTGGAGAGGTTGACATATTCCGCATGGACTGCTTCCAGATCGGGCATGCGGTCCTTTTCGATCAGCAGGATGAGGAACTTCTTGAGCAGGCCGCTAATCTCCATCTCCTTGATGATCGTATCCAGGAGTCGGCGCTTGTCCTCGCTCTTGTAAACCGGATTGAAGAAGAAGTTCTTCAGTTTCCGTTCGGCGACGATGGTGCGCACGACGCGGCCGAGGTTCCCTTCGATTCGATCGACGATTCCTTCCGCTGCGGCCAAATCGATCAGAGCTTTGGCGTATCTTCTGGCGACCACACTGCTCATCGCCTCTCCCCTTCTCTATTTCAGGTTCGCGATGTAGTCATCGACGAAGCGCTGATGATCCTCCGGTTTGATCTCCCGCAGCAGCTTCTCCCGGGAGAGCTTCAGTGCCAACTCTGCCGCCTCCACTTTGAGCGCTTCCTGGGCCTTTTTCAATTCCTGCTCGATGGAGGCCTTTGCTTTTTCTTCGATCCGCTTCGCCTTTTCCTGGGCTTCCGCAAGGATGCCCTCCTTCAAGCGGGCGGCGTTCTCCTCCGCGTTCCGACGGATTTCCTCGAACTCCTCGTCCCGGTTGGCAAGCCGTTGGGTCAGTTCCGCATAGCGGGCCTCAGCATCCTCCTTGCTCCGTTTGGCCTCTTCCAGACGGGAGAGGATCTCTTCCCGGCGCGCCGAGAGATAATCTCCGATCGGCTTCGCGAGAAACTTGTACAGAAGGGCAAAGAGAACGATGAAGTTGAGGAGCCGAAAGAGCATCTCCTTCGAGAACAGAGACGGGGCTGCGCCGTGAGCCCCTTCGCCGCTGGATGCGAAGGCTACGCCGGCCACAATAATGAGGAGTGCGAGCAGGACGCCGCTCCCCCGCAGCACAGCTTTGATCCGTGGATGGCCGCGCACGTATGTGATCATCTAAGAGCCCTCCCCAAGATCCTGGAGCTGACTTCGCGCGAGAGCGTCTCCGCATGTTCGCCAAGTTCCTCCCGGGCCGCATCCGCGCTCTTCTCCAGTGCCACCAGGGCTTTGTCCATAAAGGCCTCGGCCTGGTGGTGGGCCGCCGAGAGGATCTCCTTCTCCGCGCCCAGGGCCTCCGTCTGGGCCTGGTTCCCGGTGGCCTTGGCAACCCGGCGGCTGTGCTGCAGCGCGTTATCGTACTCCTCGCTCAGGGCGGCAATCTTGGCCTCCGCGTCGGCCGCGTCCCGGGCGGCACCCTCGACAATCGCCTGACGGTCGTCCAGCACCTTCAAAACGGGGCGATAAAGCCACCGATTGAGGACCCACATGAGGATCAGGAGGAAAATGATTGCAGGAATGATGAGATTGGGTGATAGATGGATCAAGCCTCAACTCCTCGATTTTTCTGGTAAATCTGAAAAGCAGGGGGAGGTGTAATATATTAGTACGGGAAAAAGCATCGGGAAATTAGCATATCCGAAAATCGCTGTCAAGCTGTTTGATCAAAAAATCCGAACATTGTTGTACAAGAATTTCGCATTTTTCGCCGTGCCGAGCAATCCCGAAATGGCGTGCGTCATCGCCATGAGGGGTCGTTTGGGGGCAACGGGGAACCCTCCACGCCCTGTCGGTGACTGAAATATTCTGGCTATACCACCCCAGAGCGCAGGTGATGTCGATGCCATTCGTCAAGGTCGGACCGGTAACGAGATGTCCGCCGACGCTGTGCAGGAACGGGTAGGCATCATTGTTGTCCAAGGCCGCGCGGGGATTGAGGTCTTTGCGTCGCGCCCGTATGAGCGTTGCCCCGTCGACGACCGCCCCGGCGGCGTCGGTGGGGCCGTCGGTACCGCCACTGAGAAAGACGATTCCCCGCCTCGCCGCAGCTTTCGCTGGTCCCCCATGGCTCCCTCCGCCGTGTCCGTGCTAGCGCAAAGATCGGATATAGGCCAGCAGGTCTGCAATCGCCTGCTCCTGCCCAGGATCCCCCTGCAGCGGGCCCTGAATACAGTCCCGAATCGTATGATCATAGGGCGTCTTGCCCACCAGGCTCATCGCGCCCCGGCCCATCTCCGTGTGGCACGTGTTGCAAGATTTGCCGCTGGTCCCCAGGGTGGTGTCCGCGAAACGTGCCTCGCCTCGCGCCGCGTCCCCCTTTGGCAGAGAAGTCGCGGAGCAGCCGAAAAGGCTTGCGGCCAGGAGGGCCGCCATGAGGGTGATGACGGGTGGTTGGGTTGTCGGCATGATGCAGATCCTCCGGGTGTGTTCAAAACCTCAGCCCAGATACTGCACGATTGATCGCCCTGCAACATCCGGGTGGTTCGAGGCAGATTCGGCTCGGTCATCAAGCGGTTGTGAGCCCACGCATACACATTAACGGAGCCAAATTAATGTCCGACCCACTCTTCGCACGGGGACGAAAAACGGCATTGTGCTTTCCTGAAGCAACTTCCTCTCCCCGCCGGGGAGAGGGCCGAGGTGAGGGGGGCTCTCAGGGTTTTGCTTTCCTGCTGATTTCGTCGGATCTTTCTTTCCCCCTCGCCCCTGCCTTCTCCCCCGAAATGTGGGAGAGGGAAGACCGCTCTACCTGTGCTGCTTTGACAAGGAGCTTTCATTGTATATTGTTAACGACACAGTCCAAGTATATTGTTAACGACACAGTCCAAGCGAGATCCATCCGGGCTAGTACCTCTTCTCAAAATAGTCCTCCAGGATCCGGGCGTGGTCAAAGGCCAGATCATGGGGCAGGCTGTCCCGACTGAAGATCGCCGCTTCTTTCGCATCGTCCGCCGCCCGGGGCTCGCCGTCGGCCTCTGCAATGAAGACGGTGGTGATGGTGTGGCGTCGGGGATCGCGATCCGGATCGGAGTAGCTGTGAAACTGGCGGACCAGCCGCACCGCAAGGGAGGTCTCTTCCCGGGCTTCCCGCACAGCCGCCGCTTCCAGGGTCTCGCCGTAATCGACGAAGCCGCCCGGCAGGGCCCAGCCCGGCGGGGGGTATTTGCGCCGGATGAGCACCACGCCCCGTCCCTTGAGCTCAATGATGACATCCACCGTGGGGATCGGATTCTTGGGGTGTTCCGCCCTTGTCTGCATGTCCCCCCCCCGTCGCGCCTTCGATTCATCAACCCGATGACGAACCGTTGCGGCCAGGACTTAGCCGCCGCTGCCGTCGATAAAGTTCCGGACCGTCCGATGGTAGGCTTCATCGGCCCGCATGAGTATATCATTGTGACCGGCATCCTCGATGCTGAAGAACTGCTTCGGTTCCCGGGCCGCCTCGTAGAGCCGCCGGCCGTGCTTCTGGGGGACAATGTTGTCCCGGTCGCCGTGCAGAATCAAGAGGGAGCATTTTATCTGGCCGATCTTGTCAATGGATGCATAGCGGATCCGAAGCGGCACCAGATGTCCCAGCAGCGGATAGTGGGTACGGGCCATCTCCCGAATCGAGGTAAAGGGCGATTCCAGCATCAGGCCCGCGCACTCCGTTTCAGTGGCAAGTTGCACGGCAATGGCCGCGCCCAGGGAGCGTCCGAATAGAATCAAATCAGCCGGAGCCAGCCCGCGGTGCTCCCGCAGATAGGCCAGGGCCGCCCGCCCGTCCGCGTAGGTCCCCTCTTCGGAGAGGCTGCCGCCGCTCTTGCCGTATCCCCGGTATTCCACCAGCATCTGGTTTACCTCCCACCGGTCGTGGTAGACCTTGATGTGCTCCACCCGATCGCCGATGTTGCCGGCATTGCCGTGAAACCAGAGCAGGGTCTTGCCGGCGGGATTCCCCGGCACGTACCAGGCATGGATCCGCACCCCGTCTTCCGTGTCAAGGGTGACGTCCTCAAAGGCCAGCCCTACATCGGCAGGGGTAAAGCGTACCTCGCGAGTCGGGAAATAGATTAGGCTGGCTTCAAAGGGCGTGCTGCATCCCATGGACAAAAGGAGTATCCCCGATACCAGTAAGAGGGCGGCCTTCATTTTCGGCAGTATATCCCAGGATGCGGGGCCCGCCAAGCCGGCAAGAAGGCTCTGGGAGATTTTTCTTGGTGCGGGCTTGACATTTATGCTATAGTTGCTCCGAAGCAACACCTCACATCCTTGCGATGGGGGACAGAGCATACGGGCTATTGCGATCGCGTTGAATGTTTCAGAGGAGCCTATCGGCCCTCGTCGTGGTGTTTTGCGTCCGCATCACAGGACCATTTTTCCAGCCAGTCTCAGCATCCCGTCCATGGTTCACTCCCGCCGTCCATTTCTTGACAGACTGGAGACCGTTTGAAACTGCCATCATTGAAGCTTCGAAAGATACACGTGCCGCACCCCATCATTCAGGGAGGGATGGGGGTCGGTATTTCGTGGGACAATCTGGCCGGCCATGTGGCCCGCAACGGATGCATCGGGATTATCTCGGGCGTCTGCACTGGATACCGCTACCCTGACTTAGTGAAGACCCTGCAGGGCCGACCGCTGAAACCCGAAAACCTGCATCATCGGGAATCCTTGATCCGTATCGTCCAAGGGGCCAAGGAGATCGCGGAGGGAAAGGGTGCCGTCGGTGTCAACATCCTGCACTGTATCAACGAGTACGGGCGTGTGGTCCGGGACGCGGTAGATGCTGGCGCCGACCTGATCATTTCGGGCGCGGGCATCCCGCTGCGTCTGCCCGAGTACGCCGGCGACAGCGACGTGGCCCTGGTCCCCATCGTGTCGTCGGCCCGGGTGCTGCGCATTATCTGCAAGAGCTGGTCGCACCGTTACAAGCGACTTCCCGATGCCGTGGTGCTGGAGGGGCCGAAATCGGGGGGGCATCAGGGATTCACCGTCGAGCAGTGCGAGGATGCGGCCTATTCCTTGGAGAGGCTTCTGCCCCAGGTGCTGGCGGAAGCCCGTAAATGGGGTGAGATCCCGGTGATCACGGCCGGCGGAATCTGGGATCGGAGCGATATCGAGACTTTCCTTGGTCTGGGGGCCGCGGGCGTGCAGATGGCGACCCGTTTCATCGGAACCCACGAGTGCGATGCCTCGGCCGCCTTTAAGCAGGTGGTCCTCAATGCCGGTCCGAAGGATATCGTGCTGATGAAATCGCCGGTGGGGTACCCGGCCCGGGGCATCTGGACCCATCTCCACGACTCGCTGGAAGACGGTACGTGTCCGAAGGTGAAGTGCATTTCAAACTGCATCGCACCCTGCAATCACGGGGAGAAGTCCCGCAAGGTGGGCTACTGCATTTCCGATCGCCTCAGCGACGCCGTCCAGGGGCACCTCGACACAGGGCTCTTCTTTTCAGGGAGCAACGGCTGGCGGGTCCGGAATCTGGTCCATGTGCGCGATCTGATCCGAGAGCTGACGCAGGAAGTTCCCACCCCGGCGAAGGCGGTCACTCCCTGAGACCCCCGATCTCGGAGGGGCGCCCCGTTAGTTCTTCCGGGCGTCGAGCCCCAGATGCTTGATCTTTCGGTGCAGATTACTCCGTTCGATCTTCAGAATCTTCGCTGTCTGTGAGACATTCCAGTCGTTTTCCTTCAGCTTCTGAAGAATGTAATCGCCCTCAAAGGCCTGCCGGGCTTCCCGCAGACTTCCCGCATAGCTGGTGAGTCTGGCCCGGGCCGGCTCGCCCCGGATGGCCGGTGGGATCTCATCCGTTCCGATGCTCTCCTTGCGCACCATAATCATCATCCGCTCAACGATGTTGCGCAGTTCCCGCACATTCCCGGGCCAGTGGTAGTGCATGAGGATCTGCATGGCCTCCGGCAGGATGGTCTTGGGCTTCATGCCGTTGGCGCGCGCGTACTCCCCGATGAAGTGCCGCACCAGCACGGGGATATCCTCGCGGCGCTCCCGCAGGGGTGGCACCACGATAGGGATCACGTTGAGGCGGTAGAAGAGATCCTCCCGGAAATTGCCGTTCTGGATCTCCTGTTCCAGATCTTTGTTGCTGGCCGCGATGACCCGCACATCCACCGAGATGTTGCGTGTGCCGCCCACCCGTTGCACGATCTGCTCTTGCAGGGCCCGCAACACTTTGGCCTGGGTGGCCAGGCTCATGTCGCCGATCTCGTCCAGAAAGATCGTCCCTCGATCGGCCAGTTCGAATTTGCCCTTGCGCAGGGTCGTGGCCCCGGTAAAGGAGCCCTTTTCGTGACCGAAGAGTTCCGATTCGATCAGATCCTGGGGAATGGCGGCGCAGTTGACCTCCACGAAGGTCCCGTCTGCCCGGTCGCTGTGCAGATGAATCTGGTGTGCGATCAGCTCCTTGCCGGTGCCGTTCTCGCCGAAGATGAGGACGCGACCGTTGCTGGGTCCGGCAATCTTGATCTGCTCCTTGAGATCCCGGATGACCGGGGTCTCCCCCACGATTTCGTAGCTTTCGACGAGCTTGCTGCGCAGCGTTCTGTTCTCCGCTTCCAGCCGGCTCTTCTCCAAAGCGTTCTGAATCGAGATGGCCAGCTTGTCTACGGAAAGCGGTTTCTCGATGAAATCGTAGGCCCCATGTTTGGTTGCCTGCACCGCGGTTTCGATGCTGCCGTGTCCTGACATCATGATCACCGCTCCGTCGGGTACCTGCTCCCGGATCTTCTTGAGCACCTCGATGCCGTCCATGCCGGAGAGCCAGACGTCGAGCAGGGTTACATCGGGTGCCACGTCGGGAAAGACCCGCAGGGCCTCCTCCCCCGATTCAGCGGTGACGACTTCAAACCCCTCGTCCTGGAGGACATCGGACAGGGTCTTGAGGATGACCGTTTCGTCATCGACGACGAGTATGCGGGCCGTGGGCATGACGCTCCTTCAGGGTCGGTGACCATGTTTCTGAACAGGACCACAAAGTGCTTCGATCCGTACAGATAGTGAAGTATTTTCTATGGTAAAATCAAATTCGTAATCGAACATGTGAATCGAAGGGCTAAGCCGCTGCCGGGAGCTCGATGACAAACATCGTTCCCCGGGGGGTGTTGTCCTTGACCCGAATGTAACCGCCGTGGTCCTTGACGATCCGATCCACGATGGCCAGACCGAGACCGGTGCCCGACTTCTTCCGCGAGAAGTATGGCAGAAACAGCTTGTCCCGATCCTCCGGACGGATACCGGCGCCCTCGTCCCGTACTTCGATGGTCACCATCTGGAGTTGGCGGTTGTAGTCGGTCCGGACCCAGACCCGCCCCTCCCCTTCCATGGCCTCCACGGCATTCTCCAGCAGGTTGATGAGGGCCCGCCGGACCTGTTCCCGATCGACATTGAGGGTCGGCAGTTCTTCATCCAGCTCCCGGACGATGCTCACCTTCTTGTGCACGTCGTAGAGGGTGCAGACTTCGGTGATGATCTCGTGCAGGTCGTTGGGGGATGGTTGCGCGTCGGGCATCTTGGCGAATTGGGAGAACTCATTGACGAGCTTCTTGAGGCCGTCCACCTCATTGATGATCGTCGAAGTGCACTCCTGGATGACCCCATCCAGATCGGGTGAGCTCTTCTCCTGTTTGCGGCGCAGGCGCTGCGCGGAGAGCTGGATCGGCGTCAGGGGATTCTTGATTTCATGGGCGATACGGCGGGCCACTTCCCGCCATGCCGCCACCTTCTGCGCCCGCATCAGATCGGTGAAGTCGTCCAGCACCACCACCGCGCCCAGGTAATTGCCCCGATCGTCCTCCAGAGCGGACACGTGGCTCTTGAGAAAGAGGGTCTTCTCATCGGTGGCGATTTGCAGTTCGCGGCCGAAGCTCTTCTGCAGACCGGTGGTGACGGTCTTGATGCTCTCCAGCAACTTCGGGAAGGTCAGCAGGTCGCGGTAGTCCTTGCCGCGGGCCTCCACGATCCGGACCCCCAGCATCCCTTCCGCGGCCTGGTTGATGGTGGTGATGCGCCCCTCCCAGTCAATGGAGATGACGCCGGTGTCGATGTTCTGCAGAATGGTTTCGATGTAGCTTCGCCGCCGGTCGAGCTCTTCGTTGGAAACCTTCAGTTCGATGTTGGTCCGCTCCAGGTTCTCCTTGCTCGATTTCAGGTCGCTCATCATCCGGTTGAAGGAGTCCACCAGGAGTCCCACTTCGTCTTTGGACTCCACATCGATGACGAAATCCAGGTCTCCCTCGGCGATGCGGTGCGTTGCCTCCGTCAGGTCCTGAATGGGGATGGTGATCTTGCGCGCCTGGTAGAGCCCCACCCAGGTCGCGGAAAAGGCGATGACCAGGGTCACCAGAAAGAGAAACATGATGTAGATCCCCTTGATGGGGTTCTGCAGCATGGCCTGCTCCCGGTATTCGTTGAAGGCGCGGGTAATGTTCATCATCTTGGTGGCCAGGCTCTTCTGGACGTAGTAATTGACGACGATCACCCCGACCACGTCCTTACGGTTCCAGGACGAGAGCACCGGCACGGCGCCCCGGATGATGTCGCCCTCCCCCATAGGCTCGCTCTCCGTGTGCTCGCTGCCGTTGAGGGCGAGCTCGATGATCTCCGCCCGCGGCCCCACGAAAGTGGTCGACGGCACCTCGGGATTCATCGCCTTGACCAGCTCTTCGTGGGTGGCCGAGAAGACCTCCACCACACCCAGGTTGTACTCTCTCTGCTTCTGTTGGATCAGCTCCCGGAGGCGGGCCAGATTCTTCTCATTGAGGAGCTTGCGCTGGGTGATCTGTTCACTGATCTGGCGGCCGTAGTAGATGGCATTGCGCTCGGAGTTCTCGTAATAGACCCGGGCCACATCGAGCGATTCCCTCAGCGAGTCATCGACCCGTTCGTTGAACCAGTTGTCAATGCTGGAGGTGATGAGAAAGCTGGCAATGGTGAAGAGCAGAATCGATGGAATCAGGGAAAAGCTGATGAAGGCGATGATCAGCTTGGTCTTGATCCGCGCGCGCGGCGGGCTCTTGCGGCCCTCGAAGTAGTACTTGATCAGGTTGCGAAACACCAGCAGGATCAGCGCCAGCGAGAGGATGGCGATGATGACCGCCAGGGAGAAGAGCAGCACGTAGTCGGAGACGGGAAAGCGGATCTCCCCGGAGCTCTGGACGGCATTCCAGAAAAACCAGATGAGACCGCTGAGCACGAGAATTCCCAGCAGCACCAGAACCTTCTGCTGCCAGCGAAAGGCCGCTCTCATCTCAGCCGTTTGAGGCTCGGGTCCCTGCATCAGATGCTCCGTTGAACAACGACCGGACGTGCTCGGTGGGCCGGGCATCGGGCTCCTTTTTGCTTGGCGCCCGTCCTGCGGTCTAAAACGATGGCGCAACATGCCTCCTGCGCGCCGCAGACTCGCCGTTCCCAGCAAAACTGTCGGAAATTATATCGCCACAGCCGATAAATGTCCATATGGAAAAGGCCTGCCGGACCCGCGGTCTTCCCCGATTTGATTCTTCCCGGCCGATCTGCTAGTGTCCCGTGGCGTCGACCCATTTCGAGGTTTCCTGCGGATGCAAAAACTCATTCTGGCTTCCGCCTCGCCCCGGCGCAAGGCGTTGCTCGAGCAGATTGGACTCGTCTTTGAGGTGATGCCGAGCGACGTGCCCGAGTCGTTTCCCGCAGAGATTCCGGTCCGGGAGCGCGCCGGGGAGCTCGCCGCAGGCAAGGCGGCGCAAATTGCCGATCGTGTCGCATCGGGGATCGTCATCGGCGCTGATACAGTGGTCGTGCTGGACGGGCGGCCTCTGGGAAAACCCGACGCTGAAGCGCAGGCCTTTGAGATGCTTCGCGCTCTTTCAGGGAAATCCCATGAGGTCATCACCGCCGTGGCCGTCATCGATGCGGCCGACGGCCGCATGGCGCAGGACGATGCGTGCACCCAGGTCTTCTTCCGAAACCTGTCCGACGCGGAGATTCAAGGCTATATAGCCTCCGGCGAGCCGATGGACAAGGCCGGTGCCTACGGGATTCAGGGAAAGGGAGCGCTTCTTGTTCAGCGCATAGAAGGGTGTTACACCAATGTCGTGGGGCTGCCGCTGGTCTGCCTGGCCCGTCTGCTGGGGGCGTTTGGCATCCGGGCATTTTAGCCCGCAATATTCGGGCTAGCCCGAAAAGCGTTGACGAGCGGGACCGCTCGGAGTTCGTGCCGACGGCGGAGCCCTTGCGCCCGACGGGCGGGATGCTTCGCAGGCTACGCCGCCACCTTCACCACGAGATTGTCGATGAGGCGTGTCTCGCCAATGTAGACAGCCAGGGAGATGACCACGTCGCCCGAAATCTGTGAGACCTCATCGAGGGTCTTCGGATCGGAGACGGAGACATAATCGATGCGGGCCAGTTTTTCACGACCGATCCGGTCCCGGATCTGGCCCCGGATCTGGTCGCCCTGGCGTTCTCCCTCGTGGATCTTGCGTTCAGCCAGATCCAGGGAATCCTTGAGACAGCGGGCCGACCGGCGCTCCTCGTCGGAGAGATAGCTGTTCCTCGAGCTCAGCGCGAGCCCGTCGGCCTCCCGCACCGTCGGCAGGGTCACGATGTCCACATCCAGGTGTAGATCCTCGACCATCCGCCGTATGACAACGGTCTGCTGGTAGTCCTTGAGGCCGAAATAGGCGCGATGGGGCTTAACCATATTGAACAACTTGGTCACCACGGTGGCGACACCCTCAAAATGGCCCGGTCGGCTCGCCCCGCAGAGCTTTTCCGACAATCCCCGGACCACGACCCGGGTGGCGTCATCGGGCGGATAGATGTCCTCAGCCCGGGGAATGAAGAGCAGGTCCGTTCCGGCGCCCATGGCCAGTTCCACATCCTGGTTGCGGTCTCGGGGATAGCGCTCGAAATCCTCATTGGGACCGAACTGGGTGGGGTTGACAAAGAGGCTGACCACCACCAGATAATTCTCTGCGCGGGCCGCGCGCATGAGCGAGAGATGCCCTTCGTGCAAAAAGCCCATGGTCGGCACAAATCCGACGGTTTTGCCGTCGCATCGGGCCGAGCCCGTGGCCACTTTGATGTCGTCTATTGATTCGATGACTCTCATGGTTTCCCTCCTGACGAAGTGCGGCATCTCCGCACGTGATGTGGCGCCGACTCCTGCCTGTGGCGGCCCCCGTGTACGATTCGGGGACCATCGTACCGAAGATGCGCCAAGGCTGTCAACAGCACCGGTTTGGGCGCCGCGTACACGCCGGCTCAATGGGCGATTTGAGCATCTAATGAGGTTTTGACGTTGGACCCCTCACCCCCGAAACCAGAGGACGAAACGTCGGAGGACGGAGGACAGAATCTTGATCCCGAAATCCCCTCCACTGATTCACCGGGCGGGCGACGGCAGAGGAGCCTGAACAAGAGGCTCTAAAATCCCATTAAGCTATTGACAGGCAGAGTCCTCGGCGATAGGCTATCGTGTTGATTTGTTACCCACGGTTGTGCATGGAGGCTATTGCCAATGAAAGTGAGTACTCCGGTCAAGCTCTCCCTCAAAAGATGGACGGCATACGTGATCCTCCTGTTTCTCGTGAGCCTTCTGGGCTGTGAGAGCCGGGAGGCGAAGATCGCCCGCCACCAGCAACGGGGGCTCGCCTATCTCGAGGAGGGAAACGGACAGGGCGCCGTGGTGGAGTTTAGCAATCTGGTGAAGCTCACTCCCGATGCGGGGGAAGCCCATTTCCTTCTGGGGCGCGCCCATGCCCTCAAAGAGCAGTATCAAACAGCCCTGAGCAACTACAGGAAGGCTGCGGAGATGGGGCTCGACAGCTACGCGCTCCATCTCGAGACGGCGGAAGCGGCACTCCAACTGGGGGACCTGGACGCCGCGGAGCAGAGCGCACAGAAATGCCGGGCGGTCCGGTCCGACGATCCGAGGGTCCTTTATGTCCTCGCGAACGTGCACGCCGGCAGGAACAATCTCACATTGGCACTTTCTCTGTCCCAGGAAGCGCTCCGCCTAGACAAGGATTTCCAGCCGGCCTGGATGACGGTGGGAACGATCTTTATCTTTCAGGAGCAGTTCGACAAGGCCTTGCTCGCCTTGAACAAGGCGGGGGAGCTTGATTCGAAGGATGTCAAACCCTATCTGGCACGGTCCGAGGTCTACACCCTGCAGGGGAAACTGGACGATGCCGTCGAGGAGGTGCAGGGAGCGCTGGCGCAGAAGCCCGATTTGGTCGCAGCGCACCTGAAACTCGGCGAGCTCTACATCAATCAGAGCCGATTCGACGCCGCCATTGCTGCCGGCGATCGGGCCCAGGAGCTGGAGCCGAACGCGGTGCACTCCCATCTGTTGAAGGGGGCGGCCTATCTCGGTCTCAAGAAATACGATCTGGCTGAAAAAGAGCTGATTCTGGTGACCCGGGAAAACCCCGAGTCGGCCATCCC
Organism: uncultured Nitrospirota bacterium; assembly: GCA_947259355.1. Taxonomy (GTDB): domain Bacteria; phylum CG2-30-53-67; class CG2-30-53-67; order CG2-30-53-67; family CG2-30-53-67; genus CALZGC01. The sequence goes on along the minus strand of CAMYMF010000018.1, from coordinate 7,543 downwards.
CTACTATCTGCTCAGCCAGGTCCATTATTTTTCAGGGCATTACCAGCAGGCCATCACCATGGCCCACGATGCGCTGGCCAAGGCCCCCGGTCATACCGGCGCCAACCTGCTGGCGGGCGCCAGCGCCTTTGCCCTCGGTTACCGGGACGATGCCATCAAATCCTTCCAGGCCGCCGTTGAAAGCGATCCGCAGAACCCCCTCCCTTTGAATCTGCTCGGCTCGGCCTATCTGAAGATGGAACGGCTCGATGACGCCATCGTGACTTTTGAAAGAGCCCTGGCTCTGGACTCAGACTCAGCGGAGGCTCGCGAAAATCTGGGGGTCTACTACGGTGCCGCAGGCAATCTCGCACGGGCCATCGAGGAGTTTGAGTCAACGATTCAACTCGACCCGGAGCAGCCGGGCGCTCGCGTCCGGCTGATCATGAGCCACCTTCTTCAAGGCAACATCGGGGGGGCGAAAGCCGAAACACGGGCGGCCCTCAAGAAATGGCCCGACGATCCCATGCTGCTCACGCTGCTCGGATCGGCCCATGCGCGGGCGAAAGAGCCGTTGGCGGCCATTGCCCAGTGGGACAAGGTCATCGCGGTTCGGGCCGATTATCTGGCTCCCTATTTGAGCAAGGCACGGGTGCTCCTCGAAATGAACCGGAAAGCCGAGGCTCGGCAGAGCCTTACGGCGGCGATTGACGCGATGCCGGCCAGCGCGCTGCCCCACCTCGTTCTGGCAAAGCTTCATATCCAGGAGAAGGAGTCGGCCCGGGCCATTGCTGAGTACGAGAAGGCCCTCGCCAAGGAGAAGAATCTCTACCAGGCCATGCTCCCCCTGGCCGAGCTCTATATGTCGACGGGAAACATCGACGGGGCCGTGGCGCAGTACGAGAAACTCCTCACCGTGCGGCCCGACAACAGCGCCGCCATGAACAATCTGGCCTGGATCTACGCGGAAAAGGGGGTCTTCCTGCCGAAGGCGAGGCGGCTGGCCGAGAAAGCGACGGCCGTTTCACCGAACGATCCCGGCTTTCAGGACACCCTCGGGTGGATCCAACACCTCATGGGGGATCACCGCGAGGCCCGGGGGACGCTGGAGCGGGCGCTGGCCCTGAATCCTGGTGAGCCGATCATCCACTTTCACCTCGGCATGGTCCTGAAGGCCCTGGGAGAGAATGAAGAGGCCAGGGGGCATCTGGAGACGGCCCTGGAAAAGGGCGGCAGCTTCATCTACAGGAACCAAGCGCTCCAGGCGCTCTCGGAGCTTTCGTAGGCAAGAGTATGTGAGTTTGGCCCCGCTGTCATGGCGTTGCCCTTCTTCCCTGGTTTCACAGTCCCCCTTTGGAAAGGGGGATATAGGGGGATTTGACTGGAACCGGGTTCTCGGGATTTAGTCAAAAAAACAGCGCTTCTCCCAAAAGGGGAAGCGCTATTTGTTTTCTTGTCGTATTCGCGAGTCGGCCAGCCTCTCAGGCTGCGCTATCTCTTCATCATCTGCCGTCTGCCGTAGCCGGCGAGGGTCAGCATGCTGATGCCGAGCAGGATCATGGTGCCCGGTTCCGCCACCGGGTAGCCCGGTCTGTCAATGGTTCCGGTGAACTTCACAATCCGCAGGCATTTTGTGTAGACGCCGAGGAAGCTCTGGTGCCAGTCCCACTGAACGCCGTCGGAGAGATCGACGTTGACGTCAAAGTTTAACAGGCCGGGGGTCACCGGCAGACCGGACTTGGTGGCGAGCAGCAGATTGCCGTCTGCCGTGCCCATGTACCAACCCAGGGTCTGGCTGTTGAGAACGGGCGTGAAGGGGCTTTGGAAATCCAGAAGAAGTGCCATGGCCCCGTAGTCGGTCGGCAGATTCGAAAACACGTACTGGGCGGTGAACGCGCCGCCGTCTCCGCCGGTCATTTCCATGCTGGCTGTCACCTCGGGCGGCTCATAGCAGCCTTCGTAGCAGTAGGAGTAGGCGTAGAGATTCGATGCCGCTAAGAATAGAGACAGGAATAAGATGAGTAAAATGGTTCTCTTTTGCATGATAATGGCTCCTTTCCGGTGACTTTATATCTGAATTCCCCATTTCCAGATAGGTACAATCTCTCACAGGGGAATTCCTGCAAATTGCATACCAGCTTCTCCCGGACTCCGTAACCGGAGAATTTCAATCATTTTTTGAATTCATGCCGTGGGAATTCGAAGACGACCGAGCCGATGGGGGCGGTAAAGTTGTAAGGGATTCCGACATTCGCCTGACAAATATCGGCGTCTTGAGGAGAAGTTCTTTGAATTTAAAAGGTTAGCAGTGTAAAGGAAATCGACATTGAAGCGAGAGGCGATTTAGACGGTCAGACCCCGGAAGGGACGGTGATGTCGTATTTCTTGATCAGATCGTGCAGCGTAACCCGGCTGATGCCGAGTTCCTTGGCCGCCTTGCTGATATTGCCCCCGGTGCCGCGCAGGGCAAGCATGATGTACTTGCGGTCGAGCTGTTCCCGGGCCTCCTTCAGCGGCAGCGGGACAGCATCTTCGTTATAGGCGAGCCCGAGATCGTGCTCGGTGATCAGCGGTCCCTGGGTCACTATCAGGGCCTTGCGGATCCGGTTTTCCAGCTCCCGGACATTGCCTTTCCATTCCGCCGTTTTCACCGCCAGCTCCGCTTCCGCCGAGAATCCCGAGATCTTCTTCTTTTTCTCCCCCCGGTAGCAGTCGAGAAAATAGTGGGCCAGGAGCATGGCATCGCCCGTGCGATCCTTCAGCAGGGGCAGGACGATGCGGACCACGTTCAGGCGGAAATAGAGGTCTTTGCGGAACCGCCCTGCCTCTACTTCCTGTTCCAGGTCCCGGTTCGTGGCCGCCAGTACCCGGACATTGAGCTTGATCGGACTCTTGCCTCCGACCCGCTCGATCTGGTGGTCTTGCAGAAAGCGAAGCAGCTTCACCTGCAGGCTCAAGGGCAATTCGCCGATCTCATCGAGAAAGAGGGTGCCCCCGTCGGCCTGTTCGAATTTGCCTGCCTTGCCGGCCGTCGCGCCGGTGAAGGCCCCCTTTTCGTGGCCGAAAAGCTCCGACTCCAGAAGGTTCTCCGGAATGGCGCCGCAGTTGATGATCACAAAGGGACCCTTGGCGCGCCCGCTCTTCTCCTGAATGGCCTTGGCTACCAGCTCCTTGCCGGTGCCGCTCTCCCCTTCGATGAGCACGGTGACGTCGCTGTCGGCCACCCCTTCGATCTGCTGGTAGACGGCCTGCATGGCGGGCGACCAACCGACCAGTCCCGCATAACGCTTGCTCTCGTGCATCTGCTCCTGGAGCCGGACGTTTTCTCGTTCCAGATTCTGGATCCGCCGGGCCCGTTTCATGATGAGACGGAGCTCCTCCACGTCCACCGGCTTGAGGTAATAGTCGTAAGCGCCCATCTTGATAGCCTTGATGGCGTACTCCTTGTCCTCGTTGCCGGTGATCATGATGGTCTTTACCAGAGGATCCTGTTTCAATGCCTGCGCCAGTATGTCGATCCCTTCGTCGTCGGCCTCGCCTCCCATGTGCGGGGACAGACCAAGATCCAGGGCCACCAGATCAGGCCGTTGCTCGCGCAGCGAAGCCAGAGCTGTCTCCTTGTCGGGCGCAAGCAAGACCGCGTAGTCATCGTCGAAGGCCCATAGGAGTTGTTTGAGGATGCTCTCGTCGTCGTCGACAATCAGAAGTTTCGGCTTCACCATGGCTTTCCTCTGTGCGCGGATGACGTTGCAGCGGTGGGCCTTTTCCAGGAGCCGGCACACCTGCTGAAATTATGTCACAACCGCTCGCAACAATCAAGAAAAGGGCAGCTTTCGTTTGTGCCGGCGTTCACACCCTGGGCCAGCTTATGAGGTTCAAGGTGAGGTTCGCGCTCCCCAGGTGTTGGAGAAAGAGCGGCATATACCCATCTTCCCCTCTCCCCCAAGCGGGGAAGAAGGTGAAGGGGGAGGGGGGTGAAAGAAGAGGAGACGAAGTGACACAAGGGGGCGGGAGACTAGTTTTCGGCCCCGGAGAAAACCAGCGCCTGGCACCCCGGGGCCGTCTAAGTAAGTTTGAGGAAGAATGTCCGGACGAGAAAGCGCTTGCAAAGCCCCCTCGAAGCCGTATAATCAACAGATTGACATTGGTGCAACATGCATGACTCCCAGGGAGGCAGGCATTGAACGTCCTCATCACCGGCGGCGCCGGTTTCATCGGAAGCAATCTTGCAGAACGACTCATCGGCGACGGGCACCGGGTGATCGTATTTGATGATCTCAGCACGGGGAGAATGGAAAACCTGGAGGCCGTGAAGGATCACCCCGAGTTCACCTTTGTGCACGGCACCATCCTCAAGCCGGTCCATCTCGCGGAGGTCATCCAGGCCTATCAAATAGAGTCCATCTCCCATCAGGCCGCGCGCCCGAGCGTCTCGCGAAGTGTGGAAGACCCCCTCGCGACCAATGAAGCCAATGTGACGGGGACGCTGAACGTACTCAAGGCGGCTTCCGATGCCGGAATCCGAAAGGTGGTTGTGGCCATTTCGTCATCGGTCTACGGCGACACGCCGCAGCTCCCCAAGAAGGAGTCCATGCCCTACAATCCCCAATCCCCCTATGCCGTGTCCAAGGTGGCCAAGGAGCTCTACCTGAAGGTGTTCCACGAAGTCTACGGTCTCGACACCGTGGGGCTTCGCTATTTCAACGTCTACGGCCGGCGTCAGGACCCCCAGTCCGATTACGCCGCGGTCGTTCCCAAGTTCGTCACGGCTGCGCTCAAAGGAGAAGACCTGAGCGTCGAAGGCGACGGCAAGCAGACTCGGGATTTTACCTATATCGACGACGTCGTCGATGCCAACCTCGCAGGCTTCGAACACCCCAAGGCCGCGGGAGGCTCCTTCAACATCGCCTACGGTCAGCGGATCAGCATCCTGGAGCTCGCTGAAATGATCATCGCCCTCACCGGCTCGAACTCGAAAATCGTTTTCAAAGAAAAACGCAAAGGCGATATCCGCCACTCCCTGGCCGATATTTCCTACGCTGGCGAGTATCTCGGCTATCGGCCGAAATATGACCTGGAAAAGGGGCTGGCCGAGACCATTGGGTGGTATGAATGAATGCTTCCCAAGACTTGATCCACCTTCTCTTGATGCCGGCCAAATCTCCTGCTTTGGCACTCCTAAGATCAGAAGAGCCCTTCCCGCTGCATCGGAACGCCTTTTTGTCAAGTGCCAGAGCCAATAGTGATATTTGCCTCTGGAGCAGACTCGAAATATGTCCCACTTTTCCCATTTGAGGAATTTTTCTTCCAAAATTGTGGAAATGATTTCCGAATAATATTCGGTATGGTTCGTAAACAGAGTGTTAAGATTAACTTTGTGGACGCAGCAATGCGCTTTTGTTAAAATGATTTAGCGGTTTTTCGGAACCAGATAACACAATCTGGCATTATTGTTGCTGGATGCCTCGGATTAAGGGATGAAATGTAACCGACAGGGCGGAGCTTTGCCTGGCGGACGTCGCCGTTGAATCAACGCCGAAAGAAAATCTGGTTTTGTATTGCGGCTGGCTTTCTTGTCATCGCTTCTTACGCATTATTCCTAGAGCCAAATTGGATAGAGACCACTCACATCGAGCTTCCCGCTGAATCCTTTCCAGGATTGAGCGGACTCAAGATTGTCCATATTTCAGACATCCATCTGAAGCGCTTGGGATATAGAGAAAAAAAGCTGGTTCAATCGATCAATAGCCTCTCGCCCGACCTCGTTCTTGTCACGGGTGATTACACGGCCTACGGCGACGACTTTCATCCCGTGTTGGGTCTTTTCGCGAGAGTGAAGTCCAAATACGGAATCTTTGGTGTTTTAGGCAACTCAGACTATACGGATGGGCGGGGTATGTGCCTGCTCTGCCATCGGGCAGGTTCGAAAAAACTGAATCCAGGGCTGCCGATCAAGGTGCTTAGAAATAGTCATGTTCTTCTGAAGACCCCGCAGGGTTCGGTGTATATCGGCGGCGTTGACGATCCTGTCAATGGACGAGACGATATCGACCAGGCGCTCGATGCAGTCTCGGAAGGCGCCTTTGTCATCTTGTTGAGCCACTCCCCAGATGTGGTCCGCAAAGCGGCAGGCAAGAAGATCGACTTAATTTTGTGCGGCCACACCCACGGGGGTCAGTTAGGCCTTCCCTTTATCACTTCATTGCACACCGGAAGAGCACTTTATGAGCGATATCGTTCAGGACTCTTTAAACTGGGTGCCACCTACCTCTACGTGAATCGCGGCATCGGTACGAGTTATGTGCCGGTCCGATTTTTCTGCCGGCCGGAGCTTACAGTCTTTTCATTCGAGGGACAGAGCTGAAGAGTTGGTTAAAACAAACAGTTTCCTGCAGAATTGCATCCTAATCACGGGGTTGTTCTGTTTCCTGGCGTGTTCAAACATGGGGAGCGAATCGTTCAGCATCGCGAGCTTTGAAAGAGACCAGGAGCTTGACGGGATCAAGTGGCATTGCAGGACCTGGTTCGAGCGATCTCCGGAACACGCAACGGACGGCCGGTATTCTCTCAAGGCGGAATTGTCTTCCTCGGAGGAGTATCCCGGTGTGACTCTCAACCTGGGGAAGCAGGATTGGCGCGGGTTTCAAACGCTCGAATTTGACGTTTACAATCCCGGTCCTGTAACGCAGTTCAAACTCAGAATCGATGATCGCAAAGATCCCGGTCCCGATGACTGGTTCTGGAAGAGGCTGAATTTGCCCAGGGGGACGAATCGCATCACAGTCGAGCTTGGTCAATTGAAGACTTACGGAAATGGGCGACCGCTGCGCACGTCTCAGATCAGAAGGCTCATCTTTTATACAACGGGCCTGACAGAGAAATACACAATCTATCTCGACAACTTCACCTTGACGCGACTGCCTAGTACATGACTCTCGATCCTCGAGTATGTTTATGAACGCCAGGATTCTCACTCAGATAGAAGAACTGGAAAGTCTAGAAGGGCCGTGGACTGAGCTGTTACAGGACAGTTACAACAATGTGGTACAACTTACGCATGACTGGATCATGGCTTGGTGGAACCATTTCGGTGGGGGCCCGGTACTCAGTACAATCGTTGTTTACAATTCGCAAGAGGAGATCATTGGGATAGCTCCATTTCTTCGGAGTGTAGGCCGCTATCGCAACGTGGAAGTAAAGAAAATAAAACTGATGGCAAACGGACATTCTCCGTCTTCGGATTTGATTATTCGAAAAGACCAGAATGTAAGCGAGATTGTGAAGACTGTTTGGGACACTCTGATGAGTTTGCCCACTTGGGATATGATCGAGTTCACCAAGGTAGACCGAAATGGCCATGCCTTTCAGGCGATAGCGAAGTTCCTTAAAGAGAATCGGCATCTCTTTGGGCTCCAGGAAAGCATAGAAAGCCCGGTGATAGAGATGAACATGACTTGGGATGCTTATTGGGGAAGCCGGTCATCCAAATTCAGGAAAACTTTTCGGAACAAACTGAACCGAGCAAAGAGATCCGGCGACTTGTCTGTTGAGAGACATCATATCA
>CAMYMF010000017.1 GCA_947259355.1 uncultured Nitrospirota bacterium | reverse complement strand
CTTTGTTTTTGTTCACGGCTATAACGTAACTTTTGATAAAGCAGCGCGTCGTACAGCACAGATCGCCTACGATATCGGTTTTAAAGGAGCGGCTATTTTCTTCTCCTGGCCTTCAAACGGAAGCGTGCCGTCGTATTTTTCTGACCGAATTGATGTAGAGTGGAGTGTGCTTTATATAGAGAAGTTTCTTGCGAGCCTCAGGGAGCAAACCAAGGCAAAACGGTTACACCTGATTGCGCATAGCATGGGCAATCAAGGCTTACTGCGTGCATTATACCGTATTGCATTGCAGCAGGGGGAGAAAACCAAGCCATTGTTCGATACTGTTATCATGGCTGCACCGGACTTTGATACCCGGCTTTTCACAGAGCAGATAGCGCCCCATATTCGTTCATTATCTAAAAATTGGACACTGTATACCTCTGATAAGGATTTAGCGCTTGATCTCTCTGGCTGGTTCCGTTCGGCCAAACGCCTTGGTAAACCCGTCTCGGTTGCAAACGGTTTCGATACAGTTGATGTTGCCGATATAGATGTCGCCCCATGGAGTCTGCCGGATGGTCATTCCTACTACGCAAGCAAAAGACGGGTAATAAAGGACCTAATATCAGTGCTTAGGAATAAGAAGCCTTTAAACCGTGACCTGGCACCGAAAGAGTTTAGAGGGATTAAGTACTGGCAGCTGAAATAAGCACCTCCCATATTTTTTCTGTAGACTCCCGCCCGGTTAGAGATGGAATGCGTCGGGGCTATAATCAGAAACATCAGGAATCTCAATTTCACCGTCGGAATGCTGTTTTAATCGCTTTTCATAATGGATGATCATTTCATCACAGATGCCCTGACAACAGACCACCACTTTTTGCAGGCAGGATTTAATGCTCTCAAGCGCAAGCAGTAGCACAGGGGTGTCTGATAAGAAACTTCGGAGGGTCAACGATGAAACAATCGCTTTGTCTGTGCTTGATGATTTTGTTCGTAATCACAATATCATTCCACGCCTATTCCGCTCCTCCCCGTGTTGCTCTTGTTATCGGCAACAACGCCTATAAGGATTCCCCCCTGAAAAACCCGGTCAATGATGCCCGTCTGGTCGCTGAGACTTTGCAGAAACTCGATTTTGAAGTCATGGAATATACCGATATTGATCAGAAGTCCATGAAGCGGGCGATTCAGGATTTCGGGGACAAGCTTGATGAAGTGGGCAGGGAAGCGGTGGGTCTTTTTTACTACGCGGGTCATGGCATTCAGGTCAATGGAGAGAATTATCTGATTCCAGTAAACGCTGCCATAGAGCGGGAGCGGGACGTGGACATCGAGGCGGTCAATGCCAATCATATCCTCCGGGTTCTCGATTATGCCCGGACCAGGATAAACTTCGTGATCATGGATGCCTGCCGTAACAACCCCTTTGCCAGAAGTTTTCGCTCCGCGGTGAGGGGCCTTGCCCGAATGGACGCCCCTCGCGGCACCCTAATAGCCTATGCTACGGCGCCCGGTGATGTTGCGAGGGACGGTGATGGCGCCAACAGTCCCTATTCTCAAGCATTGGCAGAGGCAATGCAGCAGAGTGATCTCCAAGTGGAGCAGATGTTTAAAATTGTCCGCCGCCGGGTGATGGCTGATACGCAAAACAGTCAGGTGCCCTGGGAGGCATCATCTTTGACCGGGGATTTTTATTTTTCCCAAACCCGTTCGGAAAAGGCTCAAGCTCCCAAACTTCCTGTGTCGCTGGCCGCTATAGACAAGGAGACTCTCTTCTGGCAGTCCATCAAGGGCAGTGAGTCTGCCGAGGATTTCGAGGAGTACCAGCGCCAGTTTCCTGATGGTGTTTTTGCCGGGCTTGCGGAAAATAAGCTTCGCGCCCTGAAAGGTGACACGGAGCCTCAAGCGCCTGAGCCTGAAGCGCAAGCTCAGGAACTTGTCAAGGAGCCGGAACCGGTGGGGAAGGAAATGGTTGCAAAAAAAGCTGATATAATTCCGGGCGGAAAATCGCTATCAGCAACTGTTTCCCCTCCTCAAGTGGCTGTGCGTTCAGTGCGTACCAAGGAGCATGAGCCCAATAATTCCATTGGCACCGCCAATCATACTCAAGCTACGGCGGTGATCGGCGGCAGTATCAATCCAAAGGGTGATGTCGACTGGTATCATCTTGCCGTCAGACAGCAGGGTGCGCTTGGTATCACTATCAGCAATGTCGCGGCGGAGCAGGATCTGGTTTTCCGGGTATGGAATCATGAATATTCAGCTATTTCCGGTTTGATTGCTCCTCTGCGAAAAGGCGGGGAAACCACCGGGGTAGTCGACCTGGCCGGACCAGGTAACTATTTTGTTGAGGTGCGCGACAGCCACAACGATGTTGGGTCCAGTCAACAATATTCTCTCAACCAGGTGTTTACTCCCACCAAGGATGCTTATGAACCCAATAATAGTTTTGGTTTCGCTGCAACGGTTACGCCTGGAACATCCTGGCGTTCCACGATTCTGCCCAAAGGGGATTCCGACTGGTACAGGATTTCCGTTGACCGCCATGGAGAACTGACCGTTCTGATAACCGAGGTCCCTAAGAATCTTGATCTCGGTATCAGGGTATGGAACGGTGACAAGGGAGCAATTTCCGGCTGGATCCCGCCCCTTAAGGCAGGTGGTGATACCGAGGCGGTGGTGGATCTGCCCGGGCCTGGACTTTATGTAATTGAGGTACGTGACGGGCACAATGACAATCGATCGGCCCAACCCTTTCTCACGACTCTTACCTATAAACCCAGTGTCGACCGATTCGGAAATAACAACTCCTTTGGCAGATCCACACCGCTTGCTATCAGCGAGACGGTTCAGGCGACAATCCTGCCCAAGGGAGATTCGGATTGGTACCGGCTTGGTGTTGATGAGCAGGGAGAGCTCAAGGTGCTTTTCAACAATGTTCCTGCAAAAATGGAAATTAACTTTCGGGTGTGGAACGAAGATAAAGGAGCCATGACCGGTTGGTTTGGTCCCTTGAAACCCGGAGGCGATACCGAGGCGGTGATTGATCTGCCGACGGCCGGTAGTTATATACTTGAGGTGCGCGATAGCCATAACGATGTCAGGTCCATTGATCCCTATTCTCTGCGCGCAACCTATACTCCGACCAATGACCGGGGTGAGCCCAATAATAGTTTCGGTTCTGCAGTGCCTCTGAAACTGGGCGCTGTCGTTTCCGGAACCATCCTGCCAAAAGGCGATGCGGACTGGTACCGTATTTCAACCAACCGACCTGGTAGCCTCACCGTACATATCACCGACTCCCCGGCTGATCTTGAAATGTCGGCACGAATTTTTAATAACGAGAAGAAGGCAATCAGCGGCTGGCTGGTGCCCCTGCGAACGGGCGGTGAAACAAAGGGAGAGGTAGCAATACCCGCTGCTGGAAATTACTATATCGAAGTACGCGACGGTCATAATGACAAACGTTCGGTGACACCTTATAAGCTCAGTGCCACCATGGGTAATTAACAAGTGCCGCTACTCGGTGCGTATATGTCGGTGGCCGGCGGCCTGCGTCTCGCCTTCGAGCGAATGAAAAAGGCTACCAACTATACAATTACTGCACAATCCACCAAAAAAGGAGCTAACCTCAATTGGCTAACTCCTTGATATACTTGGTGGAGCTGATCGGGATCGAACCGACGACCTGTGGTTTGCCAAAATCCTATCCAAAGCCAAAATACCAGTATCATGACCTACAAATCAAACAATTTTTTTGCCTGAGTTGAGAGCGTGGACGGCGGGATGAAGCGGCGAAGAATGCAAGGGAGAGGGCATCATCGGCCTGACCCGTGTCTTCATGGTATGCTGGCACATCGGCCATTTCCGTCACGCTCTGGTCTGTTGAATCCAGTTCAATAAAAAGGTTGAGCACGGGCCTCTGCCGGAATTTAATAGCCGGGATGAACAAAGGCGAGGCTCTTCGGGAGAGCAAGTTGCAGATGATCCGGGGTGAGGAGGGGGATCTTTTCCGTCATCCTTTCTTCTGTACCCCATGGTCGTTTTCGGTGACGCAAAATATGCTCATAAGTCCGGCCAGAGGAATGAAGGATGGTATTTAAGAATGAGCTCATAAGCAAGTTTCGTGAGATAGTTCTTGCCATCCTTAGAAGTATTGGAAGGCTCGCGCTCAGAATTCTACCTGTTGATTTCTTTTCCTGGAAGCGTTGGTCATCGAGACAGCGTTTTAACTTTGCTCTCAATGTTTTCTGGGGCATTGTTGTCGTGATTGTCCTTCACTTTGCCCAATACACGAGTATTGGCCAAACAGCTATTAATGATGCTTACGACTTTCTGGTGATGAAAGACTTCCAGCAGGCAATTGCGCGGAGCACAGAAAAGAATATAAGCCCCATCTCTGATAAGATCCGCCTTGTGGTACTCGATAGAGAAACTTATGATGCAAGTCCTAGCCGCGGATTCTGGACTCCGAGAGAATTACTTGGTCGGTGTATAGTCAAAGCAATTCAGCTTGGAGCAAAAGTTGTTGTAGTCGATTTTGCCATCGATAGGCCTATGCCAATTTACTGCGAACAGGGGAATTGTGTTGATGAGAATGAAATATTTCTCAATCTGCTCAGCACAGCAATTAAGGTGGCGAGGAAACAAGGATCAGTAATCATCCTTCCTTGGACGGGAGAGAAGCCGTCTACAGATTCATATACGCGTCATTTAAGCAGGATGCTTGTTGAGAACAACGATGTACTAAAGCTAGGTAGCCCTGAAGTATTTCGCGATCCATCTGATTATCAGGTGCGTCACTTTGGTTTCTATGAGCCCGTCGGCGAAGACGGAAATTTGTTATTTTCAATTCATATACTATCATCGATTTATTTATGGTATGGAGAATCAGATGGAGATAGGATAATTAGAGATGCAGAAAAGAAAGTGCGTAATGGAGGTCATCAGCTCGTGATCCCTGCCCCTAGGGGTAGCAGGGGTTCCGATTTAAAAATATACGCCCACACTAAAGAGAGACATGGTGGCGCGGCCGCCAGGTATATCTTCCGCCTGGCCCCGAGAGAGTTGACCAAAGAAATTTGTATCGAGTGTGAAGACCCTTTGCTCAAATATCATGATCTGATGATAACCCCGGCTGTCTTGTTGGATAAAGATGCCAAAAAAGCGAGGAGCTATGAGGGCAAAGCGGTTCTAATAGGATCCACCAATCCCGATATGGGTGACCTGCATCCAACTCCCTTGGGGGAGATGTCAGGTGTTTTTTTGATTGCAAACGGAATCAATCTTATATTGGAGAAACTTCAAATACATGAACCGTCCTTACTGTTAAGGATATTAATTGAAAGCGTAATCATTTACTTTGTCGCCGTGTTCTTTATGCAGTTATCATCTTTCTTTGCTGCAGCTGTACTTATTATGTTTCTTCTAATTGCGACAACCCCAATCAGCGTTTTGTTGTTTAGCAAATATGGGTTATTTATAGATTTCTGGCTACCTATTTTGGGGATTGGGATTCATCAAAACATCGCTGATGCAGAAGAGAGCGTGAAAGAATGGTGGAAAAAGAGGAAGGAGAAAGCGGCATGATACGATTTATATTCTTTGTGTTTGTCATTGGACTTTTCTTGGGTTTTCCTGAAATCGCTGCATTTGCCGTTGAGCCGACCTCGTATGTGGCCATTGTTAAGGTCTCGTCAGTGGCTGAGCCAGAAGAGTGCTATCGCCTCTTACGGGACGGCAAGCCTGTCAAGCCACTTTCTCATGATATGAGAGTAATGAACAATGATGAAATCATACCCGTTAAAGGCAAAGATGTGAAATTAATCTACATTCATACTGGTTGTGGTGAGCAGGAAGTAAACAAAAAGACAAAGGTCAACTGTAATCCAGCTGAGTATAAGAGTGCCGGAGGATTTTTATCAGTTCTTAAGGATAACGCATCCAGGTTCTTGGATCAAAAGGTGAAGCGTAAGGAGCTTCTAGCTACGAAGAACATTACACTCCGGGGTATTCAGGACATTTCATGCTTTCCTGCCCAACCATTTATTGTTTCACCATGGCCCTTGGAGGGCAGTACAGTACTGAGCGGAGAACCCATATTTTTTAGATGGCAGGGGATTGATGTTTCATCATGCACTCCAGCCAGATTGGTAATTAAGACTACAGGTGTAATGCCAAAGAGAAATATTGTTGAGAATATTAGGATAGGTGCACTAGTTGAGGTAAAGGCTCCCCTCAAGGCAGGTAAATCCTATGAATGGTTTGTGGAAACACAAGATGGCAACAAAATAGTTTCCGACAAATATCACTTTATTGTCTTAAGCGCCGAAGAATCGGACAACATAAGAAACCAACTTGCAGAAGTCAAGGCGGAATTTAGTTCTAACTCACCTAACATAGCACAAGCGCTGTATCTACAGCTCATCAGTGATGCGACGCCTGGTCTCAATCTTTATGCGGATAGTTTAAGATTTCTGGAAGAGCATAACGACGAGCATGCAATTCCGGGCGAAGTTGTTGATAGGCTTTACAAGAAATGTTTGGAGACCGAGCGGTAAATGGTTTAGTTTTTTGTCTTTCCTCGTTTTGACATTATTATTCTTGCGCTTCCTTGCCCAACCTGGTGCCAATAGTCGTGTGAGAACTTAGCCGTTGATGAAAAAAAGCGTCCCCCCCTTCTTGAGCTTCTAGAGCGCAAAAACATCCTGCCGTCCCTTGAAAGGTTCCTGAAACCGGACTTGCTCCCCGGCTTGGGCGAGCTTTGCCGGTGAGTGAAAGGCTGTGTGGCTCAGGTAGAGGAGCTGCTCGTTCCAAAGAGTGGCGTGTACTACCATGAGGGCCCCCGCGTACAGTCCGGCGCGCCGAGCCAAACGCCTTTCCGTCCTTTCCAATAGAGCAGCAGGGCCAGCGTGCTCACGGCCGCCACTAACAGGAGGATCGGTCTATAATCGAGATGCTCGTGCAGGACGAAGACCATCAGCAGGTAACCCGCGGCATTGGCCAATGATGAGACAAAGAGGAGCTGGCCCGATTCGCGGGCCACATTGTCCTCGGTCGTGATCAGCGCCGGAATGGTGGCGCCGAAAGAGAGGGCCGGCACGCCCATGAGCGCCGCCAAGGCGCCCAGCTTGAGTAGCACGGTGAGAAGATGGGACTACGCAGCCGGCGAATAGAGCGAGACGTAGAGGGCCGTGATCGGCTGGAGGGCCCCATGAGCCAAACCAGCCCTACAAGGTTTGCGAGCATCACATGGATGAAGCCGAGCCGGAAACGGCGGGTCAGAGCCGTTCCGGCTGCAATGTCCAGGAGAACGAGGCCGAGCACGAGTGCAAAGGTTTCTCGAAAGCACCCGACGATAAACTCGGCGATCTTGAGCATCCAGAGTTGAAAGACTGCCGACACCGATACCTATAAGAAAGGTGAGCAGGATGGAAGCGCTAACGGCCCATTGGTCGCCGATGAGGTTGCCCAACATCCTGCCGTAGAGGATCTCATAGGAGATTCCGGCAAATCCCGACAGCAGAAGAAGCATCGCGAAGAGTGCACGGGCCAGGGGGTTGGTTTGCAGGTGATTTATTGGGTTCGTTTCTCGGTGCCCGTCATGAGCGATGCCCTGTTGAACGAATCGCCTAAGGGGACGGGGCGGTCGCCGGCACCGAGCATTGGGGGAAAGGGGTCCGAAGTGATCTCTGAAGTACGTTTCTGCCTTCCATTCCTTCCTTTCGCGCGAAGTTTATCGCCCTTTGGGGAACGAGGACACGTTGTTGAGGACATGGTCGCCGGCGAAGATGGCACTGGAAATGATCCGTCAGTCCCAGGCTCGGTCGCTCCCGAGAAGAGTGACCGCCAGGGGCTGGGAAAAACGGCGCGCCGTTGGATCGGAAGCCTCATCGGTCCTGATTGATCGTTCTGAGCACCGCAGCGTGCTCCTGCACGGTAGTAGGCGAAAGGAACAGGGCTGTCAACGACAGAAGAGACCCCCAGTCCGTAGGGTCGGTCTTCGCCGAATCGCTCTCAACCGAGGCATAAACATGATAAACGGAGCGTCGCGACATGGAGTTGAAACCCGTACCTTTTCAAGGTACATTCTCTTTTATCCATGAGGCCTGAAAGACCAGGCTCTCGCCCTCTGCAACCTGATAGCAGAAGTGCGCGTTGCCGACAGAAGTGCTTCAAGGGAGTTGGCCCTTGATTCTGGGGGCCTTGAGCGGGTTCGACGCCTGCAACGGCGCGGGCCGCGGCCGAAAGGGGGATGGGAGGAACATGGACGGGTTGGTGCATGGCACACCTCATCGGGACGCAGGTCAAACGATGGAATAGCCGGTGGGGCGCCGCCCCCTTCGAGACGATGATGTATAGGGGATCGGTATGGCAACGCTTTATATCGTTTTGTTCGTGATCTTTGCCCTGTCCATCCTGGCCACTTTTTATTTTCTCACGGGGGTTCTGTTTCCGAAGGTCACGGTGAAAATCGAAGCCGGGTTACGGGCTCTTTTTACAAAGGGTGAGAGCATGATTATCGTCACCGAAGAGACGGAGCGTGCCGCCCGGCGCAGAAACCTTGTCTTCTTTGCTCTGTTTCTTACACTTTCGGCCTTTGTCAAGGCCATCCTCAATCAGTTGGCACTTTTGGAATAGGGCCCAAGCGCGCGGGTCAGATCCAGTCTTGCCACCAGCGGAAGATGATCGGACGCGGTTTTCGCAAGGGGTGAGCGGTGCACCGTGGCCTCCACGAGCATTTCCTGCGGCAAACACCCAATGCGATCCAGTGCCAGAAGGGGCCATCGACTCGGATACGTTGGAAGGCCCGGATTCTTCGCAAACAGTTTCTTTATTTTCCTGATGGAGGGTCGATAATAAAACCATTCATTGAAGTCCCCGAGTAGCACGGTTGGTTTCGCGTTTGTTTTCGAGAGGATTTTCAGAAGCCGCGCTGCTTGGCGGTCCCGCTCCCAGGCACGAATCCCCCAATGGGTCGCGATGACACGGAGAGGCCCTCCGGCAATATCCAGGTCTGCATCCATGGCGCCGCGGGGCTCACAACCTGGGATACTCAGATCATGGTGGCGTAAATGGATGCAGGGGGCACGAGTGAGCAGCGCATTGCCGTAGTGACAATCAGAGCGAAGAATGGTGGGGCCGGGCACGGCGTGAAGTCCTGTGGCTTGGGAGAGGAACTCCAGCTGGTCGCGGCCCATGTCTCCGTCGAAAAAGGATTCCACTTCCTGCAGGGCAACAAGGGTGGCTCCTGTCTCGTGGACGACCCGAGCAATGCGTTCAGGATTTCTCTGACCGTCACGACCCATGCATCGATGAATGTTATAGGTGGCAACGATTAGTGGCGTTGACGGCTTAGGCGCTTTGGCCCGTTGTTCTCGTTTCATTCTTGCGCGCGTGAGACGATCGTCTGTTCACAAATTAAACCAGCCATATCAACAGGCCGGCCACCAGCAGGGCTATGGCCACCAGAATAATCATGTTTGTAACGCTCGGTTGCTGCAACGTTTCTGACAACCGGTCTGTCAGCAGAGAGACGGCCAGAACGCCGGGAGCCAGGCCGATGGCCGAGCCGACGAGATAATCGCGCCACCGCAGATGGGACGCCCCCGCGACCAGGTTAATCACGATGAAGGGGGCGACCGGGAGCAACCGGAACGTGATGACCGTGACCAGGCCGCGGTCGGCGAGGCGGCGGCTGATCCGGTTCAGAGTGGAACCCGGGAGCCGGCGCATGGCATTCCGGCCGAGGAGATGCCCGATGCCGAAAGTAAGCAGGGCGCTTGACAAGGTACCGGCAAAGGAGTAGAGAGAACCGGCCAGCGGTCCCATGGCAAGCGCCGTCGCCGCGACCATGAGGGTGACTGGCAAAGCCATGAGACCACCCAGAAGATAGCCGCCCAGCACGATTACGGGAGTCCAAGCACTTTGGCGGGCTTGTAAGATTAGATCATTGAGCCGGTCAACGGTCAGCCATTCGCCAAGGGGGGACCAGTGCCAGAGTCCCGCCATGAGAATCACCAGAAGGATCACCGCCACCAACACGATGACGCGGTGCAGTGTTGTCCGTTGCTCCTTTTGGGGTACGAAGTATTCCATCAGGGATTCGGGATCAAGCGGTCGTTCCGAATCCGCCAATTCAGCCTCCGGTATCTCCCATTCAATCGAGCTGGATGTGGACAGCTTCAGTTCGCCAAGGGGTTTGGATCCTCCCTGGAGTTCTTCGATGGTGCGCGTCAGGGAACCGGGCTGATTCATGATGTCGTGCACCCGTTGAGGCTCCACGCCGAGATGCTCCCCAAGAAGGGAGTTTCGGAAAGCGGCGATTGCTTGTGATTCGCTGGTACTGGCATCGGCTTCCATCGCGAGATCACACTCCGTGTCCAGCCCCATGGATCGATTGCTCAGGTTGGAGGACCCGACGCGCACCACGCGGTCATCGATCACCATGACCTTGCCGTGCACGCTGATGCACTGATCCCCAAGCCCTTCCCGGCTGGGGTAGTAGACGCGAAGCCGGTGATGGGTGTCCGCTTCCTGAAGCCCCTTGAGCAGACTGGTCCGCATGGCATCCATGGTGTTTTGTTCCAGCCAGCCCCCCGTTTTCAGCGGCAGAACCAGGATGATCTCCGGACCGTCTTTCTCTTGAAGCCGCTTCGAAATGGATTCGCCGACTTTCTTAGACGTGAAATATTGATTCTCCAGATAGATGGACCGCTTCGCGGCCGCAATCATATCGGTATAGAGCCGCTCCACTTCCCGGCAGGCCTTCAGATTCTTGTGGGCAGGCTGTGTGCGGGCGATGGCAACTTTGATATCTTGCAGATCGGCTGAGACCTCGGCAGGCCAGGGATCCGCCGCTTGGTCAACACTCGCCCTGATGTGTCGTCCCGTGGCCTGCGACCACCGGCCTC
The DNA here is from genome assembly GCA_947259355.1 of uncultured Nitrospirota bacterium. Classification (GTDB taxonomy): domain Bacteria; phylum CG2-30-53-67; class CG2-30-53-67; order CG2-30-53-67; family CG2-30-53-67; genus CALZGC01. Next base: position 33,164 of record CAMYMF010000017.1, on the reverse strand, counting down.
GGAACAATTCTCCGAGATCTGCGGCCGCTTGCCCCTCGACCAACAGCTGTACGTCGTGGAAGGGTGGGTAGGCAGCGCCGTCCGGATCCACCCGCCGTGGATCATCAGCTTTGTGTGCGCGGGTATCCCAGCGCCACTTGCTCAAGTCAAAACCTCCCACAAAGGCGATACGGTCATCGATGACGACAACTTTCTGATGGTGTGAAGCTCCGGGCGGGTGATCGCCATCCAGGCAAAACCGGATCCGGCGATGGGTCCGCCAATCCAGTTTGTAGATGGAGAACCATTCCCTCTCCAGCGCATAGACCATGGCAAAATCCCAAATGAGAATGTAGGCGTGCACTCCCTTCGATCGCCCCACGGCGGCATTTAGGAATTTCCCCAATTCTGAAGGGTAGCCGTCATTCCGGCCATTTCGTTCAAGTCTTACCCGGCTGTCCATATCCCAGCCGAGAATGAAAATAGAGTGTCTTGCCTCTTTGACGGCAGCTCGGAATGCGGAGAAGTAATTCTCCCTGTCAATGAGGAATGCGGCGCGGCTTGCCGGCGAAAGACGCCAGCAATTCTGTCCAGGTTGCAAGATGCGAGAGGTTCTCATGTCCCCCCATGCCCACCCATCCAGGGGCATCCGTCCCTGATTCCAGTCTCGTTTTTTCACTGATGTACATTCTATGAGGCTCTGTGAGACCGTCAAGGCGCCGCGCGAGCATAGGTGAGCTGAGTCCGACGGGCGAAGGATGATAAGCGATCTTGGGAAACGGTCGAAGGAGATACCCACGCGAGAAGAGACAACGGGGAGTCTTCATCGGTGGGCCAAAGGCCAACGGTATCCGCTCAGGCAGCGCCGGGCCGAATGGAAAAATGCTCGGGTCTTGGTAAGGAAATTTTGTGACCCTGGGGGATACCTTCTGACCGCTGCGCGTGAAAGCGGTCCGGTGTGCCAACCCCTGCGCTTGAGGGGAGTTCGTTTTTGCGGTAGAGTCTGGGTCATCTGACAAGGCTGATGGATCACATTGCGCTGCTAAACACGCTGAGGGGAGGAGTCTACTTTGCGGACGGAGGCACTGCAAGGGAGTTGGGCCCTGATTTTGGGGGCTTCCAGCGGGTTCGGTGCCGCAACGGCGCGGGCCCTGGCCGCAAAGGGGATGAACATCTGCGGCGTCCATCTGGACCGACGGCCCGCCATGCCGCGGGTCCAAGCCTTAGTGGAGGACCTGGAGAAGACGGGTGTGCAGGTCCGATATTTCAACGTGAATGCGGCCGATGATGAGAACCGCCGTCAGGTGCTGGACGAGTTGGTCGAAGAGATGGGGGAGGGGCCGAAACTGCGGGCCTTTCTGCACAGTCTCGCCTTTGGGGCGCTGAAGCCCTACGTCGCCGAGGCCGGGCAGGACCTTACCAAGGCCCAGATGATCATGACCCTCGATGTCATGGCCCACAGTCTGGTCTATTGGGTCCAGGCCCTCGTGCGGCGCGGATTCTTTGAGCGAAACGCCCGGGTTTTTGCAATGACCAGCTCCGGCGGCCACGTGGTCTGGCCCAGCTACGGGGCGGTTTCCGCAGCGAAAGCCGCCCTGGAGAGCCACATCCGGCAGCTGGCGCTGGAGCTGGCACCGCTGGAAGTGACGGCCAACGCCATCCTGGCAGGGGTCACCGACACACCGGCGCTGCGGGTGATCCCCGGTCATGTGGACATGATCGAAGTGGCCCGCAAGCGAAACCCCATGGGCCGGTTGACGACGCCGGAGGATGTGGCCGCCGCCATTGCGTGCTTCTGCGAGCCGGGATGCCACTGGATGAACGGCAGTGTCATCCGGGTCGACGGCGGTGAGGACATCGCTGGATAGCGTGAATGATGCGCAAAGGAGGGGCGATGGAACGTTTTGACAAAAAGGGGATGATGATATACCCCAGCCCTATCCGCAAGATCATGCGGGAGAAGGAAAAGGTGCTGGCGGTGAAGGAGTGCTATTGCCCCGACGGGCACAGCCTGATCAATCCCCGGGCAATCTTCAATGGCCTGGCGGGGATCGATCTGAAAGTGCACGCGAAAGAAAAATCGGGCCGCGTAGTGCTCAGCCCGATGGTTGGAGACAAGTCCCGCATCGCCCTCGATGTGGATCTTGAAAGCGGGGAACTGGTGAAAATCACCTGCCCCCAGTGCGACACCGCCCTGCCGGTTTACGCAGCGTGCCAGTGCGGCGGGGAGTTGATCGCTCTCTTTACGACTCCCCAGCAGGACTATGCCCACTGCGTGGGCATTTGCAACCGGGTCGACTGCTTCAACGGCGAGGTGAAAAGCGGCGAGGATCTGATGAGCTTCTCCATGCTGGAGGCTTTGTAATCACTCGGATGGCAGAGCGCCTGCGCAGGGTGTCTCCAAGACCTCGGGGGCCCTCTCATCAAGATTACTCATGTAATATCGGGGTCAAGAAGCAGTGCGTGATTGTCATTTTATGAGAAGGGCCCCGGCATTCTTGTTGACAGCCAGCGGCGTTCGTGCTACTTTCCCAGCACGGCGGTAAGAATTCATCCTTCGAAACCGTATATCTCATTGAATTCAGGAGCCTGCGGCGATTTATGTCACCCCTCTGGAGGATTGGCTGTGAAGATACATGAATATCAGGCCAAGGAGCTCTTTCGCAAACATGGCGTGCCGGTACCGGAGGGCACTGTCGCTTTCAATCCCGACGAGGCCTGTCACGCCGCTGACAAACTGGGCGGCTACCCGGTGGTGGTGAAGGCCCAGATTCATGCCGGGGGCCGCGGTAAAGGCGGCGGCGTAAAACTGGCGCACACTGCCGACGAAGTCCGTCAGCATGCGGCGGCCATCCTGGGCAAGCCCCTGGTGACCCCGCAGACGGCGCCCGAGGGACGGACGGTGCGTAAACTCCTCATTGAGCAGGGACTCAACATTGAGAAAGAGCTTTACCTGTCGCTCATCCCGGACCGCGCCACAGCCCAGGTCATCGTCATGGCCAGCGAGGCCGGTGGGATGGATATCGAGGAGGTGGCGGCCACCACCCCCGAGAAGATCATCAAGGTCATGATCGACCCGCTGCTTGGCATTCAGGCCTACCATGGCCGGCAGGCCGCTTACGGCCTCGGCTTGTCCGGACCGCTCTCCAAGGCGTTCATGCAGCTGCTCAATAAGCTCTATGCGCTCTTCATCGGGAGCGATTGCTCGCTGGTGGAGATCAACCCCCTGGTGATCACCACCCAGGGGGGGATCATCGCACTCGACGCAAAGATGGACTTCGACGACAATGCGCTCTTTCGCCATCCAGACATCTTTGCCTACCGGGACACCCATGAGGAAGACCCGCTGGAGGTGGAAGCGTCCAAGTACCATCTCAACTATATCAATCTTGGGGGCAACGTCGGCAATATGGTCAACGGCGCGGGGCTCGCCATGGCCACCATGGACCTCATCAAGAACTCCGGGGCCGAGCCGGCCAATTTCCTGGATGTGGGCGGCGGCGCCAATGCGGAGATGGTGGAAAATGGCTTTCGCATCATCCTGAGCGATCCCAATGTGAAGGCCATTCTCATCAATATCTTCGGCGGGATTCTCCGCTGCGACATTCTTGCGGAGGGCGTCATCGAGGCGGCCCGGAAGACGGGCATCCAGGTGCCGGTGGTGGTCCGCCTGGAGGGGACCAACGTCGAAGAGGGCCGCAAGCTTCTGGCGGCATCGGGGCTGAAATTGATGACGGCCACCGACCTGGATGACGCCGCGAAAAAAGTCGCAGGCATTGTCGGTGCGTAACAAAGCGCAACGGGGAGCGGTGACGCCGAGCGCCACAATCCGATCCTAATGACACGAGCGGGGAGACATGGCAATCTACGTTGACAGGCAGACGAAGGTCGTGGTCCAGGGGATCACAGGCAAGGAGGGGCAGTTTCATTCCCGACAGTGCATCGCCTACGGCACACCCATCGTGGCCGGGGTGACCCCGGGTAAGGGCGGCGAGAAGATGGATGACGTGCCGGTCTTTGACACAGTGGCCGAGGCCGTTGGGGTCACGGGCGCCAACTGTAGTCTCATCTTTGTTCCGCCGCCCTTTGCGGCGGACGCCATCATGGAGGCCGCGGACGCGGGGGTCGGTGTCATCGTTGCCATCACCGAAGGTATTCCCGTCCTCGATATGATGCGGGTCAAGAACTATCTCAAGGGAAAGCCGAGTCGGCTCATCGGCCCCAACTGCCCCGGCATCATCACGCCCGGGGAGTGTAAGATCGGGATCATGCCGGGGCCCATCCACAAGCCCGGCGGGCCGATCGGGGTGGTGTCGCGCTCCGGGACCCTGACCTATGAGGTCGTGCACCAACTGACCCGGCAGGGGATCGGGCAGAGCACCTGCCTTGGCATTGGCGGGGACCCTGTGACGGGGACGAACTTTATCGACTGCCTCCAGGCTTTTCAGGAGGACGATGCCACCCGGGGGGTGGTATTGGTCGGTGAGATCGGGGGTTCTGCCGAGGAGGAGGCCGCCGCGTTCATCACCGCCCATGTCGACAAGCCGGTGGTCGGTTTCATTGCCGGGCTGACAGCGCCGCCGGGCAGACGGATGGGGCATGCCGGGGCCATTGTCAGCGGACGCAGTGGCACCGCCCAGACCAAGATCGCCGCCATGGAAGAGGCGGGGATCCATGTCTGTCGGGATCTGGGCAAATTCGGGGAGTTGTGCGCACGCGTCTTCTCATAGCGCGAAGGGTCTTATATCTCAAAGGGTGCGGAGGAGTGTATGGCTGGACGGAGCAAAAAATACCGTGTCCTCATCGGAAAGCCCGGCCTCGACGGTCATGACCGGGGGGCCAAAGTGCTGGCCCGTGCGTTGCGGGATGCCGGCTTTGAGGCGGTCTACACCGGCATCCGGCGTACGCCCGAAGAGATTGCCGCCGCCGCCGTGCAGGAGGATGTTTCCGCGGTCGGTCTCTCTTCCCTGTCGGGTGCGCACCTGCGCCTCTTTCCGGCGGTGGTGGAGGCCTTGAAGCAGCGGGGGGCCGGCGACATTCCCGTTCTGGGCGGCGGGGTCATCCCCGATGAGGACCTGAATGCCCTCAAGCAGGCGGGAATCGTGGAAGTCTACACGCCGGGCACGTCGTTGGCCCAGGTGATCGAAGCGTTTGAGAAGGCCTGCGACAGACATCACCAGGGCAGGTCCAAGACATAGACGGCGCCCGCAAAGAAGAGCGGCCGATGAATAGAGAGGATCTCCTGCAGGGTTTGAAAGCACGGGACCCGCGCGCCATCGCCCGGGCCATCTCGCTGGTGGAAGACGGGGATCCGCTTTCGGAAACGATTCTCGGCTCCCTCGACGAGTCCCGCATTGAACAGGCCCTGGTGCTGGGAATCACCGGTCCTCCCGGTGCGGGCAAGTCCACACTGACCGATCAGATCATTTTGGGATACCGTGCCCGCAGTCAGCGCATCGGGGTCATTGCCATTGACCCCTCTTCGGCCATTTCCGGAGGCGCTTTCCTGGGCGACCGGATTCGCATGATGCGCCACGCGCTGGACAGCGACGTCGTCGTCCGTTCCATGGCCACGCGGGGACGCCTCGGCGGTTTGTGCGCGGCAGCCGGCGCGACGGTGCGGATTCTGGCAAGTAGCGGCTGTTCCCCGGTCATCATAGAGACCGTCGGGGTGGGCCAGTCCGAAATGGACATCATCCGACTCGCCGACGTGACGGCACTGGTGCTGGCACCGGGTCTGGGGGATGACATCCAGGCCATGAAGGCGGGACTCCTGGAAGTCGCCGACATCCTGGTCGTGAACAAGGCCGACTGCGCGGGTGCGGAGACATTGGCCATGGACATGGAAGCCGTGGCCCGGGAGAGCCGGGACAAGGGGGGCAGCACGGAGGTCTGCATGACGGTGGCCTCCCGGGGTGAAGGGGTGGCCGAGTTGCTGGAGACGGTGGCGGCTCTGGAGAAAATATACCGACAGGGCGGTGAGCATGGCCGGCGACGCCGGCATGCCCACGATCTGGAAGTGCTCGATTGGGCCCTGGAACTACTGAGGCCCAAACTGCTGGAGAAAATCGCCAAGAGTGGCACGAACCGAACGGGGGATCCCCGGTTGAAGGCGGCGGCGATTCTCAAAGGGTTTTGAGTCCGTGCCGCAGCGAGGAAAGCATCATGGCTGAGCATCCAAAGGCAAGAGAGTGGGAAGAGAGAGTGCTGGGCAAGAGTCTGCAGCGATTTCCCGAGCGCAAGGAGAAGTTCACCCATCACGGCGGCGAAGAGGTGCCGCGGGTGGCCTGTCCGGAGAAGATCGATGCGTCCTACCTGGAGAAGCTCGGCTTTCCCGGGCAATACCCCTTCACGCGGGGGGTGCAGCCCACCATGTACCGGGGGCGCCTCTGGACGATGCGCCAGTACGCCGGTTTTTCCAATGCGGCCGAATCAAACAGGCGTTACCGGTATCTGCTCGAGCATGGGACGACGGGTCTTTCCGTCGCGTTCGACCTGCCCACCCAGATTGGCTACGACTCAGACGATTCCATGAGCGTCGGCGAAGTCGGCAAGGTCGGCGTGGCCATCGACTCGCTGGCCGACATGGAAGTGCTCTTCGACCAGATTCCCCTCGACACGGTCTCCACCTCCATGACGATCAATGCCTCCGCTGCGGTCCTGCTGGCCATGTATGTGGCTGTGGCGGAGAAACAGGGGGTGCCCGGCGAGAAGATCAAGGGGACCATCCAGAACGACATTCTCAAGGAGTACGTGGCCCGGGGCACCTATATCTTTCCGCCGAGACCGAGCCTGCGAATCATTACCGACATCTTTCAGTGGTGCAGCCAGCACACCCCGGTGTTTAACACCATTTCCATCTCGGGCTACCATATCCGGGAGGCCGGATCGACTGCGGTTCAGGAGGTGGCCTTCACCCTGGCCAATGGGACGGCCTATGTGCAGGCGGCCCTGGATGCGGGACTGGAGCTGGACTCCTTTGCGCGCCGGCTCTCCTTTTTCTTCAACGCGTCCTCCGACGTCCTGGAGGAGGTGGCCAAGTTCCGTGCAGCCCGTCGGCTCTGGGCGCGCCTCATGAAAGAGCGCTTCGGGGCCACGCAGCCGTCCAGCATGATGCTGCGGTTCCACACCCAGACCGCGGGCAACACGCTGACCGCGCAGCAGATCGACAACAATGTCGTGCGCGTGACACTCCAAGCGCTGGCAGCGGTGCTCGGGGGCACCCAGTCGCTGCATACCAACTCCCGGGACGAGGCGCTGGCCCTGCCGACGGAGGAGTCGGTTCGCATCGCCCTGCGCACCCAGCAGGTGATCGCCTACGAATCGGGAGTGGGTGACACCGTCGATCCCCTGGCGGGTTCGTACTTCATCGAGCAGCTGACCGACAGTATCGAGGCCCAGGCCTCCGAGCTGATCGACACCATCGACCGGGCCGGCGGGGTGGTCGCGGCCATCGAGGATGGTTTCGTGCAGCGACAGATAGAAAACAGCGCGTACGACTATCAGCGGGAGATCGAGCAGGGCGAGCGCGTCGTGGTGGGAGTGAATAAGTTTCAGACCGATGAGAAAGTGCGCCCGCCCTTGCTGCGTATCGATCCTGAAGTGGAGCGGGCCCAGGTGCAGGGCCTGAAGAAGTTGCGACAGAGCCGCGACAGCGCCGCCGTCCAGGCGGCCCTGGCGAAGCTCGGAAAGACGGCCCGAAGCGATGCCAATCTGATGCCGGCTATTCTGGAGGCGGTGCGCTGCTACGCGACCTTGGGCGAAATCTGCCGGGTGATGCGGGATACCTTCGGGGAATTCCGGGATGCGGGGTGAGTGATGATTCAAAAGATCGATCATATCGGCGTGGCGGTCAGCTCCCTTGCCGCGGCGCGCAAATTCTATGAAGAGATCCTAGGCCTGACGTGTGAAGGCATCGAAGAGGTGGCATCGCAGAAGGTGCGCACCGCGTTTTTCTCGGTGGGAGAGGTGCACATCGAACTGCTCGAGCCGACCGCGCCGGACAGCCCCATCGCGAAATTCATCGACAAGCAGGGGGAGGGGATCCACCACATTGCCTATGCCACCGACGACATCGAGGCGCAGCTGACGCGAGCCCGGGACGGCGGGTGCCGACTCGTCCACGAAACCCCCATTGCCGGTGCCGGCGGCAAGCAGGTTGCCTTTCTCCATCCCAAGAGCACCCACGGCGTGCTCACCGAATTCTGCGAGTAACCGCCGACCCCGAGGAGGTACCCATGGCGCAGCAGCCCCGACACAGCAATTTGTCAGAACTCCAGATGTTGAAGGAAAAGGCCCTGCTCGGCGGTGGTGCCAAGCGGATCGAGGCCCAGCACGGCAAGGGCAAACTCACGGCGCGGGAGCGGGCCGAGCTTCTCCTGGACGAGGGCTCCTTTGAGGAGTTTGACCTGCTGATGACGGGGCGGGCCGATCCGGAGATGGGGTTGCAGGAAGTGCCGGGCGACGGTGTGATCACCGGTCACGGAACCATCGACGGCCGAGAGGTTTTCGTCTTCAGCCAGGACTTCACCGTCATGGGCGGCGCCCTGGGCGATGCCCATTCGGAGAAGATCTGTAAGGTCATGGATCATGCCGTGCGGGTCGGCGCGCCCATCATCGGCCTCAACGATTCGGGCGGCGCGCGGATTCAGGAGGGGGTGGAATCCCTTGCGGCCTATGGCGAGGTCTTTGCCCGCAACGTGCTCGCCAGTGGTGTGGTGCCACAGATTTCTTGCATCATGGGTCCCTGCGCGGGCGGGGCCGTTTACAGCCCGGCCATGACCGATTTCACCTTCATGGTGGAGAAGACCTCCAACATGTTTGTGACGGGCCCCAACGTGGTCAAAACCGTCACCCACCAGGATATCAGCGCAGAGGATCTGGGCGGCGCGCGGGTGCACAGCAGCAAGAGCGGCGTGGCCCATTTCATGCTCCCCAACGACATTCTCTGTCTTCGGGAGGTGCGCCGCCTCATCAGCTATCTCCCCTCCAACAACCAGCAGGGCGCGCCCATTCTCGATCTCAGGGATCCAGCGGAACGGGTCGATCCGGCCCTCGATTATCTGGTTCCCGAAAACCCCAATCAGTCCTATGACATGAAGATCCTGATTCGCAGCATTCTGGACGGGGCGGAGTTCCTTGAGGTGCAGCCCCATTTTGCCCGCAACATCATCGTCGGTTTCGGGCGTCTCGGCGGCCAGACCATCGGCCTCATCGCCAACCAGCCGGCGGTGCTGGCGGGGGTGCTCGACATCCAGGCCTCGGAAAAGGCGGCCCGGTTCGTGCGTTTCTGCGACGCGTTCAACATCCCCCTCATCTGTCTGGAAGATGTGCCGGGCTTCATGCCCGGGCCCGAACAGGAGCACGGCGGGATCATCCGCCACGGCGCCAAACTGCTCTATGCCTTCGTGGAGGCGACGGTCCCCCGGATTACGGTGATCATCCGCAAGGCCTATGGCGGCGCCTACGTGGTCATGAACTCCAAGCACATCCGCTGCGACATCAACTTCGCTTGGCCCACCGCCGAGATCGCCGTGCTGGGACCGAAGGGGGCGGCGGAGATTATCTACCGGCGGGAGATCAGGGAGGCCGCCGACCCGGAGGCCTACCTCGGGCAGAAGACCGAGGAGTATCGGCGGCGCTTTGCCAATCCGTTCATGGCCGCCAAACGGGGCTTTATCGATGACGTCATCTCACCGCGCGATACGCGCCATCGGCTCATTCGAAGCCTGCAGTTTCTTGAAGGCAAGCAGGTGGAGCAGCCCCGTCGCAAGCACGGCAATATTCCGCTCTAAATGGGATAGGGGAGGCGTTGAATCCCTTACGAAACGCCAGACGTGCTGCCGACGGCAGCCAACATCCTGTGGGGGGAGACCATGTTTAAGAAAATACTGATCGCCAATCGGGGTGAGATTGCCGTCCGGGTCATCCGGACCTGCCGGCGCCTCGGCATCGGGACGGTGGCCGTCTACTCCGAAATCGACGCCCGTTCCCTGCATGTACGGGAGGCGGACGAAGCGGTGTTACTCGGTCCCGCACCCTCCAGTGAGTCTTATTTGGTGAAGGAGAAGATCATTCAGGCTGCGCTGGATCACGGCTGTGAGGCCGTGCATCCGGGCTACGGCTTTCTCTCAGAGAATGCCGCCTTTGCCAAGGGGGTGGTTGAGGCGGGTCTGGTCTTCATCGGCCCCGCCGCCAAGGTGATCGCCGCTCTGGGAGACAAGATATCCGCGAAGGATTTGGCCATCCGTGCCGGCGTCCCCGTGGTGCCGGGCTATCACAAGCCGCTGACCAGTTTGAAGCAGGTTGAGCGGGTGGCCGATGACGTGGGCTATCCGGTGCTCCTCAAGCCGGCCGCCGGCGGGGGCGGCCGGGGCATGCGGATCGTCTCGGGTCCCGATGAATTGGGCGCCGCCCTGAAGTCGGCCCAGGACGAGACCCGCAAAGGCTTCGGGGACGACCGTATCTTTCTAGAACGCTACATCACGACGCCCCGCCACATCGAGATACAGATCATTGCCGATCAGCACGGAGAGGTCGTCTCTCTGGGCGAGCGGGAATGCTCCATTCAACGCCGCTACCAGAAGGTGATCGAGGAGGCCCCCTCGCTGGCAGTGAACCGAGAGCTTCGCCGGCGCATGGGGATGATGGCCTGTGCACTGGCGCGGGAAGCGGGCTATACCAATGCGGGGACGGTGGAGTTTATCCTGGACGAGCGGGGTGATTTCTTCTTCATGGAAATGAATACGCGCCTCCAGGTGGAACACCCCGTGACCGAGCTGGTGACCGCGCTGGACTTGGTCGAATTGCAGCTGCGCGTCGCCGCCGGGGAGCGCCTGCCCATCACTCAGGACGATGTGACCATCAAAGGGTGGTCCATGGAGGCCAGGATCTGTGCCGAGGATCCCTCCCGGAATTTTCTGCCCTCCACGGGACTGATCACGCGCTATGCCCCCCTGCGGGGCGAGCATGTCCGGCTGGACAGCGGTATCGAAAGCGGCAGCTTCGTCAGCGTCTACTACGACTCATTGCTGTCGAAGGTGATCAGCTGGGGCGATACCCGGGAAGAGGCGCGCCAGACCCTGGTCCATGCCCTCAACCGATACCGCATCGAGGGGGTCACCAGCAATCTGGACTTTGTCAATGCCATCCTGAATCATTCGGCCTTCATCAACGGGTACCTCTCCACCGGTTTCATCGAGGAGTATTTTCAAAAGGACACGCTGCCCGAGCAGCCCCGGGAGCGGATGGAAGCCATGGTCGTCGCCGCGACCATGGTCTATCACAATCGTCAGAACCTCGTGCGAGAGTCGCTCAAACCGATGGCCGCACGGGTGGGGCCGTCCCACAAGCCCGAACCGTGGCACCGCTACGTGGTCAAGGGGGGCGAAGAGGTCTTTGAAGTTCATCTGCTGGGCAGCCCGGCGTCGCCCCACTGGAGCTTCAAGGTCGATGGCACCGACCATGATGTCATCTCGCCGGTCTTTGAGTATTACCGCCGCCGCCTCAAACTCAAGATCAACGATCACTATCAGTATTTCCGGCTCGCCTATGAGGGGAACTTCATCTGGGTCGCCTTCTCGGGGTTTACCTGCGTTTTCGAGATCTACACGCCCCGGGAATGGGAACTGGCGCAGTTCATGCCCCGGCGAGAGGATGCGGCGCAGGACAGGCACCTTGTTTCACCACTGCCGGGGATGGTGGTGGACATCCTGGTCAAAGAGGGCGAACGGGTCTTTCGCGGTCAGGACCTGGTGGTGATCGAATCGATGAAGATGGAGTGCGGCGTTTCGTCCCCCTGCGACGGCACGATAGAAGCGGTTCAGGCGGCCTCGGGAAAGGCGGTCGAGACGGGCGATGTGCTCATCACGTTCAAGGCCTGAGCGCCGTCTCAGCCGGGCGCCCTGTCGATGAAAAGGGTCATGAGAATGTTGTAGCCGAAGATCAAAATGGCCGCCACTTCCACCACGCCGGAGAGCAGAAAGAGCGGATAGAGCGCATCGCCTTCGGTCGGCCGGGCGGCGAGGGGAATCAATGCCAGTCCGATGAGTCCTGCATTGGCGGCCCAGAACTGAATCTCGGCTAGACGCTTGCTGTGCAGCACCTTGCCCGCGAAGCGGGGCAGGACGTGATAGCCCACTCCGAAGATCAGCATCGACATCCATCCGAGCAGATTCAGGTGCACATGGGCAAAGCGCAGGTTCTCCGCGCCGGGCTGAGCAATCATCACGAGCCCCAACAGGCTGGCGACAATGAAGTAGATCACACCCATCAGGATAAAGCGCTGGACAAATCCTTCCATCTTCAGACTCCTATGAGTTGCTCGTACACGCCCCCGTTTCAGTTTGCATGTTATCCGATGCAAAACGGTCTTTCTGTGATCCAGGTCACGGTTCGGCGGTCTTTTGGGTGGTATAAACGAAACCGTACCGGCGGGCTGCGCCCGGCAGGTGCTGCGGAATCCCTGTGGACCAATCCGGATATTGCTTGAGGCAATCTATGTACAAGGCCGGACTTGTCACGGCGTAGCATTCTGCCAAGACGGAGAGTCTGCCACATGCGGCGTTACAGAAAATTTTCTGCGCCTTGTCTGTGGCGCCGCGGGGACCTGTTGGAGTCTCTCATGAGGATCACGCATGCTATATCGGGGCGAAAGACAATATCATCAGCGAAAGGAGGTGAACCAACACCGGTGTATCCCTTGTATGAGGGTCCATAAGCCAACCAAGGAGGTTTGACATGACCAAGAACACCGCCAGGAACTGGTTTTTCATCGGATCCTTCGCCTGCATGATTGTTTTTTTCGCTTTGACCATTCACACCATGTCCACCATCCCGGCCTACACCAATTCCGACAAGTTGACCGAGGAGGTGGTGGCCGGCAAGTACTTTTGGGAGAAGTACAACAGCGGACCGTCCAGCATTTGAATTGCCTGCCCAAAAACCGTCCAATTTGTGATTCAGATCACCGCACGCCGTGACCCGATCGGATATCCTGTGAAAGGAAAAATGGCGTGGAGTCCAGGAGTTTTCCCCCGGACAGATCCAACAGGGAGGTGGCATCATGCAGCAGGTAACCAAAGATTCGGTCATCGGCGAAGTGATCAAAATGAGCCCCGAGGCGAAAGCCATCATCGAAAAGCATTTCGGCAACGGCTGTTTCACCTGTCCCGGCATCAATGTCGAGACCCTGGCCTTCGGCTCGACCATGCACAATCTCGATCCGAAGACGATCGTGGATGAGATCAACGAAATGCTGAGGACCAAAGTTTAAAAGATTGCCAGGCTGCGGAATTGCGGCCTGACGCAGTGTAGGAGGGTTCAATGACGACGGAAATCATCGATACGGGTGCCCTGCGCAAATTCTCGCCGGACAAACCGGTGAAACAGTTGCTGCACGATTCGGAGCATCTGCGGATGGCTTTGCTCTGTTTGGAGCCGGGGCAGGAGATTGCCTCTCACACGGCCCCGTCGACGGTGATGATGCAGGTGCTGGAAGGGGAGGGTGAGTTTTCGGTAGGAACCGCAAAGACCCAAGCGTCTGCTGGGCATATCGTGCCCTGTGCGCCCGATGTGCCCCATGGCATCCGGGCCGTTACCCGTCTGGCAGTCCTGGCGGTGGTCGCGCCCCGGCCCGGGTAGAGGAGAATAATTCCATGACTCCCATCACCAAAGATATGATCATCAATGACGTGATCAAGAAATACCCCGAAACCATTGCGGTCTTCAACCGCTTCAACGTTGACGCCTGCTGCGGCGGCGGGGCGTCCATTGAGGCGACGGCCCGGGCAGACGGCGTCGCAGTGGATGCTCTGCTCGCTGCGTTGAATGACGCGGCGTAGGCGCGAGTCATTCTTTGCAGGGATTCCAGCGATGACCGGGCGGATGCGGCAGCCAACGTATCCGCCCGATCCGTGTGTTGACATGGGCAGGTCCACATGATATAAGTGGGTCGCACTGATGACGCGATTCTCGCCGAGTCTAAGATACCGATACGGCACACAAACACTTTCGCCCACCACCAGCGTGAGACCCGCTGACCATGAAGCCTCGGCAACAGCCCCAGGCATCTTCCGACAGGCGGCCCGATGTCGCCCGCCGTCAATTCAGCGACGCCACATCACAGTCTCCCATCCAACGTAAGCAGCCGAACCCCGGTTCCGATTCAGACAGTCCCCATGATCCAGCCTCGTTCAGCCTGGACGGCGAATTAGCTTCCGCCGTTCTTGAGACGGTCGGGGCTGTCGTCACGGTGCTCGACGGCGAGGGGCGGATCGTCCAGTTCAACCAGGCTTGCGAAACACTCACCGGTTACCGTTTCGAGGAGGTCCGGGGGTGTACCGTTTGGGACTTTTTGGTGCCGCCGTCCGAGATCGACGCCGTGCGGGAAGTGTACCACTGCATGAAGGCGGGGCACTTCCCGAACCGGGATGAGCACCATTGGGTCACCTAGGGTGGAACGTTGCGGCTCATGGCATGGTCCAACACCGCCCTGCTCGGACCCCAAGGCCAGGTTGAGTACGTCATTGCGACCGGCATCGACATCACCGATCAGGAAAAGTCGGAAGCGGCGCTGAGGGAGTCCCATGAACGACTGCTGGTTGTTCTGAACAGCCTGGACGCGATCGTGTATGTCTCTGATCTAGAGACCCACGAAGTCCTCTTTGTGAACGACTATACGTGTAACATCTTCGGCGATATCGTGGGGCGGCCCTGCTGGCAGGCGCTCCAGACCGGGCAGAGCGGGCCTTGCGAATTCTGTACGAATGACCGCCTAGTGGGACCGGACGGCGAGCCCACGGGGACCGTACTGTGGGATTTCCAGAACACCATAAACCAGAGATGGTACGAAGTTCGGGACCGGGCCATCCGGTGGGTCGACGGGAGACTGGTCCGATTGGAGATCGCCACGGATGTGACTGACCGGAAGAACGCGGAACGGGTCCTGCGGGAATCGGAAGAGAAATACCGCCTGATTTTCGAGAATGCGCCCCTCGGGATTATGCACTTTGATGCCGCAGGAATTTGCACGGCGTGCAACGACTATTTCGCAGGCATCATGGGTGCGCCGAAAGAGAAACAGGTTGGTTTTGACACGCTCCGCTCGCTGAAAGATCCCCGGATGAAAGAAGCCATTCAGGCGGCTCTGTCGGGCGGCACGGGGCATTTCGAAGGGGAATACACCTCTGTGACGGGGAAAAAGACGCGTTCTCTCCGGGCCGATTACAATCCGATCGTTTCGAATGACGGCACCGTCACCGGCGGCATCGGTGTTTTCGAGGACATGACCGACCGCAAGCGCCTGGAGGAGGAGCTTTCCCGGGCCCAGCGCCTCGAAGCGGCCGGACGCGTCGCCGGGCAGATCGCCCATGACTTCAACAACCTCCTGTCTCCGCTCACGGCCTACCCCGATTTGGTTCGTCTGGAATGCCGGGAAGGAGACCCGACCCTGCCCCTGCTCGAGGCGATGCAGGCCGCGGCCATTCAGATGGCAGAGATCAACCAGCAGCTGTTGACGTTGGGAAGGCGCGGGCATTACAATCTCGAAGTACTCTCCTTGGTGCGACTGCTCGACACGCTGCTCGAGGGGATGGTCTTTCCCAAAACGGTAGTACTGGAAAAGAGGTTCGCACCCGATCTGCTGCCGGTCAAGGGCGGGGCGTCACAGCTCGACCGCGTCTTTACGAATCTCATTACCAACGCCGTGGAGGCCATGGCCGACATGGGGACGCTCACCGTCACCGCGCGAAACGTCTACCTCGATTCACCCCTGAAGAACTATGAAACCATTCTTAGAGGCGAATACGTCAGGGTTGATATCATCGACACGGGCACTGGGATCCACCCGCAAGTTCTGAATCGCATTTTTGATCCTTTTTTCACAACCAAGAAGACGGATCGGAAACGGGGCTCGGGCCTCGGTCTCAGCGTGGTTCGGGCGGTGACGGAGGATCATGAGGGCTATCTGGATGTCGCAAGCCGTCCCGGTCAAGGGACCACCTTTTCTCTCTATTTCCCCATCACGAGGGAAACTCCCTCGGAATCTACGGACGTGGTGGCAGACATCCCGACAGGGACGGAACGGATCCTGGTGGTGGACGACGATCCGATTCAGCGCGAGGTGCTCACCCATTTGTTGACAAAGCTAGGCTACGTCGTCCAGAGTGTGGAGAGCGGGGAGGGGGCCGTGGCCCATGCGGCGGAACACCCGCAGGATTTGCTCATACTCGACATGATTATGGACGGGATCGACGGCACTGAGACCTACAGACGCATCACAAAGACCTATCCGGCGCAGAGGGCGGTGCTCCTCTCGGGTTATGCCGAGTCGGCACGGGTCGTTGAGGCACAGCGGATGGGGGCGGGGGCCTTCATCCGAAAACCGGTCACTTTCGAGACGATCGCAAGCGCCGTGCGGCACGCGCTGGATCGTTGAGCCTTCTCCTATCCTCTTTGTCCAACTTCTCTCGGGCCTCTTCGATTTCACCGCGTCGTACCGCGCGCCGTCAGGGCTCCTGCTGCTTCACACAAATAATTTGACTTGTAAAAAACATCAGTGATATATTACAAAACTTCGGTGTTTGACTGAAAAAGGTTGAAAATAAAAGGAGTTGGCGCTCCGTAGGAGGGTCCGCCGACGCAGGGCGGCGACCTTCTGAATTCTGATGCCCATGACAACGAAACGGCTTCCCCCTTGGGTCACCAAGCGCGCCGGCAGTGGCGAGGCCACCCACCGGATGAAACGACTGCTCCGAAAGCGCGGCCTGCACACGGTCTGCGAATCGGCGCGGTGTCCCAATCTGGGGGAGTGCTTTGCGCGGGACACGGCCACCTTCATGATTCTGGGCGACGCCTGCACGCGTCGCTGCGGCTTCTGTGCGGTATTGCATCAAACGCCGGTGCCCGTGGACCGGAACGAGCCGGCGCAGATCGTGCAGGCCGTCGGCGAGCTGGGGCTCAAACATGTGGTGATCACGTCGGTGACCCGGGACGATTTGCCCGACGGCGGCAGTGCGCATTTTGCCGAGACCGTTCGGCGGCTGCGACAAGAGGTGCCGTCTGTTACCATCGAGGTGTTGACCCCGGATTTCGGCGGCCGGCCCGAAGCGATCGACGGGGTCCTTGCCGCCGGCCCGGATATTTACAATCACAACCTCGAAACCGTTCCCCGACTCTATCCGACGGTACGGGGCGGGGCCGATTACGACCGCTCGCTCGCACTGCTGGCGCAGGTGAAGCGCAGCAGGGTTGGCTGCCTGACCAAATCGGGGATCATGGTGGGACTGGGGGAAACATCCGATGAGGTGGCCGCGGTCATGGGGGATCTTCGGGCCGTTGGATGTGACGTCTTGACGGTGGGGCAGTACCTCCGCCCCCGTAAGGAGAACCTTCCGGTGGTCGAATATGTGTCACCGGAGCAGTTTGAAGCCTATGAGCGGATCGCTGCGGCGCTCGGATTTTCAGTGGTGCTGGCCGGGCCCCTGGTGCGGAGTTCCTTCCGGGCCGATGAGGCCATGGCGGCCTTGAAACTTCAATCTATTCCCTGATGGGCGGGGTTCACGATCAGAAGGAGTCAGCGTTGGAATTCGTTTTTCGCAGAATCGAGAGAATGCCTCCCTATGTTTTTGCCATCGTCAATGAGCTGAAGATGAAGGCCCGTCGACGGGGCGAAGACATCATCGACCTGGGTATGGGCAACCCCGATCAGGGAACGCCCCAGCACATTGTGGACAAACTCAGTGAGGCGGCACAGAACCCGAAGAATCATCGCTACTCGCTGTCCAAGGGAATTCCCAAGCTCCGGGAAGCCATTACGGAGTGGTATCGCAGGAAGTACGAGGTGGCACTCGACCCCGAGACGGAGGCCATCGCAACCATTGGTTCCAAGGAGGGGATCTCGCATCTGGCTCTGACCCTGGTCGGTCCGGGCGATTCGGTGCTCGTGCCGAACCCGACCTATCCCATCCATGCGTATAGCGTCATCGTCTCCAACGGCGACGTGCGCCATGTACCGATGACGCTGGACGGAGATTTTTTCTTCGAGCTGAGCGAGGCCTATCGGCAGACCTGGCCGCGGCCCAAAGCGGTGATGCTCAACTTTCCGCACAACCCCACCACCCGTGTGGTGGACCGCGAGTTCTTCGAAAAGGTGGTGGATTTTGCGAAAGAGAACAATGTCATCGTCATTCACGACCTCGCCTATGCGGAGCTTGTCTTCGACGGTTATCGGGCGCCGAGTTTTCTGGAGGTGAACGGGGCCAAAGACGTGGGGGTGGAGTTTACGAGCCTGTCGAAGACGTACAACATGCCGGGATGGCGGGTCGGTTTCTGTGCCGGGAACCCGGAAATCATCGCGGCGTTGACCAAGATGAAGAGCTACCTCGACTATGGAATGTTCCAGCCGATCCAGATCGCGGCCATCATTGCGCTCAAGGGGGATCA
Organism: uncultured Nitrospirota bacterium; assembly: GCA_947259355.1. Classification (GTDB taxonomy): domain Bacteria; phylum CG2-30-53-67; class CG2-30-53-67; order CG2-30-53-67; family CG2-30-53-67; genus CALZGC01. The sequence goes on along the minus strand of CAMYMF010000017.1, from coordinate 14,744 downwards.
GCGCTGTGTCCGGGAAATCGTGGAGATGTACCGCTCGCGCCGCGACGTGCTCTGCGACGGGTTGAACCGAATCGGGTGGGAGATTGAAAAGCCCAAGGCCACCATGTTCGTCTGGGCGCGCATCCCCACCCAGTACCGGGCCATGGGGTCGCTCGAATTCTCCAAGCTGGTGCTCGATAGAGCGAAGGTGGCTGTCTCGCCCGGGATCGGTTTCGGGGACTACGGCGACGAGTTCGTTCGCTTTGCTCTGGTGGAAAACGAGCACCGTACCCGACAGGCGGTGCGCGGCATCCGGGAGCTGTTCTGAGTCGCCGGTGTGCGGGAGGGGTCTCGATGCATCAGATACCCATTGGCATCTTCGGGCTCGGCACCATCGGTACGGGCGTGATGCGGGTTCTGGAAAAGAACGGCCCCCTCATCGAGCGGCGGCTGGGCGCTGAAATCACGGTGCGCAGAATTGTCGATCTCGATGTCACGACCGACCGGGGGATTTCGGTCCGCCCCGGTGTGCTCTCCGCGCGGGCCGACGACATTCTCAAGGACCCCGAGATCCAGATTGTGGTGGAGTTGATCGGTGGAACCCGTGCGTCCCGGGATGTGGTCCGTGAGGCCCTGACGGCGGGCAAGCATGTGGTTACCGCCAACAAGGCCCTGCTCGCGGAGCACGGGGAAGAGCTTTATGCGCTGGCCCAGCAGCATCAGCGGCGCCTCGCCTTTGAGGCCAGTGTGGGGGGCGGCATCCCCATTGTCCAAGCCATCCGGGAAGGATTGGCGGCCAATCGGATCGAGTCGATCTACGGCGTCGTTAACGGCACAGCCAACTACATCCTGACACAGATGACCGAGGCGGGCGCACCCTTCGAGGACGTGCTGAAAGAAGCCATGGCCCACGGCTATGCCGAGGCCGATCCGAGCTATGACATCGAAGGGATCGATTCGGCCCACAAGCTGGCGGTGCTGGCGAGCCTCGCGTTCGGCACGCCCGTGGCCCTCGATCAGGTCTACACAGAAGGGATTTCCCGGATCACTCCGGTGGATATTGAGTATGCCCGCAGTTTCGGTTACAAGATCAAGCTTCTGGGCATCACGAAGCTGGTCAACGGCGAGGTGGAGGCCCGGGTCCATCCGACAATGATCTCAGAGAGGACTCTGCTGGCGCAGGTGAACGGCGTGCTCAACGCGATCTATGTGAACGGAGACGCCGTCGGGCCGAGTCTCTATTACGGCAAGGGCGCGGGCGCCCTGCCCACGGCCAGTGCCGTGATCTCCGATCTCATTGATATCAGCAGGGATATCTTACACGGTGTGGTTGGCCGGGTGCCGCCCGCGGCCTATCTACAGACGTCGCGCGAGCCCATTCCGGTGCGCAACATGGACGATGTGCGCTGTCGTTATTTTCTCCGCTTTGGCACCGTGGACGAGCCAGGCGTGCTTTCCCGAATCGCCGGTGTGCTGGGACAGCATCAAATCAGCATCGCCTCCGTTATCCAGAAGGGACGGCGGGCCGACGGATCGGTACCGATCGTCATGATCACCCATCGGGCCGAGGAACGCAATGTGAAGCATGCGCTGCTGGAGACGGATCGTCTCGACATCACTCGGGACAAGACGGTACTCATCCGTATCGAAGACTGGCGCAGTGAAAACGGGAATTAGGAAACGGGAAATTGATAATTGGAAATAGTAAATCGTAAATTGAAACGAGACAAAGAGAGAGGGCATAGAGAGAAGCCCGCATGGGAGCAGACACCGTGAAAGCGTGGCGCGGTGTGGTGGAGGAGTACCGGGCGTTTCTGCCGGTCACAGAGAAGACGCCGGTGGTCACCCTGCTGGAGGGCAATACACCGCTCATTCGCGCCGAGCGTCTCGCAGCCGCGATTAATCCGGATCTTGCGCTCTATCTGAAGTTCGACGGGGCCAACCCGACGGGCTCTTTCAAGGATCGCGGGATGGCCATGGCCATCTCCAAAGCACTGGAGGACGGGGCCACCGCGGTGATCTGCGCGTCCACGGGCAACACCTCGGCCGCGGCTGCGGCCTATGCCGCTCGCACGGGCCTGCGGGCCTTCGTGCTCATTCCGGAAGGAAAGATTGCCGTGGGGAAGCTCTCGCAAGCCATGATGCATGGGGCCAAGGTGCTTCAAATCGAGGGGAATTTCGATCAGGCCTTGAAGATCGTTCGCGCCATCGCCGAGAACTATCCCGTAACCCTGGTGAACTCCCTCAATCCGTATCGCATCGAGGGACAGACGACGGCGGCCTACGAGACGTGTGACCAGCTGGGGCGCTGCCCCGATTTTCACGCGCTGCCTGTGGGAAACGCCGGCAACATCACCGCGTACTGGAAGGGATACCGCAGGTACCGGGAGGCGGGACGGATCGATCGGCTCCCCGCGATGATCGGTTTTCAGGCGGCCGGGGCGGCGCCCATCGTACGGGGCCACCCCATCGAGAAGCCGGAGACGGTGGCTACGGCCATCCGGATCGGCAACCCGGCCTCGTGGCAGGGCGCCGTAGACGCTGCGCAGGAATCGGGCGGCCGGATCGCCATAGTCAGCGACGAAGAGATTCTCGCTGCCTATCGGATGGTGGCCGTCATGGAAGGGATCTTTTGTGAGCCGGCGTCGGCGGCCTCTGTGGCTGGCGTAATCAAGCGGAACGGGGAGGGCGGTTTTGACGGCGGCGAAACGGTGGTCTGCTCCCTGACGGGTCACGGGCTGAAAGACCCATCCACGGCCATCTCTGTCTGCGACCAGGCAAGAACCCTTCCGGCCGATCTCGACGCCGTCGTGGAGGCGCTGGGGTTTTGAGGGGAAGAGCAGATAGAGAAGGCTGAAGATTCAAGGCTGAACGTACAAGGCTGAAGGCTGAAGGCTGAAGACGGAGGACAGAAGACGGTGGGCGGTGAGCAGTAGGCCGTGGGCGGTAACCGATAAAGGACAAGACCCGGTGGGGGAAGTTCAAAGGGAGAGGTTGAAGACTGAAGACTCTTTAACCTGGGAGAAAGGCATGGGGCGTGCAAGGCGAAAACGATTATTAGCCTTACCCCTCTAGCCTTCAGTCTTGAGCCTAAGAACCTACAGTAAGCCATTTTCTATTTACGATTTCCCAATAGGGTGTCATGTCTGAAAGGTCGGCAGGAAAAATGAAATACGTGGTGCTGCTGGGCGACGGAATGGCCGATCGGCCGTTGGACGTGTTGGGGGGGCGAACCCCCTTGCAGGCGGCCCGCACACCGAACATGGATCGAATCGCGGCCGGCGGATCACCGGGGCTTATTCGGACGGTGCCCGACGGGTTCCCGGCCGGCAGCGATGTGGCCAACCTCTCGGTGCTCGGTTACGATCCGTCGGTCTATTATACGGGTCGGGCCCCCCTGGAGGCCGCCAGCATGTCGGTCAAACTGGAGGCGGCAGACGTGGCTTTTCGCTGCAATCTCGTTACCCTCGCGGAGGCCCGGATGGCAGATTTCAGCGCGGGGCACATCAGCACCGGCGAAGCGAGGGCGCTCATTACGGATCTGCACCAGGCACTGGCCGATGGGCAGATCGCTTTCTACCCCGGTGTCAGTTACCGCCACCTCATGGTCTGGCAAAAGGGCAGACGAGACATGGTCTGCACGCCGCCTCACGACATTACGGGCCAGCCGTTCAAGAGATATCTGCCCTCGGGAGAGGGCCATGAGCTGCTCAACGACCTGATGCTGCGCGCCCAGGGCGTGCTGCGGGACCATCCGGTGAACCGCCGGCGGACGGATGCAGGGAAGCGCCCGGCCAATGCCATTTGGCTCTGGGGGCAGGGGCTTCGTCCCTGTCTCCCGACGTTTCAGGAGCGTTACGGGTTGACGGGCGCGGTGATCTCCGCGGTCGATCTGCTCAAGGGAATCGGTATCTATGCGGGGCTGACGCCCCTCGCGGTGCCCGGCGCCACCGGGTACTTCGACACCAACTATCGGGGCAAGGCACAGGCGGCGGTGAAGGCGCTGCAGGAGATGGATTTCGTCTATGTTCATGTAGAGGCACCCGATGAAGCGGGCCACATGGGTGACGTGGAAGAGAAGCTCCGGGCCATCGAGAATTTCGATGAAAAGGTGGTGGGTCCGATCTGGAGCGGACTGCAGGATCTGGGTGAATTCCGGATCCTGCTCCTGCCTGATCATCCCACACCCATCGAGACCCGGACACATAGCCGGGCCATGTCGCCCTTTGTGATCTTCGACAGCCGGGAAGTGCGGGCGTCGCAGGACCGCTACGATGAGGAGACGGCCCGCCGGTCGGGCCGGGTCGTTGATCGGGGCTTTACCCTCATGGACGAATTTGTCACTCAGGGACAATCCGGTCGTTGAGCACGGCCGCAGGAATGGACGGGACTCATGGGACTGATTGTGCAGAAGTACGGCGGCACCTCGGTGCGGGACATCGAACGGATTCGCCAAGTGGCCCGGCGGATTGGAGAAGCCCGGGCGGCAGGGCATGACGTCATTGTCGTGGTGTCGGCCATGGCAGGTGAGACGAACAAGCTGGTCGGCTGGGCACTGGAACTGGCCGATCTGCCCGACGAGCGGGAATACGATCTGCTCCTCTCATCGGGGGAGCGGATTACGAGTGCGCTGCTCGCAATTGCCCTGCAGACCATCGGGCACCCGGCTCAGTCGTTCACCGGGCGGCAAGCCGGCATCATCACCGATTTCGCCCACGGCCGGGCCCGCATCGCCCGCATCACCGGCGAGCGGATCCGGGATGCCCTCGATCAGAAAAAGATCGCCGTGGTCGCCGGGTTTCAGGGAATCAGCGAGAAATCCGATGTGTCGACCCTCGGGCGGGGGGGCTCGGACACCTCGGCCGTTGCCCTGGCCGCCGCGTTTAAGGCCGAACTGTGCGAGATATTCACCGATGTGGATGGTGTCTACACCACCGATCCGAACATCGTGCCCGAAGCCCGGAAACTGGACCGTATTGCCTATGAAGAGATGCTGGAACTGGCCAGTCTCGGGGCCAAGGTGCTGCAGACCCGTTCCGTCGAGCTGGCCAAAAAATACAATGTGCCCCTCATGGTGCGCAGCAGCTTTAATCAAAACCCGGGAACACTGGTCACGAAAGAGGAGTCCGACATGGAAGACGTGGTAGTCTCCGGCATTGCCTACAACAAAGACGAAGCCAAGGTTTCAGTCATGGGCATTCCCGACCGGCCCGGCGTGGCCAAGCGGATCTTCCGGGCGCTGGCCGATGCCAGGATCCTTGTGGACATGATCATCCAGAACATCGGAAAGGACGGTCTGGCAGACCTGACCTTCACGGTCTCGAAAGAAGACCGCCCCCGGGCGGCCAAGATCATGGAGACCCTCAAGCAAGATCTCGGCATCCAGGAGATCGACGTCAACGAGCACATCGTGAAAGTGGCCATTGTCGGGGTTGGGATGCGCTCGCACACCGGTGTGGCTGCCCAGATGTTCGAGACCCTGGCCGATGCCGGCATCAACATTGAGATGATCAGCACATCGGAAATCAAGATCTCCTGCGTGATCGATGCCAAGTATTTCGAGCTGGCCGTGCGCGAACTGCACCGGGCCTTCCAGCTCGACAAGGAACAGACCTACCATGAGAAGAAAGCCCCCCTCAAGTCCTAGCCCGGGGCCCGCGGTGCGGTTTTCGGGGAATGAGAAGCGAGCCATGAAGCCGGTTACCCTCTATGATACGACCCTGAGAGACGGCACCCAGGCCGAAGACATCTCTCTGTCCGTCCATGACAAGCTGCGGATCACGGAGCATCTGGACGACTTCGGTGTTCATTACATCGAAGGGGGCTGGCCTGGGTCGAATCCCAAGGACGTGGAGTATTTCCGGCAGGTCAGACACCTGCCCCTGAAGCACGCCAAAGTGGCCGCCTTCGGCAGCACCCGGCGGGGCGGCATCACGCCGGGCAAGGATGCCAACCTGCGGGCTATCGTCAAATCGGGAGCGCCGGTGGCCACGATCTTCGGCAAGTCCTGGGATCTCCACGTGCGTCATGCGCTGCATGTCTCCCGCAAAGAAAATCTCGCGATGATCCTAGACTCCGTGAGATACCTCAAGCGGCGGCTCTCGGAAGTGATCTACGATGCGGAGCATTTCTTTGACGGCTACAAGGCAAATCCCGACTACGCCCTGCAGAGCCTGATGGCAGCGGAAGAGGCCGGTGCGGACGTCATCGTCCTGTGCGATACCAACGGTGGGACCCTCCCCTTTGAAATTGCCGAGATCATGGCTGTTGTGGCGGGCCAGCTCCGGGTGCCCCTGGGGATCCATGCCCACAACGACAGCGAGATGGCCGTGGCCAATTCGATTACGGCTGTGCGCTGTGGCGCAGTGCAGGTACACGGGACGGTCAACGGGTACGGCGAACGCTGTGGCAATGCCAACCTCTGTTCGGTCATTCCCAATCTGGTCCTCAAGCTGAAGGTTCCCTGCGTGCCCCGCCGGGCACTGAGCCGGCTGACAGACCTGTCCCGATACGTGTCGGAGATCGCCAACCTGCCCCACTACAAGCGACTCCCCTACGTGGGAGAGTCCGCCTTCGCGCACAAGGGGGGCATTCATGTCAGTGCCGTCCGGAAAGTGGCCGAGACCTATGAACACGTTCGTCCCGAGTGGGTGGGCAATGTGCAGCGGGTCCTGGTGTCGGATCTCGCCGGGAAGAGCAACGTTCTCTACAAGGCCCAGAAGTACGGCATCGACACCGAGGGGCGCTCGCAGGAAGTGCGGCAGATCGTTCGGACGCTCAAACAGTTGGAGAGCCAGGGGTTTCAATTCGAGGGAGCCGAAGCTTCTTTCGAAATCCTCATGCAGAATGCCCTCAACAAGAGAGGCGCCTACTTCGATCTGCTCGGTTTTCGCGTGATCAATGAAAAGAGGGCAGACCGGCCGACGGAGTGCGAGGCCACTATCATGATGCGGGGTCCGGACAGCCGCGTGGTGCACGAGGCCGCCGTTGGCAACGGGCCGGTGAATGCTCTGGACAATGCGCTGCGCAAGGCGCTCTATACCTTCTACCCAGAATTGCAGGAGGTTCGCCTCACCGATTACAAAGTACGGGTTCTGACGGAAAAGCGGGGCACCAGCGCCAACGTACGGGTCCTGACCGAATCGTGCGACGGGGAGGATTGCTGGGGCACGGTGGGGGTTTCGGAGAATGTGGTCGAGGCGTCCTGGCAGGCTCTGGTGGACAGTTTGATCTTCAAGCTCATGAAGGACAAACGCCGCAGGAGGGGCGAACATCGGCGAGCTCGCTAAAGGCAAACAGGCCGACGGAAGCCCTTTCTTACCCCATGCGGCTGTTGGCACTGTCCAGGGAGGGCGATTCGTGATCGAAGAGTGGGGCACCGTTGTACAGGTACGCGGCCGGCGGGCGGTGGTCCGCACGGAGCGGAGTCACGCCTGCGAGGGGTGCGCCTCCGCCGGTTTCTGCAATCTCTCCGAGGGGGATGATGTGTGCATGGTGGAAGCGGACAATCCCTCGCACGCGGGGGTGGGCGAGCGCGTGTGCGTGGCCATTCCCACATCTCGTTTTCTCACCGGCACCTTCTTCCTCTACCTCTTCCCGCTCATCGGTCTCTTTCTTGGCATGGCGGCCGGCATTGCCATGGCCCGTGCCCGGTCGAGCGCTGAGCCAGACCTCTTTGCGGCCGCGGGGTCCGTGGTCGGTCTCCTGGCATTCTTTCTCCTGCAGCGACTCCTCAACGGCTGGTTCGAGAGGAGCGGGCGGTTCCGGCCAGTCATCATGAACATTGTCCGCTGAGGGCCTTGTTAGAAGAAGTGTCGGCCCAGGTAGATGACCAGGAGGCCTGCGGCCACGATGGCCATGCCGAGATACCGGATGGTACGACTGGAGAGTTCCGGCAGGCGTTTTGCGAATTCCTGGACCTGCCGTGGTGCGATGAAGTAGGGGAGCCCCTCCATGATCATGGCGAGTCCCAGGGCGGAGAGAAAAAGCTCCATCGATCCCCTTCCTTCAGTCGATGTAGACGGTGACGAAGAGGGACCTTTCGGCGAGACGAAGCTCCTTGACCGTTCGGATCTGACCCGTAAAAGGATTGAGATGCAGAGCCTCAAGGAATCTAGGAAACAGGGGCGGTGGCAAGGGCAAGTGCCCCAGGGTAATCTTACGGGGTTCAAAGTAGATCTGGTTTTCGCGGATTATCGGTTTGGTCTCCACCCGAAACGATACGGCCCGGGTGATGATCCGCTCCAGAAGGCTATAGGTCCGGGGCTTTTCAAAAGGACGCCGGTCGAAGGGTCTGAGCAGACCGGTGAAGGTGGTGCCGTTTCGATGAAAGGCGATCTGGGCCGACTCGACGCGTCCGCTCTTTGTCTCCTTGAGCTTATCGTTGAGCCACGAGTTGACCTCCATCTCGGAGAAGTGAATATCCTCAGTGGTCTTGAACTTGAAAGAAAGGGTTTCGTCGATCAACATCTTCGTGATTTTGGCCTGGCACGCGCCGGCCGCTTCCGCGGAGGTGGGTGCCAGCGATATCTGTGGGGCGGAGAAGATGCGGACGCCGAGTAAAGAAATGGAAGCAGCCAGGCAGAGGAGCAACACGACGGGAAGTATCCAGGCGGATTTTTTTCGTCTTCTGCGTGTCATAGTATCGCTCTGCCAACGGAGCGGGCGTGCGGTCGGGAAAGGGCGCCGGCCAGTCGGGAATTCCTATGGGCATCAACCCGTTGGATTTGCTGTTAAATCCTATTTTTGAAAGTACTACAGTTTGTCCGTTGGTGTCAATTTCTTTTCAGAAGGTTTTTTGTTGTTTTCACCTGTTTTCCCCCAGCTGAGCACATTTGGAGGGCTTCGTTGTGGAAGGTCGATACTTGGAGAAGGAAATCGCCTATACCGGCCGGGAGTTGCGGTCCCACTGGGCTTACGAACGCTTCGACCTGATGGGCGACAGTCTGGTGGCCTTTGTCGGCCCCTGCGATGTGCCGTTGGACCGGATGGCCGATCTCGAGGACGTGAAGGCCCGTGCTCCGATCCGCAGTGACCGGATGCTCCATCTGATCGCGGAACACTTCGGCGCCGATCTCGAGACCTCCATCCTGCGCCAGCGACTGCTGGTCTGTTTGGCCGCAGAGCAAATCAACGGGCGCCTCGGACAGATCCGAATCGCCCGGCGGGGCGACGACCTGTTCGACGGGGAGGCCAAACTCTCTGTCTCCATCGCGGTCGCAACACCCGTCTCCACCATGGTGCATCTTGGCCTGAATGTGACGCGGGCCGGCGCCCCGGTTCGTGTGGTGGGACTCGAGGATCTGGGTGTGGATCCCCGGTGGCTGGGCGAGGAGATCATGCGTCACTATCTGGAGGAGCTTGCAGGGGTGGCCCGGGCGCGCTGCAAGGTCCGGGGAGTGCCATGATGTCTTCTCTCAGCGCCCACGTGATGGAGCTCTTCTCCTCCATTCAGGGCGAGGGGCCGCTCGCCGGAGAGCCCCAGCTGTTTCTCCGATTCTACGGCTGCAATCTGGCCTGCGACTACTGCGACACCGAAGCGGCCCGGACACCCACCGGACCGTGCCGTGTCGAGACCTTCCCGGGCTCAGGCCTCTTCACCGAACGGCCCAATCCGCTCTCCGTTGAAGCATTGCTGGCGCTCGTCCGGGCGGAGCCGGAACCTTCACGCCGCTACCATTCACTGGCGCTCACCGGCGGCGAGCCACTGTTGCACCACGGATTTCTCGCGGCCTTTCTGCCGGCCGTGGGCGACACGCTGCCCGTTTTCCTGGAGACCAACGGAACCTTGGCTGCGGAAGTGACGCCCCTGCTCCCGCAGCTCGACTGGATCTCCATGGATATCAAACTCCCCTCGGCGACGGGCCAGCCTCGCGACTGGGATCGACATCGACGATTTCTCGGTGTCGCCCGTGACAAGCTCCTTTGCGTAAAAGCCACCGTGGGTCCTGCTCTGGCAGACGCGGAGTTCCGGCAGCTGGTAGATCTTCTGGTCGAGACCGATGTCGGCTTGCCCCTGATCCTGCAGCCGGTCCACGGTACCTGGGAAACGGCCGGCTGGCGGGAGAGACTCTTTTCCCTCCAAAGCGAGGCCCGAGGGCGCCTCCGAACGGTGCGAATCCTTCCACAGATTCACAAGTTATTGAAAATTCTGTAGAAAACTGAAATCCAGGCGCGAGTCTTTTTGTTTGACAGTCATTCATGTGTTGCTATAATAAACGTTTGGTTCATGGCAGCGAGTCGCGGCTCCGGGAAAACGGCCTGTTTGCACGCGAGCCGGGCTTCCTGGGCAGGGGACCCGCGCGATTACCAGAAGGAAGGCTTTATTGAAAGAGACACTGACGGACCTGCTGAACGATTCGTTGGATAGAGCATGCCGGGACGGGAGTCTTGCCGTCAAGACGGTCCCGCCCATACAGCTCGACGTACCGAAAGATGCCAGCTTCGGCGATTTTGCCACCAACCTGGCCATGGTCCTCTCGGGTACGGTGAAGCGGCCCCCCCGGGAGATCGCCAAGACGCTCATCGATCATATTTCGGATCTCGACGGGATCATCGCGCGGTGCGAAATCGCCGGTCCGGGTTTCATCAATTTCTACCTCCGGGAAGACTATTGGCTGCGGACCCTGAAGGAGATCGACGCTGCGGGAGAGGCCTACGGGCGCTCCAATCTCGGGAAGGGGAGGCGGGTGCTGATCGAGTTTGTAAGCGCCAATCCCACGGGACCATTACACATCGGGCATGGTCGCGGGGCGGTCGTGGGGGATGCGCTGGCCCGCCTCTTGGAGGCCGCGGGATTTGCCGTCCACCGGGAGTTCTATGTCAATGATGCCGGTCGGCAGCTCCGCACGTTGGGCTGCTCCGTCTGGATCCGGTACCGGCAGCTCTTCGACGGTTCGGTGCCCTTTCCGGATGAGGATGGGTATCCCGGAGAGTATGTGATCGACATCGCCAAGGCTCTCCAGCGGCGTGATGCCGACCAATACCTCGGGATGGACGAAGCGGAGGCTGTCGAGCGTTTATCGGAATTCGCCGCCGAGCGAATCCTGGCGGGAATTCGGGCCGACCTGGACCGCATGGAGATTCGCTTTGACAGCTTCTTTTCGGAGAAGGCTCTCTATCGGGATGAAAAAGTCCAGGCATGTATTGCAGAGCTGGATGCCAAGGCGCTTCTCTTCCGGGAAGAGAACGGGGCACTGCTGCTGCGGACCTCCACCCTGGGAGACGACAAAGACCGGGTTTTGATCAAGGGTGACGGGGACCCAACCTACTTCGCCTCGGATATTGCTTATCATCGCGACAAATTTGCTCGGGGCTTTGAGCAACTGGTCAATCTGTGGGGTGCCGACCATCACGGCTATGTCCCGAGGATGAAAAGCGCTGTACAAGCTTTGGGGCATGACGCGGACGCGCTGCGGGTGGTGCTCATTCAGATGGTCAATCTATTGCGAGACGGCAAACCGGTCCGGATGGGAAAGCGCAGCGGTGAATTCGTGACGCTCTCGGAGGTCCTCGATGAGGTGGGCAATGACGTGGCCCGGTATTTCTTTCTGCTGCGTCGCTCCGATTCTCATCTCGACTTCGATCTGGACCTGGCCAAGACCCAGAGCAATGAGAACCCCGTCTATTATGTGCAGTATGCCCATGCGCGCATCTGCAGTGTCTTCCGGCAGGCCGAGGAGCGGGGGCTGTCCGTGCCGGCTGCCGAGGACGTCACCATGGAGCGGCTCGCGCTGCCTGAAGAAATCGATCTGATGAAATATCTGGCGACTTTCCCCGAGGTTGTGGAAGGTGCGGCCATGGCAATGGAGCCGCACCGCATTCCGTTTTATTTGCAGGAACTGGCAACCCGCTTACATGCTTACTACTTCAAACACCGGATCATCTCAGACGACAGAGAGCTCTCCCAGGCGAGGCTCTTCCTCATCGGAAGGGTACGGACGGTGATTCGAAACGGGTTGACCCTGCTCGGTGTTTCGGCGCCGGTGACGATGTGATGCAGATGTTCACGCGGCCCATGGGGGAACCCGAGATGGTGCTGCGATCAGATGACGGAGGGATGTATGGCCAAGGAGATGAGAGATCTCAACAGGATCCGCGAGGATTACGAGTTCCTGCTCAGTGGGAGTGAGTTCAAGCTCGCCGTGGCTGGGCTCGGTGCCATTTGTCTCCTGGTTTTTGTGGTCGGCTTCTTTGCAGGACGGCATTTCCCATCGGGCCTCTTCGAACGGAAAGCACCGGCGGAGGCTGTGCCGCAACGCGCTGCCGTGGCGGAACCGACCGTGGATGAGCCCGAAGTCGCCGTCAAGGAGTTCACCTTTTACGAAGAGCTGAAAAAAGGCTCCCAGGAGCCGCAGCTCGCGGCGCCGGCGCAGCCTGACACGAAAGCCGCACCGGCGACGGCGCCCATGGGTGGCTCGGGTGCGACCGATTCCGCGCGAGTCAAAGAACAGACGCCCCCGGCAATTGAGGCCCCAACGCCCACGCCGAAGCCTGCGTCCAGTGCAACGGCGGTGGCGGCCAAGGCCGAGCGTCCACCCGAAAAGTATACGGTGCAGGTCAGTGCCTTTGAAGAACCCCAGGCAGCGGAGAACCTCTCCAGTCATCTGCGGGAGAAAGGATACCGGGCCTATACCATGGCCAAACGGCTTCCGGGACGGGGGACATGGTATCGCGTGCGAATTGGTCGGTTCGACACCCGCCAGGAGGCCGAGGAGATGGCGGCCCAGCTGGAACGGAAAGAGAACCTCTCCACCTTTATTACCCCCTATACCCGTTAGGCTCAGGGGGCAGCGGACCATCCGTCCGCAGCGTGACGAATTATGGCGACAGCAACCAGCGAAGCGATTACGGTTCGAAGCATCGGGGACGAGCTGCGCCGGCAGTTCGGTTGCCGCGTGCACAAGGTTCCCGTCCACGGGGGGATGACCTGCCCCAACCGGGACGGAAGGCTCGGCACGGGCGGATGCATCTACTGCGGGCCTGGTGGTTCCCAGGCGCCGGGGTCCGATCCGTCGCTGTCGGTGGCCGAACAGCTGCGCATCGGCATGGACCGTGCGCGGCGGCGTTTCGGGGCCCGCAAGTTCATTGCCTATTTCCAGCCCTTCACCAACACCTACGCCCCTGTGGAGCAATTGGCCGCACAGTGGCAGGCGGCCGCGCAGCAAAAGGACATCGTGGGGCTCTCGGTGGGCACGCGTCCCGACTGCCTGCCCGAGGATGTTCTCGAGCTGCTCGCGGGCTTTGGGGAGACACTGCCCTATCTCTGTTTGGAGCTGGGGCTGCAGTCGGTCCATGATCGGACCCTGAAACTGTTGCGGCGGGGTCACGATTTTGCGGCCTTCCAATCGGCCGTTTTCCGGGCGCGGGGTCGGGGGATCCCCCTTTGTGCGCACATCATTCTTGGGTTGCCCGGAGAGACCCTGGAGGATATGCTGAAGACCGTCCGGACGCTGCTGGAGATGGATGTCGAAGGGATCAAGCTCCATCACCTCCACGTTCTCAAGGACACCCCCCTGGCGGCGGCCTATGCGAAGGGGGAGATGGTGCTCATGTCGATGACCGACTACATCGAGGTCGTCGTCGAAATTCTCCGTCTGGTCTCGGGCCGGATGGTGATTCACCGTTTGATGGGGGAAGCGCCCCGTGAGCATCTGGTAGCGCCCGAGTGGACCACCCGCAAGCAGGAGGTGGTGACGGCTATTTACCGCCGTCTGGAAAGGCCGGCAGTCGTGCCGGCGGCGCAGGCGCCCGGCAGATCAAGAAAGGGTCATTATGCTGTTTAGACTGTTTCGCAGAACCAAACGTATTCCGCAAGTCATCTCAGCCGTTGAGGAGGTCGAAAAGAATCTGGATTGGGTCGTCCTCGGTGGGCTTACTGTCCGGGTCTCGGGAGAGGCTGTGGCCGAGCCTTTTGATGCCAACATCGTCCAAGTGAGTCACGCCAGTGACGATGCGAGCATCGTCATTCGGCCGTTGACACATGCCGGCGCCCATCCGGTTTTGCACGAGGAAGGGGCTTTGGCCGTGGAATACATATCGAGCCGTAGTATCTGGTACCGGTTTCATTCCTATCCGCTTCGCGATGCCGATCCGCTGACGGGGGAGTTCCGGGCCGGCTATCCCTCGATGATCGAAGCGCTGCAAGATCTGCGGTCCGTGCGGTGTAAAACGAGTGCCGCCGATCTGGTTCGTCTGGATGTTCAGCGGGAGCAGGCGGTGGTAGTGGACATCGGCTCCAACGGACTCAAGTTTACCTCCAACAGAATCTTCGAGAAGGGCACCGTGCTCAAGGACCTCATAGTCGACCTGCCCAAGATTGGGCCGGTCAGCGGCTCGGCCGTGGTGCGATACGTGCAGCCCGCCTCCGAATACCCTCTCTGGCGCTACCTGTGCGGCGCTGAGTTTGCCGAGATGGCGCCGAAGGATCAGAAGCGGCTGGACCGCTTCGTGGCCCGACTGGCACGACGGGAGCTTGCGGAAGTCTAGCCATACAACCTTCCGAGTCCAATCCCCCAGGAGACCATGCCAGGAGACGCTGCCAGGAGACCCTTGATTGAGACGGTGGGCCATCTGCTCCGTATGATCAAATTCCCCCATACGGTGTTTGCGCTTCCTTTTGCGCTGATGGGGGCCCTTCTGGCGGCGCGGGGGCTTCCCGATGGCGCCACCCTTTTCTGGATTCTCACAGCCATGGTGGGGGCCCGAACGGCAGCCATGACGTTCAACCGGCTGGCGGACCGGCGGGTCGATGCGGACAATCCCCG
>CAMYMF010000016.1:45662-85765 GCA_947259355.1 uncultured Nitrospirota bacterium | reverse complement strand
TCGTCTCACAACCCATAGGGAACGCCGACAGGGCTTTCCGGTTTGAGGGCCATACGTGAAAGACGTGACGTACCACTGGGGGATATTCAAATCAGACCGGCCGGAATACTTATAATAGGGCAAAAGGTACTTTTGGTCAAATAAATAATTTGAGTGCCCGTTGCAAAGGGAAAATGTCCGCACTGGAAAGTTCTAAAGGGTCAGACCTACACATAGCACATTTCAGTTGACAGGGGTCTCGATTGCTGATAGCTTTCCTCCGAACGAAGGGAGGAAAGCGACCGTGGCCCGTCCTTTGCGCATTGAGTATCCCGGCGCCTTGTATCACGTTATCTCCCGCGGCAATGCCTGCCAGAAGATCTTTCTCTCCGATGCCGACAAGGAGCGGTTCTTGCTCTTTCTGGAATCCGGTGTGGAGCCCTTCGGCTACCGAGTCCATGCCTATTGCCTGATGGACAATCATTATCATCTGCTCATGGAGACGCCGAACGCGAACCTCAGCAGGATTCTTCACCGGCTCAATTCAGGATATACGACTTACTTTTCACGAAAGCACAAACGCACGGGGCATCTGCTGCAGGGGCGGCCCAGGGCGCTGCTGGTCGACAAAGACACCTATGGGCTTGAGCTCTCACGCTATATCCATCTCGCCCAGTGAAGGCCAGGGTAGTAGAGCAGCCGGAGGCGTATGGCTGGAGGAGCCGTGTCTATTGTTTTAAGAAGTTGTCTCTGCCTGATTTCTTGGATACTTCTTTTCTTCTGGGGCTGTTGGATGACCGGGAGCGCGCCGCACGCAAGGCGATGCGGGAATTCGTACAAGCCGGGCGAACGGGCAGGCTTCCCGATCCATTCAAACGGGTAAAGGGCGCCGCAATTCTCGGCGATGAAGCTTTCGTGCAGTGGGTGCAGGCGAAATTTCTCAAGGGCCGTCGCAAAGACCGGGATCTTCCGGGTTTGAAAGAGCTCAAGCGGCTGGAGCTCGGCCAGATTCGCGACTTGGTTGAGCACTCCATCAACAACGATGCCATGCTGGCGAGGAAGGTGGGGATTTATCTTTGCCGCAAATTCAGCGAGCGCACCCTGGCGGAGATCGGTCAGTTCTATGGTGGCATGGGTGTTTCCGCCGTGAGCCAAACGGTGCAGCGCCTGGAGTCTCAGCGGCAACGGGATAAACAGCTCGATAACCAACTGAAATACATAGAGAATAAGATAAGAATGTACAATGTGTAGGAGGGCTGACCCCTTAGCATTTCCCGATGTAGCCTTGGAAAGCAGAGTTGCTGTGCTCGCAAAGGACAGAGATTTTCAGTCCATCGCCAAAGTTGAACCTTTTGTCTTGGTAGAGGTCTGATTTCCGGATAAAGCAGAACCCCCCAGCATACCCCCCGTGTATCACCCTGCCCGCAAGCCCCCATGGATAGGGCCTCGATGCTGGTTTCTGCGCTTGCCCTCACAGCCCCGCAGCCATGGCGATCCAGAAGGTATAGGTCACGATAGAGACGATGGTGCTGATGGTGACGGCTGCTGCCGCCAGCCCCTCCCGGCCGCCCATCTCCATGGCCATGATGTAGGAAATTGTGGCCGACGGACTGGCCAGCAGAATGAGCGCCGTTTCGGCCCGCACGGCTGAGACGCCCAGTGCCTTGAATATGAAATACCCCGCGAGCGGCAGGATCAGCAGTTTCAACGTGGCGGATATGGCTACCAGCTGCAGCCGTCTCGCAGGCGCAGGCTTGAGGCTGCCGCCGATGATCAAAAGCGCGAGCGGCAGCGCCATGTGACCGACGATGTCGAAGGAGCGGTTGATGAAGCGGGGCAGTGTGAGGCCGGTGGCCGAGAAAAAAAGGCCCAGCAGCGTGGCCAGGATGATGGGATTGCCCAGAAACTTGAACAGCATTCTGGCGTCGGGTTTTCGCTCTCCGGCGACGGTGAAGGTATAGAGGAGGATGGACACGACGTTCTGGAAAAGAATCAAGAACCCCGCAAGGACACCGGCCGTACCCCGTCCGCCGGGGCCCACGGCATAAAACACAACGGCCAGGCCCACGTAGCCCAGGTTTCCGTGAAAGGAGGTCTGCACAAAGGTGGCGGTCCCGGCCGGCGACGTTCCCACAACGACGGAGAGAAGTATGGCGATGACGACAATGATGGTGACGGCCAGGTAGGTTCCGCCGATCTGGACCGGATCGAAGTTCTCGGTGAATGATCCACCGTAAATGGCCGAGAAGACCAGGATCGGTATGGCTACAAAATAGACGAGACGGTTGGCCGATTGGATGAAACTGTCCGGCAAGAAACCGAGCCTCCGGGACAAAAAACCGAGGGTGATCACCACGAACACCGGCGCGATGCTTTCCAGAATTTGCAGCATGGCCTGGACTATAGCATGACCGGGCTGAGAGAGGAAATGCCGGGGTGTCGAATATCGCAAGAGGGATGCCTTGCGGTGCCCAGACTGACGGGAACATCTCATCCGGCGCTATTTCCTGAAGGTGATTTGTGGCTTGAATCGGGCGTTGAATTTCAATATACTCCCGCATGCCATGAAACTGCGGCCTTTTATCGATTTCCTGAAGAGCGTTATCACCTTCCGCCCCATGGATACCGGTGCGGATTTCGCCGAAATGCGGTACAAGGGCCTGAAGAGGACGCTCGTTTTCTGGATGTCGGTACTGACCATCGTTCCGCTCTTGGTCCTGTTCACCGCGAGTTACTACTGGCTGCAGGCCCTCTTTCACGAAGAATCTCGGCACGAGTTGGCCTGGGACATCGAGAATGCCAAGAACCAGATTGAGTATTTCGTGGATGTCAAGATTTCCGCGCTCCGTTTTCTGGCCTCCGGTCATCGATACGACCAGTTGTCGGATCAGCAGTTGCTGGCGAGGATTTTTGCGGCCTTTAAACGGGAATTCGGTGCCGTCGTCGATCTCGGCCTGATTGACAAGCATGGAATTCAGCAGTCCTATACTGGCCCTTACAATCTGCAGGGCAAGGACTACGCGAACCAGGAATGGTTCCACAAGGCGGTGACCCGGGGCATCTATGTGAGTGACGTCTTCCTCGGGTATCGCAGACTGCCCCATTTTGCAATTGCGGTGAAGCAGGATGAACCGGACACGGACACGTTCTGGATTCTGCGGGCCACCATTGACATGGAGACCCTCAACCGGCTGTTGTCATCCATCAAGTTGGATGATGCTGATGACGCGTTCATCATCAGTCGTAGCGGCACACTGCAGACTTCCTCGCAACACCATGGAGACGTGTTGGAGCAGTATGCCGTGCCGGCCCTTCTGCGGCAGCGGGGGATCACAATTCTGGATCTTAAGGATGACGCTGGACGGCCTTATGTTTTCGGCTATGCCTTCATCAAGGATACGAGTTGGATTCTGAGCGTGGTCGAGAAGTCCGGTACCCGTACCAAGATTGCCGCCGTGTTCAGAGCCGAGTATTTTGCTGTGATTGCCGTGATTGTTTTTTTGATCTTACTTGCGGCCTTTCGCATGGTCCATGTCATGGTCAATTGGATCCGAGAATCGGAGGAGAAACGGGAGGAAGTGCTGAGAGAGGTCGAACATGCCACCAAGCTGGCGTCCATCGGCCGGCTTGCGGCGGGGGTCTCACACGAAATCAACAATCCTCTGGCCATCATCAACGAAAAGGCCGGTTTGATGAAAGATATTCTGATGCTCTCAGAGAACAACGTCGACCGGGAAAAATTCCTACGCTCGGTCAACGGGATCCTGGACAGCGTGAAGCGGGCCCGGACCATCACCCATCAGCTGCTCGGTTTCGCCCGGCGCATGGACGTGACGCCCGAAGTACTCGATATCAATGACGTCCTGACAGAGGTGGTGGGCTTCCTGCAAAAAGAGACGTTGTTCCGGGACGTGCAGGTCAAACAGAACCTGGGGGCCGATCTGCCGAGAGTCAAGAGCAACAGGGGCAGGCTGCAACAGGTTTTTCTGAACATCATCAACAATGCCATGGACGCCATGGAGGCAGGAGGCAGGATAGAGATCATTACCGATCTGAAGGATAAGAGCACCGTGCGCGCACGGATCAGGGATTCCGGGCGCGGCATGGATGCCCAGACACTAAAACATATCTTTGACCCATTCTTTACAACCAAGGGCATGACCAAGGGCACAGGACTGGGGCTTTTCATCTCCTATGGCATCATCAAGAAGCTGGGCGGAAACATTCTCGTCCAGAGCGAGGTGGACAAAGGCACCACTTTTACCGTGGAACTGCCCGTCGATCAACCGGTTCCGACGATCGCCTGATAGAGGCTCCTGGAGCGAAGAATGGGTTGCAGCTTGGAGATGGAGGCTGTTCATGTCCGCTACGAAAGTGCTGCTTGTTGATGATGAAGCGGAATTTGCATCGGCGCTGGCTGAACGGCTGCAGATGCGAGGCTATGATGCCAAGGCGGTCTATAGTGCCGATGAGGGTTTCGAATCGATCAGCCGTGATGCCCCCGACGTGATCCTGATGGATCTGAACATGCCCGGCATCAAGGGAATCGAGGCGTTGAAGACGGTCAAGCTGGTGCACCCCGCAATAGAGGTGATCATTCTGTCGGGCCTCGGTTCGGAGGAAACTGCTACGGAAGGGCTCAGGAATGGGGCCTTCGACTACGTGGTCAAACCTGTTGAGATAGAAGACCTGGTGATCAAAATCGACCAGGCCAAGGAGAAGAAGGACCGGAAATAATTGTTGCTGGAAGGGCCCATGGATATCGAGAAAGAGAAAACGTTGCAAACGCTGCAGATGCGTTTCATCGGGAAGATTTTATCCACCTACACCCATGAGATGAAAAACCATCTCGCCATCATCAAGGAATCCTCGGGGTTGATCCAGGACCTGATCAATATGGGCAAGCTGCCCCGGAAGAAGAAAGATGCCGGCCCCTTCGTCTCAACGCTCACGGCCATCGACGACCAAGTAGCGCGCAGTACGGCCGTCATCAGTATACTCAACCGCTTCGGTCACAGGATGGACAACCCGGCCTCGACGTTTGACATTAATGAGGTGATCGAGGAACTCATTGTACTGATGAACCGTCTGGCGAAACAGAAAAGGATCGGGTTGAAGGGTGAGTTTCAAAGGGAGATGCCTCCTGTACACAGCAGTCCCTATAGGGTCCAGCTGATTCTGTACACGCTCATCCAGGAGAAACTGGGGGCGCTGGATGTTGATGGCAGCATCGTTTTGAGTACCGCCTTGCGTGACGGCTCCGCGACGATCAGGGTGTACGAACAGGGGGCGCGACGCCCGGAGGATCAAGGGCAGGATGTGACTCCCCGGGATCTATTCCAGTACGCCATGAGCGAATTGAAAGGGGAAATTACGTACCAGACGGACGAGCATGCTGTTCTTGTCAGTATCCCCTTGACAGAATAACGAATCGTCCGGTAGGTTACAGCTGTGAGATAGACTTTTTGGAGATTATTTTATGAAAGATAAGAATATCAAAGTTTTGCTGGTGGACGACGAAGAAGCTTTCGTCGATACCCTGGCCAACCGATTGAAGCTGCGGGACCTGAAAGTTGAAACGGTCTACGACGGGGAGCAGGCCCTCGCCGCAGTGAAAGAGAAGGAGCCCGATGTCATGATCCTCGACCTAAAGATGCCGGGGCTCCATGGCATGGAGGTGTTGCGAGAGATCCGGAAGACCTATCCGAAGATTCAGGTCATCATCCTTACGGGCCATGGCACCGAGAAGCATGAAGAAGAGGCCAGGAGGCTGGGCGGTTTCGATTTTCTCAAGAAGCCGACGGACATCGAAACGCTGCTGGGCAAAATAAAAATCGCCTATAAGGAGAAGCTGGAAAAGGCGTTCTCGGCCATCGCGTTTGCCGAGGCAGGTGAGTTCGATACCGCCCGGGAGATCATGGAAGAGGAGAACGACAAGTAATCAGGCTCGGAGGAAGGCTGCATGGCAGAAGAACTAGAGGCAAACATCCTGCTCGTCGATGATGAAGAAGAGTTTCTCAAGGTCCTGTCCCAGAGACTGGAGGGCCGAGGCATGAAGGTGGACACATCATCCACCGGTGAATCGGCTGTAGAGAAAGCCAAGGCCAAGGGATTCGACGCCATTGTCCTGGACCTTGCCATGCCCGGCGTAGACGGGATGGAGACACTGAAACGGATCAAGCGTGAGAACCCCGACCTTCAGATCATCATGCTCACCGGTCACGCCACGGTCGATAAAGGTGTGGAGGCCATCAAGGCAGGGGCCGTGGATTTCATGGAGAAACCGGTGGACCTCAACCGACTGCTAAAGAAGATCGAGGAAGCCAAGAACAAGAGAGTCCTCATCGTCGAAAAACAGCACGAAGAGAAGATCAAGGAGATATTGAAAAGCAAAGGGTGGTAATGGGCCCGGTGCCGTGAGCCTCCATCTCTCTGCGTTCCACCCCCCCTCGAGAACAAACGATTGCCTCCCAGTTGTCCCGGAGTTCGACATCAGAATTGGAGGGAGTAGCGCTGTCCACGGACTGTACAGTAACTTAGGTGCGGCCAGATGTAGTTTGCGCCTGGACCGTGAATCTGAATGCCCGTGAAGACAGCAACATCGCTGCGATCACTCTGGACGGTTAATTCAATCATCCGTTTGAGATCGGCCTGAATGACCTTGAGGGTGGTCTTCGTGAGTGTCAGCAGCTCCGGTACCTCGCCGTAGCGTATCTCCGCCAGAAGGCGCATCCGAATCAGGCTCTGTTCCAGATCATCCATGTCCAGCCCGAACTTGACGCGACCGCCGGCCAACTCTCGTTGCAGGGCCAGCAGTGCCCCGCAGGCCGAGGAGAGTTCCTGTCTGCCGGCCCGCCGGCAGACGCCGATCTGACCATCCTCATGCACCGCGATATGGGGCAGTGCGAAGAAGACGTAGCGTTCCCGTCCCTCTTCATCGGGTGCGTGATGTTCCGCCGCTGAGAAACCGGTCTTTCCGAGAAAGAGCATTCCCGCGAGACTGGAGAAGTTGAAGGCTTCTCCCCATGCCTTTTTCACCCGTTCAACGAGGGGCTGGGTGATCTCATCCCGGCACACCCCCACGCACGCGATGGCATTGTCGGGCGTGAAGCCGTGACCGGAGAGAACGCGAACGCTTTGGGCAACATAGTCTCCTTCCATCCAAGCGCCCTCAAAATGTTTATGCAGTGCTGTTTGAAATTCCATATAATCCATCCTTAAGCTCTACTATTGAACGGCTACGGTGATCGGCATTCCCATAACCGGCCAGACGATGCCAATGGCGAACGCCACCACGGCCATCAAGACGATGCTGCCTGGTATGCCTGCCATGAAGAACTGACCGGTGGAAAACTGGTTGGAGTCATAGGCAATGGCGTTGGGCGCCGCGCCGACCAGAAGGAGAAATGGACAGGCCGAGACGATCAGTGAGGAATAGAGGATCGCCTCCGGCGCTACCCCAAGATAGGGGGCAATGACCAGGGCGACGGGCAGGGAAATGGCGATGGCCGCGACGTTCATGATGAAGTTGGTCATGACCATCACGAAGAAGGAGATGCCCAGAATAAAGACAAAGGGGGTCGACTCCTTGAACATGACCAGCCAGTTGATGGCGAGCCACTTGGCCGCCCCCGTATCCCAGAGGCAGAAGCCAATACTCATGGCGCCCGCGAAAAGGAGGATGATGTTCCAAGGGATCTCTTCCAGTTCGTTGATGGTCAGGATCTTGAACAGGAAGAAGACGATCGTTGAGACCAGGACCACGGCCGATTTATCCAGAAATTTCATGGCCGGGATGAAAGACTTGAGCGACAGGGTCAAAATCACCGCCAGGACGATCGCCGCAACGAAAATCTCCCGGGTGGTGATGGGGCCCTGTTCCTTGTAGAGTTTCTGCGCTTTCTCCTTGAGTCCGGGGATCACCTTCTTTTCCGGCTTGAACATGATCATCATCATGCCCCAGCAGAGAAAGACCAGTATCCAGCCGATGGGAAACATGAACTTGGTCAGCTCGAAAAAGGTGACATTCTTCCCGGCAATGTCGTTGTAGAAGCCGAGGGCCACGGCGCCCCGGGCCGCCCCGAGGAGGGTGATCATACTTCCCGCGCCGGCCACAAAGGCCATCCCGATAAAGAGCCCCTTGCCGAATCGGGTCTGCTTGTCTCCTTCACCGTAGAGGGTGTAGATCGCCATGAGAATGGGAAACATGGTCGCCGCCACGGCCGTATGGGCCATGATGTGCGTCAACGCAGCGGTGACCAAGAAACATCCGAGATAGATCATGCTCGTCTTTTCCCCGACGATGCTCAGCATCTTGTACGCCAGCCGCTTGGTCAGACCCACCTTGGTGAACACCATGCCCACCACGATAGACCCGAAGATGAACAGAACCGAGGGATCCATGAAATCTTTGAAGGCCACCTTGGCGGGGCGGATCAGAAAGAGGGCCTGGACGACCCCGATGGTCAGGCTGGTCACCCCAATGGGAATCACCTCAAAGACCCACCACGTGCCGGCCAGGAGAAAGAGGGCAATGGCCGCCTTGCCTTCCTTGGTCAGGGGGAAACGCTCTCCCATGGGATCGATGGCATCAGGAAGGGGATCCATGGAGTAGAGCACGACAAAAAGGAAGATCCCGAGCAGTATAAAAAAAATCCGCCTGACATCGAGTTTTGGCTTCGCAGGGCGGATATGTACCTCTTTCCGTGGTGCACCATCTGTCATTCTCTCGCCTCCTCTTGCGCTGCGTTAGTTATTTGTTGGATGGATCGGTGAATTAGTCGGGCACAACCATATCGGTGATCTCCATGAAGACATCCACCATGCGGACCACACCGACGGCCATGCCGTCATCGATGACCGGAATAACGATAAGATCCTTCTTAACCATGAGGTAGGCGCACTTGGCCGCCGAGTCGTCGAGTTGCACGGTTTCGTCTATCTGGGTCATCACCTCTCCCACCTTCTTTTCCGCTTCCTTCCGGCACTTTCCCGCAAAATCCTCCTGCCAGATCAGGAGCAGTGCGGGAAAATCCTGCTCCACCGGTAGATAGGGTTGAAGCCCGGAACGGGAGGTCTGCTTTTTCTTCAAGAAACCCGGTACCACGGCCCGCATCAGGTCTCTCAGCGTCAGGACACCTTTGAGATGATTCTCGTCATCCATCACGAGGATCGTCCGGAATCCGCACCCCTCGGTGTAGTATTTCTTGAGGATGGTATAAGCCTCCGTCACCGGGGCATCCACAGGAATGTGTGGATATTCATCAATCGGCGTGTATATGGTCCGGACAAAGTCTTTGGTCAGCATAATTCCCCCCTTTACACATGCTTTGGTTCGATGTCTCCTGAATTGCTGGTTTCCCCTTTGAAGACGAAATAAAATATTAATGGCTATTGAACAGGGAAGTCAAGCCAAAGCGGACGAGCGTCCCTTTTCTGGCTTTACCCCGAATCTTCTCTCCGCGCCCTTCACTACCTGTGGGGCTCCCCAGGGCGGCTTTAGACCACAGCCGCCTGCCGCAGGGCGTGGATCGTCCCGTCATCACAGCCGAGAATCTCCCGCAGGATTTCGTCGGTGTGCTGGCCGAGCAGCGGGGGGGGGTGGCGCAGTTGAGTCGGCGCGGTGGGAATGGCCAGGGGCGAGGCCGTCATGGAGAGCGTGCCGGCCGTGGGGTGAGGCATCGCGACCTGCATCCCGCGACTCCGCACCTGGGGGTCGGCAAAGACCTGGTCGATGGTGTTGATGGGCGCTGCCGGAATGCCGAGGGCCTCCAGCTCCCCAAGCCAGTCGTCCAGATCCCGCCGGGCGAAGAGTTCGTCCAGGAGCGAAATCAGCGTGTCGCGGTTTTCGACCCGGGCCGCATTGGTGGCAAAGCGCGCGTCCTCGTGCCATTCTGGTTTGCCCACGGCGCGGCAGAACGTCTCCCACTGGCTGTCGTTGCCCACGGCGAAGGCGAAGTGCCGGTCCCGGGCGCGAAAGACCTGATAGGGGACGATATTGGGATGGGCGTTTCCGTAGCGAGCCGGCACCTTGCCCGAGACGAGGTAATTGCTGGCCACATTCGCCAGCCAGGCCACCTGGCAGTCAAGCAGGGAAATGTCGATCCGCTGGCCGCGGCCGGTCCGTTCGCGAGCGAAGAGCGCGGCGAGAATCGCATTGGCCGCGAAGAGACCCGCGGTGATGTCGGCGATGGCCACCCCGACCTTGTGGGGCTCCCCCTCGGTGGGGCCGGTGATGCTCATGATGCCCCCTTCGGCCTGAATGATGAAATCGTAGCCCGCCCGGTGGCGGTAGGGTCCGGTGTAGCCGTAGCCGGTAATGGTGCAGTAGATCAGGCCCGGCCGGAGCCGCTGCAGTGCTTCATAAGTCAGTCCCCAGCGCTCCAGTGTGCCCACCTTGAAGTTCTCGACGAGCACGTCCCCCTTGCCGACGAGGTCGCGAAGAATCGTCAACCCCCGCTCGGACTTGAGATTGAGGGTCAGGCTTCGCTTGTTACGGTTGGTGCAGAGGAAATAGGCCGACTCGCTCCCTTCGGCGAAGGGCGGGCCCCAGTGGCGGGTGTCGTCGCCCCGCCCGGGCATTTCCACCTTGATGACATCCGCGCCCAGATCGCCCAGCATCATCGTACAGTAGGGCCCGGCCAGCACCCGACTCAGGTCGATCACCCGGACGCCATCCAACAAGTTGGTCATCTTGTCACTCCCTGGTTATGACGCGCGAAGGCGGTGGTGCGAACGCCCGTTGTGTCCCGCCATCAGGCAGACTCCCAGATGTCATCGGAGGCCTCCCGGGCGATCGCGAAGAGCTTCTCTGCCCTCTCCGTTCCTTGTGCGCGCGCGACCGATTCCCGCAACGCTTCGAGCGGAAAGAGCGGATGCTTCTTGAGAAAGAGAAAGAGCACGCCCAGTGCCGTCTGTTGCCGGGGCATCCGACCTTTGAGCTGATCCAGCTTGAGCCGTTCAACGGCCGCCGCCGTTTCGGGTCGGGGAAGATCTCCCGCAAGAATCACCCGTTGATTCTGCTGCATCTTTTTCAGGAAGGTGCCGGCTCTGACCAGTCCCTCCTCAGAGAGGAGCAGGAGAATGCCCGGCGCCTCGATGCCCATCTGGGCGATGGGCGATGGGGACAGCTTCAGAAAGGAGATGGAATGCCCCGTACGAACTGTCACGGGATAGTCATCATGCTGCAGCGCAAAGAGTCCCGATGCGATGCCCGCCCTGGCAAACAGCGACGCGCTCGACAGGACCTTGCCGCCTGCCGCGCCCGCAACAATAATGTCGAGTTTATCGGAGAGGGTGTGTTCGAAGCGCTTTTCAATTCTGTCACCGTGTAGGAGCTCCCTGCGCGGTTTGTCTGTGCCAACGGCTGCCAGGTACGTGGCATACTCGGTCCGCTCGTCACGGACTTCGAGCATTCTCGGAAAGACATCGCCCGCGAGGAGCGCCTCCATGTCTGATTTTCGGAATTGATTGCAGGGCACATAGTAGGACGGACAGAACTCGAGGACTTCGATGATGGAAAAGCCGTCGAAGGCCAGTGCTTCTTGCATGACATCGACCAAGTCACCGTCGTAGGCTGCGCGCCGCGCCGCAAAGGGCGCGCCGTTGATCGACAGTGTCTCCGCGATGCGAAAGGGCTGCTCCATCTGACCACTCCGGGTCGTGGAGGTCCGGGCCTCCTGCGGGGTCGTGACGGAATGCTCGCCGCCGGTCATACCGAAATTGAAATTGTTGAACAGAACGACGTGGACCCCGATGTTTCGGCGCGCCGCACTGATGAGATGGTGCCCCCCGATCCCGGCCGCCCCGTCGCCCATGAGGACAATGACCTCCAGATCAGGAGCCGCCAGCTTGATCCCTTCCGCATAGAGGACGCTTCTGCCGTGCAGGCCGTGAAAGGCATGGGTCACGAACCACTGGTCCGAAAGTCCGACGCAGCCGATATCCGTCACCATAACCACTCTCTGTGGGTCGAGGGAAAGCCGGAGCATGGCTTCATTGAGCCGATCGAGCACCGTTCCGTGTGAGCAGCCAGGGCAGAAAGGGTAGGGGAGCCGGGCGGGATCGATGTAAGTGATAGCCGTCACAGGAGATGGCCCTCCCGGAGAATGGCATTGACGGAGAGTGGCTCGCCGTCGACCCGGGTGATGGGGATGAGCTTTTGTCCCGGTGCCAGGAGGGGTTTCAGCGATTCCGCATAGAGCCCGATGTTCAGCTCCGGTACGATGACCGTGCGAATCCCCTGGAGGGCGGACTGCAGCCTCTTCTCAGGTACCGGGAAGAGAGATTCAATGATCATCAGGGAACAGCGCTTGCCCTTCTGCCGCACCCTCTGAACCGCCGCTTCGCACAGCGGCGCATTCACGCCGTATGCCAAGAGCAGGGTCTTCGCGCCCTTTTGCAGATCGAGGGTGACCGATTCGATCTGCTCGGCGTGGGCGGTGATCTTCTGCTGGAGATGCCGCAGTTTTTGCTCCGCCTTCTCGGGGTCCTTGGTCAGGTAGCCTCGGGCATCGTGCATGGAACCGGTGAAACGGACGGGTTGCGAGGCTCCCATGGGAAGGAAGGGCGGAATGTCGGACGGCTTGTCGACCCCGTAAGGAACGTACTCCCCGGGATCGGAGAAATAGTGGCGGTTGCGAATCTTGGGAAGTGCCACCTCGTCAGTAGCCACGGTTTGCTTGGAGAGCACCATCTGTTTGGAGGTCAGCAGAATCACGGGTGTCCGGAGCGTTTCGGACAAATTGAAGGCATGCACGGTGAGGGACAGCATCGAAGCCAGGCCCGCCGGTGCCAGAACGATCATGGGGAGGCCTCCCGATGTGGGCCACCGGACGAACTGCACATCGCCCTCGGCGCCGGTGGTCGCGCCGCCGGTGGCCGGTCCCATCCGCTGCACATCGACGATCACCAGGGGCACTTCTCCCATGATGGCGAGCCCGATGCTTTCCGAATAGAGGCTGATGCCGGGACCGCTGGTGGCGGTGAGGGCCTTCCGGCCCGTCATGGCGGCGCCGATGCAGATCGAAATGGAGGCGATCTCATCCTCACCCTGGATGGCAATGCCCCCCGACGACGGCAGCGCGTCCATCAACAGAAGATGGATCTTCGTGGCCGGGGAGATGGGGTAGCCTGCATAAAAGTCACAGCCTGCCAGGAGTGCTGCACGGGCCAGGGCTTCCGCCCCATCCATGAATGCGTAGGCCATCTGCCGACCCCCCCGTCAGTTGAAGGCGGCAAGACCTGTGATGTCCTTGCCCAGGATCAGGGTATGGATGTCATGGGTGCCCTCATAGGTCTTGACCGATTCCAGATTGGTCATATGGCGGATGGCGCCGTAGTCGGTGGTGATTCCGTTGGCGCCGAGGAGATCCCGGGCGAGCCGTGCAATTTCGAGCGCGTGATAGACATTGTTCCGCTTGACCAGGGAAACATGGGTGTAACGTCCTTCGCCCCGGTCCATCAACCGGGACACCTGCAGGGTCACAAATTGCATCTTGGTGATCTCCGTGAGCATGTAGACCAGCTTCTCCTGGGAGATCTGAAAGCCCGCAATCGGTTTGTCAAACTGAATCCGCTCTTTCCCATAGTTCAGGGCTTCATCGTAACAGGCCATGGCGGCGCCAATGGCGCCCCAGGCAATGCCGAATCGGGCGCTGGTCAGACACATGAGTGCATGCTTCAATCCGGCGGCGTCGGGCAGCATGTTCTCCCGGGGGATCTCGCAGTCATTGAAGACAAGCTCCGCCGTGTTGCCGGCCCGCAAGGAAAGCTTGTTCTCGATGGGCGGTGCGCTGAAACCGGGAGTGCCCTTTTCGACCAGAAAGGCCCGGATCTCGCCCTGGTCATCCTTGGCCCAGACGAGGGAGACGTCGGCAAGGGTGCCGTTGGTGATCCACATCTTACCCCCGTTGAGAATATAGGTGTCGCCCTGCTGCGTCGCTCGCGTGATCATCCGGGCCGGGTCGCTGCCGGCACCCGCTTCGGTGAGGCCGAAGGCCCCGATCTTGTCGCCCCGGGCCAGCAACGGCAGCCAATATTTCTTCTGCCGGTCATTGCCCCACAGATAGATGGGATACATCACCAATGAGGATTGCACGGAAGCGAAGGAGCGAACGGCGCTGTCGCCTCGTTCCAGCTCCTGCATGGCGATGCCGTATGCCGTGTAGGTCGCGCCGGTGCCGCCGTGTGCCTCCGGGATGGTCATCCCCAAGAGGCCCAGTGCCCCCATCTCCTTCACCAGATGGACCGGGAACTCTGCGCGCTGGAAGTAATCCGCGATCTCAGGCACGACCCGCTGTTCCACCCACTTGCGGGTGCTCTGCATGACCATCTTCTCTTCTTCCGACAGCAGGGTCGAGAAGTGCAAGTAATCCAGTCCTCTATACATAAACCCTCCCCGCAGGAATCATCTGATCTCTGCTCGTTCAGTCGCTACTGCTCGCCCCTCTATAATGCCTTGTCTACAACAATCCGTCCATAGGACGCATCAATTAAATCTCGAAGCCCTAAGACGGCTCCCGGTGAGGTCAGCTGGATGGCAGAAGCCCTTAGAATGACGGCAAGCCCTGCATTGTGTTGGCTCGATCGCCGCGGTGTCTCGATATTCCCCGCAGGAAGTCGGCCACAAGGGGTTGACATGTCACTGAATGGTGACCGGCATTTCCTCTTTCTGGAGGCTGCGCCGTCGGAAACACTGTCTCCGGCCTCGCCTGCGACTGCCCTTCCGGTGAATACCTATTGACGCGGGGAAGGGCGGCTGGTATATTTGAGCCCCTCTACGTTTGTCATGCCTTTGAGTCCGACGACCGGTGCGGGCGGGGAGGGTTTCCGGCCCTTGCCGGTTTTGGTCCGCCCGGAGGAGAAGATGTTCAACTTCGCCGTCCATCGGAAATTCGTCAATCTCAACAACGGTCGCCGTGTGCTGCTCCGTCCGCTGCTGGCGGAGGACGAAAAACGGCTTGTGGCCCTGTTCGAGCAGGCCTCAACCGAAGATACCCGATTTCTCAAGGACGAGGTCAAAGATCCCGCCACTGTCCACCGCTGGATCGAAAACCTCAACTATGAACGGGTGATGCCGCTGGTCGCCTACTGTGACGATCGTCTGGTGGGGGATGTGGCCCTCTACCGGGGCCTCAAGACTGTGCGGCACGTTGGGGAGATCCGGATCTTTCTGGCCGGGGATTTCCGGGGTGTCGGGCTCGGCAGCCAGATGATTCTCGAAATGTGCGAAGTGGCCCGGAAGGTGGGGGTGGAGTTCCTCAAGGCAGAGGTTATTCTCGATCACGTGAAGGTGCTCAAGGCCTTTCGGCGCCTCGGCTTCGAGCTCAAGTGCACACTGGACGATTACTTCATGCGAAAAGACGGCGTCACCCACGACGTGGCCCTCATGATGAAGCGCCTCACCGAGCCGAAGGACTACACCTTCTGACACGAAGAGTTCTTACCGGTTTCCGCTACGTCCTCGGAATTGGACTCTGCATGAGAC
Organism: uncultured Nitrospirota bacterium; assembly: GCA_947259355.1. Classification (GTDB taxonomy): domain Bacteria; phylum CG2-30-53-67; class CG2-30-53-67; order CG2-30-53-67; family CG2-30-53-67; genus CALZGC01. The sequence goes on along the minus strand of CAMYMF010000016.1, from coordinate 70,299 downwards.
ACGGCCTCGTTCCTGCGAGATGTTGGCGCAATTGTCATTCCGGCTGGAATGCCGGAATCTCTCCCTGCTCAAGCAGGAATCTCATTTTATAAACGCGAGACTCCTGTATTCACAGGAGTCCTTTTGTCATTATGTCCAGGGTCCGTCATTGTATTCGACGGAGCCGTCGGGTCCCGGTTCATCGCCGGTACCTCCTGAGACATCGTGTTCGTCCGTCGCCGTGTCCACAGTGGGGCCGCCCGAAGACTGGAAGTAGATGTACCCACCCTCGCCGCCGGTGGCGGTTCCATTGCCTCCCGCCGCGCTGTAGGCCGCACTGTTGGTGATGACGGTGTTTTCATCACCCCCGTACCCATAATAGTCGGCATACATTTCAATGTCACCGCCGGAGACATCCATGCTCCCGGCGATGCGGGCGCTGCCGCCGCTTAATTCGATTCCGGCCGGTGCCGTTCCCCCGGTGTCTCCGCCGCCACTTCCCGTCAATGAGGCGCTATCGTTGTCCCAGCAGCCGGCTCTGTATGCCGTACAATTTGCCTTAAAAGGCCCCAGTGGTGTATCTTGCCCTTCATGGAATTGCTTGTTGATTCGCAGGCATGGATGGCGCTCGTTTCGCTGACGGCCATCGAGATCGTCCTCGGCATAGACAATATCGTCTTCATCTCGATTCTTGTGGGGAAGCTGCCGGCGGCGCGTCAGGCCCGGGCACGTTCGATCGGATTGGCACTGGCCATGCTCATGCGCATCGCGCTGCTTCTCTCTCTCGCGTGGATCATGCGGTTCACCGTCCCAATCTTCGAGCTGCTTGGCAACGCATTCTCGGGACGGGACATCATCCTAATCTTGGGGGGGCTCTTTCTGCTGGCCAAAGCCACCTTTGAGATCCATGACAAGCTGGAGGGAGCGGGGGAACGGCCGGCCGGTCCGGGCCGAGCGACCTTCGCGGGCGTCATGCTCCAGATAGTGCTTTTGGATATCGTCTTCTCGCTCGATTCGGTGATCACCGCCATCGGGATGGCCAAACATGTCCCCGTGATGGTTCTGGCCATCATCATTGCCGTGGGGGTCATGATGCTGGCCGCCGGGCCGGTGAGCGCTTTCGTTGAACACCATCCCACGGTGAAGATGCTGGCATTGAGTTTTCTGCTTCTCATCGGCGTGGCGCTGATCGGCGAGGGACTCGATTTCCACATTCCGAAAGGGTATATTTATTTTGCCATGGCCTTTTCGGTCTTCGTCGAGATGCTCAACATTCGCGTGCGACGGGGGATGAGCGGACCCAGCCCTCGTGTCGACGATCTGACTGCAGACGAAGGGATGTCCGGGGAGTGAGCCATTCCCGGGTGAAGGGACACATCACAGATGTTGCGGGTTGGTGTTCTCATCATCGGAGATGAGATTCTTTCGGGGCGCCGGAACGACAGGCACTTTGCCCATGCGGTGGAGTTGCTCGGCCGGCGGGGACTCGAGCTTGCCTGGGCGCGCTATGCGGGCGACGACGCTGCGCTTCTCGTTCGGTCATTTCGAGAGATCAAGGCGACGGGGGAGCTCTGTTTTTCTTTCGGCGGCATCGGCGCGACACCCGATGACCGAACGCGCCAGGCTGTGGCGGAAGCCCTGGGAGTACCGCTCGTGCGCCACCCCGATGCCGTTGCCGAGATTGAGAGCCGTTTCGGGGAGGCCGCCTATCCGAACCGGATTCGGATGGCCGAGATGCCCGAGGGCGCGTCCATCATTCCCAATCCCGTGAGCCGGATTCCCGGATTCTCCCTGGGCGAGATTCACTGCCTGCCCGGATTTCCCGAAATGGCGTGGCCCATGATGGCATGGGTGCTCGACACGCACTATCCCGCCCTCGTGGCCGTGCAGCCCGCGCAGTTCATGCTGACCATTCGGGGAACACCGGAGAGTGAGCTGGTGGAGCTTCTGGAGCGTGTGCAGTCTGCGCACCCGAGGATCAGACTCTCCAGTCTTCCGACGTATCTGTCCAAAGGGAGATTTGAGATTGAGTTGGCAGTCCGGGGGGAGGAGAAAGCCGCTGCGCAGGCCTTCGAGGCGCTGAAGGCCGCACTGAGGGACCAGGCCGAGAAATTTGAAGTTTAATAAGAAGGTTTCCTCACTGTTGGCCCTCGACATTGCCATGCAACGGCTGTATACTTAGATCTTTTCCGTAGAGCTTGGTTTGCGGTATTTGACCATGCGGGAGCACAGGAGACACCATGGACCAGCAGGCCTTTGAATCGATTCAGGACGGGATCCGACGGAAATATGCCGAAGTTTCAACGTCGGCTGAGGGCAAATTCGCTTATCCCACGGGGCGGGAAGGGGCGCTCTTTCTTGGATATGACCGAGCCCTGGTCGAGGAGCTGCCCCGTGAGATTCTGGCGTCCTTCTGCGGCGTCGGCAACCCCTTCGCCCTCGGTCCCATTGAAACGGGTGAGTCTGTCCTCGATGTGGGCAGCGGTGCCGGGTTCGATATGATCGTGGCAAGCCGATATGTCGGGGAGGGGGGTCAGGTTTGCGGGGTCGATCTGACGCCGGAGATGGCGGCGCAGGCGCGAAAGAACCTGGCCCTGGCCGGCGTGGCGAACGGAGAAATTCGGGAGGGTTCTTCAGAAGCGATTCCCTTCAACGACGCCTCCTTCGATGTAGTCATCTCCAACGGGGTGTTGAATCTCTCCCCCCAAAAAGAACTCTCCTTTCGGGAAATACTGCGGGTGCTCAAGCGGGGCGGGCGGATGCAGTTTGCGGACATCGTGCTGGAGGAGGGCGCCGAACAGGCCAACGCGTGCAGCATTGACGCCTGGTCCGATTGAATCGGTGGGGCGATCCCGGTCCGGGATCTGGTTGCTCTGATGGAGAAGATCGGCTTCAGCGATGTCGAATTCGTCGGGTCCACCGGCATCAAGACATCGGACAAAACCATCGGCGCCACCTTCCGTGCTCGGAGAAAATAGGGCAATGTCGGGCACGTTTCCCACCATCTTTATTTTCTAAGCGAGCTTAGCAAGGTTCTGACTATCTACGACGAGCTTTTAAGATATTTTTTGCTATTTTGGACTAGGAGCTGGCTTATTCACAAGAAATGAGAATAAATCAGAATCATGTTTAGAAGAGGGTATTGGCTTTGCGTTTGACACAGCCCGGGGCTGCTGGTTAACTCGTTGTCAGTTGCTGCGAGGCACCGGTGAGAAAACAACGGGAAGAGCGGCATTGGCTTTAACGGCTCGCGCACTTATGCGATGGGGAGGACCCAGATGGAATACTGGCTAATGGCAAACGAAGAAGAACTGGCCAAACAGTTTGAGCAGGAAGGGCCGGGCCTGAGTTGGGACGAGTTCTTGCTGGCCGAGTACGTGGGGTGGATGTATACGACCGAGGAGATTGAACGTCACCTAAAAGGCTGGGAGGCCGGGGCTGAGTCTCTGCTCAAATCTTCCCCGGCGGCGGGCGCGCCCGCAAGAAGAGCTGCGTGAACAGGGAGCACGGGACGCGTCCGATCCAGAAGGGGCAAGGCTGTTTCTACGGCCCAAAGTGGCGCAGCCCTTTCAATTCTCGGGCAGCACCTCCAGTTCATCTTGGATCCGGATACAATCGATAACGCTTTGGGCCGCCGGGCACTTGTCGACATAGTTCCCGAAGCACCAACGGGCGTCAGCCTCCTGCTCCGGGGCAACCTTGAGCTGATAGCGAACTCGGATGTCGGTGATCTTCAGGATGCCGCCCACTTCGCGGATGTCTCCTTCCACGTCCGCCCTGAAACGGTCGGTGTGGGTGCGGATTTTCTTCGCGGCCAGCACGCTGGCCAGGGTGCCCATCATTCAAGCGGAGACCGCTCCGACGATATGGTCGAGGGTAGCGGCGTGTTCCTCCACCGGGTCGACACCGTAGAATTTCTGAATCCCCCCGTGAATCCCATAGTAAACCGGGTCTGAAAACCCTTCAATCATGGCCTTGCGGACAGGCCCCTTTTCCCGCGTGATGGCGATACGGGACGTATGAACGACTTCTCCCATGGCTCTCTCCTTGTTGCGGTTCTTTCGACTCGGTACGCCTATTCGGCTTCAGACTCCGTTTGTACGGGCTGAGACAGAAGACGCTTGTAGTAAAAATTGAGCCCATAGAGCACACTGGCTGGATTGTGTCCGGTCACGCGATCCTTGACGACCAGCGTAGTGACGGGGGCCTCCGCGTGTTTGGCAAAGATCATGTCGTGGCCGATGCAGAGCCCGACAATGATATTCATGTCCGTCCCTGCCCGGTTCATGAGGTGAGCCTGGGCGATGGGATTGCACGCGGGTTCAAAGGTGGACGGTCGGACTTTTTCACTCTCCTTCAGGCCCAGCTTGATCTTGTCAATGCTGCCGGTCTTGCAGCAGACACTGACCGAGGTAAACCCCTGGGCCCCCAGGATGGCACTCAGCTTGTTCGATTCATCGAGCAGTCCGATACAGGTGGCAATGCCGATCTTCTCGTATCCCATCAGTTTGGCGAAGGCGATGGTGTCCTCCACCCGGGTCCAGCGGGCATTGACGGCATCGCTCCCCGGAACGGGCTGATAGCACATCCCCTCTACCCGGGCCGCGATCCGGGCCATGGCGGCGTCTTCGCTATCGCCCGTGTAGACCCTATAGGATGCCTCGATGAGATCGGTGTGGGCGTTGCTGGGACAGGCGGCCGGCCGCGAGGCCGGCGCATCGGGGCTTCGACTCCAGCAGTTGGTTTCCCCCTTTTTCTGCCAGACAGCACTGCACTGGCTGCACACAAAATCGGTTTTCTCCCCCATGGATTCCTCCTGCAGCGGCTCTCATGAGCCCATTGAAATGACTAAATAATCTCGATGTTTTTCGCCTGGAGCTTGTTCCCCGACGAGGATTTCTCGATATCGAACTCGAAGATGACGTCATGGCTCGGCAGCATGGATGGATCGAAGTTCCGGGGCAGGTCCCCGTCCTTGAAATGGACCGATTCGTAGGGAGAGTCTTTGCGGCGCGTGTCGGTGATCCAGAGATTGGCGGAAACATGCTTCAGGAAGCGGAGAAAACCGAAACCCTCACGGTTGTGGTGATAGCAGGTGCCGCGCACTCGGGATCCTTCCTTGCCCCACAGGGCGTTTTTGGCCTGGGACTTGGGCGGCAGGAGGTTGGGGATGAGATAGCCCGAAACAAAGACGTCCGCTTCCCGCCGAAGCTCGAAGGAGATGTTCTCAAACGCGATGATCTCCACCCGGCACCCCTTGTTCTGCAACGCCCGGACCACCTGCACAAAGTCACCGTCCCCCGTGGCGAGAATGACTCGGCCCAAGTTCTCCGACTGCAGGAGCGCATCGACGGCCATGTCCAGGTCCGAATTGGCCTTGGCGTAAGGTTTGCCTTCGTCATCGGTGAACCATTTGTAGTTCTTGACGATCACCTTATAGCCGAAGTCCCTCAGGGCGGAGAAGAATTTGTTGGTTTTCACGGAATAGATCTTGTCGGTCTTGGCGCGCTCGGCGTCGAAGGTCACGTAAGCATTGAGACGCACCGGCTCCCCGAAGTCATGGCACGCGTATTCCCGCAGCACATCGTACTGCATGCCGTAACCGCCGTTGGACTGTATGTTGGCGGCGTCCACATAAATGCCGACGCCGATCTGGCTCAGCGGTGTCATGGAGTCCCATCCCGTTGAATAGGGCTCTTGTCCCTATCTGCGATCGAGCACTTCATTCCAGGCATCCACCTTCGCCAAGGTGGCAGCCATGAGTGGGGAGAGATCGCCCTCGATGGTGATGTCGTTGATCTTGTCGTTCTGCGCAATACGATTGACCACGGCTTGATCGTCCGGTCCGCATACTTCCCCGAAGACGGTATGTTTGCCGTCGAGCCACGGCGTGGAAATGTGGGTAATGAAAAACTGGCTTCCGTTTGTGTCGGGGCCGGCATTGGCCATGGAAAGTATGCCCGGCTTGTCGTGGCGCAGGGATGGGACGCACTCGTCCTCAAAGCGATACCCTGGACCACCCCGGCCGTCGCCGTCGGGGCAGCCACCCTGGATCATGAAATCGGGAATGACCCGATGGAAGGTGAGACCCCGGTAGAAGCCCCGCCCGGCAAGATTGACGAAGTTGGCCACGGTGATCGGCGTCTGGTCGGCGTGCAGGGTGACGCGAATGGTCCCCTTGCTCGTGTCGATAACGGCTACTAGATTCTCGGCTTTTGACATTATTTCCTCCCTGGCGTGCGGTTTGGGTTGCTGAAACCGCAGGCATGCGTCGCTTCAACGTCAGCGGCTATCCTGGAAATCATTAGACATCCAGGATGGTGACGCTTATTTTCGCCTCGAGAGTATAACAAATCGATCCGAAAAGCAAGGAACCGGACCACGAGACGGAGCGGACGCAACCGGTTCGAGCCAGCAAAGAGCGCCTACTTCTCGAGGCACGCCGGCAAACCGGTTGCGAGATCTGGATATTGAAGTACAACGCCCAGTTGCTCTCGCATGCGCCGATTGTCGAGCCGGCGCGATTCGGCGAGGTAGGAGAGCATCCCGGCGCTCAACCGGTGGCGGGCCTCCTCCAGGGAGATGGTGGGGGGGCGGGGCAGGTTGAAGAGATCGGCCACCCGATTGAAGTAATCCGTCATCGTCGTGGGATGTCCGTCACTGATATTGTAGAGCGCACCCGGCATGCCTCGCCGGCCCGCCAGGTAACAGGCCTGGGCCAGATCATCCGCATGGATCCGATTGGTATAGGGAGCATGCTCTTCCCGTACCACCGGTTCGCCTCGGGCAAGACGCGCCACCGGCAGCCGGCCCGGTCCATAGATACCGGAGACACGCAGGATGACCACGGGAACCCCGGTCGATTTGCTCCAGCCGCGAAGAGCATTCTCGGCCGCCAGGCGCCGTGTCGAACGATCCGTCTGCGGATGAGGCGGGCGGTCCTCATCGACCCACGCACCCGCGCAATCACCGTAAACTCCCGTCGTGCTGATCAGCACCACCCGCTGCGGCAGGTTGGCGCCGTGCAGCCGTGCAAGGACGTTCTTGATTCTCGGATCGGTGCGCCCCGAAGCGGGCGGCGGTGCAAAATAGTAGAGCAGCGACCCCGCGGCGGAAAGCCCCTGGAGGGTGGCCGGGTCGTCGAGATCGCCCCGAAGGATGACCATGTCCGCCGCCTGCAACGCGCGCTCGCGCTCGGTGGAGCGGGCCAGCGCCGACACATGGGCTCCGGCAAGCTGCTCCAACGCGGCCACCCGCCGGCCGATATCACCGCATCCGAAGATGAGAACAGGGCCCACGTTCTTGCTATCTTCCGAGGTCTTCATGGCGTGTGTGAAAGAGGACGAAGGTGTTCAATCGAGGCGAATCAGGGACTGGGCCGCCAGCTATTGCCAGTTGATCGGCTCGTATCCCCGTTCCCGCAGGCACTGATCGACATATCTCCGAAAGGCCGGATCCGGAGGCCGGGGGTGCAGGATCTTTCGAACCAGACCCGAGACGGTGCTGCCCAGCGCTCCGGCTGCGGCCCCGTCCCCCGCGTTGCCGTAAATGGACCCTACCGCGGCTCCGCTGGCGGCACCGACGGTGGCGTCCGACGCTGTTTCCCCGGCGACCCGGCCGGCCCCCGAGGCGCTCAGACCATACTGGGACGCAAGGTCCATGCAGGCCCGGATGTCCTGCTCAGCGGTTTCCACGCCGACGCGGGTCAGATGCTCATTGGGGTAGAGCACCGGCCGTCGGGCGCAGCCAGCGAGCGTCATGAGCACAACGGTGAGCACCACACAGTTTCTCAGCAAGACTTTCATGGGATCGCAACACTCCTCTTAAACAGTCCTGCCGCCCTTGACTGCCCGGGCCGGCAGCTCAAGCGACCTGCTTCTGCGGCTCCTGATAGTCGACCTGGAGCCTCTTCGGTTCTTCTTCGCTGAACCGGAAGGTGACCGTCCGCGCACCCAAGGCCTTGCAGATCAACTCCAGCGTCTGGCGCGCCGAGTTTTCAACCTCATTCTTCAGGTTGCCGATCATCTCCCGGGCCTGTTCCTCCGCGTGGCTTTTGGCGGCCTCGACGAGGCGGTTCTTCTCTTCCTCGCGAAAGCCGACGTTTGAAAACGCATTCAAGAGATCCGGGAGGAGCCAGGGCAGGAAACGGGCATGCTGTTCATCGTAGAAGCGGATGTCCCGGATGTTCACGCGGTGCAGACATTCGGGCAACTGAAGAAGGTAACTCTTCTCTCCTGTTTCGGTGATCTGAAAATCCGACCGGCGCAGGTCATACTGGAAGTCGATTTCAAATTCGAAGATCATGGCCATCTTCTTGGAAGAGAGGACCCAGGAGAGATACTTCTTCCCGAACTCACCCCAGGAGTGATCCATCTCCGTCACGATCTCTTTCATGATCACCCGGAACACGGACAACTGACCGATGGAACGCATATGCTCGATACTCGACGAGATGGTGGTCGTCGGCTGGCGCTTCCGGCGAGCGAGTATGATGACCTGCAGAATAATGGCTGCGATGAGGGCCGCACCCAGAAAGGCGACCAGCCCGACTAGCAAGAGATCACCCATAATTGCTCCTCCATTGCCTGTCACGGCTAAAAAATTCCTCTAAGAGCTGGGCATAGATCATTTTCCCCATTTGTGCTCCAAAGATATCGTATCTTCTGTGAAATGCAAGCGATGGCGGAATTGCACGCGCATCCTTGGGCTGAGGAATATTTCAATATGCCTGCAGCCAGAAAATCTGCCGCGCCTTGCCTGGCTTGCCTCTTCGACCCCTCATGACGATCACTCATGCAATATCCGGGCTACCCGCCTATCATTCTTAGACGCTGAAAACAGCTCGTTTCTTCACGGCGACGAACGATGAGCAATTCAGAGGGCATAGAGCACGGGCAGGAGCCAGGAGAAGGCCAGCCACATCAGGAGGGTCAAAGGGGTTCCGACACGGACGAAATCACCGAATGTGTACCCGCCGGCATTCATGACCAACAGGTTGGTCTGGTAGGCCATGGGGGTGGCATAGCTCATGTTGACGCCGAAGAGTACTCCCAGGACGAACGGTTCGGGAGAAACCCCCAGCTGGCCCGCAATGTTGACGGCTATGGGGGTGCCGATGACGGCCGCGGCGTTATTGGAGACCACGTTGGTGAGCAGGGACATCAGGAGGATCAGTCCACTGAGCACCACCGCAGGAGAGGCGCCGTGTGTCAGCGCGACATAGAGCTCGGCGAGATACTGGGCGCCCCCCGTCTTGCTCATGGCCGATCCCAGGGCGAGGCTCGCCACCACCACCATGATGACCGATGTGCTCAGCCCCCGGGTGGCATCGGGCCACCGCAGGCAACGCGTCACAAGCATCAAGAGGACACCGGAAACCGCACTGATGGCGATGGGAAGAATTCCCAGGGCCGCCATCACGACGATGCCGGCCATAATGCCCAGTGCCAGCGGGGCCTTGTCCGTGGTCGGCAGATCGGCGGTGGCATCGAGCACCAGCAGGTCGCCCCGGCGTTTGAGGGATGCGATCTGCTCACGGCTTCCCTGAACGAGCAGCACATCCCCGATGCGTAGCACCACATCCTCGACGCGGCTGTTCAAAGTGACCAGGGTCAATCCGACCCGATGCAGGGCCAAAGCCACCAATTGATACCGGTCCAGAAAACCGATGGATCTCAGGGTTTCACCCACCAGGGGGGATCCCTGAACCACTGCCACCTCCGCGATCTGCTGCTCCTCGGCCGTCAACGGGTGCTCTTCGTCCACCGGCGTCTCCCCCGAGTAGAGCGCAGCGCCCAGGTCCTTCTCGTAGGCTTTGAGACGCTCCGGGGTGTCATCGATCCGCAGGCGATCGCCGGCTCTGAGTTTCATGTCCGGCAGGGGCAGGATCACCGAGTCGTATCCCCGCCGGATCCGGTTGACCTTCATGGCCCCGTCGGTTTTGCTGATGGCCTGGGACAGCGTCTTGCCGTCGCAGAAACTCCCCTCGGGGATATGGAGATGCGCGGTGAAGACCCGGGGCGATGTGTCGGTCAGGAACGGCTGACGCACGGGAAGCAGACGAGGAGCCAGGAGCCATAGATAGAGGATGCCGAGCCCGCCGGCGAGAACGGCCGGCAGCACAAAATCAAAGAGCCCGATCCGCCTCAGCCCCATATCGGCGGCGACGGAGACCACCAGTAGATTGGTGGAGGTACCGATGGTGGTGCTCATGCCGCCGGCCAGCGTTGCCAGCCCCATGGGCATGAGGATCTTGGAGGCCTCGGTATTGGTCCGCAGCGAAACGCTGATGAGAATCGGCAGCAACAGCACCACGATGGGCGTGTTGTTGATGAACGCGCTGAGGATGGCGCCGGCCAGCAGCGTCACCAGCAGTGAGAGGTTCGGATTGACCCGCCACAGGCGCGATAACACCCGACCCACCGGTTCCAGGGCCCCCGTGCGGACGAGTGCCTGTCCAGCGATCATCAGAGCACAGACAGCCACAAGGGCCTCGTGGCCGAAGCCGGTAAAGAAATCGACTGCCCGCAGGCTCTGACCGTCTGCTTGGTACGGAAAGAATTCGAAGCCCAAGGCCAATACGGTGAGCACGAGAAGGCTCGAGGTTTTCAGGAGGATTCGTTCGCTGCTGAAAAGAAGGAGGGCCACCACGACGAGGGCCAGGACGGCCATGGCGTGGGGACCTGGAGGCGGTGGCAGCGTCATGAAATCTCTCGCATCATCGAATCACAGGAAGGCCATATGGGGCCGGTTCTGGCGGTCCCCTTTGTACACCCATGGGCGGACCAAAGAAGCCAAGATCTGATGATATGTAGCATTCCTCCTCTGTGTTGTCAATGAAAGGGGGTGCAGGCGGGATGGCTGCCATTCGGCGTGCTTGGACGCACCGAGGTGGTATGCCTGAAATCGCGCAACAGGCGGCGCGGCACACGTCGCGTCTGCTGGACGTGCTGTGGCACAGTATGCTCCAGGAGGCCCTTCGGGAAGCGCTGTTCTCAGGCGTAGGGGTAAAGCTGACCCTTGAATTTGTTCAGCCGTTCCATGAGTGCGCCATTCTTGTCTTCGTCGTCCAGGATGTACTGAAAGAGATGGGTGGTGATAAAGTTCTGCTGCTCCTTGAGGGCGGCTGTCGCAAGTTTCCGCCCCTTTTTCCCCGCTTGGATTTGAGACTCAATGAGTTCGGTCAGCTCCCCGAGTTCTTCGGGGGTCATGGTGACTGTGCAGTCCATACAGTCGAGAAGGGCCTGCAGAATCTCCGCATGCTTTTCGGCGTCCCGTTGGACGGCCCGGGCGATGATCTGGACGAAGTAGCTCTTCGTGCGATCGTGAAGCGCCAGGGCAAGCCGCTTCTTCTCCTGATTGGTTTTCTTCCAGTCTTCAACCCCCCGCACGAGTTTGTCTCTTCTACTTTTTTGCGCCGCCTCTGCCATGGGAATCCCTCCTTCGGATCTGCTGAAGACGGAATGATCTCACGGCCCTCCCGCGAGACCAGACGCCTTCGGTTCGAACCTATCACCCCGGCCGGACAGGGGTTGTGACATCGATCACATCCGACAAAGAAATCCTTTTTGATCTGTCTCCCGTAACGGGTGAAGGTGCGGCTCAAGTTTCGGCTCCCCGAGCCGAAAAGAGCTTTACGGAGTGATATTACTCTCATCTCGCCGGTGACTGTCACGCTGCAAATTCAGGAATGGATGGACTCGCAAGAAGCCGAGGGGTGACGTAGAACGCCGAGAAAAGGAGAGGGGGCATGCCAGCCAAACAGAAGGTTCGCAGTTCCAGTGGCCTCAGATCGGCGTTGCTCAGCGATCGGGGTGTCACCATTGAGCTACTCGACGGACGGCGGGAAGAGGCGACTCTGGCCCATCCGCTCAATCCCGAGGAAGACAGCCTGGAGGTCATTCTCGCGAGAAACGACAAGACCCATACCTATTCTCTTTCCGAAATCTGCTCCATCTCCATGCCAGGTACGCCGAGCCAGTTTGCGCTCTTCTCGGAGTGTGAAGTGGACGAAGTGGAGACCGTGACCGGGAAGCGCTACTGTGTCCGCATCCTAGAGCCTCACAAATACCAGACCGGTTTCTTCGGCTTCGACACCAACAGCGAAAATCCTCATCGGTTGCTCTTCTTCACCCTCTTTGGCGCACGAGAGAGGCGTCAGGCCCGTTTTCTCGGGAAGATTCTCGAGGAGGAAGGCCTCGTGGGGCACGGGGCAGTGGAAGAAGCCCTCCGAACGCAGGAGCAGCTGCGCACGCGACGGGTGGGAGAAATCATCGCCCATCACAACAATTTGCCCCAGGAGACCATCGAACACACCCTTCAAGAAGCGATGGAAAAGGGATATGTGCCGGCCCGGGCCCGGGTGGGGGACATTCTCATTGCGGCCGGCCTTGTGACCCGAGAACAGGTAGAGAAGGCACTGGCCACCCAGGAAGACGGCAAGAAGAAAAAAGTCGGGGAACTCCTTATTGACAGAGGATTGATCACGCAACGGCAGCTCCTGGCGGCTCTGGCGACGAAATTCAGGATGCGTTGCGTCGACCTGGAGACGATTGTGCCGAGCCCCGATGCCCTCATGTCGCTGCCGGTGGATCTCATCCACCGGATGCAGGTGCTTCCCATCGAGGTACACCCGCACCACATTGTGGTGGCGACCTCGGAGCCCACCAATCCAATGGTGGGCGACACGCTCCGTTTTTACACGAGCTGCGGGGTCGAGCTGGTCGTGGCGACGGCCGATCAGATCGCTGCGGCCGTCGAGAAATACTACGGCAAGTCAGCCGATGCGGTCCAGGCGCTGATCGGGGAGATGTCCGATGCCGATGTGGTGATGAACGAGGAGGTGGACGATTCCCAGCTCGATGAGGCCGATTCGCAGGTGATCACACTGGTCAACAGGATTCTCATCGACGGCTATCTCAAAAGTGTTTCGGATATCCATTTTGAGCCGTCCATGGGGAGCAAACCGCTGCAGGTCCGTTACCGGATGGACGGTGAATGCCACATCGAGCATCAGATCCCGGCGGCCTACAAACATGCTGTCATCTCCCGGATCAAAATCATTTCCAAGCTTGACATTGCAGAGCGCCGCAGGCCCCAGAGCGGCAAGATCCTCATGCGCTATGAAGGCCGCAAAATCGAGTACCGCGTCGAAATAACCCCGACGATCGGCGGACATGAGGACGCCGTGCTGCGAGTACTGTCGAACGCCCGGCCGCTGCGCCTCGAAGAGGGGGGGTTCGCGCCGGACTACCTGGAGGCCTTTCAGGAGCTCATTACCAAGCCCTACGGTATCGTGCTCTGCGTCGGGCCGACGGGTTCCGGCAAGACTACCACCCTGCACTCCGCGCTGGCCCACATCAACACGCCGGCGCTGAAGATCTGGACGGCTGAGGATCCCGTGGAAATCACCCAGCCGGGGTTGCGCCAGGTACAGGTCTACCAGAAAATCGGATTGACCTTTCAGGAGGCACTGCGCTCCTTCCTGCGCTCCGACCCGGACGTCATCATGGTCGGAGAAATGCGCGATCGGGAAACCGCGAAAACCGCCATCGAGGCCTCCCTCACAGGTCACCTGGTTTTCAGCACCCTGCACACCAACAGTGCGCCCGAAACGGCGGTCCGTCTGATTGAGATGGGGATGGACCCATTTACTTTCTCCGACGCACTCCTGGGCATCCTCGCCCAGCGTCTGGCGCGCAAACTCTGTGAACACTGCAAAGCAGCCTACCAGCCCGACGCCGTCGAAGTCGAACGGCTGGTGAACCTCTACGGTGCCCAGTGGTTCAAAAAACACGGGCTGGAAGTCGAGCCGGAGAAGATCACCCTCATGCGAAAAGTCGGCTGCGAGAAGTGCGGGGGGACCGGCTACCATGGACGGATTGCGGTGCATGAGCTTCTCGTCGGGACAGAGAAGGTGAAGGCCGCCATCAAGAAACAGGCACCGGCGGAGCGCCTCCGAAAACTGGGCTTGGAAGAGGGAATGCGGACATTGAAAATGGACGGTATCCGCAAAGTCCTGGATGGGATTACGGATGTGAGCCAGGTACTGCGGGTCTGTCTCTAACGCAAAAACCGATCAAAGGCTAGCCCGAATATTGCATGAGTAAGTCTATTGCGAGGCCGTAGCAGCCGCCGTATGCGGCGTTGCAGAAGAATTTCCTGATCTGGTGGCCCTATACGCAAATACGATGGTATTCGAGTGCCGTAGCGCACCCTCCTCTCCGTTGACTTTTCCCCGGCGAAGGCCTTCCTTCGCCGGGCCAGTCTCCCGCTTCACTGTGATTCATGCCGCCAGCGGCGGCGTACACATTAAGGTATCTTGGGATGCGCTCCCTGCGACGTACCGCAGGGGGTACGCCTCAGTCGCGCGCCTTGAGGAGACCACGGTACAACCCTCTCGATACTTCACCGTATTTGCGAACAGGACCACTTAAATATTGCAATATGTCTTCAGCCAGAAAATCTTCTGCGCCTTGCCTACGGCGGCTTCTTCAGGCCCGCATCACGATCACTCATGCAATATTCGGGCTGGACATTCAGGGGGAATTGGCGGGACTTTTGCGGGCGGCTTTGGCTTCATAGAGTGCCTTATCGGCCTTTTCGACGAGGTGTTCGAACCCCGATTCCGCGCAATCAGCGCTCGAGGTGGCCACCCCGGTGCTCACGGCGATTCGGACATCCTTATGCGTCACGCGCCCTTGGCTGTCCCGAACGATGAAGTTGTAGGTGCTGATATTTTCCCGAATGGCGGCTGCTTTAGCGGCGGCGTCCTCATAGCCCATATCGGGCAGCACCACGGTGAACTCATCACCCCCGTAACGGGCTGCAAAGAAGTCGATCTGCTCCTCGCTCTGGAACGCCTCCAGCGTCTCCCGGATCAGTTTGGCGATGACGATGATGGCTTGGTCTCCGATGCGATGCCCGAAGCTGTCGTTGAGCGTCTTGAAATAATCAATATCCATCATGATCAGTGAGAACGTACGACCCTCGGCGATGGCCCCTGCAACGGTTTCCTGCAGATACTCGTCCAGGGCGCGGCGGTTGTGCAGCCCAGTCAACCCATCGACACGGCTGAGTTGACTTAGTCTGGAGGCATCCTCCTCCATGACCGTCACCACATCGCGAAATGTCTGCCGCAGGTTCCGGATGATCTCCTGCGGTTCGCGACCGCTCTGCACATCGGAGATGGTGGTGCTCTCCAGATTTCGGATGTCTCCGCTCCGTTTGGACAGCAGCCGCTGGAAATCCTCGATGAGCCTCTCCGACTCCTGAATGGTCGCCTGGAGTTTCTGCATGTAGGGCTCGCAGTAGATCCTTTCCACCCGGTGCACCAGCGCCTGATAAGTCTCGTCCGTATAGGTTCGTTCGCGGATAAGCTTGACCACCAGATCCTGGATTCGGCTCTTCTGCTCTGAGCTCAGATAGTCGTGGTCCTTCAGCTCCCGCATGAAGAGAATGAGCGACCGCCATTTGGAGTCGGTGGGAACCCCGGCCTCATCGAGGGTTTGGCAGATCCTGCCGCTCGCGGTGAAGTCGCAGCGGATTCTCGTTATCGTCATCTTCGCGTCTTCCATGGTTGCATGATCCTCATCAGCCTTATCGGCTTAACAGCCGGGAACCTTGATAGATACCTATCGGTGCCAGGTACTTGTGGATTCGTAGGGTACCTGGCACCGCACGGACCGGAGGCCTCAATATTCCCAAATTGGGAAATATTTTTCCCTTTATATGAAAAATCGTTCTCTCCAGGGCCAGAAGCCGGACTGGAACGTAAGCGGCCACCTTTAATCCTAATACTGAATTTATCTCTATAACCTCATGTAAGAATGGTGTTTATTGTTCAAGTAGTTTGGCAGTGTCTAATGGACTAAGTCACGGGGTTTGTTTGGTATGAATCATGCAGAAATAGCCTAAGATTAGGCTAATAGAGAAATATAACTGTTAACAGGCCTGAAAAACATCCCATTACTCAGAAAGAATTCATATGAAATCTAATATTTTAAATTTAAGACGCCTCAGTGTCGTCGCTTTCGTGCTTTTTCTGATGGCGGGATTCGTGCCTACCACTCACGCTAGCGGACCGGCAAACAAGCTGGTCAAGATTTACGTCACGGGCCAGGAAGATGTCCGAACGCTGGCCAACCTCGTGGCGCCATGGGAAGCGCATGAGGACCATATTCTCACCAATGTGACGGAGCAGCTCCTTGCCCAAATTGAAGCGCTTGGTTTTGTGGTGGAAGTCATTGCAGAGAATCTACCTCCATCCGGCGCGGCGTCGGAAGGTACGGTGCGGGCGCTCTCCGCTCCTGTAAACGGGCCAGAGGGGCAGTGGTTGGAATATCAGTCGTTTATCGGCGACAGCTGGGAGAAGACCCAGGGACTGGCTGACCGAGACATCTGGGCGCTCGTCATCAGCGACAATGTGCAGCTAGACGAGGGGGAGCCCGAGGTGCTCTTCATGGGGAATCACCACGCCCGGGAATGGATCTCCGTCGAGGTGCCCCTGTATCTGGCAAAATACCTTCTCGAGAACTATGCAACCGACCCCCAGGTGAAATCCTATGTCGATCACGGAGAGATCTGGATCGTTCCGATGGTCAACCCCGATGGCCATCAGTACAGCATCGATGTGGATCGTTGGTGGCGGAAGAACCGCAGGAACAACGGCGATGGGACCTTTGGTGTCGATCTGAACAGAAACTACAGTCACATGTGGGGCGGAGACGGATCGAGCGCCGATACCGCGTCGGACATCTACCGTGGCACGGAGCCTTTCTCAGAACCGGAAGTCCAGGCCATCCGGGATCTGGCACTGGTCCACAATTTTCAGGCGATCATGACCTATCACAGCTACGGACAGCTCGTGCTTTACCCCTGGTCCTACACTGCGGACCCCGCTGCCGATGCGGCCCGTCTGGGAGAAATGGCATCGGAGATGGCCGTTCGCATGCAGCAGGTGCACGGGAAGGTTTATACGCCGATGCAGGGGTCGAGCCTTTACCCCGCCAGCGGTCTGACGGTGGATTGGTTCTACGGGACGTTCGGCATCCCGGCCTTTAACACGGAACTGCGGCCCGATGCCTACCCTTACTTCAATCTGCCCGAAGCCGAGATCGTCCCGACGTGGGAAGAGAACAAACCGGCGGCCCTTTACCTGATCGCATCGACCTTGAATGTGGACGTTCCGCCCATACCAGACATCAAAGCCAACGCCACTGAGCCTATCTACTCGGGACCCGCCGGGAGCCAGGTCAACGTTACGGTCCAACTGAATCCTGGAACTCACGTGGGGCAGAGCGCGGACTGGTGGTTCATCATTCTATACAACGACCTGGTGCAGAACCAGTGGAGACCGATCAGCATCAACGGATTCCAGTACCCGCTGGTGTCGATGGCACCGGTGAGTCTGCTCAATTCGGCCAACATGGCGCGGGGTTTCTACATCTTCTTCTACGGGATTGACCTGAAGGCCAACGGCTTGGTCGATCCGGAAACGCTCTATCACGACATTGTCGGCGTGCTGATCTACTAGCCCGAATATCGCATGAGTGATCATGCAATATTCGGGCTAGCCAGGCCCGTCACCGGTGGTGAGACACAAAGATTTTCTGTTGAAATATCCAATTATGAAACGGGTGGATAGCGAAAATACCTCATTAAAAATATGAGGCTTTTTATACTGACGAGAAAAGGGGTTCTCGCAGTAAATTTTCAACAGCAGGAGCCGCCGCTGCCCACGTTCTCGCCATCCGGTCTTTCCACGGCCGGCGCACACACAAAGGGTCCGTAGTGGGTTGACCGGTCTCCCAGAACCTTGAAGTGCGCAGCGTATCGGGTTTCGGAGAGCATGGAAGCCGTGTTTCCGCAGACCAGCATCGGTTTTCCTTTTAAAAACCGGTGGTGATCGTCGAGATCGAACGCGTGGGGGTGCTCGGGAATCGTGCCGAGGTAGACGGCCGACTGGCCGTAGTCCTCGCAGATGTCTTCCAGGGAGTCCAGCTTAAAGGCCCGCACCGTGACCGAGTAGAAGTCAACCATGCCGATCTTCTGTTCGATTTCACCCTCCTGAAGGGCGATGGGCTGGCGGCTTACCACCCGGGCCTCAAGACAGCCCACCTTTCTGAGCAGCCTTCGGAAATCCTCCGTATAAAGCGCACCGGCCAGACACTCGCCATGCAGAACCGGGTCATTCTTCAGCCTCTCAGGAACCCGCCGGCCGGCAAAGACGTCGGAGAAGTAGAGTTCCCCGCCCGGTTTCAGCACCCGGAAAATCTCCGAGAAGACGGCCTCCTTGTCCGGTGAGAGATTGATGACGCAGTTGGATATGACCACGTCGACCGAGTTGTCCTCGATGCCGATGGCTTTCAGCTCCTCGATATACCCCTCCCTAAATTCCACATTGGGTCGCGTGTAGCCGAAACGACGCATCTGGGCGTCGAGATGGCGTCGTGCCACGGCCAGCTGTTCGTCCGTCATATCGACGCCGATCACAAGTCCCTCGGGCCCCGTGAGCTGGGCGGCAATGTATGCATCGCGGCCGGTGCCGCATCCCAGATCGAGCACCACCGAGCCCTCGAGCACCGGAGGCAGGGGAGAGCCGCAACCATAGAAACGGTTGAGGATCTCGTCATCGATCAGACGGAGGGCCTGACGGATCCCGGGGGATGGCGACCCCTCGGCGGCGCAGCAGGCGTTGGTTTTGAGATCCTTGGTTCCGTTCAGAATCGTCCCGTAATACTCCTTGAGGCTGTCGCGCTTGGCAGTGGGAATATTCAATTTGGATCCTCCTGTCGATCGAGCCCAGGGACTCACGGGATGGACGGCAGACTTTCAATAGCAATCGGACGACCATACATCATGCCGTGAGACGATTCAAGAGCATTTACCGCGTGCCCCTGAAAGAGAGAAACAACTCCCCGCTTCACGCAGAAGCGCCACGAGGAGACTTTGGTACCTGGCACCGTAGACACCTCAGGGGTGAGTACCTGGCACCGCAGACGTCCCGCGGCCACCGGAGGCTCGCCGAGAACATATCTAAACCATTTTGTGAGGTGTATTCTATAATAGATTGATTAATATGTTTATTTTATCAATGCAGTCGTACGCGGCTCGACTCTTATTTGCTCAGGCCGATGCCTACGGTCGACGCGTACCTGGCACCGAAAGTTCTCCGAAACTTCTTCTTGGCGAGGAGGTTCTCGGGCGGGGCTTGCGCGCAGCCATAACCATGGTAGCCCCGGGCGCGGCCCATCGCCATGGTTGCGTGTCTCTGCCGTTAGGAAAGGGGGGGCAGGCGACAGGATCAGAATTGGCTGCGGCAAAATCCCTAGGGGGTGAACGCAAACCCTTCTTGATTTGCGGCGCGGTCTCTATTATGCTGACCAACTGGTCTTGCCACTAACTCCAACAAGAAAACAGACATCGAGGACAGAAGCGATGGTACGTGAGCGTCCCCCCCGGTGGTGGGGACATTTTCGAGTTTCCGAGGGACACACCGCCCGCTGGACGGTCGGTCCGCTTGTGCTCTACATCCAACGCTTGGCGTCTGAGTGGCAAATCGACTATTTGCAAGACCCGCTGGAGCAGGAACAGGCCGATCGTTGGGATGTGACCCTGGGGGCAGCACCCCCGGCGGAGCGGAAAAACGTCGAGCGGTTTGTCTTTCGCCGCACCGCCCCCCGCGTCGACATCCAGCCGGTGCTGCTGGATCGCCCGGTTGTGAGCCGGCCTGCGGTGCCCCTTCATATTCTTCCAAGGGAGGAGGTCACCGTTTTTGTCAGCTCTCCTGTCTGTGTACGCATCAACGTGCACGAGCCGGCGGTTACGCTACGGGACGTTCCCATCCAACGTTTGTCCGACACCTGGTTCGGGCCGAACACGCGGGAAGGGGAGCTGGCCTATGCCACCCGTACGAGCGCGCGGGTCAACCAGGACGATCTGCCGCTGCGTATCAGTCGGGCGGTCACGCCGGTTCTGGTGCGGAACCGGGCCGAGGCGGCCTTGCTCGTGGAGCGGCTCAGTCTGCCCGTCCCCTTTCTCTCGCTCTATGCCGGTGCGGACGATGCCCTGTGGACGGAGTCCGTCGTACTTGATCGTGAAAGTGATTCAGAGATGGCTAAAATGGAGATTGAGGAGGCCCCCCCCGGACAGATTCGAAGACCCTCCAAGATCGCCGAGCCTCGCGAGGCGGCTGAGAAAGGGATGCTGGTTCGCGCTTTCAGTGCGTTCTTTGGCTGAGATAGCAAGAGGAGGTCCCCATGGGTGAGTTGTGGTCACAAATCACGGCGCTGGCCGGCGCGCAACACGTGCTGTCGGTCGTACGGGCCCTTGTCCTGCTGGCCGTGGGCCTGGTTCTCGCGAAGGTGCTGAGTGGCTCCATTCTGCGCCTGATTACCCGGCATCTCACCGTACACCAATCGGTCTTGCTGAAACGCGTCATTTACTACCTGGTGCTCGGCATCTTTGTCGTATCGTCCCTGCGGGAACTCGGCTTCCAACTCTCGGTGGTGCTTGGCGCGGCCGGTATTCTCTCGGTGGCGGTAGGATTTGCCTCCCAAACGTCGGCGTCGAACCTGATCAGCGGCCTCTTCCTGCTCGGCGAGCAGCCCTTTGGCATCGGGGATATCATCAAGGTGGGTCAGACCGTGGGAGAAGTGCTCTCCATCGATTTGCTGTCCGTCAAACTGCGCACCTTCGACAATCTCTTCGTCCGGCTGCCCAACGAAACCCTCCTGAAGTCGGAGGTGACGACACTGACCCGATTTCCCATCCGCCGGCTCGATATGCCCATCGGCGTGGCCTACAAAGAGGACATCTCGCAGGTGCGTGAAGTTCTGATGGCGGTGGCCGATAAGAACCCCTTGTGTCTGGAAGAGCCCAAGCCACTGTTCATCATGCAAGGTTTCGGTGAATCATCCATGGATCTGCAGTTTTCCGCCTGGACAAAGCGGGAGAACTTTCTCGATCTGAAGAACAGCATCTACGGAGAGATCAAATCGGCCTTCGACGCAAAGGGCATTGAGATTCCCTTTCCCCATCGGACGCTCTACGCGGGGAGCCGGACCGATCCCTTTCCGGTTCGAATTGAGCAACAGGGCTCTGTGCCGGGATGACAGTGGCTCGTTGTGGCGTGCGCAGTTTCCATGGATGCGGTGACCTGCGCTTCACCCTGACCGGTAGGGTCGCCCTGCGGTCGGGGTCTTTATACGGGGCTTGAGAAAAGGAAGCCGGTTTCACTGGAAAACTGGAAAGGAGCGCGCAAGATGAGCAATCATGACGGCCTGGTTTACGCCTGGCTTCTGGATGGGAAGGGGAGCGGCCGGGAGCTCACCTGGGAAGAGTTTTCCATGGAGTCACCACAGGAGCAGATCCTCTGGGTGCATCTCGATGCCACCGATCCGGAAGCGGTTCAGTGGTTGAGCGAGGAGAGCGGTCTGGACGCCATTTCGGTGGCGGCACTGCTCGAGGAGGAGACGCGGCCTCGGGTCGTCGCTGCGAAAGAGGCACTGCTGCTGATCCTCCGGGGGGTCAACTGCAATCCCGGCTCAGATCCCGACGACATGGTGGCGCTTCGCATGTGGGTTGAAGAGCATCGGGTCATCAGCCTGCGCCGGCGGCGGATTCTGGCCATGCAGGATATGGACCGGAAAATCCGGGCCGGGAAGGGGCCTGACAGTGCAGCCGAGTTTCTGGCCATGGTCTCCAACAGCATCATCGACCGGATGGCAGATGTGATTTCCGACATCGACGACCGGGTGGACGACCTGGAGGACGCGGTGCTTACCGAGCAGAGCCATGAACTGCGCCCCAAGTTAGCAGCCATGCGCCGGCAGGTCATCAGCCTGCGGCGCTATATCTCACCCCAACGCGATGTCATAGCACGTATGCAGCATGAGCGCATCCGCTGGATCGGTGAAATGCATCGGCTCCAGCTGCGGGAAACCGCAGAGCGTACAGCCCGCTTCGTTGAAGACCTCGACGCGGCCCGGGACCGGGCGGCCATCACCCAGGAAGAGCTGAACAGCCGTCTGGCCGAGCAGATGAACAAGACCATGTATGTTCTCTCCATCGTGGCCGCCATCTTCCTCCCTCTCGGCCTGCTGACGGGGTTGCTCGGGATCAACGTCGGCGGGATTCCCGGGGCCGAAAACCCCTCAGCATTCATCGCGGTCTGCATTTTCCTGGTGGCCCTGGCTGCTGTCCAGTTCTGGGCATTTCGTCGGATGCGCTGGGTTTAGATCTGTACTAATTCGTGTCCGTCTTAATTTCCAGATGGACACCAACTAGCCTATGAGGCCGGGCCTGCGCAAGACCGGGCGAGGTTGCGGCCCTTTCAGCCGGTGTTCAGAGAGGCGAGAACGCCTTGGTGCGGCGTGCAGTGCCGACGGGTACGTTCCAAATATTGGGGCAGCGGCTGGTTCGCCCTGAAGGCTGGGAGGAACAAACCAACTTGGAGGAGGACAATGGAAAACGCGTTGACGTTGGATAATCTGGTAACACTGGGCCTGCTCACGCTACTTCAGGCGGTCCTTGGTTTTGACAACCTGCTCTATATCTCCCTGGAGTCCAAGCGTGCTCCCGCGGCCAAACAAGCGATGGTCCGGCGGATCAGCATCGGGATTGCCGTTGCCTTCCGCATCATCCTGCTCTTCGTGCTGATTAAGATGGTGCAGTCTTTCCGGGAGCCCCTGTTTCACATCCAGCTGCCCGGTCTCATGGAGAGTGCCTTTAACCTGCACAGCCTCATTGAACTCGCCGGGGGTGTCTTAATCATGTACACGGCCACCAAGGAGATTCTTCACATGATGAGCCTGGAGGAGCTCCATCAGGAGACGCGCAAGGCCCGGTCGGTGGGAGCCGTCATCTCCTGGATTGTCGCTATGAACCTCGTCTTCTCCTTCGACTCGATTCTGAGCGCGATGGCCTTGAGCGACGTTTTCTGGGTCATGGCGGGGGCCATCGTGATCGGAGGGGCTCTGATGATCTTCCTGGCCGACCGGGTGTCGCTATTCCTCCAGAAAAATCGTATGTATGAAGTGCTCGGTCTGTTTATTCTTTTCGTGGTCGGTATCATGTTGCTCTCCGAGGGCGGTCATCTGGCCCACCTGAAGCTTTTGGGCCATGACATTACCCCCATGAGCAAAGCGACCTTTTACTTTGTCATCGGTACGCTGGTGCTCACCGACATCGTCCAGACCCGGTACCAGAAGAAACTGCTGCGGATGAAAGGGGTCGTGTAGAGCGAGCGCCGTGTCCGGTACGTCCGTCCGAAGGGGCGGCCCCGTCGTCGCCGGAAAGAGAGTGGTGAAGCCGTGCATCTCTTCGTGTACGGGTCTTTGATGATCCCAGCGGTTATGCGCGCAGTGACGGGCCGCGTTTTTTCTCGGACAGAAGCCCGATTGGTGGCGTATGCCCGATACCGGGTTCGGGAGGCGTCCTATCCGGGCATCGTTGCACAGGATGGTGTCGTCACGTCGGGGGTGCTTCTCTACCGGGTGGATCCCCGCTCCCTTGCCCGCCTCGATGCTTTCGAAGGCGAACTCTATGAGCGCAAAATGGTCTCGGTGCAGCGTGCGGACGGATTCGCCGGATCGGCGGGAGCCTACGTCGTCCGGAGGCAGTTTCGCAACCGCTTGAGCCATGAGCCGTGGGACCCCATGCGTTTCGAAGCGGAGCAACTGCAGCAATTCCTCATCGCCCATGGCGGTTTTCCATAGACCCCCTGACCGCTCTCCATGCACAGCCATCCCACCCGGTGCTTGCCGACACAGCGCCGCTTTTTCCAAATGTTGACAAGGTGTTACGCAGTATTGTAGTTAAAAGGAGAGGGTCTGCGCTGGCCGCTGCGTGGCGGGGCCGTTCTGGGGACACACGCAATCACTTCCGCCCACGTGCCAAGACCCTGCCGCCGGATTTCAAAAGTTACAGGAATTCGTTGTCATCCGGGAGCAGATATAATATCTTATTAGAGTAGTTCCATTCAGAACGAACGCACGCAAAACCTTAATCTCGAGACTCTTTAGCATAGAGGAAGTGGCGACAGCGCCGAGAAGTCTGTGGGAAGGGCGGGAGCGGTTCTTGCCCCGGCCGCCCCGTGATGCGATGCCGCAGCTTCCCGGCAGAACACGGCCAGTCAGCCCTGCGGTGTTGCCCGTGAGCACGCAAACACCCTCGGCGGACGCCGTTTCGAGGAGAGGGGAACCGTCGTATGAGAACCATCTCTCTGGTCATCTGTTGTTTCCTGTTGTTGGGTTGGGGCCGTCTCAGCGACGGCGCGCTTGACCTGGACGGTGCGTATTCGTCGCCGGACCAGACGGAGGTCTATACCAAACCCAAGGCCATCGACCCATCGGACGTCTGGCCCTTGGCCTCCCCCGCCAAGGCGGGCTTTGAGAGCCTCTTGCTGCAGGGCGCAGTGGACGCGATCGGTGGGATGGACGGTGTTTACAGTGTGCTTGTCGTTCGGGACGGATACCTCGTGGTCGAGCGTTATTTCCGGGAAGGCTACCGAGAAAAGCCGCACAACCTCAAATCCGCGTCCAAGAGCATCCTCTCGGCACTGATCGGGATCGCCATCGAGGAGGGACATCTGCGCCTCGACCAGCCGATCTGTGAACTGCTGCCGCAATGCAAAGGCTTGAGCGATCCCCGCAAGGCG
>CAMYMF010000016.1:0-45624 GCA_947259355.1 uncultured Nitrospirota bacterium | reverse complement strand
TTTTAAGCATGACGTCCGGCCTCACGCCCACGAGTTATCAGTCATACAATGGATGGGTGCTCAACGGGGACTGGGTCCAGGCCGTCCTCGACCAACCGCTGGTAGCCGATCCGGGCACGCATCATCAGTATAGCACCGGCGATACCCACCTGCTTTCCGCCGTGCTGAGCGCCGCCACGGGAATGAGTGCCAAAGACTATGCGATCCGCAAACTGCTCGCACCCATGAACGTTACCCTCTACGGCTGGGATCGAGATCCCCAGGGCATCTATCAGGGAGGCAACAATCTCTCGCTCATCCCGCTTGATTTCGCGAAAATCGGTCAGCTCTATCTGGATGGTGGCCGGTACCGCGGCCGTCAGATCGTCCCAGCGGCATGGGTCCAAACCTCCACCCGTGTAAGCCGGATTGGCAGGCATGAGGTTTACGGCACCTACGGCTTTCTCTGGTATTTGCGCCCAGGTGGGAACGAAGCGTTTGTGGCGGTGGGTTACGGTGGACAGTATCTCTATGTAGCGCCCGCCCAGAACGCTGTCATTGTCGTCACCGCCACCCTTGAATCGAAGGGGAAAAAATGGGAAAGAGAGCTGTTTCGGAATATCCAAGGTGGCATTCTCGGCAGTCTTCAGACAGATCCCCGGCAGTTGGTGCAGGCTGCCGATCTCAGTGTCGGCACACTCTCTCCCTCTGACGAACCAGCACCCCCCGTCCAGGTTCGCACCGGCCGGACCCGCGCGCGTCTCAATCTTCGCCGAGGACCCGGTCGTACCTATCGTGTCATCAAGACCCTCGATCCCGGGACAGTCCTCGAGATCAAGGAGGCGCGCGACAAATGGCTGAAAGTTGAGGCCGGAGAGCTGAGCGGTTGGGTGTCCGGTGACTATGTCCGGATCGTCCCATCCGATGCAATGACCGTGGCCCGTCAGGCGAAAGAAGCTGCACCGGAGAAAGAGAAAGCGCCGGCACCGACTCAGCCTGCCGTTGAGAAAGCCGTGTCGCCGGATATGCCAGTGAGCCCACCAGGCGCCGTGGTGGCCAAAGCTGAGCGCGCTGACGAAGCGGCCCAAGCAGCGCAGCAGGCATTGACGGCAGAACTCACAGCAGCTCGTGAACGGATCGAAGCCCTGACCCGCGCGCTGGAAGCGGCGGAGTCTGATAAGAAGGATGTGAAGGCAGGGCTGGCCCCCCTGGCTCGTGAGCTGCAGGCCCAGCAGGCACTTCTGCAGCAGAGCGCGACGGACCGCCAGCAGATGGGACAGGGCCTGGCCGCCCTCGGGTCCGAACTCCGCCAACTGGAACAGACGCTCCGTGAGCAGAAGAGCCAGAATGAGGCCCTGCTTTCGCAGTGGACCCAAACGGAAAAGGAATTGAAGAGCCAGCGCGAGAGAACCGCCCAGTCCGACGAGGCGCGGGACACGCTGGCGTCGGAGTTGGCCGCCATGCAGGGTCGGATTGTCTCGATGGGCGACGAGCTGGGTGCGGTGCTCAACGAGCGCGCGGCACTCAAGACTGAATTGAGTGCCCTGCGTAAGACACTCGCTGCCGAGCGTGACACCCGCGCACAAGCGAAAGAAGCCAAAGGCACCTTGGAGGACCAATTGAAAACGGCCCGGGAAGAGCTGCGGGCGCTCCGTCAAGATTGGCAGCAAACCGTCGATGAGACCGCAAAAACGCGGGCGCAGCTGGGCCAGGAGCTGACGGGCCTCCGCACGCAGCTGGCCGGCATGGAGAAAACCCTGAGCGAGCAGAAGGGAGTCTCGGCAAAACTGGCTGCGGTCAGTAATGATGTCAAAGAGCAGGGGAAAAAAGCGGATAGTCTGGCCGGCGAGCGGGAGCAGTTGCAAAAAGAGCTTCGCTCTTTGCGCGAGGAATTGGCTTCGCAACGGGCGGCGTCCACGCAGTCTCAGGGGTTTCACCAGGAGATGCAAGCGTCACTGAGCAAACTCGCGGGAGAGTTGGAAAGTCAGCGGCAAATCGCGGGCAGTCTCGAGACGGCCCGGCAAGAGCTGGTTTCCGAACTGGCCTCGGCCCGTGAGGAGATTCAGGGCCTCCGGACGGCTCGGCAGGAAAGGGTCGCTGAGGCCGCCCAGGCGCAGGCACAGCTCGGGCAGGAGATCGCCTCTCTTCGGACCCAGCTGGCGGAGATGGACGATGCCCTGCACGACCAGCAGGGCCTGTCCGTGACGTTGGCGAAGGTTACGGAGGAACTTGAAACACAGCGTCGCACTGCGCAGAGCTTCCAGACGGCCCGCGAGTCATTTGCAGCGGAGCTTTCCGGCGTACAGGCTGAGAACATCGAGCTGGGAACTGCGCTGCAAAGCGCACAGGTGGACCGGAGCACATTGAAGGCTGAGATCCGGTCGCTGCGGGAGTCACGCCAAGCCGCGGACGAAGCATCGGCCGACGCGCAGCAGGCGCTCAAGCAGGAGGTGGCCTCGCTGAAAGGGCAGCTGGCCGAAATGAAGAAAGGTTTCGGCGATCAGCAGGGGATGACGGCAGAGCTGGCGTCTGCCAAAAGCGAGCTGAAAGCCTTGCGGGAGTCACGCCAGGCCGCGGACGAAGCGTCGGCCCGCGCACAGCAGGAACTGAGCCAGGAGGTGACCTCGCTGCGGGCGCAGCTGGCAGAGATGAAAAAGGATCTCGGCAATCACCAGGGCTTGGCCGCCCAGGTGGCAGATTTGACAGTGGCGTTTAAGAACCAACAGGGTAACGTGGCAGCGTTTGCAGGAACCCGTGAGACACTGAGTGCCGAGCTGACGTCTGCGAAAAGGGAGCTCAAGGCCCTGCGGGAGTCACGCCAGGTGGCGGACGAAGCGTCGGCCCGTGCACAGCAGGCGCTGAGCCAGGAGGTGACCTCGCTGAAAGCGCAGCTGGCGGAAATGAAGAAAGGCTTCGGCGATCAGCAGGGGATGACGACGGAGCTGGCCTCTGCGAAGAGCGAGCTCAAGGCGCTGCGCGAATCACGTCAGGCGGCGGACGAAGCGTCGGTCCGGGCACAGCAGGCGCTGAGCGAGGAATTAACCTCGCTGCGAGCGCAGCTCGCGGAGATGGAAAAGAGCCTCGGCGAGCGACAGGAGCTGGCCGGGAAGCTCGCCGGGGTTGCCGAGGAGCTTGCCACCCAACGCCGGATTGCAGCCAGCTTTGAGACAGTGCGCGATACCCTGCTGTCAGATCTGGTCGGGGCACGCAAAGAGATCCGGTCGCTCCAGGATTCCCGGCACGAGGCACTGGCGAAATCCGCCGACGTCCAGGATCGATTGGGACAAGAGCTCACCGCCGTTCGGGAACAGCTGCAGGTCATGGAAGAAGCATTTGATCAGCAGCAGAGTGATCGACAGGCTTTTCACAAGGAGCTGGCGCGCGTGGCGCAAGAGCTTGAGAACCAGCGTGTGGCGGCGGGCGAGTCCGAAACCGCCAGTCGCGAGTTAATGGTTGAGCTTGCCCAGGTGAGGGATCAGAACACCCTTCTGGCCGACACGCTCAAAGCCGTACAGGGAAGACGGGATGATCTGAAGAGGGAACTGGTGGCGCTGCATCGCGAACTGGCTACCCAGCGTGAGGCGGCGGAGCGGCTCCAGGTGGCGGCACTGCCCGGCAAGCCATCGGACGCGTCTGCGGAGGAGACGGTTCGGTCCCTCCAGACAATGCTGCAGGGCAAGACATCGAGCACGCCTCGCAGCGAAGTCCTGGCGAGCGCCGCCCCTACGGCTGCGAGCGAACAGCGGTCTGTCCAAAAGGTAGAGCCCGTCGCAGCGCCTCCGTCGGCGGCGCCGACAAGGGTCGCTTCCATTCCAACGGCACCGGTGCTGCCCGAAACGGTAACCGTTGCCACCACGGCCGACAAGCCTGATTTGAGCGTGATTGATTCTTTCGTCCATTCCTGGGCAGCGAACTGGGCGGCGCAAAATCTGGAAGCCTACCTCTCCCATTACTCGAAGACCTTCCAACCGCCGGGTCGCTCCAGTCTGAAGTCGTGGTACATCCAGCGGGAAAGACGACTGCTCAAACCGTCCTTCATTGAAATCATCATCGGCAACATTCGGAAGGACCAAGTCGGGGATGTGCGGGCCCGGGCCACTTTTGAACAGGAGTATCGTTCGGATGGGTACGGTGACCGGGTCGTGAAGACCCTCGATCTGATCTGGGAAAACGGTAAATGGGGTATCGTGAAGGAATCGAGCCGCCCGCTATAGCATGGGTAACTCTAACGCGAGGGCGACCAAGCCCCCCATGGGGCGTCCCGCAGAAGCGTCTGATCAATATCTCTCCGCCCGTCGTGCGTCTGCGCCTTGCCTGCGGCGCCTGCCCTGACGAGCACCCATACATTGTTCAATCTTCAAAACAGGCTGCGGGACTCCGTCAGTTGAGCTTCTGAACAGAGGAGATGCCGCCGTCCACATGGAAGATCTGGCCGGTGATCCAGGTGGCCCGATCGCTGAGAAGGTAGAGCGCCATCTCCGCCGGATCCGACGGAGAGCCGACGCGTTGGAGAGGATGGCGTTCAGCGGCGGCGGTTCGTTTCTCATCACTCGAGAGGAGGCGGTGCGCAAGGGGGGTGTCGGTCAAGGAAGGCGCCACCGCATTGACTCGGATGCCCGGGGCCCACTCGGCGGCCAGCGCCCGCGTGAGACCCTCGACGGCGCCCTTGGCGCTCGCAATGGAAGCATGGTAGGGCATACCCGTCTGTGCGGCGACGGTGCTGAACAAGACGACCGATGCCAGTACCGGTGAGCTCTGGAGTCTCGGCAACATAGTGCGGAGGATGCGCACCGCGCCAAGCAGATTCAGCGCAAAGTCTTCCAGGAATTCTTCATCCTTCAGGAGATGAAAGGGGCGCAACCGGATGCTGCCGGGGCAGTAGACGAGCCCTTGGAGGCTTTCGGGAAGGCCAACCTCGGGCCACGACGGCGCGAGCACGTCCAGTTGGATGTGTTTCACACCAGCAATTTCCTCGATCTGCCGGGGCTCGCGCGACCCGACATAGATACGGTGTTCCCCCTGCGAAAGCCCTTGGACAATTTCTCTTCCGATCCCCGAACTGCCGCCCACAACGAAATAGTTGCCCTTTGTCATGACATTCTCCTTTTGCAGCGGTTCTTTGGATTGCCAAAGGTCTTGCGCCGCAGCCACCCAGCCCGGATATTGCATGAGCAAATCTACTGCGATGCCGGATAAGCTGCCATATGCGGCGTTGCAGCGAATTGCCTGACTTCGACATATTTCAATATGTCTTCAGCCAGAAAATTCGCTGCGCCTTGCCTACGTTGCTTCTACGGCCTTTCGCCACGATCACTCATGCAATATCCGGGCTAGCGGATGAAAGATGGCGCCTGTCGCAGCGTCCGGAACGCGTCGTCCACCGTAATAGCCCTGATCATATAGACGCTGACCACCAGGTGGTGTACAGCGGTGTCCAATCTGTCCCATCCCGTTGAAAGAAATCCCACGTTGCCGAACTGTCCCGGGATGTTCTCCGGGGGATCCGCGAGAGCCGCATCATCCATCAGATAGGGCCGGGCCCGAATGGGCGAGCCCCGTTCCACCTCCAGGGCAACCAGAATCTTACCGAAGGTGTTGGCGAGAACCAGGGCATTGTCCGATGAGAAGTTCAGCAGTTTCTTCTGGTCGGACATGGTGCCGTCGATGGGCACACCGTCCCGCAGCGAATGGGTGAAAACCTCCGTGCGCGGGAGCCCCGGGTCGGGCCGGCCGTCGAGGCTCATCACGGTCTCCACATCGGAGAAGAACAGACCCGGTCTGAAGGGAAGATCCAGACGGGTGTCCATGAAAAAAGCGTTGGCATAATGAATAAAATCAATCGAGATGGAAGGGGTCTTGAGCCGCCAAAGAACGCGGACCCTGTTGCTCGTTCTTCGAATCACACGGACCGGCCCGTCCCTGACGGCCGTCAGTCTCGATGTGTAGTCGCCCTGTGTTCTCTCGAAGGGAACAGCCCGCAGGAGTTTGCCCCGGTGCCGGATCTTCATGGTATCGGTGAAGTTGCGCGCATAGCGGCGTGTTTCGGCCTCTTTCCACAGGATCGTATCGATGAGAAAAGGCTTCTCCTGTGCGAAGCCAATCCGAACAATGTCCGATTCCACCGTATCCCGCTCGGGGTCGTAGGCGACATAATCGGCGGGCGACAGAACGGGAGGCCGCTCTTCAAACACCAGGCCATAAACCCATCCTCTTTGGCCCGTGTGCGGGTCGCGCAGCTCGATTTCCGCGCCCGCTGAGGCACCGAGAGTGTCTGGAACACGTGCTGTCTTGTCGCCGATGTCGGAGGCCATGAAGACGCATTCATCGTTGCCGTCTAGGACCGCTTCCGCTTCAACGGTCCGTTGCGCGTCCCCCGTGGGGATTTGAAATGCCCCCGCCGCATCGCGCCGATCAATCTGAAACGGGATGGGGCGAAGCTCCCCGGCGTTCACGGCATAGAGTGCCAGCGCTTTGAGGGGGCGATTGAGCAGGGGGGGCAGATCCTTTCCGGTGAGCACCACCGGGTAATAGGGGGACGAGAGGGGGTAGATGACGGTGGTTCGCTCCACGACGAGCGCCTCCGCGGGGAACGCGACGGGCAGCATCAGCACTGCGCAGACCAGCACCCCGACAAACAGCAAGTTGAATGGTTTGAGGCTTGCAGAGCCCATGACGACTCCGAACACGTTGGTTACTTCATCACCGGAGAGCCGAAGAGATACCGCGCTCAATTCCCAGGGCGAGGCTCCCTTCGGGGCTGTTCAGTTCAAGCCACTTCGTCCGGTCCATGCGAGGTTACTTCTCCTGAACCAGTTGCTCCGCGACCCTGAAGGCGGCCTCCATGTCCGGAAGGTGTGTCAGTTCCGGCACCACTTGGATATAGCGCACCACCCCTTCCTTGTCGACCAGGATCACCGAGCGGGCCAGGAGCATGATCTCATCGACGAGAAGACCGGTGGCCGTTCCAAACTCGCCCTTCTTATAGTCGGAGAGATATTGCAAGTCCGTCAGTTTCGCCGCCTGGGCAAAGCGTTTCTGCGCAAAGGGGGTGTCCCGGCTCACAGTGATCCGTGTCACACCAGCCGGGAGTTTGTCGCCTTCTTCCCCCAGGTAATGAGTCTGCGCCTCACAGACCTTCGTGTCGATGGAGGGAACAAGACTTAGAAACAGTACCTGGCCTCTCAGGCCTGCAAGATCCAGCGGTTTCATCGTGCCGGCATCCACGAGCCCTGTGGCCGGCAGCTTTTGGCCCATGGCAATGGGACTCCCCAGAAGTCTCAGGGGTTGGCCCTTGCGGGTCACCTGTTCTCCGGGCGCCACGGAGTGTCGCTCGATCGGCATGTCGGCCTTTGGGGTCGTGGCGCAGCCGAAAAGTAGCCCAGCGGCCACCAGCCATAGACCCGCCGTGATAATCTGTCTTCTCATAAATGGACCTCCCTGGTAGAGCTTGTTGTAATGTACATCGCCTTCTCTTTTTTGTCATCCGATGCTGCATCTCCCCGGGGGTCGTGGACAAGAAAAAGCGGCCGGTCCTTGACCGATGGCCTCCCCTCTGCTAACGATTGCGCTTAAAGGTGAGGTGGGTGGCTGCCTTCTTGGCTGGAGCATTGCGATGTATACGGCACGCACGATTGTGGGCACCGTTGTGCTGATCCTTTGGGCCGTCGTGGCCGCGTGCAGCGGGGGGTCGGAGAGGGCGTCGGCACCGAGCAAGCCCGATGAGGAAACCGGTCGCACGTCGCTGCGTGCGGACGAGATCGCCCTCGGCGAGCTTCCCCGGGAAGCGGTGAAGACACTGGCGCTGATCAAGGCCGGCGGTCCGTTTCCTTACCGGAAGGACGGCACCATTTTCGGGAATCGTGAGCGGCGCCTTCCGTTGAAGCCTCGGGGTTATTATCGGGAGTATACGGTCAAGACACCCGGGGTTCGCCATCGCGGTGCCCGCCGTATCGTGGCCGGCACGGGCGGCGAGTTCTATTACACCGCCGATCACTACGAAACTTTCAAGAGGATCCGGGAGTAAGCTATGGAAGAGTGGATCAGACGATTCAAAGATGTGTCGCTATCGGGCGTCTACTCCCTGAGCGACCAAACGGATGTCTCGGAAATCGCAGGGCTCGCCGCCGCCCACGAACTGGCATTCTTCCGACTCAACTTCTCCCGGGTGAGCACGAAACGGGGTTTCCTTCGAAAGACAGCAAGAATATTGCAGTTTCCATCCTATTTCGGCGGAAACTGGGACGCGTTTGAGGAATGTTTGAACGACTTGGAATGGCTGGACGCGACCGGCTATGTCTTGCTCTTCGACAACCTCAAATCCCTTCGCAGGAGAGCCTCCGAAGAGATGGAAACAGCCCGGAGTATCCTCGAAGACGCGGCCGCCGGGTGGAAAGAGTCGGGCATCCCCTTTTATGTCCTGCTGAGAGAATAGAACCCCCCATGTGGAGGGGTTGGCGCAGCGCCGCTTGGGGTCGATGCGGCCCGCCATGACGTCTGGATCGTCCAGACGCAGACGCTCTCAACATACCCCGCCGGCCCGAATCCCGAAGAGTGACTGAACGTTCGTCCGGATAGGGTTCAAAGGCCCGCCAAGGCGTCCCCGGTACGGCGCAGACAAGGTTCTGGCAAAAAGACGTCATGAGAAGCGTTTGTTGGTAACGCCGTAGTTGTCACGCTATCTGGCCCGGGGCATTTACACATCAAAGGGGACGTCTTTGATCTTCTGACCCTTTACAAAAATCTTTTTCCGGCCTTTCGCCGTCAGAAAATGGCGGTGTCCGCAGACCGGGCATTTGTAGAAGACGGCGTCCGGCACGACCATATAGTTGTCGACGCCGAAGGTCTCGTAATTCAGGTTGGTCCGAAACATTTTCGAGGCACACTTGGTACAAGTCATTTTCATTCCTCCCCACACGGGGCTGCCCAGGAGCCGCATGGCCGGCGCCCATGCCGGCCAAGAACCCCGAGCCTCGGGGCCCCTGGGCTGCAATCAGCACCGAGTCAGCACGTTGCCATAAGGCCTCTTTCCATGAATTGGACGGCCGCCGCAGAATTTCCTTACAGGCAAGGAGCTCCGTGAAGGGTGGGAGGGACCGCCTGGATCCCTGCTGGACGGATGTCCAAAAGAAAATGGCCATGAGTCCGTCATTGACCCAAAGCACGGCTGGTTTGGCCAGATGCAGAGGGCCACCCGGACCTCAACGGGCAGGAGCAGCAGTGCATTGTAGGCACCGGCCAGAGGGGAGTCCTTGACGAGCATGGCCAGGGCGGCCGCTGCAAAGAGCAGCAAGCTGCCCGCGGACGCCTGTCTCAAGAACTCACGGATGCGTTGCATCGACATTTTCCGAGGGCCTGACGGCGTGTTTGTGTCTGGGGTTATCCGGGCTGCATGGGCAATGGCATCACGCCGTGATGGCTCGCCGGCCACTATCACGCCACGGAAAGAACGGGAGTAGTCCGCACACAAAAAGGGGGGGTTGACAAGCAGAAATTGAGGCCTCGGGGGTAGACTGAAGACCCATTTGACAGGGTCTTGAACTTGTGGTTCGCTTTGATAAAGACAAGGAAATCCGCTTCTCTTTGTGTGGGTCCTTGGTGGCGGGAGCGGCAAAGCAAGCGCCGGAACGTTTTCTCTTTGCGATCCTGTGAGCGTGACGGGGCGCCGGATACGCAAAGCCGAAAGGGCGGTGTGGGTATGAATCTGTTCAACAACATTTTGGTCGTGGTGGACGCGGAGGCCGATGCCCAGCCAGCTCTCACCCAGGCGGTAGCCCTCGCCAAAGCGAGCAACGCCGCCGTTACCGTTGTGGACGCCCTGGAGCAGCGGTCGGACGAGTTACGCATGTTTTCTATTGGGGGCCGACCGGATATAGTAGAGGCCGTCGTTCAGGACCGTGCCGCAAGGCTGGAGGATCTCGTTCGTGCCACGGACACCGGGAGCCTTCGCATAGAGACCCAGGTGCTCTATGGCACGGCCTTCATCGAAATTATTAAGATGGTGATACAGCACAAACACGACTTGGTGATCCGCAGTGCGTCAGAACGAGACACGAAGCACCGCCTGCTTTTCGGCGGCACCGCCATGTC
This sequence comes from uncultured Nitrospirota bacterium, assembly GCA_947259355.1. GTDB lineage: Bacteria > CG2-30-53-67 > CG2-30-53-67 > CG2-30-53-67 > CG2-30-53-67 > CALZGC01. The sequence continues at coordinate 35,559 of CAMYMF010000016.1, read as the reverse complement.
TCTGATCCGCAAATGCCCCTGCCCGGTATGGGTATTAGGACCCGAGGCGGATACGGCCGTCGGACGGATAATGGCGGCGGTCAACCCCATTCCCTCGGAGCCCGGCACCGTAGTTCTCAGCGAGCGGGTGATCCGGGTGGCCAACTCGTTGAGTTCGATGTTTCAGGCAGATCTCCATGTGGTGCATGCTTGGACTTTTTATTACGAAAAGACGCTGCGTAATCGACTCGATATTGCGCCTGAGGAGGTCGATCGGATTGTTCGGGACATTGAAAGCGCCTACCGATCCGGCGTGGACGCCCTGGTTAGAAAATGCAACGTGACCCTGCCCCCCAGACAATTGCATTTCCTGCGAGGCCGCCCCAGTGTTCTCATCCCCGACGCTGTCGAGTCGCAGCAGATCGATCTGCTTGTCATGGGCAGTGTGGCGCGGGCCGGCATCCCGGGACTGCTTGTTGGCAATACGGCCGAGAAGATCCTGCAGAAAGTCGACTGTGCCGTTTTAACGCTCAAACCGGAGGGGTTCGTCTCCCCTGTGAAAGGATAGCCAGCCGACGCGCTGACCGCTGGCCCCCTTTTTCCCATTGAAACCCACCCCGAGTTAAGATTGGGTTGCCCGCGATGTTTCGGCGCAGGACCTGGCACCGTGACGCTGGGGCCCGAGGTGGATCGGGAAAGGAAGATCGCCGCCGATCCGGCCCGTCCCCTCGATGAACGTCTGGAGGCTTATGAAAACATTCTGGAGTCGGAGGTGGGCGATACCGTCCTGACGCGAGCGCGGAACATCGAACGGGAGGTCGGGCTTCGGCAGCTCTATCTCAAGTTCGAAGGAGACAACCCCTCGGGTACCCGGAAGGATCGGATCGCTTTTGCCCAGGTGATGGACGCGGTGCGGCGGGGATTCGATGCCATCACCGTGGCCACCTGCGGAAACTACGGTGTGGCCATGGCCATTGCGGCGTCTCTGTATTTTGCGCTGTCACGGGCGAATGTGGTCTACGCCCATCTGGACCGGCATCTCGACCTGCGGGGCGATCCCTTTGCCGGCGCCCTCCGCCTGGAACAGGGGATCCTCTACCCCAGCGATGCACCGGGCTTCGGCGTTGCACCGCCCGCGTGAGACTGTCTGATAAACGTTAACTCAGGCGCGGCAAGGCCATGGTGGCAAAACTCAATACCAGAAAGAAGCCGCACATGTCGGTCACGGTGGTCAGGATGGGTCCCGACACCAGCGCCGGATCGAGCTTGAGGCGTTTCAGCGCCAAGGGCAGCAGGCCCCCCAGCGAGACGGCCAGCAGGGTATTGAGCATCAGGGCCACACCCACCACAAGACCGAGCACGGGATTTTGCTTCCAGAGCAGCGCCGCACCGCCGAGTAGAATTCCCAGGACCAGCCCGTTGATGAGTCCCAGGGAGGCCTCCTTCCCGACGACCCGCAGCATTTCGTTGGGGCGGACCAGGCCAAGGGTGAGCTCCCGCATACTGACCGCAACGGCTTGGTTGCCCGAGCAACCGCTCATGTCGCTGATGATCGGCAGAAAGACGGCAAGCGCAATCGCGGCGGCCAACGTGTCCTGGTAGAGGGCAATGACGCTGGCGGCGATGATATTGAGAACGATGTTGATACTCAACCACGACAGACGCCGCCGCGACCGCAGGGCCAGCGGCATGGAGCGAAACTCCTCCCCGCCCACAATACCACTGGTGCCGAGAAACTGACGGTCTGCCTGCTTCAGGGCCGCCTCCTCCACATCATGGGGCAGCACCACGCCCAACATCCTTGTCTCCGAATCGACGACGGGCACCCCGAAGAGCTTGTGCTCGTCAAAAAACGCCTGTAGATCTTGGATGGACGCCGTGGCCTCGATGTAGAGGGGGTTCGGAATCATGAGCTCCTTCAGCCGACGGGTGCGCTCCGGGAAGAGCAGATCGTGCATCCGCAACACGCCTGTCAGGCGTCCTTGTCCGTCCCGCACATAGAGATACTGCACGTGATACCGGGCGTAGGTCTCCCGATTCCTCTGTAGTCGATCCAAGACGTACTGGATCGTTCGGTCTTCCCGGAAGGCGAGAAACTCGGCGATCATGATCCCGCCGGCGGTGTCCGGCGGAAAGGCCATCAGCTCCCGAGCCTCTTCCGCTTCCTCCGGAGACATTTCATCAAGAATGGCCTCGGCACTCTCCGAGCAGATCTCTCCCAGGAGATCCGCCTGTAGATCGCTCTGCAATTCATCGATGATGGCCGCGGCCTGTTTGGGCGGCAAAACTTCGATGAGGTCCGCGGCCTGCTTTTCAGAGACATCTTCGATGACTTCGGCGGCTACGGCGGGGGTCAGAAGCGCAAACAATTGGTTCTGATCTTCCTGGGATAACCGGGAAATCGCCCGGGCCGTTTCGGTTGGACCCAGGGTTTCCAGAAAGGCCTGCAGTGCCGCCATATTATTTGATGCGATGACGTCATGGAGTGCCTCCCACGGTCTGTCCACACTTCTCAGGGTCATGGAATTCCTCCTTGCTTTGTGAAACGAGAGTCACCAGAGGTAATCGCTTCCAAACCCTACAATAGTATTTCCAGAGTTCGGCGTAACGCAAGGGAAAAAGCAAAGGGGCAAGCCCTTTCGGCCTTTCGTGACGCAGGGATCCTGCTCAAATTGCGCTGCCACGGCACGGGGGTACAGGACTTAACAGCGGCGCGAGCGAGGCTGTGGTGAGTTCGTCCGAACCATCCAACTGCCGTACAAAGTCCATGCCGCGGGTGTGAAAGCGGCCTACGAGAAGGGGATGGACATAACCCTGGAGAAGAACACCCTCACCATCAGCGGCACCGTGTCTACGGAGAAGGTGCCGCACCACAGTCTCACCTATTCGGAGTACACCCTGGGAGATTACCGCCGGGCCTTCACCATATCTGCAGAATTCGATGCGGACAAGATCGCTGCAACCGTCCAGAATGGCACACTCCGTCTGGTCCTGCCGAAGGCGGAAGCGGTACAAGCGAAAAAGATCAGCGTGAAGTCCGTGGAGTAGTCCGCAGGGGAGGGGAGCGGTCACCAAGCCGGGCCCCTCTCTGTGTGGGTGGTTACGAACGGGCGGGCAAGTCTAACAGACCTGCCCCACTTCAGGCTGCGGCGGCACTGCGCAAGGCGTAAGAAATCTTGCAAAGGCATCGGCCGCAACGGGAGGACTGAAGAGAAATCCCTGGACGGCGTCGCACCCGAGGGCACGGAGAAAGAGGAGTTGCTCTTCTGTTTCCACGCCTTCGGCGATTACCTTCAGGCGCAGTGTTCGGGCGAGAGCGATAATGGCTTTGGTAATTTCCGTCTGGTCTGTATTGGTTGTGATTTCCCTGACGAAACTGCGATCCACTTTCAGCACATCGAGCGGAAAGCGACGGAGACAGCCGAGGGATGAATATCCGGTGCCGAAGTCATCGACGGAGAGCCGGATACCCATTTGCTTAAATTTGTTCAAGGAGGCAATGGTGGTCTCGGCATTCTTCATGGTGGTGCTCTCCGTCAGCTCCAGAACCAGGTAGTGCGGTGCCAAACCGGAGGCATTGACTCCGTTGGCGATGGCCTCATAGAGTTTCGGATCTTCAAATTGCCGGTGTGAGAGGTTGACCGACACACTGACCGCTTCAAAACCGGCTTCCTGCCAGGCCCTGTTCTGGGTGCATGCGGCCCTCAGGACCCATTCTCCAATGGGAACAATCATCCCCGTCTCCTCCGCCAGCGGAATGAAATCGCCCGGTGAGACCATGCCGCGATCGGGATGGTTCCATCGCAGCAAGGCTTCCATACCGGTGAGTTTTCTCGTATTGATATCGAGGATGGGCTGGTAGTGCACCAGGAACTGTTCGCCCTCCAATGCTTTGCGCAGGTCGTTCTCCAGGGAAAGGCGCTCAAAGGAGGCCGCATTCATGGAGTGTGTATAGAATTCACAATTGTTTCGTCCACGGCGTTTTGCATGATACATGGCAGTGTCGGCGTTCTTGAGCAGCGTGTCTATATCTTCACCGTCGTGGGGAAAGAGCGCGATCCCCGCGCTGGCGGTCACCACCAGATCCTGGCCGTTGAGCCGAAAGGGCTCCGACAAGACCTGCAGGATCCGTTCGGCCACGCGCCCCGCATCCTCTTCCCGTCGGATTTCCGTGAGCAGCAGGGTGAATTCATCACCGCCGAAGCGGGAGACACTGCTCTCTGAGTCCTCACATCCCGGGCGCGAAATGACATCATCCATCCGCACAAATTTCGAAAGGCGTTCTGAAACCTCTTTCAACAGGTGGTCTCCCGCAGCATGTCCGAAGGTTTCGTTGATGCGTTTGAAATCGTCCAAATCGAGAATGAGCACTCCCGCGATCCGTTTGTGATGGCGGGCCACTTTGAGGGTTTGCTCCAGATGTTCCTTGAAACAGGTGCGGTTCGGCAGCGCGGTGAGCTCGTCATAATAAGCAAGATAGCGGATTCTCTCTTCTGCCTGCTTCCGCTCCGTCACATCCTGGAGGGTGCCGATGACCCGAACGGCTCCCGTGGTGTCGCGAAGGGCTTCGGCCTGATGATGGACAGAGCGTATCGCACCCTGTGCGGTCAGAATGCGATGCTCCAGATCGAAGGGCTCCAACCGAGTCTCTGCGGCCTTGATGGCTTTGAGAAAGTGCGCCTTGTCGTCGGGGTGAATCACGTTCACGAAGGCCTCGTAGGTCGGCAGGGTATGCGGATGCGTAAGGCCCGCGATGTGGCTGATGTCGTCGGAACAAAAGAAGGCATTCTCCTGGATGTGCCATTCCCAGTGCCCCAGCCGAGCGATCCGCTGGGCGTTCTCCAAGCGGGCTTCGCTTGCAGCCAGTGCCTTCACGGTCTGCGTGGCCCGGAGAATGTATTTCACCCGATGGGTGAAGATGGGCAGTTTCATCGGTTTCGTGATGAAATCACAGGCCCCGACGGCATAGGCGCGGCAAATGCAGTCTAGATCGTCCACCCCCGTAATCATGATCATGGGCGTGTCTTTTGCCTCGGGCAGTTTCTGTAGTTCAGCATAGGTGGCAAAACCATCCATTCCGGGCATCATGACATCCAGAATGACGATGTCCGGACAGACGGCCGGGAAGGTCTGCAGCGCCTCTTCACCACTGGCAGCCAGCGCCACCGTCAAGCCCTCCGATTCCAGAGAGGACTGCATGACCAACTGAAGGGTCTCGTCGTCGTCGACGATCAGTACCACGGGTTTTTTTCGTGTCACGTCCGGTTTTTTCATAGCCCCCTCTTCATGGCTCGCATGGCGCCACTGAGAAAGATGTTTTGGCAAACACCCCTGATTCGGTGATGAGATGGGATAGAGATCAAACGTTTGCTCCCATGCTTCCTATCGGAAGAATTTTAGAAAGCTTGAGGCGAGAGTACGCATGGGATACCAATGATCATCGGGAGACTTAATGCCATGTGTTATGTGATCAAGACAACGCTTTGATAATAAATGTAAATCACTTGTTTTGATATTCGTATACAGTCGGGAAGAAACTCCCAAAGCTTGGCCGGGGCGATCGGGCTTGATATAGCGGGATCAGCGGACCACGCGACCCGCGACCTTTGTGCGCAGGTCCATGAGGAGGCTGAACATGGCCGGTACCAGGAAAAGGGTGAAGACGGCTGAGAGGGCCAGGCCTCCGACCACCACGCTGCCAAGTCCGCGGTAGAGCTCGCTGCCGGCGCCGGGGAAGAGGATCAGCGGGAGCATGCCGCAAACCGACGTGCCCACCGACATGAAAATGGGGCGTACCCGGGTGCGGACCGATTCCCGGAGGGCCTCGTTGCTCTCCATCCCGTCGTTCCGCATGAAATTGAGCGTCTGGTGCACGATGAGGATGGCGTTGTTCACCACGGTGCCGATAAGAATGATGAAACCGAGCATGGTCAGCACATCCAGGGCCTGGTAGGTGAGCAGCACATTCACCAACCAGAGGCCGAGGAAACCGCCTCCCATGGCCAGGGGCACCGAGAACATGATAGCCAGGGGGTAGAAGAAGCTCTCGAAGAGGGCGGCCATGAGCAGATAGGTAATGATCAGGGCCAGGAGGAAGTTCCATTTCATGACATCGAAGGTCGTGCGCAGTTTGTCGGCTGTCCCCGCCAGGCGCACGCTCACGTCGGTCCCAATGAGCCCCTGCTCGCGGAATGGTTCAATCACCTCTGCCTGGATGCTTTCCATGGCGGCTTCCAACGGTGTCTCCTCGGGAGGGCTGACCTGAATGGTGATCGTCCGTTCCCGTTCCGCATGGTTGATCTGTTCCGGTCCTGCCACGAGGCTGACCGAGGCCACCGAGCCGATGGTGACTGTCTGCCCGGTGGGTGTGCGCAGGAGCAAGCGCTCCAGGTCCTGTGTACGGGCCACCTCCTGCGCCTTGCCCACAACGGTCAAATCGAGTTCATCGCCGTTGACATTGACCGTACTGGCCTTGGTGCCGTCCAGAAAGGCGTCCACGGCAATGCCCAGCTCCCGGGCGCTCAGACGCAGATCCGCGAGGCGGACCCGGTCCGGAATAACGCGGACCTCCGGATTGCCCAGATCGAGGCTCGGCACCGGACGCAACTGGGCCTCGGGCAGCGCCGTGCGCAACTGGCGGAATGTCTGCCCCCCGACGTCCACCAGCTGGGCCAGATCAGGCCCTGAGAGCTCCACATCGACACTCCGTCCCCCGGAAAGGGCGCGGCTGAAGAGAGACGCCTGCCGCACCACCGCGATCATGCCGGGTACCGTGCCCAATGTCTCCTTGACAAAGGGAATGACCTCCCGGATCCGGGCCGGTTCCGCACACCGCATTCCCATGAAGATCTGCCGCCCCCGGGCCACATAGAAGAAATGCACGATCCGGGGAACCCCGGCCGGAGGCGTCATGCTCTCGTCCCAGAGTGGGCGGAACTGTGCCTCCAGGTCCTGCCCGATGCGGGTGAACTCATCGACGTTGTAACCCGAGGGGGGCAGGAGCAGGGCGATGATGAGGTTGCGGTTACCTGTGGGGAGGTATTCGGGCTTGGGCGCCAGGAAGTAGGCCAGTGAGAGCGAGGCCGCTGTGAACACCAGAATGACCAGCACTTTGGCAGCGAGACGCCTGCTGATTCCGTAGACCAGTTCGGCCACCCCATCGGTGAAACGTTCCGCCCGGGGAATCAGGCCGAAGAGGTTGCGGAAACTGCGCCGTGTGTCTGTTCGGGCTTCCTCGCGAGTCACGACGGCGGCCTTGCCCAGAATACGAACGGCGAAGGAAGGGATGCCGGTTACCGATACGATCAGGGAGAGCCCGACGGCGCCGCAGATGGCGATGGCGATGTCCCGAAAGAGCTGCCCCGCCTCTTCTTCGATAAACAGAATGGGGAGAAACACCGCGATGGTCGTCAGGGTGGATGAGAGGACGGCCCCCCAGACTTCCTGGGTCCCCCGGAGTGCGGCTGTCTCGCGATCCTCGCCCATCTGACGATGGCGGTAGATGTTTTCCAGGACCACGATGGCGTTGTCCACCACCATGCCCACGGCAAAGGCCAGACCCGCCAGGGAGACGACATTGATGGTCCGGCCGGACAGCGCCATCACGATAAAAGTGCCCACCACCGAGATGGGAATAGCGGTGGCGATGATCAGGGTGGAGGGAAAGGAGCGGAGGAAGAGCAGCAGCACCAGGACCGCCAAGGAGCCTCCGACCCAGAGGTTCTGCTGGACCAGATCGATGCTGGAGTCGATGTAGTTCGTTTCGTCGTAGACCTGGATTATGAAGAGCCCCTCCCGTTTGAGAATTCCCTCGTTGAGCTCGCGCAGCGTCTCTTTGAGCGCGGCCATGACTTCCAGCACGTTGGAGCCCGACTCCCGCAGGACGTTCAGGGCGATGGCGGGCTCGCCATTCTGTCGCACCGAAATGTCGGCCCGTTTATATCCGAAACGGGCCTCGGCCACGTCCCGGACGAAGATCCGTTCTCCCGAGGCCGTTTTCAGGGCGACCGCCTCCACCTGGAACGGAGTTTCGTATTTGGCGAGGGTCCGGACGATGTAGCGGCGCTTGCCTTCGTCCAGGCTTCCCGCGGAGATGTTAACATTGTCCTGATCCAGGCCCTGGATGAACTCCTGCAGGGTCAGCCCATAGGCTGAGAGCTTGGCGGGGTCGATCACCACTTGCAATTCCGGGTCCTGGCCGCCCCGCACATTGCTCTGTGCCACTCCCGGAACCCGTTCGAACCGGGCCTTGATGTTGTCCTCGGCAAAGAGTTTGTAAGTATAAATGGGGTTCGTGTTTCCCGGCAGTGGCTTGAGGATGAACCAGGCGATGGGCTGGTCCTGGGTGTTGACACTGGAGATGACGGGCCGCTCGGCATCGAGCGGGAGGTCCCGGACCTGATTCAGGCGATTGCTGACCTTGAGCAGGGCGCTGTCCATGTCGGCACCGGCCTGGAACGTCAGTACGACCCGCCCCTCGCTGTCGCGGGATTCCGAGTCCATCTCCAGCACCCCTTCGACCCCCTTGAGCTGATCTTCCTGTCGCTGGACAATCTCCTTTTCCACCTCTTCGGGGCTGGCCCCGGTCCAGATGGTGGACACGGTAATTTCGGGACGTGCCACCTCAGGGGTGAGTTGAATGGGGGTACGCAGCAGACTGATCGCGCCGAAGAGCGTGACCAGCAGGACACCGACGGTGACCCCGACCTGCCTGCGAATGGCGGTGGAAATGAGATCCATGGTTGACGGATTCTACCTCAAGGGATGGGGGCTGCCTCTCGGACGGTCTGCCCGGGACGCACCCGTTCGTTGCCCCGAACGATGACCCGATCGCCCGCAGCCAGATCTTTGTTAAGCGGCTCCACGGCGTAACGGTCGCCGTAACTCTCCAAGACCTTCACCTGGACCCAGCTGGCAGTCCCGTTGGAAACCTTGACGAGGTAGCCGCCACCCTCCGGTTGCGGGACCAGCGCGTCCTTGGGCACGACCAGCGCGGCGGCAAGGGTGACGGGATGAAACGTAACCCGCGCAAGCATGCCGGCCAGAATGGCGCCGTCCCGGTTTTCGACGTTGACCTGAACGGGAAAGCTTCTGGAGCCCGTGTCGGCCCGGGGGACGATGGCACTGATCGTCCCCGAGAGCGCCCGGCCCGGCAACGCGTCGATGGTCACGGCCACCGAGCCGCCCCGTGTGATGCGGTGGATCTGCTGTTCTGGGATTGGCACCATGATATGGATCACCGACAGATCGCTCAACACGATCACCGGGTCGCCCGCGTCGAGCCACTGGCCGACCTCGGTCCGCTCCGCCACAATGCTGCCGTCAAAGGGGGCTCGAATCTCCATGCGGGCCAGGCTGTCTTCCACAATGCGGATGGCTGCTCGGAGACGGCGTTCCCGCTGACCAAGGGCATCGAGATCCGTCCGCCGCTCCTGGAGCTGCTCTTCCGAGATAAACTTCTGGTCAAAGAGTCTCTCGGCCCGCCGCACGTCGGCCTGGGCCTTCTCGATCCTGGCCAGCACTTCCCGGAGCTGGGCTCGCGACTCCTGGAGGCGAAGTTTCAGGGGAAGGGTGCGTTGCTTGGCCAGAAGGTCCCCCTTGTGGACCCGGTCCCCTCGGCGAACGGTGAGCTGCTCGACCAGTCCGTCCACTTCGCAGGCAACCTCTGCCGTGTAGCGGGGCTCCGCGGTACCGACCAGTATCAGCGGCGGGCGAATCTCGCCCTGTTCCACGGCAGCCGTGACCACCAGGGCCGCGGGCGGCGGCTTTGCTTTGGCCGGTTCAGCCAGCGCACGGTTGCTGCAGAGCAAGAGGAAGGTCATGAAAAAAGAAAAGAGAGCCCCTCGCATCAATTCTTGTCCCCGTTTTCCAAGCCATCGGAGGGCCGCTGAGGAAGCTATGCCCCGAGCAGACCCGTTTTGCGCATCACATCATGGAGCACGTGACTCAACTCGGCCATCGTGTAGGGTTTGGCGACCACGCCGTTGAAGCCGTATTTCTCGGCTTCCGCCATCACGGGATCACTCGAGTAGCCGCTCGATACGATTGTTTTCACCTCGGGATCGATTTCCCGGAGCTTTTCAATCGCTTCCTTGCCGCCCATGCCCCCCGGTATGGTCAGATCCATTATCAAAATGTCGAGGGGCTCCTTGTCGGCTCTGGCCTGCTGATACTTCTCAAGGGCCTCCTCGCCGTCCCGTGCAAAGACAACCTCGTAGCCGAGGCGGCGCAGCATTTCTCCCGCCGCGTTCCGAATCAGTTCGTCATCGTCCATGATCAGCACCCTGCCGCCGCCGGTGATGCAGCTCTCGGCAGTGTTTTCTTTTGAGACCACTGCGCGCGCCGTTGCGGGCAGATAGACGCGAAAGGTAGAGCCGCCGTTGACTTCGGAGTCTACGGCGATGTGACCGTTGTGCCGCTGCACGATGGAGTAGACCGTCGCAAGACCGAGGCCGCTGCCTCCTGATTTCGTTGTGAAATAGGGGTCAAATATATGTGGGAGCTGCTCCTGAGGAATACCCAGGCCCCGGTCTGCCACGGAGAGTAACACGTAGTTTCCCCCCTCAAGACCGGGAACCTCATCGGCGGAAATGTTTGCATTGCTGAGACTCACCGTGATAGTGCCCCCTGCCGGCATGGCCTGATCCGCATTGAGAATGAGATTATGAATGACCTGGCTGATCTGGCTTTCATCCACTGACACGGGCCAGAGCTCCTCTCCTAGTCGATACTCACACGCCACGTTCGACCCTCTCAGTGCAAAGCTGACGCTTTCCTCCAGGAGTTCAACGATACTTATGCTTTTGCGGATGGGGGCACCCCCTCTGGAAAATGTCAGGAGCTGCAGGATAAGGTCCCTGGCCTGCAGAGACGCCCGTTCGGCGTCTTCCAGCCGCTCGACGGTCTCCTCTCGAGAGCCGGCCGTCAGCTTGGCAAGGCCGACGTTGCTGAGAATGCCCGTGAGCAGGTTGTTGAAATCGTGGGCCAGCCCTCCCGCAAGTACCCCGAGGGACTCCAATTTCTGCATTTTCAGGTGTTCCTTTTCCATTTTGCGTCGCTCAGTGATGTCCTCCCCTGAGCTCAGGGTGCCCACGATCTCACCGGACTTGTCACGCAGGAGTGTGTTATGCCAGGCGATCAGTATCTCTTCGCCCCGATCGGTGATCACAGGCTTCTCAAAATACTCCACAGCCTCCAGTTTTCCCGCCATCAACTGTCTGAAATCCCGACGCACTTCCTCGCGGATGGCTCGGGGAAGGAAGTTCTCAAACCAGTCTTGGCCGAGGATCTCCTCTTCTTTATACCCCAGAATCTGGCATCCCTGCCGGTTGATGAGCGCGACGCGCCCATCCACAGTCAGCGCGAGCAGCATCACACCGGCAACGTCCAGATATGTCTGGATCCGGTCCCGTTCCCGACGCAGAAGCTCTTCCGTCTCTTTTCGTGTGACCCCGATCGCGATTTCGTCGGCAACGAAGGCAAGCGCCTTTTCGGCAATGGGATCGATGGGCGTTCGGGAAAACGCGGCAAGAACGCCGGCGATCCGATTCTCAACGATCAGGGGGTAGCCCACGAAGGCCACCAAATCTTGCTGTGGTACCCATTCCCAATCCGTTCCCGCGCCATGGCGAAAGAGTTCGTTGGTAAAACAGGGTGTCTGTGTGGCCGCAATCGATCCGATGGGACCACTGCCAACGGGGATGCGCTCTGCCGGCGCACCGGCGTCGGTGGACAAACCGGCCCTGGCCTTTAGCTGGAGAAAGGCCTGGCCCTCTTCGAGGATCCATATTTGGACGACATCGATATCGAGATGCGCAACCAGAGCCTCTGCGCAATCCCGGAGCATGGGGTCGAGGTGTTCACCCTTGGTGAGCGCCTTGCCGATTCGGACCTGCATCTCCGCATGGCGTACCCGCCGATCCAGATCCTTTTGCACCCGCTGGCGCGAAGCAGCCTCTTCCTCCAACTCTTTCTTGGACTCCATCAGCCGATAGGCCCAGTCGCGAGTCTCCATTTGCCGCTTGATGCCGAGCCAGAACGTTCCAGAGAGCATCCCGGTGAACAGCAGTCCGCCCAGCAGGAATACCCACGGTTGCGGGGTCCTTCGGGCAGCTAGAAAGTGAGGCGTCGGTGTGCCGAGGAGCAGCCACTGCCGGTAGAGGACATCCATCGACTCGGCTCGGTATATTCCCTTGCGGAGTGCGGCTTCCGTCAGTCGTTCCGAGCCATCGTCTGCAACGAACCTGGACGGATACGAACCAAGAAATCGTTCGTCCTCAGGCGCTGCCCGATCGAAGAGGTAGGTCTCGATGTCCGTTTGGCCCAGGGGCTTCAGGGTGCGGGCCAACATGTCATTAATCCTGAGCACGGCGAGGACAAAGCCCTTCAGATATTCCAATCGATGCTTCGGAGAGTGCAGAGGAACGCCCGCTTCATAGACCGGATAAAATGCGAGGAATCCGTATTGATCGCTCTGTTCCTGAACGAGCCGGATCCTGCCGGTGGCATGGGGCTTCCCAATGTTCCGGGCCTCCATCAAGGCCTGCCGGCGAGTCGGATCCGAGGCCAGATCGTAACCGAGCGCGGCCTCATTGCCAAGATAGGGCTCCACAAAATAGACGGGAAAATACGTATCCCGTGGACCTGCTTTGACCAGATTGCCCTGCGGGTCCCGCTCTCGGATTTCAAATGCCGGGTAGCCGTCAGCCCTGGCCGCCTCTGAATAGGCGGTCCGCGCTTGTGCGGGAATGCGGGGGATCCACTCCAAGGCTTGGATCGTTGGGTTCGATCCGAGCAGGTTCGTTGCAAAGAGTCGAAACTCTGCTCGCGTCACCTCTCCCAACGCAGTGTAGAAGGCATAGAGAGATTCCAATTCGTGGATGAGAAGATCCACCGTCTCGCGAAAGGCGGCTGTTTGCACTGCCACAGCCTTTTCGAAGTCGTCTCGCACGTGTCCCATCTCCCAGCTTCGGGCGGTCCGGAACAGAAAGATAGACAATGCCGCGCCGACGAGCAGGACGAGCAGGACGGGCCAATGGGATGCCAGCCTAACGTCAAGGCGGCTCCCGCCCCCGGTACGCTTCAAAGAGATCACTCTTTGTTCGTTCATAAGTTAGCGACACCTTTTTTCCCGTTTCGTCAGGCGCCCATTGTAGCAGGATAGGGTCTGATTTGAAAGCTCGTTATTGCAACACCGGCCCCTTGGCAGACCGGGCTTTTAGGATTAAACTAAATCTATTCTGCTATGAGACGGTTTTTTCGACCTCTTTAGATTCCGCTCTGGCGGAGTTCCCAATAGACGGAGAGAGCACCCGAAAGGACGGAGTCGCCCATGGTAAAGATGATTCGCCTGCTGACACTGATTCTGGGGGGCATTCTGGCCTTTGTCTGGATGATTTTCCTCTTCATCCGCCCCGATCCGGTTGCGTGGGTGGCGTTTGAGGCAGAGGGCTTTCGCTGCCGCGTCCCCGACGGGCCCACCTCCCGGATCGAAGAGAACGGCTGGCACAAGAACCGGTTCACCGGGGCGGGCCGGCTCTACATCTCGACCCGTCCCCCAGAGGGAGAGGCCGAAGAGCAAATCCGACAATACCGTCAGTACCTGAAGCCCACCTATGAGGCGGCCATTCCTGTCTTCGACAACGGCCGGTTCTTTCTCGAAAAGCGGGGCAAATCGAGGCGTTACATCTATCTCTTTACCGCCGGCGATTCCTTCTTCTGGGTGGAGAACTTCGCGCGGGGATCGACCCTTCGGACTTACAAGGACATCCTGGACGACGTGGTGGCCAGCCTCGAAGTAGAGGGGCGTGCGGTGGGAGCCGAATTTCTGGCCCGATCGGATCAGATCAATCGGGCCATACGGTGGCATTCGCAAGGGGAGGAACTCCTCCTCACGCTGATGTTCGGTCTCCCCACGGCCATCATCGTCTTCGTTGCCTTCCCGATTCTTGCCTTCATCGGCAAGCTCCCGAAGCTCCGGGGGCCGAGGCCGTTGCGCAGTGCACAGGATCTTTTCGCCTGGGTCCGCAGTCCGGGCCGTATCAACGGCACACTGCTCGCCATGGCGCTGTTTCAGGACCGTCTCGAGGTGTATGTCTGGCGGCGCCCCTTCATGACCATTTCCAAAGACGATGGCACCATTGCGCCGGTGCCGGGAAAAGACCAGCTCCGCCTGCGGCAGGGGAGCCGGCAAGCCATCGTCGACGTGGAGCACCCCCTTCGCTGGGTCTCCGAATTCTCGGCCCGAGGTTTGCGCATCGTGAGGAGCTGATGTTCTATGAGACGGCTCATCCTCATCTTGCTAATGACCATCTCCATCGCGTGGGGCTGCGTCGGCGTCGAGCGCCATCTCTATCCTCCGCAAGCGCGCTCTGCATGCAGGACGATCTACGTCATCAATCATGGTTGGCACACGGGGATCGCCCTGGGCACAGCCGATATTGCGCCCCACCTCTGGCCGGAGATGGCCGACTTTCCCGCGGCGGTATTTATCGAAGTCGGCTGGGGGGATGAGCGGTTTTACCGGGCCGAGAGAGTCACGGCTGGTATGGCTCTTCGGGCCGTCGCCCTCCCGACGGCGGGTGTCCTGCATATGGTCGGGCTGACCGTGGTCCCGATCGCGCACTACGGGGAAGCAAGCGTTCTGGCTGTTCATATCTCCGAGCGCGGATTAGAGAATATGGTCCGTTACATCCGCGGCAGCTATGAGCGGGATGCCAAGGGACGGGCCATCCGCCTTGGGTCGGGGCTTCAAGAGAACAGTGCTTTTTACCGAGCCACCGGGACCTACGTCGCCTGGAACACCTGCAACAACTGGACGGCCCGTGCCCTGCGGGCAACCGGTTTTCCCATCTCAGCCGTCTATGCCCTGACCGCCGGGAATCTCTGGCGCCAAGTCAAAGAGGGCCTTCCGGAAGAAGATCCCTGCCGCGACGCCAGCGGATCCAACGGTTGATAAAGCAGATCCGCTGCGGTATTTTTCTCTTATATCGATCTAGGCGTCCTGATATCTTTGTCGATCCCAAAAAGAAAGCCATTGGGCCATGAGCACCGTAGTCATCTTTTCGCCCTTTCAAATGAAGAACATCACTTTCCGCAATCGTCTCGGGGTGGCCCCCATGACCCGCATGTCGTCGCCCGGCGACAGCATTCCCCGACAGGATGTCCTCGATTTTCTGGTACGCCGAGCGAAAAACGGAGCGGCTGTGGTCTACACCGAAGCCATTGTGACCGACTACGAGAGCAGCCAGGGCTATCCGAAGCAGGCGAGAATGACGACCCAGCGACAGATTGATGCCTGGACGCCGGTGGTCCAGAGGATCCAGTCCCACGGTGCAGTGGCCATCATGCAGATATTTCACTGTGGCCGCATGGCGTGGCCCGACATCAACCCGGCAGGGCGGGTCATCGCGCCGAGCGCTGTGGCGCCCAAACAGGACAATCCGATGACCGGCAAACCCTATCCCATTCCCGACGCCATGGGGCCCTTTGATATCGATCATGTGATACGGGGGTTTGCCGAGACGGCCAGAGGCGCCATGGCCGCCGGTTTTGACGGCCTCGAAATCCACGGCGCCCACGGATATCTCATCAACCAGTTTCTCTCCGTCTATTCAAACAAGCGAACCGACGCTTACGGCGGTCCCGTGGAGAACCGCTTTCGCTTCGCCCGGGAAGTCATCCGGGCGGTCCGGCCGGCGGTGCCGGCAGCGCGGCTGCTGACCTTCAGGATTTCCAACTGGGGGGTGGCCGACAGCGAAGTGTCCCTCTTTGAGAGCCGGGAGGAGTGGCAGCAGATGATCCGACTTCTGTCGGCGGAGCCCATTGATGCCATATCGCTTTCCACCTATGACTTCACCGAAACGGCCTTCGGCACCGATCAAACCATGTCCCGGCTGACCCGGGAGGTGAGCAATTTGCCTCTGATGATTTGCGGCGGCATATATGATCAGAGCAGCGCAGCCGCGGCTCTGCGGGACGCGGACCTCGCCTTGAGCGCCAAATCCTTTCTCCTCAATCCCGACTGGGTGGATGACGTCCGTGCCGGGAAAATGTTGCCGCGCCATCAATCGGAAGAGGCCAACGTGGCCTACACGGATGAGCCGCTGCTGTAACTCTCGCTGTCACGTGCAGCCCACGTCCAGAGATAGGCTCGTCTGCTTCGTGCCGGCCATGCCTTGCCTGAGAGTGGCCGGCCGTTGAAAATGATATAGATTAATGACACGGGGCGTCAAAGGCCTCCGCACGGCTGTGAGACCGGCCGATCCCGTCATTCGTCTTACCCCTTGACTCGAGCCGCGTCGAATAATAAGCTCCTTTCTTGAACGGGAAGTCATTTACCGCAAAGCCCCGCGCAAGCCGGTGTCCATATGGAACGAAAGGAGTCGCAATGGATCAGCTCATGAGCCTCTGGAATGATCTCTCCGGTATGCCGATGGTGCAGGCAGGCCTCATCCTGGTGGGGTCGGTGATTCTGGCGTTGATCGTCCGTGCGGTTTTTGATCAGGTCATCCGCATGGTCAGCCGGCGGACTCAGACCTCCGTCGATGAGGACGTGGCGCACACGATTCGAATCCCGGTGGTCTATTCCATCGTCCTCGCCGGGATCGGATCGGCCATTCTGGTTCTGAAACCGAGTGCATCGATCCACTACGTGGCCTTTGGTATTCTCAAGACCCTGGCCGTCGTTCTCTGGGCGACGGCGGCCATGCGGATTGGCGCGATCCTGCTTGCGGCTCTGAGCCGGCAGGTCCACCGGATGCCCTGGATTCAGCCGAAGACCCTGCCGCTCTTTGACATTGTCTGGAAAGTGGTGGTGATCGCAGGCGCGCTCTATTTTGCGTTCATCGCGTGGAACATCAATCTGACCTCCTGGATTGCGTCGGCCGGAATCGTCGGTATCGCCGTCGGCTTTGCGGCCAAGGATTCGCTGGCCAATCTGTTTGCCGGGGTTTTTATCTTGGCCGATGCGCCCTACCGGATCGGTGATTTCATCATTCTGGACAGCGGACTGCGCGGCGTGGTCACGGACATCGGCATTCGATCCACCCGCCTCTTGACGCGTGACGATATCGAAGTAACGCTACCCAATGCCGTGATCGCCAACGCCAAGATCGTCAACGAAACCAGCGGACCCCACCAGAAGATGCGGGTGCGGGTCAAGGTTTCCGTCGCGTACGGTAGTGACGTCGATCAGGTCGAGAAAGTGCTGCTAAACTGTGCCGCGGGCGTGGAGCACGTCAGTGACAATCCGGCCCCTCGTGTGCGCTTTCGGGAGTTCGGGGACTCGGGACTTCTCTTTGAGCTGCTGGCGTGGATCGAAGCGCCCGTGTATCGGGGTCGCGTTCTACATGCCCTTAATTCCCGGGTATACAAGTCTTTCGGCGAGGCTGGGATCGAGATCCCCTTTCCCAAGCAGGACCTCTATATCAAGGAAATGCCCGGCTAAGATTCGGCCCCGTCCCGCAATGCTCACCAGACTAACCGGTATTTCGCATCCCCGCCGCAATGCCGTTGAAGGTGCGAAGCAGCGCCAGCGCCGCGTCGGGCGAGAGACGTTTTCGCTCTGCCGTCGATCGGCGAAGCAGATCGACCTGCAGCAGGTGAATGGGGTCAAGGTAGGCGTTGCGAAGGGGGATGGCATGCTGAAGCACGTACTGATGGTCCAGCAGATTTTGACGGCCGGTGATGGCCAGGATCATCTTGGCACTGCGCGCGTGCTCCCGTCGGATCCGGGTGAAAATCCGGCGAGTCTCGTCGCGATTCCGTCCCAACGCTGCATAATGCGAGGCCATTCGCATGTCCGCCTTGGCCAGGGTCATCTCGATAAGGTCGGCCACGGACTCGAAGAAAGGCCAGTTGCGCACCATCCGCTGGAGGGTTTTGAGCCCCGTTCTGGGGTGTCGCTTGAGAAAGCGCTCGATACTCTTTCCGAAAGGATACCACCCGGGAAGCAGCAGGCGGTTCTGGGTCCAGGAGAAGACCCATGGGATGGCCCGCAAATCCTCGATCCGCTCCCCTGATTTTCGCCGGGCCGGCCGGGAGCCGATCTTGAGTCGGCTGATCTCACGAATCGGCGTGACGTCGAGGAAATACCGAAGAAACGCGGGGTCTTCATAGACGCACTCGCGATAGAAGTCGTGGGCAATGCCCGAGAGCTCATCCATGACCGTTTCGTGCGCATCTTCCTCCGGGTCGTCCACGGGACATTCCGATGTCAGACAGAGGCGAAGCACCGCCGAGAGGACGAGTTCCAGGTTTCGCCGCGCAATCACGGGGTGGCTGTACTTGCTCGAAATCATCTCGCCCTGTTCGGTGATCTTGATCCGGCCATCCAGGGTGCACGCAGGCTGGGCGAGGATCGCCTGGTTCAGGGGACCGCCGCCCCGGCCGATGGTGCCGCCCCGGCCGTGAAACAAGGTCAACTGGATCCCTCGAGTCGCCGCCGTGCGATGCAGCGCCTTCTGGGCGCGGTAGAGCTCCCAGTTCGAGGTGACAAAGCCGCCGTCCTTGTTGCTGTCGGAGTAGCCGAGCATTACCTCCTGCCGCCGCTTCCGGGCCGAGAGCTGCATCGAGTAGGCCGGCTCGTCCAGAAGGGCCGTGAGCATCTCGGGTGCCCGTCGCAGGTCGTCAATGGTTTCAAAAAGGGGCACAATGTCAAGACGGCTCACGGCTTGATTCCGGGCGGGGCGGAACAGGCCGGTCTCTTTGGCGAGGAGCAGCACATGGAGCACGTCGACGGGATGACGGGTCATGCTGATGATGTAGGTGTCCAGTGACTCAGTACCGAAGAACTTCTGCGACTCGCCGATGGTGCGAAACGTTTCAACAACCTCTCGGGATTCCCGGGAGAGGGCGGTATCGCGGGTGATCAGCCTTTTGCGGCGGTGCAACAGGGGGCGGATCGTGGCCAGCTGTTGCGAGACGGGCAGTCTTTCATAGCCCGAGACCACTCCGCTTCGTTTCAGTATCTCAGCAACCGCCTCAGTGTGGCGACCCGCATGCTGACGCACATCCATGCTGGCAAAATGAAACCCGAAGAGCCGGACCCGCAGAATCAGCAGATCGAGCGCGTCCTCCGCTATCCGCTGGCCGCCGGCCGCAACCAGCCCGTCACGGAAGTGCCGCAGATCGTCCAGAAAGGGCTGGGCGGAGCGGTAGCCGCGAAAACTTGAAGGCATGCGCCCCTTCTCGGGAGGATGCTCTCTCGTTAGGCGCACTTTGGTTTTCAGGAATTCCAGTTTGCGCAGGAAGGGCTCACTGGGAAAACGCTCCTTCAGGGAAGTCTCGAGAGCCGGGAAACGCCGTGCGTCCTCCTCAAGAGAACGCAAAAGGCGCCGCGGAATGCGGCAGATGCCGTTCGACAGGGTGCATTGGCGACTGAGTGCTTCCAGGGATTCCAGATAGCGACCGAGTAGAGCGCTTCGCTGCAGACCGAGGGCTGTGGGGATCATGTCGTGCGTGACATAGGGGTTGCCGTCACGATCGCCGCCAATCCAGGTCTTGAAGCGAAGCAGGGGAGGGATATCGACTCTTCGATCGTATGCTTTTTGAATCTCCGCGCCCAGGGCCGTCAACGTCTCCGGGAGAGCATCGTAGAGAATGTGTTCCAGATAATAGAGGGTATTGGCCACTTCGTCGGTGACCTTGGGGCGCACGGCGCGCGCCTCTTCGGTTTGGTAGAGAGCTGTAATCGCACCCAGAATCTTCGCCTGTAAAGCTTCCCGTTCACCGGGGGTCAGCCGACGCTCCTCAAGATCCCGCAAATGGTGCGCCAGAGCATCGTGCGTGACCATCACGATCCGCCGACGCACCTCGGTGGGGTGGGCGGTGAAAACCAGTTCGATGGTCATCTCGGGAAGGAGGGCCTCGATGCGATCGAAGGGGACGCCGCCCGCTTTGAGGTCGCGAACCAATTCTTCCACGGAGCCTTTGTTGGGGCGGGGCGAAGGCAGGGCGGCATAATGTCGCATCCGCCGGATACGGTGGCTGTTCTCGGCAATGTTGACCAGTTGGAGAAAGATGGAAAAATACCGGATGAGCCGGGTCGCGTCCGGAGGCTGCAAGGCTGCGAGAAGACGGACGAGCTTTTTTTCTTTGGCGGCGCTGTAGGCTTCGCGCAGTTCCAAAGAACGGCTGCGAATCTCCCGTACGACCTGCAGAAACGCTGTGCCCTCCTGCTCCAGAATGACCTGGTCGAGCCATTGCTGGAACTGCTCGATGTCGCTCCGAAGAGGGCGCAGTTTTGCTGGAACGGTGCCAATCGACTTTGCTGGACCCATAATTTCCTCCCAAGTCCGTCTGATGGTAAACAAGATCTGCACGAAAAGCAACCGGCCTGATACTAGGAGTTAAAAAAGCATATAATACAATAATATATGTAACTAACTTCAAGCTTTTTATTAGGGAATGGTTGACAGAAAGTCTCGCATCCATATATATAGGGAGACGTCTTGCAAACAGGGACTCCGCGGACAAGCGCCTTCGTCAAAATACAAGAGGAGATTGGGATCATGCGTGATGAAATCGGAGATGTCCGGAATCGTGTTCGAACGATCGGTCCGGAAAAGCTGCGGGAGTTACTGGACGGCAAAGAGGACTGGCTCCTCCTGGATGTGCGCAACGACATCGAATATGAGCGCTGGAAACTGGAAGGGAAGAAGACCCCCGAGACGCTGCACATACCCTATTTCGATTTTTTCGATCAGGAGGACGAAATCATTGCAGGGATTCCCAAGGGAAGGCCCGTCGCAGTGGTCTGTGCGAAAGGCGACTCTTCCGCCTACGTGGCGGATCTGCTGAACCAGCGGGGCTACAAAGCGGTGAACCTCAAAGGCGGCACCGTCGGTTGGGGGGACTACTACGCCGCCCGGAAGATTCCGGGCTATCCGAAGGCAGGCAAGGGGGGCCTCTTTTTCCAGATCAATCGCGTGGGAAAGGGGTGTCTTTCCTATATGCTGATCTCAGACGGTGAAGCGGCGGTGGTCGACCCCGGCCGCCACATTCAGACTTACCTCGATCTGGCCAAGGAGCACCGCACCAGGATCACCACGGTTCTCGATACGCACCTGCACGCCGATCATATCTCGGGGGGACCGGCCCTTGCGCAAGCGACGGGCGCCACCTATTTTATACAAAGCGCCGACAGTGAGGATGCACCTTTGAAGCGTGCCCCGCTGACCGATGGGCAGATCATCGAAATCGGAAAGAGTCGGATTCGGGTAATGGCGCTCTTTCTGCCGGGCCACACGCCGGGCAGCACGACATATCTCGTGGACGATCAGTACTTGCTCACGGGGGATACCCTCTTCGTCGATGGCGTGGGACGGCCCGATCTGGGCGGAAAGGTGGTGGCGTGGGCCCATATGCTCTATGACTCGCTCTTTCGGAAACTCAAAGACTACCGCGACGATCTGGTGGTATTGCCCACCCATTTCAGCAATCCCGCTGAAATGAACGGCGAGGGACTCGTCATGGGAACCCTCGGGAAGCTTCGCAAAACAAACGCTGCGCTGCAAATCGGCGATGAGGAGGGCTTCGTCCGCTACATCCAGACGCAGATCAAATCCCAGCCGCCCATTTACGCCGACATACGCCTCGTTAACCTGCAGAAGAAGACCGTTGACGAGGACGAGGCCTCGGAGATGGAACTGGGCAAGAACGAGTGCGCCGCCGCGCCCCACTGATCCCCACCCCTCCTCGGTGCCAGGTACGTCTTCGCCCAGCCACGTTTTCGCTCGGACCCAGTGCCAGGTACGTTTACACGCCGCAGTACCAGGTACACGGCGCAGTACCAGGTACGTTCCGCTTGACAGATGAACCGGTGTTTTGATAAGAAAAGCCATCCGCTAGATTCTTGCCGCTAGAGATCCTCGTTGCTCCTCAATCCATTATTGCTTGTCAGATTATTCTAGGGACGGATTTGGAGCTTCTTCTGTGAACCCTTTTCCAACAGGAGGAAGCCATGCCGAGAATCCCAAGATCCGCCATCAAGGCACCTGGTCAGTGTTATCATGTCCACTCGCGCATCGCCGGCCAGCAGTTTCTGCTGGCTGACCTGGAAAAACAGTACTTGCTCGATCGGACCCGGGAGCTGAGCCAGATTTTTTTTGTCAAAGTCTTCGGTTTCTGCATTATGTCTAACCATTTCCACATGATTGTGCAGATGCAGGATGGTGATTCTTTTTCCGACGAGGAGGTTAAGCGACGCTTTCGGCGTCGGTACGGCAACCGCAAAGACTTCTCTGACGAGGAGATTCCCACACTTCGAAAACGCTGGTCCGATCTGTCTGAATTCATGAAGCAGATCAAGAAGGGATTCTCCGATTGGTACAACAAGCAACACGATCGTAAAGGGACCCTTTGGTCAGGCCGGTTCGAGAGCGTAGTGCTTGAGCGGGACGAAGCCCTCATTAACTGCATGGCGTATGTCGATCTCAACGCGTTACGGGCAAACCTGGTCGATCGACCTGAAACATATCGGTTCTGTGGGCTCGGCTACCACATGCAGTGCGGGAACCGGGGTGGCTTTCTCTCATTGGACCTGCCAGAACCCTATGGGGATTCAACCGGTAGAGTGGATCGCTACCGCAGATTCGTCTATGAAGCCGGCAGCCTGAACAGGAGAGATGGCAAACGGGCTATTCCAGCGGCTATACTAGAGGAAGAAGAACAAGCGGGATACAGACTTAAGAAGGCCGCGCTGCTGCGTCATCGGTGCCAGTATTTCACCCAGAGCATTGTGCTCGGTTCCCGACGGTTTGTTCGGGAGTTCTATGCACAAATACAGCCTGCACTGTGCACCCGACGAGAGTGTGTGCCAAGACGTGTATTCGGTGCGGAGAGCCTCTACGCACTTTCAAGGTAACGACACTCACAACTGATACTGTGCTGCCCCCGAAGCTCCTTTTACCAGAGCGACGGTCGGGGTGTGTCCATACCCCAAATCATCTGATCAGCCAATCTAATCCCTTGGAAAGTTCTGCGTCTCAACCCATCCGAATTAACCCCCTAAACGCAAATAGCATGGCCCCTGATGTGCGCAGTCCCGCCGATTTGGCGATTAGGGTTAGTTCCGCTGCCTCAGTACCTGGCACCACAATACATAGCGCCACATCGTGCCTGGCACCGCTGTCAGTGGACAGCCATGCGATGCGTACCTGGCACCGGGGAGGGGGGTCACGTTCGTGTTCCCAAGAGCTCTGCCATTCTGTTCAAGTGCACTTCTTCTTCTTTGGCCAAGGTCTCAAAAATCGTGGCCGGTGGCTCCTCTTCAAAACGTTTCACCATTTTGAGATAGAGGTCGTAGGCATTGATCTCCAGGGACATGGCGTATTGCAGAATATCGGCGGCTTCCTTGCCTTGCGCCCATTCGAGGGCTTCGCTGACGCGCACCCCACCTTCCATGATGTCCTGGAGGTCCCCCCGCTCCGAGAGGGCTAAAGAGGATTCGTTCCCGGTGATTTCACCGTAAAGCTGAACAACGGTCTTCTTATGACTCTCCTCGGCGAGCACCAGTTTTTCGAAAAATGCTCCGGCCTCCTTGTCCTGCAGGGTACCTGCCACCGCAGCATAGAATCGGCGGGAGCCTTCTTCCAGGGCCCAGGACAGGGCAATGAGCTCCTCAGGACTTTCCGTGCCTGCGAAGACGAGCATGCCCATCTCGGGGGGACCGGACGCTGTGAACCCGTTCCATGCGTCGATGCCCCCAGCCATGGAGTAGGCCTTCATAAACCCGAAACCTTCGAGCAGTCCGACAGCCGACCGGCTGCGCACACCGGAGCGTCAATAGGCAATGGTCGGCTTCTCCCGATCCAGCTCCCGGATGCGTCGGGCGAGCTGGGCGAGTGGAATGTGCCTGGCACCGGGGAGGTGCTCCTTTTCATATTCGGAGGGCTCCCGCACATCGACAAGGTTGAACTCCGCAGGATTTTGACCCTTTAGAAACTCCCGCACCTGATCCGCGCTCCATGTTGGCACCGGTTTGAAGAAATCTCGCAGTCCCATGCTGTTTCTCCTTGCTGGCAGGGCATACACCCTACGGTGTGATCCGAATGTGCTGAGCGATCTTTCGGGAACCATAGCCCTAGTGTTCGCCGGAAACCTGGAATGTCCGCATGAATTTGCGATCGATGGCGTCCTTAATCCGAAACGCGAGTCGTCCATGCCAGACCCAAGGGCGACGGCAAAAAATCCCCTTTCCGTCTCCCAGATTAAGAATCAGCAAATACTCTCTTTGTGGCTGAAATGAGTTCATTTCTCGCCCCTCCAGAGCAGCCAGTAGGTTGTGCAAGAGAATCGGGTTCTCCCGGAAGGCATAGACACCAACCTTATCCAGTGGGTTCCCCTCAAGAGAGATGCAATCGCCGCCGCCGAAGATCTCGGGATGGGCCACGGATTGCAAATAATGATTCACCAGAAGCCCGCCATCCTCGCCTGTGGGAAGGCCCGAGTCAGAGAAAATAGGGGAGGGCCTCACCCCGAGCGCCAGGAAGACAACATCCGCTGGGACCTCACGTTCATCGTTCAGTCGAGCCCTTCCATCGGCAAACCTGGAGACGTAATCGCCCTCGATCACGTCAATGCCCCGTGCCGTGAGGGACTTTAAGGCCAGGCGTCGCATCTTCTCCGGGAAGGCCGCAAGGACGCGCTTGCCCGCGACCACGGTAATGGCGGCCGTCCTGCCTTCTTTTTGAACGAGGCGATGCAGATTACCCGCAATCTCCACGCCGGCCGCGCCGCCGCCGACCACGAGGAGGCGGGGTGCCCCCGCACGCAGCAGTTCCAGGACGAGCCCCTTTCCTTCGATGAGCTTCTCGATCGGCTTCACGGTCAGCATCGCATCGCTGACAACCGGGAGCCGGTCCTTCGGCACCTCGCTCCCTGTATTGAAGGAGGCCACGTCATAGACCAGGGATTCACCCGACGCCAGATGCAGGGTGCGAGTGGACCCGTCAATCCGCACGACCTTTCCCTGAACGAACCTGCCGCCCCGATCTTCGATCATTTTCTGGACATGAAAACGGATCTCCTCCGGCCGGTAGATTCCCGAGAGCACGCCGGGGCCCATCCCGGAGTAATAGTGATAGGGGGTCGGCCCGACGAGCGTGACCTGGTGGCCCCGTTGAACAAAATCGCGGGCGTGCAGCAGGGTCATCATGTGTGCGTGACCACCGCCGACGAGGATGAGATGTTGCCCCATAAGGTCTGACCAGAGAGTGCGCGGAACGCACGAAATGCGGCAGCCTGCGAATAGTCAAAGGGGCGCGTCACCCCTCTATTGAAAGACGAGTTTGCCACCCAGATACCCGGCCACCGTCACGCAGCCGAGCATGAAGAGATTCAAGACCACATAGATAATCGATAGCAAATCGAGCGAATATAGGAGCTCCGGTTGCGCATACCGCAGGAGACAGGCGGCCGTCCCCGCCAAGATCGACAGAATCGCCGCGGTTAGCTTCTTCTTGAACACCGGCACCCAGGCGCCCTTGTAGTTCCTCTTCCAGTCAAAAAGCCCCGTTCCCAGTGCCAGCAGGGAGCCCAGGGTCCCAATGACGAGCGTATAGAAGGCGACGATCTCCATGTCTCTGGCATGGGTAACTCCGAAGACAAAAAGAAAGAAAATCGACACCGGGACCAGGCCATTGGAAAAATGTACCGCAATGGGGTGGGCATGAATCTTGACG
Organism: uncultured Nitrospirota bacterium; assembly: GCA_947259355.1. GTDB lineage: Bacteria > CG2-30-53-67 > CG2-30-53-67 > CG2-30-53-67 > CG2-30-53-67 > CALZGC01. Next base: position 9,898 of record CAMYMF010000016.1, on the reverse strand, counting down.
GCCGGCATGCCTGTGCTCCTATCGGTTCCCGTTGAATCGTGCTATCCCTGCTGCTGAACTTCCTTCATACGGGCCAGGGTTCGCGCACAGTGTTTCTCCATCAGCTTCAGGTGCTGCATCTCGAATTCAGCCAGATCAAGAAAGATCTTCTTTTCTTCATCACTCGCCACTTTTTTGGCGGCGGCAATATAGAAATCGTAGGCCGCCTGTTCGCGTCGTGCAGCGATGGTATAGATTTCGAGAATTTTCTCCAGGTATTTCAACTCCTTTTTCATGAAACGTCTCCTGCACGGCTAGCGGCACTTCGGCATTGAAAATTGCGTGCAAAAATACAATAATCAAAGACGGATGTCAAACCAATCAGCCAAGGGAACGGGTTGGGAGGAAATGACGCAGGATGTTTGGCGTGCGGGCAGAAAAAGTCTGTGTAGCCGTTGAGAACGGGCGGGAGATTTTGACCGAAATCTCCTTTGCCATCGCGCCGGGCTCTTTCACAGCCATTCTGGGGGAAAACGGCGCGGGCAAGACCACCTTGCTCGATACAATCATGGGGTTTCGACGTCCCCATTCGGGCAGGATCATGGTGGACGGCTTGGCGCCGGCGAACGACAACTACCTGCAGCGCAGGGAGATTGCCTACCTCTCGGAAAAGGTGGACATGCCCGCGGACTGGACGGCATCCGAGTTTCTCGCATTCAACCGTTTCTTCTATCCGAAGTACCAGGTAAGTTTGGAGGCGCCGCTGCTCGCCGAGTGGGGAATTTCACCGGGGGCCCGAATCGTCAATCTTTCGGCAGGAGAAATCCGCCGGGTGCAGATCGTTGCGGCCCTGTGCCAGGTACCGCGCTTGTTCGTCATCGATGAGATCGCCGCGGTCCTCGACATCGTGGGCAGACGTAAGTTCATGGCGACGTTGAAGGAACGCCATCAATCCTCGGGAGCCACCATCCTCTTTGCGACGAATATCCTGGAAGACCTGAATGAGGCGGCATCCCATATCCTGATTCTGAAAAAAGGGCGGTTGGTTGTCCATCAAGCCGTATCCGATTTTATGAAATCGTGCGCAACGCCCTCCCTGGCCGATGGTGTGGCAGCAAGGATCGAACAGCCATGATTCGCCATTTCCTCAAACGGGATTTCAGGGATTATCAGCTCTATTGGGTTCTGGTTTTCGCGGTGGCGTTTGTTTTCGGGCTGCTCTATCAGGCGACGGGGATTCTGCTGTACCTTTACCTCGCCGTTTACACCTGTGTTTTTCTCGCCTTTCTCCCCGTCAACTATCTCACGGGGGTGACCTGGCGGGCCCAGCACATCATGTCCCGAAACTATCTTCTGGCGCTTCCCATAGGCCGGAAGCATCTATTCCATATCGTATTGCTACGAATTCTGGTTTTCTGGACACCCCTGTGGGCTCTTCTATTCTATCTGCCCGTTGCGCTCAACCGCAATCTTCCCTATCGGCTCACGCATCCCGTAGCCTATGTGCTGCTGGTACTGATAGGATCGTTCTGGCTGATCAACGCCATCATCGCCATGCAGCTGCGGTACGAAGAGATCATCCGCTACATGCATGTCCGCCAGCGTATTGCCGCGTGGAGCCGGATGCTTACCGGCGCGCTCGTGGAGTCGCTCCTCATGGCCCTGGCGCTTTTTTCGCTGTACGGCGACCGCACCCTTGCTCTCCTGGTCATGCTGGCCGCTGCGATCTGGATCGCCATTCGGCGCTACCGGTCCAATCTGCGGCGCTGGATCTAAGGCCGAGAGGCCGTCCGGTTACACCCGTGGCGGCTAGCAGAGACAGGTCTGATCTGTTACGGTATCAACACCCAGGCTTCGGGAATAGGCTTTATCAACAAGGAGGGAAGGGCGCAGGCGCCCCCACTTTTCGGGAGCGCCTGCCAGGAATGGATCAACGATGCAGTAATGATTAAATACTCTTCAGGGCCTTGGCCACCGTGAATCTCACGGTCTTCTTGGCAGGGATCTTGATGGCGGCGCCCGTCTGCGGGTTCCGCCCCATGCGGGCTTTTCGCATGGTGTACTTGACTCTCCCCACATCGGCCAGTGCGGCGGAGCCTTTCTTCTTCGTGACGGTCTGCACGATGCTCGACATGATGTTGTCGTGGATCGCTTCCGCATCTGCTCGGGTCAGCTCCCGCTCCGGGACGGAGAGTTGGATGATCTCTACGAATTGCCTCTTGCCGATCTTCTCATAAACCGGGATCTTTGTGCTCGTTCGCCTCGCCGCTGTCTTCTTCCGAGCCGTGGTTTTCTTGCGTACCGTTTTCTTCTTGGTCGTCTTCTTCGCTGCTTTCTTCCTGGTTGTTCTTGTTGCCATGTCTGCCTCCCTTCAAGTGATTAATCCCGTCACAAACATGCAAGCCGACTCAAAATACGATCCGGTAATATATCAGACTTTGAGAGATTTTCAAGAATAAAGATGGGGCAAAGGAACGGATCTGCTTCTTTTTCTCGTCCAATGCGGGTCGACCCCAACATATAATATACTGTACCTGGCACCCAGATGCGAGCAGTACCTGGCACCGCGGGGCAGTACCTGGCACCGCGGAGCACAATATATCCATCGATTATATCCATCGATTGCCAGCCTTCCTATTCTTTGTTAACGATTCAAAATGCAATGTACCTGGCACCGTGGGGAAGCACCGAGGGGCAGCGGTTGAGAGGGCTGACGCCCATCGAAATTCAGGACAGCGTTGGTTCACTCTCTTCTTCGGACGATATAATTCATCGGTTCAGTAGGGCGCCGAGTCCTGTTTCACCGACGTATCTTTAAGAGGGGAGAGCTCGTGGCTCTGGATTTGATACGTCCAACACGTGCGTCGATCATTTTATCGATCGTGATCTCTTCTCTTTTGGGCTGCGCGGGTCGTCCGAGTGAACTCCTGCTGCAGTCAACGGAGACCGACCGTCAGCTTGGGATGGAAGTTTCGCGGCAGGTGGCGCAACAAATGGGAATTGTTGATAAACCGGCGGTCTTCTCTTATCTGAGCGAAATAGGCCACCGGCTGACAGGCCAGATTGTCGACCGGAGGTTCGACTATACCTTCCAGATCGTGGATCAGCCTGAGCCCAATGCCTTCGCTGCCCCCGGCGGCTTTGTCTATGTTTCCCGGGGGCTCCTGGCCCTGGCAAACTCCGAGGACGAATTGGCCAATGTGGTGGCCCATGAAATCGTTCATGTGGACCGCCGACACACGGCAAAACAGCTGTCAAGACAACGACTGCCAAGCCTGTTCACTTTGCCGGGCAGAGCCGTCGGGCGGGTGATCAGCCAGGACCTTGGAAACATCTTGAATCTGCCGGCTGCGACGGTGGGCGCGTCATTTATGGCCTCTTACAGCCGCCAACACGAGTTGGAGGCCGACGAATTGGGGCAGCAGCTTTCGGCGAGGGCCGGCTATGACCCTGCGGCCCTGGCCGCAATCCTGGAGCAAATTGAGCGGCAGGAGCAGCTCCAAACCGGCACCACGAAGGGTTTCAGTTTTTTCAACACCCATCCCACAGCACCGCGGCGGGTCAGAGACATCACTGAGCGGGCCCAATCGATCAGCCGGGCAAAGGGAGTGGGGGTTGCGAGGGACAAGGGTGTCTTCCTCGAGAGACTTGAGGGAATTACTGTCGGGACGAATCCTGCCAACGGGATTTTTCAGGGCCAGAAATTTCTCCATCCAGACCTGGACTTCTTTATCGAGTTTCCGAGGGACTGGAAAACCGTCAATGCCAGGCATGCGGTTGGCGCGATATCGCCCCGCCAGGACGCCCTGATTTTTATTGGCGTGATCGGGGTTGGCAGCGGACCGGAGGAAATCGCGAGGGCATTCAGGGCGGCCTTGGAAGCGGAATTCGGCATCGCGCCTTCCCGGAGCGATGCCGTCAAGATCGGGGATTGGCCGGCCTACCTGCTCACTTTCACCGACCATTCGGGCAGAGAGCCGGTATACATGCACTTTCTCTGGGTCGGGGCCCGCGGGTTCATCTACCAGATGATTGGATTGGCGACGGAGCGCTATGGGCCGGCACTTCGCGAGACCGCCCTGGCCTTTCGCCCGCTAACGGCCGAAGAGAAAGCATCGATCCAGGTGACACGGGTGCATATCGTCTCTGCCAGGGCGGGGGAAGATCTGGACCAATTCTCGGAACGCACCGGAAATATCTGGGATCCTCAGGAGACGGCGGTAATGAACGGCATTGCGGTCGACACGCCTCTGCAAGCGGGCCCCATCAAGATTGCCGTCTCAGAGCCCTACAAGCCGGCCTCTCTACCGTCTCTGCAACGCTGATGAGTAGGAACAATCGGGACAGATGATAGTATAAGGCGGATTGTTGCCCCGTTCTCAAAGTTCATATTGAGCCTTGGGTGCGCAGTCATCTCTGCTGGCGGGGTATTCCTTGCAGCTATAAACACTTCTTCCGTGCGCCGAGTCAAGCCATTCTCGTAAACCGAGGGCCCAGAATCGGAAGGCATCCACCGCATGACCCCACTTCTGCAGCCCCTGGATGAACTTGTACTTCTCACCCGGCTTTACATCGATGGCTGCGGCGAGTCGTTCATTGGTTTCGGAGGCAAGGATTTCCACTTCCATGGATGCCTGCCCCACGCAGGCATGAGACCCGGTAAGACCTTTCTTGATGGTGCTCACCGTGAGACCCACGGGTGAAATGGATGAAACCGTGTTCAGTAGAGGATTGCTCGGCACCACCTCGGTGATGGCCACCCGGACACGCAAAACGTCGGGGCCCGATTCATCGACCAGAGGATAGGCATCTTCCAGCGCATCGGCCATGGCCTCGTGGAAGGCATGCCTCAGTCGCTGCAATTCCTGCGAACCAGCGGCATTCGGCTTGGCGTCTTCGTGGAATCGAAAAACCACAGGGTCCACCATCACCTTGGTGAAGGCGCTGATCTTTACATCCTCTTTCACGTAAACGAGGTCGGCACCGGCGATCGGCCCCATGGCTGTAGGCACCCTTTCCGGCTTGTCCAGAGCACACGCTTGAAAACAGGAGTAGTCCTTGAGAAATCCGGAATAAGGGATTTTAGGCGTGGCGCATCCGGTGGTCAGCATGAAACCAAGAATGGCGGAAGGAACAAATATAATCCTCGATAAACGAACCATCAACAATCACTCCCCTGTAAAATAAATAATTGTGCTGATCAATACAGTGCAGAAAATATGGAGACAAAAAATATTAGATAAGTATGGATTTGTCAATTGGAAAATGATTCTACAAGAAATAGGCGGCTTGCTCTCTCTTGGAACTTCAGGGCCGGGGGATACTTGGGGTTGTATCGAGCCGAGATTATAATTACTTTCAATCACTTACGGCTCTTCTTGGATCAATGGCTTATTGATCTGGTGGAACCACCGCCGCCGGCGGGGTCAGAGTCTCTGTGGCTTTGTGCAATGTGGTAGTCTCCCCCCTTTTCTAAAGGGGAACCCCGCAACAAGTGCAAGACGGGAACCCCTTTTGACGGTGAGCAATCCATCTCATTTGGGCGGGGATATCTATTATTGGCTCGTGCCCGGTGTGACCGGCTCGAAAATCTTGAAAGGAAATTTGACTGTCTTCTTCAGCATGCCGGTTAATTTCGATCCAACAGCCGAAGAGCTAAGAGTGGTAACCTGAGGATCGCCCAGCGCCCCTGTAACTCTCACGGGTATGGTCACCAGCGTGCCGCGGGTCATGCCGCCGATGATCGGAATCTTTCCGACAGCGGAATCGACTGTTTTCAAAGGCGCGACCAGAAATTTCAAATCCAGTGTATTGTCGTTGAGATTGATCTCTCCCTGCCCGACAATTTCGACGGTCGGTCCATCGAGGATCGCCTCCTGGAGCACCAGTTTTCCCCCCTGGAATTCTCCTCGGATGGTCACCGATTGGTACGGCAGTCCTTCCGTCGACATGTCGGGCAGCCTTCCCCGGAAGATTTCCGTCACATTGATATAGGCGAGAACCCTGACTAGCGAGCGTGCTTTGTAGATGCGACCGGCGGCGGCGTTAAATGCGATATTGCCATGCAGTCCTTCACGCAGCTCCCCCACCGCACCCTGGGCCGTGAGGGCGCTCGTTAAGTCATAGTTACCCGTCATGTACCGCTCCTCTTTCCAGAGGCACGCGATGGCGGGATCCAATTCCTGGTTCTTGGAGACCGGTTGGAAATCGAGTGAAAGCGAGCGGGGCGTCACTTTCAGAACCCCGGGAAAGGAGATGCCGCAGAGATCGGCCTCCGAGACGGCAACGCTGATCTCATCCCTGCCGAGGGAGACATCTGCACGAACCGGCTTCCAGGAGTATTTGTCGTAGGTGAAGTAATCCGATTGGACCCGCACAACCCCTTGTATTGGGAGATCCCAGAAATCATCCTTCTGCTTTGTTTTGTCTCCTTTTTCTTTCTCGAACGCTTTCCGCAGCGTCTCCCATTCGATCCCGTTGGTCGCAAGGCTCATGTCCGCGAGCCAGATATTTTTGGAAGGGCGAATGTCTCCCTGCAGGGTGATCTGCCTGTCTCCCCACGTCACAGCCATGGACTCGACATTGAGACGATCTTTCATGGCATCCAGGGAGATATAGTCGATCCTGGTCGGGATGCCCAAGTTCCAGGGGAAGATGAGGTCCTTTCCCTCCAGTTTTCCCCGGCCCATAGATCTGGCCGGTTGATCTAGAATTACATGGGTCTCGAAGTTGCCTCGCACCCATCCTCTGGAAAATCGACTCTTCACCAGAATTCTCTCGGTAGTGCCGGCCGTCAGGTTGCCCGAGAAGAATAAATGAAATTCCCTCTTCTTGAGGTGGACAGAAAGAGAAGAATCCGACTCCTGATCCTTCACGCCCAGATCCCTGATGATCAGTTCCTCCGGTGTCCTGGTTAGGTCAACCGAGACCCTGGTGCCACGGGGCAAAGAGAGATTGCCCTTAAAGGATGTCGTGCCGCCCTTGTTCCAGATAAGATTGGCAGTGGATAGTGAGACAGGCGCTTGGAAGTCCAGATCCGGCGGGAGGTTGGTGCGCTCAGAGATCCATCGAACGGCCTCGGGGCCGACATCTCCTCCGAGAGAGATCTCGGCTGTTGAAACTCCCTTTGTGTAGTCGCTGACGAGTCCCGATACCTGCAACGAAGCGTCCAGAAGTCTCGTCGGGGCATCCAAGAAGGTGAGCTTCTGCTCGGTGGCATCGAAGGTCCCTCCCGACATTTGAACCACCCCCGGTACGAGTGTCGAATCTGCTGCCAGGTTTCTCATCGTGCCCGTAGTTTTGAAACGCCAGGTTTCGGCCTTGAATAAGGACCCTTTGAGCGTGATGGCGGACACGGTCACAGTACCGCTGAGGGATTTCACGTCCTTCAGTGCTTTGCCCATCTGCGGATACGATGATATCCATGAATAAACTTCACTGAGATCCAGGGTTGCCCTTCCCGATGAGACGTCAAGGTTCGGCGCCTTCTCCGTATTCAATTGCGCAGTCAATTCGGAAAAACTAGACCGGCCCACTTTCCCACTGAGATTGGCGACACCGATCGTGTCGCCGTCATACGAAAACTCACCCGCCTCTATCTCAATTCGATGGGGAATTCGCTGATACTTAGCGGAGAGGCTGAACTGGGAGACGTCCACCCTCGCTTTCACCGCAGCAGTGCTCTCGCCAAGTACGAGACGACCCACCGCACCACCCGCGATCTCCTCAATGCCACCCATCTCCCGGAGAAAGGCGTCATTATCAATGAGTTGCTTCAGGAGCGGCGGTACCTGAGACAAGTCGGCCTCGATGAGCGCTTCGAGGTGAAGGGGGGCATCCTTGCCGATCAGGCCGAGTCGCAACTTGCCCTCACGCCCTGTGGCGTTTTCCAGTCTTGCCTGAAGATTGCTCGCTTCCAGAATACCCTTTGAAATGATCGCGTCCCCAGAGACATCTTCAAGGTCCAGATTGGCGCCCGGAACAAAGACATTTCCATCCTGCATCTTGCCCTTGATGATCATGTTGTCGATGTTGCCCAGATCCGCCAATGACTGCCCCTCACTCTCAAGGGTCATCACGGGGATTGATCCGCCCCTCAGAACATTGAAGATGTCCTCTGTCACGGGGATATGGCCTGCCAGGACAAGGGCCGCCTTGCGAATCGTTGTTGCATCGAGCTCCCGTCCTTCCAATTTCAGGCTCGACTCTCCCGACGCTTCGTCCAAAACGAGCTCTCCGGACAGTTCGAGTCGCGGAGCCTCCATACTCAAGTCATTGAGGGTGACCACCGCTTTCCGTCGATCCAGTTGAAGCGCCACTTCCATGGTTTCCGCCATGAGCGCGCCCATCTCTTTCAAACGGGCCGAAGTGGGCTCAGGATGGAAATAGGCTATGAGTCTGTCCGCTCTGAGGCCCGTCACATCGATTTCTCCCTTGCCGGTGAGATCGGCTGGATCGAAACCCCCGTCTATGGTGATCTGTTCCCACAGATTCGAACGGCAGGAGAGGTCGATTCCGAACCTGCCCGGCGGGAAAACGACTCGGACGTCGAGATCCTGAAACAGGAAGAGCGACTGACCCTTGTCCAGCAGATTGAGACTGCCTCCGTCAACGACGAGAATGAGATCCGGTGCCATTAGGGCCAGGGGGGCTAAAAGGCGGGCCAACTCTTCTGCGATCGCGTCGACGGATCGCGGCTTCGCGATCGTTTCGTTTCTATCCAGCCTTGCCGGCAGCGTCAGATCGAAGTCGGGCCCTTCCAATTCCACCTTGGCCGCGCGGATACGACCTTTGAAAAGAGGAAGAAGCTTCGGATATACGGTCAACGCGTCCAGCGTCCCAGCAAGTCTTTCAGCGACAGAAACGACCGCCTCGTCGATCTCAATATGGGGACGGGGAAAGAATGACAGATCCGTGCTCTGGTAGGTGACCTGGCCGGCAAGTTTTTGAGAAATGATCTCCTCCACCCTCGCTTTCACCGCCTCAGAGTCGAGGAAGTGTGGCAGGGCCAGTGTGACAATGATCAGTAGGATTAGAAGTACGCCGAGTCCACCGGCGGTCCACAAAAGCACTTTGCGGGTTTTGCCCACGTTCTGATTCCTTCAGCATTGTTGAATTAAGAGTGCTGCCTGATTATATGTGTACTTCCCAAATTTGCCAATCCCCATTGCATCACCTCTGCCTTTCTTAAAGGGCACTCCCTTTAATTCCCCCTTTCTCAAAGGGGGATTGAGGGGGATTGCGAAGTCTAATCTATCCATCCCCCTCTTTAGGAAAGAGGGGGATGGTTTATCGTGGGTGCTATTGTAAGACCTCCCCCTCTGGCAAAGGGGTGAGACGGTCACTGAGCAGGTCAATCAACTTGCAAAGATCCTATTTCTCAAATATATTCGGGCCGCTTTTGTTCGAGTGAGACTTGTCCAAGATCCAACCTTGGTCGAAGAAATGGAAACGAACGGGCAACAAATCAAGCGCCCCCAACCCTCGGTGCAAGCCTTACCGAAGATTGAGGCCGGCCTTCAACGTATAGCAGACACCACACCTGTGATGATTAGGATGTCGGGCCCAAACAAAGGTTGTGCTTAATTCTAATCAACACTGGCATGAATTCACCGGTAAACAGTTGCACAGCGTTTCCCATACTCCCTTATTCCGGAAATCTTTGCATTCCCAAAGGAGGCAAAATGAAAATTTTTAAGACTGTGACACTACCCTTTGCCATTATGTTGTTATGGGGCATCAGCAACGTAGCCTTCGCCGCGGGTGGAGGCGGTGTGCTGTCGGATCCTGGTGCAATGGAAGGCAAGCACTTTGACAACAAAGGAAAAATGCCTTCCAAGTTTACGATTGAGTTGCAGCAGGGTCTTCGAAAATCCCTGCCCTTTGACGATAAGCGTGATTTCGAGGAAGCCAGGAAGGG
>CAMYMF010000015.1:60690-61663 GCA_947259355.1 uncultured Nitrospirota bacterium | reverse complement strand
GCGGTGAACGTGTGTACAGCAACACTTTGTGGCGCAGCACTGGGTTCCGGTACGCACGTGCAGGATTGCGCTGCACGGCCCTTTGGGCACGAACGAACGCCTGAAAAACTGGAAAGAAGCACCATGCTCACAGCCTCGCCCCGTGGGTTACAGCACCCACTTGATGAATGAATGAATGAACTCTGCACTCTGGCACGCACTGTATGATCACGATCTGCCGACTGGCTCCAGATGAGGAAAAACTCAGTAATGATTTTCAACGGCTAACTAATATATCGATATCCTAAGAAAAGGGACAATGCATCGCTCCATGATATCTAGCCCGTCCCCGCTCCTCCCCAGAACCTCAGATTATCCATGTCTTTCAATATCTTACCCTATTTCCAACCGGCTACGATGAAAAAATTATATCACGAAATGATATCTATGTCGCCAGCGAATATCCCCAAAGGAGTAGCTTTTCCCGGGCGACGGCCCCACCCAGCGTGTTGCGCAAGAATTCATCGTTGCTTGATATCGCATGATAGCCGTGCTATCGCGTGCCCATGATACAGTCGTTTAAGAATCAAGCGACCGAAGATATATTCAACGGTAAGGTCTCCAAGGCAGCCATGCGATTGTGCCCTAAAGCGTTGTGGAAGAGATCCTCTCGGAAACTGGATCAGCTTGATTCTATTTTGACACTGGATGAATTGCGTATTCCTCCAGGCCAAGGACTGGCAGCACTCTCTGCGGACCGGAAAGGCCAGTACAGTATACGCATCAATGATCCATATCGCATATGCTTTAAGTGCTCGGATGCAGGTCCAGCTGAGGTCGCAATTTCAGAGTACCACCAACTCGTGCCCGTCCGGAAACTAGAAGGGACACGAATTAGTTTCCAGATCGGAAATGAGCAATTTTTTTGATGAGCAAGGCCGCACAAGGGTTTACGACGAGGCGTACTCATTGTACGTTGAGGAAGTAAGCCCGC
>CAMYMF010000015.1:0-60629 GCA_947259355.1 uncultured Nitrospirota bacterium | reverse complement strand
CGCACAAGGGTTTACGACGAGGCGTACTCATTGTACGTTGAGGAAGTAAGCCCGCGGAGAACGCAGCTCATCGGAAAAAGGGCCGTTTCCGGATGGAAACTAACTCGCATCCTTGGAAGGAGAAGAGACTTATGGTCCGAATACCGACACCTCGCGCCCCCACCCATCCAGGGGAAATGCTCTTGGAAGAATTTCTAAAGCCCATGGGATTGACACAAAGGGAGCTGGCCGAGGCCATCAACGTGCCCTATCAAAGAGTTAATGAGATCATCAACGGCCGCAGGGGGATTACGCCGAGTACCGCACTGAGGCTTGCAAAGTTCTTCGGGCTAATGCCTGACTTCTGGATGAACATACAGCGCCGCTGGGACCTCTACTTTGCCCAACAGTCAGAGGCGGAGAGTCTGAAGAAAATAAAGCCCATACCGGTTGCCCCGACGTCATCACGCTGATTGAAGGCATGCTGTGCCCAGGCAGTGCTCGGAGCGACCCCCTTACCCCTGCTCCCGGTAGGCGTGAGTTCCATCACCCCGCTTGGCATGATAGAGGATCAGATCCCCGATGCCCATGCCGAGATTGGCCCGCACGGTGAAGGGCTCCTCCAGGGCCATCGGCTCAAGCGTAAGGCGCTCCGCCTCCTCCCCCGTCATGGGGCAAAACGGCGCATCCGGCTCACAGTGAAGGTAGAAGTCGTCGTACAGGCCGCTGCAGCCAGGGCAGGTATTGCCGTAGTATCGGTAGCCTCCCACCCGGGTCCGGGTGAGCCTGAAATTCGGAAACCGCTGGCGGATCGCCTGGGCGACGGCGTGCGGCATTTCCCGAATCTCCGAGAGAATAATGATCTCCCCCTTCATGCTCGGCACATTCGGGGCGAGCAGGGCCACCACCGGCATATCGGTGCGGCACCGTTCGCAGGGAATCCTGGTATGGACCAGATAAAGAGGCGGATGGATGGGGGTTCCCGGTTTGTACATGAGAATCTCCTTTCAATGAGGGGTTTGCGGCCGAGCCGCCTCAGCGCGGCTCCAGCCAGTCCATGGGGCTCTGCACGCCGCCGGCGCCCCGGTTGAGCACATGGGTGTAGATCATGGTCGTCTTGACGTCTTTGTGGCCAAGCAGCTCCTGGACGGTGCGGATGTCGTAGCCGCTTTCCAGCAAATGCGTGGCAAAGGAGTGTCGAAGGGTGTGGCAGCTGGCCGGTTTGTGAATAGCGGCGCTGCGCACGGCCTGCTTGATCGCCCGCTGCAGGGTGAGCGGCTGGACATGGTGGCGCCGCACAATGCCGCTGCGGGGGTCGACGGAGCGTTTCGCGGAGGGAAAGATGAACTGCCAGGCCAACTCCCGGTCGGCCCTGGGGTATTTCCGGGACAGCGCAAAGGGGAGATAGACCTGGCCGTACCCTTCGGTCAGGTCCTCTTCGTGCAGCTGCTGGGCTCGGTCGATATGCTCTTGCAGCGGTTTCTTGAGGTTCTGGGGCAGCATGGTGACCCGGTCCTTCTTCCCTTTGCCGTCCCGCACGAGGATCTGGTGGTAGGAAAAATCGATGTCCTTCACCCGGAGCCGCAGACACTCCATGAGGCGCATGCCCGTGCCGTAGAGCAGGCTCGCCATGAGCCAGGTGGTCCCGGAAAGGTGGGAGAGAATGGCGCGGACCTCGCTGCGGGTGAGCACTACGGGGAGTTTGCGGGGGCGCTTGGCGCGCACGAGATCGCCGATGAAGCCAAGCTCCACCTGGAGGACCTTCTTGTAGAGAAAGAGCAGCGCATTGAGCGCCTGGTTCTGCGTGGAGGCGGCCACGTTGCGCTCCACGGCCAGGTAGGAGAGGAAGGCGTTGATATCGGTCTCCGCCATTTCCCGGGGGTGGCGCTTGTTGTGAAAGAGGATGAAGCGGCGGATCCACTGGACATAGGCCTCCTCCGTGCGCAGGCTGTAGTGGCGGACGCGCAGTTCGTGGCGCACCTGGTCAAGGAGCTTCGGTTTCCGGGACCGGGAAGGCTGCATCGTTTTTAATTGGATTGATGATGGGCCGGACACAAGGTGGGTGGGAAGGATTAGTATTGTCCGGCGCTGTATTCTTTGGAACTAATTTTTGCGCAGTATACCGGGGCGGGGCGGGTTCGTCAAGGGGAAATCCGGTGGGCAGTGGGCAGTGGGCGGTGGGCAGTGGGCGGTGGGCGGAAGACGGAAGAAAACGGCAAATGGGAAATAGGAAATGGGAAAGAGGGTAAAGACGGAAGGCTGAAGAAGGTTCCGCCTCACCTTGACCCTGGTTTATTGGGGAGAGGGAAAGCACAGCATATCTTATGAGAGTTTCAACAGGGTGGCCATCTTCCCGTGTTCCTCGGGATCGAGCTTCTTGAGAATGGCGAGCCCCGTTTTGGCGCGTTTGACCCAGGTGGGGCCTCGGGACCGCAGTGCGTCCCAGGCGAGGAGCAGGTCACCGGGCCGCTCTTCCGTCAGGACCGAGACGAGCTGCAGCGTCTGATTCAAATCCTTATCCCGTTTGGTGTGCATCGCGGCGGGGCGGCGCTGAGCCGTGATTAGTTTGTGGAAGGCGAAACGGGCCGGCGTCGGCACATTGACCAAGACTCCGCCGCCGTTGACGACGGCGCCCCGGTCGTACTCCTCGATTAGATAATCTAGGAAGGGCAACGGCTGGGCTGCGGCGTTGAAGCGCCGGATGAACACCGGTGCTTTTTCCCGCCCGGTCTTGCCCGGAGTCAGCAGATCGACCCGCAGCGGCTGTCCCCGGACTTTGAAAGAGGTCGATGGATGCTTCGGATTGAGCGGGGGCACCGGGAGAAACCCCATGGCCAAGGTCTCCAGAGCCTTCGGCAGATCGGAGGGGACTTCCGGGACGGCAAGATCGATGCGCAATTCGCCGGCGATGTCGATGTCATGGGTCTTCAGGGAGCTGCTTTTCCATCGAACCCCCAGCAGATTGCCGAGGATGGTGAAGGCCTGGGTGCCGATCAGCACACCGCCGGCGTGGAAGACCCCGCTCTCGGCGAGCGCCTTCAAAACGCGGGATGGGGCTGCCTCCGTAACGGATGCGCCTCCGGCTCGGAGCAGAGCGGTGAGCCGCCGGACGCTTTCCTGGTCGCCCGCAAGGGCGGCCCGCTCTTGTTCGTACCGACTGACGATCTTGTCAAGCACCGGGGCTTTCTTGCCGACATACTTCTGCCGCGGTTTGCCGCCCGGGTCGGAGTATTGGAAATAGTAATAGGTCCTGCCTTTCACGGTCTTTGTCGTGAAACACCCGGAGGCCTGTCCGATGGAGCGACGTGTTTCAAGAGCAGTCAGCTGCTCCAGTAATTCGGCGTAGAGGGTCTGTGTTTCAAGGGGCAGTTTTTCCATAGAGGGCTCATGAGCCGTGAAAAAGTTATACGCAGACTAGCACAAACCTACGTATAACGCAAGGGCAGGGAAGACCCGGTGGGCAGTGGGCGGTGGGCGGAAGACGGAGGACGGAGGACAGAGGACAGAAGACGGAGGACGGAGGGCAGTGGGCGGAGGGCGGAAGACGGAGGACGGAGGGCGGAAGACAGAAGACGGAGGACGGAGGGCGGAGGGCGGAGGGCGGAGGGCGGAAGACCCCTTCGTGTCACGGATATGCTGCTTTGAGTTTTCGGGCGGCGGTTTTCAGCTTTTGATCGGCGGTCCAGAGAGGGGTTCGTGAGAGTCGGGCCGATGCGAGAAGGTGGGCGTCGAGGAAACCGAGTCCCATGCCCATGAGTTTATGGCGTTCGATAAAGAAGAGCAGCTCCTCCGACGACACGACGGGCAGCATCGGCAGGGACTGCAGCAGGGTCAGAAAACGCTTTCGGTGGCGGATGCTGCCGCAGGCCAGCTCACCCACGATGAAGGGGTGGCAGGCGACTTGGGCATCGAGGAGTAGTTCCGCCAGGGCGGGGCTGCCGTGGCGCAGATGGGTGACCCAGATGGAGGTGTCGACCAGCACCATGGCTACGACTTGCTCGAGCGCCGCCGCGGGATGGGGCGAAGCCGCCTTTCGGTGCCGCCCAGCTTCGCGAGACGCCTGCTGCTCTCCCGGGCGATGAGCGCCTCCAGGCCGAGCCTGACGAGGGCCGTCTTCTCGGTGATGCCGGTGAGTTTCGAGGCTTTCTCCAGAATTTCATCATCGATGTTCAGCGTGGTTCTCATATGCATATATATGTATGATTCGTGCATATCTGTCAAGAAAGAACTGAAACGCAAAAGCAACTTTACCGCAGAGATCGCAGAGAAAGGCAACGCTTCTCAAAGCAAGAACAAATCTTACCGGAGACACACCGAGCACGGAGAAGTAGATGACCTTGTTAAAAGGCAGGATTCCAAAACCCGTCCCATAGCGAAGGGAAGCACGAATTGCGGCTCATGTACTGGCACCTGTCTCTTGAATCCATCTTTTCTTCGCTTACTTGCTGCGTCTTGCAAGACGGTCGCTTCGTCTTTGTTCTTGGGGAGAAGAAGTCTTCCCATTGCACGCTGTGCCTTGTACAATCGGTTCTTAGGTTTTCAATTTTCCTCATGGCGAAACAAGTTTTTCTCTGCGGCCTTCGCAAGCTCTGCCCCCATTAAAAACAAGAACAGTTTCTAACGGGGGAACCGGTGAGACGGTTTTGCCTTTAGCCAGACTTGCCTATCTCCGCGGTCTTCGCGTGCTCTGCGGTGAGATTCGGTTTTCCATCAAAGGCGATCCCGGATCCGCTTGGCCTTCTCAGGCATTACTTGGTGGAAAAACTCCATCTGGGCGGCAAGCCAGGCGAGTTTATCGGCCACCGGCGTGGCCTGATAGCGGCGGATGTCTGCCTTGGTCTTGTGGTAGAGCAGCGGCTCGTCCGTTCCGTTGGCTGCCTCTGGGTCACTCATGCTGCCAGTCCTTGAGGATCTTCTTCAGATAAAAGACATCCGATTTGTCCTGCGGCCTGTCGGACGCAGTCTTCATCTTGATCAAGGCCGGGATGGGAATGACGGGAATGTCGACCTCCCCGTATCGCATGGTCTCTCGTTCTGCGTAGACTTCTGCAAAGGGGAACGGTGTCTGAATGAGGACGTTGAGCTGAAAGAACGGCGCCTTCGGGTCAAGCAGAGAGAAGACGGACTGATGCTTTTTCTCGACCCATTGTTTTCGCTGCACCGGGTCGCGCAGCGTCTCCAGCGCCACCGGCTCCTTGGGCGCCAACCCCAGCTTCCCGGCGGCTGCAATGAAGCGGTTCATATTCTCTTCGTCCAGGTTTAGCACGATGTCGATATCCCCGGTGGCGCGCTCAATGCCGTAGAGGTTCACCGCGACACCGCCTGCCACCAGATACTCGACACCTTCTTGCTGCAGCGCTGCAAAGAGTCGTTTGAAGATATTCATGTTCAGCTCCACCTGTATGACGCCCTCAATATAACCATGCCCGCGAGGTAGGGTCAAGTCGGAGGACGGAGGACAGAGGACAGTGAGACGCCAGAAGACGGCGTAACAGAGGACGGAACGACAGTGGGCGGTGAAGAACCAGTGGGCAGTAGGCAGTGGGCAGAAAGAACCCAGAGGACAGAGGACGGAAAGGGCGACAGGCTTAAGGCTGACGACAGATCGACAGTGGGCAGTGGGCGGTGGGCAGAAAGAATGTAGAGGACAGAGTGACGGAGGACGGAGTGACGGAGGACAGAGGACGGAAACTTCAAGTGACTGAAGGCCGCAGACAGACCAGAGGACGGAACGACAGTGGGCGGTCCGTCGCGACTTGTGCGGGTTATTCACGGCGAAGGATCTGCTCGATTCGTCGCTGAAGATCGGGGATCTTATTGACGGCAACATCCCATACGATGTCGTAGTCGACGCCGAAATAGTCGTGGATAAGGCGGTCCCGCATCCCGGCAATCGCTCGCTATTGCACGTCGGGGTAACGGTCCCGTAGCTCGGGCGGGACTTTCTTGGCTGCCTCGCCGATGATTTCGAGGCTCCGGACGAAGGCCCGTTTAGTCGTCTCATCCTTCAGGAAAGTCTCGCGGCTCAAGGCGCCCGTCTGCGTGATTAGAAAGTTGGTTTCGTCCAAAATGTGCCGGAGATAGTCAAGCGGCGAGAGGGGCATACTCCACCTCTTGAAGAATGTGGGGGCCGAGGTGTGGGCTAAGCGCCTCCGTGGTCACAAGCTCCACGCGGCGTTTCAGTGCCGCCTCCAGCAGAAAGCAGAGTCCGATGAAATTGTCGAAACTCTTCCTGCGGGCATAGAATTCTACGAGGAAATCCACATCACTGTTCTCGTTCTGTTCACCCCGCACAAAGGACCCGAACAAGCCGAGACGCTTTACCCCGAGTGCTTTGATATCCGCTTCGTTCTCGCGAAGCACAGCGAAAATATCGGCCTTTGTGAGAATAGTGTCAGACATTATGCTTCTCCCGGTTCACCGAAGTATGCCCGTCGGCACCGGCCTTAGCATACACAATTCGTACTTGCTTGTACAGAATTAGTCATCTGGTGATGAGGGAAGGTAGATGGCTGAAGACAGTGGGCGGAACACGGAGGACGGAGGACGGAAAGATCGGAAGACAGAAAGACAGAGGACGGAGGACGGAAAGATCGGAAGACAGAAAGACCGAGGACGGAGGACGGAAAGATCAGAAGACGGAAGACCCCGATAGAGGCTCCGCCTCTCGCGGGGCAGGCTTCGGACGGAAGACAGAAAGACAGAGGACAGTCCCCCCTCACCCAAGGCCCTCCCCGAGGGGGCGAGGGAAAAGAAGAGCCTTTCTCCGCGCTCTCCGCGATCTCTGCGGTAAGACAGGTTTTGACTTTGCTTTTAACGCGAAAAGCCCCTCTCTGCGTTAAGCGTGTTTGCCTTGCTTGGCCTACACGACATCCCCCGCTCCGGGCGTGCAGAAGGGCTCGAAGTAGCCGCATTGGGGGCAGCGCTCGGGGTTTCTTTCGAAATCCGCTGCGGTGCGGATACGCCCGATGAGGGAGAGGATCTCTGCTTCTGTCTGATGGGGATTGCTCTCGAGCGCGAAGGTGGTGCCGGGGTGGAGGAAGACCAGCGCGGTCTTGACCTTTTCCTGAAAGAGCCGATTCGCGGCCAGCGCGTACGCGGCCATCTGGAAGCGGTAGGCGTCTGCGCGCGCGGGGACTTCGTCGTCACGGATCTGGTCGGTCTTGTAGTCGATGAGAACGAGTCGGCCCCCGGTGTTCCGGTAGAGCATGTCGAAGGTTCCTTCGATCCGAAAGGCGCCGAGCTTGAGCAGGAAAGGAAGCTCTTGGTGAACCTCGCGGGCCCGGCGGATTTCCGCCGCGGTGGGCGATGCTGAGAAGTTCCGGATGAGTGCCGCCGCCTGTGCTCCTGCGTTCTTGAGCTCTCGCCCGGAAAGCCCGGCGCGGCGAAGGGTCCGTTCGACCTGTGCTTCCAGTGTGGCCTCCTCCAGGTCCCAGCGCTGCAGGATGTTGTGGACCAGGCTTCCCAGCTCGCGACCGCCGGCACGACTGGCCCCCGCCGGCCGGCCCTCTAGCGGCGGCTCCGCGAGGCCCCACCGGTCGGCGAGTTCATAGCCTCGCGGGCATTGCAAAAAGTGGAGCAGCTGGGAGACCGTGAATCGAAGGGGCGGCTCGGGCGCGGGCACCGCTGTGGCCTGCCGGATGAGCGCGTTGGCCTCCGCGCTCTTGCCGGCGGCCACCGGCTCCCCCCGGAGCATTTCGGGGTGGCCATCGATCCATCGGTCCGCATCCGGCGGCCCCACTGCGGCATGGAGCTCACCGGCAGCGGCTTTCACGATCCGTGCTCCATAGGGCAGGTCTTCGGCGACGTTCTCTTCGGTGATCTCCAACGCTTCCCGCAGCCAGTCCATGGCCACCGCCGACGCGTCGTTGAAACGGATCTGTCCGGAGAGAACCAGAAAGTCCCGGGCCCGCGTGCAGGCTACGTAGAAGAGGCGCTTCTCTTCGTCCATCTCCCGGCGCTTCCCGGCCTCCAGGACAGCCGTGCGGATACCCGAGTTCTCAAGGCCCCCCTTGTCGTCGGGCACCCGGATGCCGATGCCCAGTTCGGGGTCGATCTCGATGGCGTCCTTTGGCCCGCCGTTGCCCCGTCCCAGATCGGGCAGGAAGACCACGGGGAACTCCAGCCCCTTGGCCTTGTGGATGGTGAGGATCCGGACCGTGTCCCCGCTCTCCTCGTCGATGGGCGATTCGCCCTCCCGGGCCGCCCTCTCCCGGAGCTCTTGGATGTAGTCGATGAACTCGGAGAGTCCGAAGGCGGGCCGTGCGGCGAAGTCCCGGGCCAGGTCCATGAGCTTTTTCAGGTTGGCGTAGCGCTGATGGCCGTGCACGGGATCGCTCAGCAGGAGGGCGGGGGCCGCGGTCTCATCGAGGAAACGCCCGATCAGCTCGGGCAGGCGGACCCGGTCGCGCACCCGACGGAGCTTTTCAAGGATGGTGCGGGCCCGCACCAGGATGGCGCGGTCCGCACCGGCAATGCCGGGCACGCACTCCGCCTGCGCGAGGCCGTCGGTGAGGGAACGCTCCCGCGTCATGAAGAAGAGGGTGTCGTCGGTGACGCCGATGAGGGGACTTCTGAGAAGCCCGAGCAGTGCCGCCTGGTCGTCGGGGTAGATCAGGATGCGCAGCAGGTTCAAAATGTCGAGGACTTCCTGCTTCTCGAAGAACCCGGCGCCGCTGAGCACGGTGAAAGGAATGCCCCGGTTGCGAAGGGCCTGCTCGTAGAGCTTGACGTCGGTCATGGCGCGAAAGAGCAGGGCCACGTCGCCGTAGCGCACGGGCCCGGGGCGTTCTTCTTCATCCAGGATCAGTGCTTCTGCCTGATCGACCATGGTCCGGATACGGGCCGCAATCCAGGCGGCCTCTTCTGCACGGGCCGCGACGGCGCTGATCTCCCCCCGGCGGGCGGGGGTGAACCGACTCTCGATGAAGTGCCCCCGGAGAAGGCTCGGCTTGTGCGTCTCCAGGGGCTCGAAACAGACCGTGTCGGGGTGCGCCGAGCGCGCGGGAAAGATCCGTTGGAAGAGATGGTTGACAAAGGTGAGAATCTCGCCCTGGCTGCGAAAGTTTCTGTTCAGAGGGATGACGGCCGCGGGGTCCTGGGCTTTGATCTCCTGCTGGAATTGCTGAAAGACCGTCACGTCCGCGCCGCGGAAACGGTAGATCGACTGCTTCGCATCTCCCACGGCGAAGACGGGGACCTGATCGTCGCCCCGGATTTGCTCCACGATCTCCATCTGGAGGGGATCGGTGTCCTGGAGTTCGTCAATGAGCACTGTCTTGAATCGGGTGCGGCACTGCGCCAGGACCAATGGACTCTTGGCCAGCAGGTCCCGGGCCAGGATCAGCAGGTCGTCGAAGTCGACCATCCCCTGGGAGGCTTTGGCCTCGCCGTAATGTGTCGCCAGGCGCCGGAACTCGCCGAGCAGGTCGCGAAGAAGGCCCAGTTCGGCGGCACTCCGTGCGTCGTCAAAGAGAGGCAGGATGCTCCGGACCGTCTCTTTGAGTGCCTTGAGCTTTTTTTTGACCGCGCGCAACGCGTCGGCGCCCCAGCGCTTCGGGCTGCCGCCTTGAAGGTTGATGTTCGCCAGCGCTTGCAGGCGCCCGACGTCGAGGCATCCCGGGGCGAAGAGCGCAAGCGCTTCCTGGCGGAGCTGCTCGATTTTGTCCGAGGGCTCGGGGCAGGAGAGCGGCTGCAGGTCGTCAGCAAGCGTTTGCAGATGGGCCTCGGCCCGTGCCCGCAGGGGGGCCAGAATTTCGGTGTCGCTTTTTTCCAGATAGGCCGGTGCCCAGCGTCTCGCGGCCTCCCGCTGGCGGAGCAGCGCCGCGAACATCTCCCGGGTGTTGGCCAGGCCGTACGCGCTGAGAAGGCGCACCATGGGCTCGGCATCGCGGGCCAGGCGATGGTGGACAAAGTCCGAGATGATCCGATGCTGCAGGATGACCGATTCGGTTTCGTCCAGCATGGTGAAGTGCGGATCGATGCCTGCCTCGACGGGATACTCTTTCAGCAGACGGGTGCAGAAGCCGTGGATGGTGTGGATCCAGGCCGATCCCACCTCCCGATAGCGCCGCTCCCAGGCCTCCCGTGCAGCGGGGTCCTCGGTGCCGGCGAGACGGGCCCCGATTTTCTCCCGGATCTTCGCCTTCATCTGGTTGGCGGCCTTTTCGGTGAAAGTGATGGCCACCACCTCCGGGAGATCCATGCCGCCCGCGTCGATGAGATAGAGATAGCGCTCCACGAGGACCGTGGTCTTGCCAGAGCCCGCGCCTGCGCTGACGCAGAGGCTTTGCCCCAGGGTGGTGATGGCCCGGCGCTGCGCGTCGGTGAAGGTGAGCGTGTGGTTGGTCTTGTCGGTCATAAAATCAAAAAACAAATCTTACCGCAGAGAGCGCGGAGGTCGCAGAGAAGAACCAAATTCTTGCTAAAGGCAAAAACCTGAGGCCCATCTCACCACAGAGCTTTCTGCAACATAGCAAACTCTCTGGCGAAACGGATTTTGCTTTTTGATAGAGATTGTCTCTCTCTGAGATCTCCACCTTCTCTGCGGTAAAACAGGTCTTGGTTCTGCTTTTCAACAAAGCCTGCCTTTCTCCGCGACCTCTGTGCCTGGTGAGCTGGGTCTTAGGTTTGTTCTTTTAACCCAAGAGAGCTTTTCTCCGCGTCCTCTGCGCCCTCTGCGGTAAAACACTTTCTTTGCTCTTATTCCTCGCCGATGCGACACACCGCGCTGTAGCGGCAGTACTCGGCGCATTTCTTCTCACCCACGGGAAACTCCCCGCGGCGGATCGATTCGACGTAGGTCTGAATGTGCTGCCGCGTGGTCTGCCAGAGGGTTTCCCATGATTCGTCCTTCTTCGCCGGGATCTGACGTTTCTTCTCGCCCGAGCGCAGCAGATAAAACGCGCCCTGGCGGATCGCCGTCGGGCCGGGAAGTGCCTGTCGGACCCACGCGGCGTAAAGAGGCAACTGTAGGCTTTCGCCCCGTGCGATGGCCGTGGCCGGGGGCGCGTATCTTCCGGTTTTGTAGTCGAGCACTGAAAAGTGCGTGCCGTCGGCCTCACGTTTGAGGTCGATCCGGTCGACCTTGCCCATGAGGCGGATGGGGCCGGTCTCGGAGGCGATGGTGAAAGGCTCTTCGCGCGACAGGGGCTCCCCCGCGCGCGGGGCGGGCATGCCGAAGGCCGCTTCGAAGTGCGACGGCACCTCGCCGGTCTCTGCGAAGGCTTCCCGTTCGGAGACGAGAAAACGATTCAGGATCTCGCGGATTTCCCCCTGGCGAATCTCCCAGAGTTTCTCATGGCCCGGCACCCCCTTGAACTCCTGCCGGGCCAGCAGCCGGGCCACAATGGCGTCCATGCAGGCCCGGGCGGCATGGAAGTTCTCCGACGTGACGGGGCCGTTCAGTTCCCGGTAGAACTGCTCCAGGATCCGGTGGTAGAGGCTCCCCATGTCCATGACGTTGATTTCGTCCTCCACCGGCTCCAGCGGCTCGACTCTAAGTTCCCGTTCGCAGAAGTACTGAAAGGGGCAGGCCCCGTAGCGCTCGAGCGCGGAGGCCGAGAAGGGCGCCTCCCGGCGGCGGATCTCGGCCGCGGCTTCGGGGCCGAGCAGCCCCGTGTAGGCGTTGCCCGCAGGGTCCCGGCGGGCCCGGGTCACCGCCAGGCCGTGGAGCAGCGCCCCGAGCTTTTCCTTCTGATGTGCGAGAAGATGATTGAAGAGATGGGGCGTCTCGGGCGCCGGCGAGGCGGGGCGGTGAAGGCTTCGAAAGGCGGTCTCCAGAAGTTCCTGCTCTCGGAAGATCTGATCCGCCCCCGGCAGGGGGTCGCTCAGGGAGACGGCCCGGACCGTGAGGGTGCCTTCGGTGAAGAGGGACTGGACCCGCTCCAGGTATCGCGAGGGGAGCAGGTCCCGCCCCTGCCCGTCGCACCTCGGATGGCTAAGGGTGAGCCGCCGCTCGGCGGCGCCTGCGGCGAGCAGAAAGAGGAGCTCTTCTTCTTCCCGCCAGTCACTGGACAGGCTCACCCAGCCCTTCGGTCCGAGCGCGCGATTCACGCGCGCCCGCACGGCGTCGCCGAAGAGGGGATTGGGCGTGTGCAGGCGGGGAAAGCTCCCTTCCACCAGTGCCCCGATGAAGACGACGGGCAGATGCAGGCCCCGTATACCGAGTGCGTCGGTGACGAAGACCGCGTCCTCCTCCGGCGCGTCGGGCAGGTAGGTTGCGTCGCTCAGGCTCTGCTGGAGGGTTCGGATGAAGCGGGCCAGGCTGAGCTTCCGGCGGGCATCGAGGCGCCTGTGGTCTTCGGCCATTTCGTCGAGCAGCGCCTCAAAGGCTTTGAGCGCGCGCTGATCCCGCCGGACGAGCCGCAGATCCCGGACCGCATAGAGCCGCTCGTGCACGGCAAAGGTCCGCATCAGAGCGTGGAGCAGCTCGACGAAGCGGGGGAGGCTCGCCTGGGAGGGCAGGGCACCGAGCGCGTCCATGAGGGCCTCCATGACGCTGGCGCACGCGGTGGTCTCGTCCATCCGTTCGCGAAGGGCATCGATGCGCTGCTGCACGCGATCGGAATTGTCGCTCTCCACGAAGCCCTCCTGCCGGTATTGCAGCCGGATCCTGAGATTGGCCGCGTGGTCGGCCAGGCGTTTGCGCCACGCGCTCTCTCCCTGGTGGATCAGCGCCTCCCGGGCGAGGGCGTCGAAGCGCTCGGCCGTGATCCCGCTTGCGGCCAGCGGTGCGAAGCAAAGGTAGTCCGAGCGAAGCAGCCGGCAGACCACGTCCCGCTGATAGCGGGAGCGGGGCACTTCCAGGATCCCCAGGATTGCCTGAATCAGCGGGTTGCTCCTGAGTGGGAACCCCGCGCTCATGCGATGGGGAATCCCGAAGAGACGAAAGACCTCCCGGACCTGCTCCTGCGCATCGCCCAGGTTGCGAAAGACGACGGCCATCTCCCGGAAGGTGTGCGCGCCGGTCTGTTTCAGGAAACGGATCGTCCGCGCAATCTCTTCGACTCCCCGGTAGCTGCCGGGGCTCTCAACGATTTCCACCGCACCGTTGGCGGGAACCGGATGGATTGCGTCGGCGTCGGCCAGAAAGGTGCGGGCCAGATGCCCAAGCGGTGCACCGGGGCGCGCGGTCGCGCCCGGGAGAGAGGTGACCTCGGCCTTCGGAAAGTAGCTTTGGATTCGCGCCAGGCTGCGCTGGGTGAAGCGCGGCCCGGGGCCGCGGCCTTCCTGATGGAACAGGGTGAGGGTCAGCGTCTCGAGCTGCTGCAGGGTTGCCAGCGCGGCCAGAAGTTCCAGCTGCCGAGGCGTGAAGTCGTAGAAGCCTGTGACCACGACCTGGTGCAGGGCGGAAAAGGCGCCCGGCGCGCCCGCCGTGAGGGCTCGGGCGGCAAGGGCGAAGAGATCCTCCCGGTCGAGAAGCCCCTTCGCCTCGCGTTCCTGTTCATACGCGGCAAAGAGGACCGCCAGATCGGTCAGGCCCGGAGTGGCACCCCGTGTGCAAGCGATGTTGTCGAACGCGGCAGGCGTCAGCCCCGCCTCCTTGAGGGTGCGGATGAAATCCCCGGCGAGCTCCTCGAGCCCCCGGGTGCCCCGCACGGCTCGCAGGGCAGGAAGCGGCTGTTTCTCCAGGAGTCTCTGGATCATCCATCGGCGCGCCCGCGCGCTGCTCAGTCTTCCCGGCAGGTCCGATGCTTCGAAGATTTCCCGGCTCAGATCGAGAAAGGTCATCACCTGCAGGCCGACGAACCCGGTGATCGACCCATCCGCCAGCAGTCTCTCCCGGATTTCCCGGGCCGTGGGGTTCGACGGAACGAGGATCAGTAGTTTGTGACACCGGTTCTCCCGGAGGAAGGGGCGGGCGATTTCGTAGATGGCGGCTCTCTGGCCCGTGCGGGGCGGGCCGGTGAGGATGCGGACCTGGCACACGCGATGGAACTCCTGATCTCTCCTCCGGCCGGGGACCCGCGGCCATTGGTCGGACGCTCGAGCCTCTCGACGGAGCGCGGTTCGGCGTTCGTTCGAAGATTGCATGGGTGATCGTGATGGGAGGTCGCAGAAGTGCCGTAGGCGGCTTATCCGTCTTCGCAGAATGCTACGCCGCGACAAGTCCGGCCTCGTAATAGACTTGCCCATGCAATCTTCGGGCTAAGTTCGTTCGAAGGGCTCGAAGAGCTTCTTGTATTCATCCAGGGCGTAGCGGTCGGTCATCCCGGCGATATAGTCGCAGATGATCCGCTCTTTGCCGTGGCTTTCAATCATGGGCTCGTATTTCTTGGGCAGCAGGGTCGGTGTGTCACAGTAGACCCGAAAGAGCGCCGTCAGGACCATGCGCCCCTTGATCCGCATCCGCTCCACCCGGTAGTGGGTGTAGAGGTTCTTGTAGAGGAAGCGTTTCAGCTCGGTGTTTTCCCGACGCGTTTCGGGACTGAAGGCAATGGCCATGACATTCTTGGCCCGCAGGTCGTCCAGGGAGCGGATATTCTGTTCCTGCAGGGTGGCGGCGGAATGGGTGACCAGATCGTTGATGAGAAATCCGATGAGGTGGCTGATGGCCTGGTATTTCTTCCGGGTCTCGTCGATGCCGGGATAGCGGGTTTCCACCTGCCGGTAGATCCGGTCCACCAGGAGGACCTGCTCCCGGAGCTCCGCCAGCTCCAGCATGCCGGAGGTGAGCCCGTCGTCGATATCGTGATTGTTGTAGGCGATCTCATCGGCCAGGTTGATGATCTGCGACTCCAGGGTCGGCACCACCCCCGGCAGGAAATCCTGCATCTCAGAGACCTTGGGGTGGTCGTGATAGGAGGAGTGTTTGATGATCCCCTCCCGGGTCTCGAACGTCAGGTTGAGGCCCGAGAAATTCGGGTAGCGTTCCTCCAGCTCCTCCACGACCCGGAGGCTCTGGCGGTTGTGTTCGAATCCGCCGTGGGCCTGCATCAGCTCGTTCATGACGTCTTCGCCGGAGTGCCCGAAGGGGGTGTGTCCCAGATCGTGGGAGAGGGCGATGGCTTCCGCGAGCTCTTCGTTGAGCCCCATGGACCGGGCAATGCCCCGGGCGATCTGGGCGACTTCCAGGCTGTGGGTCAGCCGGGTCCGGTAGTAGTCCCCTTCATGGTTGACGAAGACCTGGGTCTTGTATTCGAGTCGCCGGAAGGCCGCGCAGTGGATGATCCGGTCGCGGTCCCGCTGAAAGGCTGTGCGGTTGTCCTTGAACGTTTCGGGGTAGCGCCGCCCGCGAGACGCGTCGCTGCGCGCCGCGTAGGGCGCGAGGTCGGGGCGTTCGGCATCGTAGGTCTGCATGGTGATGGATCTCCCCGATAGGTCGACAGAGGGGTGAAGAATGCGGCATTCTAGCACAGCCGGGGAAAAGATGGAATGCAAAACGGGGGCCGGCCGCCGGGAAGACCCACGCGGCCTGGGTGGCGCGGGTCTTCAGCGGCGAAGCCCCGTGCGCAACCGGCGACGGAGCCGCAGCCCGGCGGGAATGCCGAGGAGCCACAGCATGTCGACACCGGGCACTCCGCCCGTTGAGGGGTGGTGAGAGAGGGTGCAGCCGCCCCCGCCGCCGCCTCCGCCCGAGGTCGGCGGGACCGTTTCGGTGACGGGATCGGGCTCTGGTTGGGGGTCGTCCTCGGGGCTCGGTTCGTCGTCGGTACCCAGGCAGGTCTCGTCAACGAATCCGTTGCAGTCGTTGTCGATGCCATCGCCGCAAAGCTCGGCCCCAGGGGGCACTGCGCCGACGCAGTCCGTTTCCCACTGTCCCGCGACACAGCGCTGCACCCCGGCACGGCAGGCGCCAATGTCCGGCCCGCACGGTTGGGTGGTGCCGTCGATGCACGCGCACCCTTCGTCGGTCAGCCCGTCACAATTGTTGTCGGTGCCGTCGCAGGTTTCGGGCTCCGGCAGGGCTGCCGTGCAACCACTCCAAATGCCGTAGAGACAGCTTTCGACGCCCGTGCCGCAGTCGTTCGCGCAAAGCTGGGTCAGCTCCTCGTCGATCATGCCATCGCAATCGTTGTCGATGCCGTCGCAGCGCTCTGGCGCCACGGGGGGCGCGGTGCAGCCACTCCAGACGCCCCCACTGCAGAGCTCCGTTCCGGGTCCGCAGGGGGTGTCGCAGGCGCGGCTCAGTCCCTCGTCCGCGAGGCCGTTGCAGTCGTTGTCGATGCCGTCGCAAATCTCCGGCGGGAAGGGGCTCGGATCGCAGGCGTCGCCGAGACGGTTGCCGTTGCAGTCGAACTGGTCCGGATTGGGTGTGTCGATGCAGTTGTCGTCGACGTTGCAGACACCGTCGGCATCATTGTCCATGCAGGTCGCGGTGAAATCGATGCCCGAGACGGGTGCCCCTGAGATGGTAACCGTGCGCTGCGCCGGGGCAAAGCTGTAGCCCGAGAACTGCGGTGTGACCGTATAGTCGCCGTCGCCCAGCCCCAAAAGGGAGAAGATGCCCTCCCCGTTGGTGCGGGTTTCCAGGGTCGTGGTGCCAATCACCGTCACCTGTACGTCGGGCATGGCGGCGCCCAGGTTCGTGACGGTTCCCGACACGCCCCCCCGGGCCAGGCGAACCGGCCAGACGTATCGGTACCGCCGGTCCTTGAAACTGAAGACCACCGAGCCGTTTCGCAGACTGACGGCCCAGGCATTGACGGGATCCGCGGCAAAGGTGGTGCCGGTCCAGTAGTTGTCACTCTGGACGTTGGTGAAGGGCTGTCCCGTCGGGAGCGCAGGGCGGCTGGTTTCGGCATCCAGCAGACTCTCCAGTTCCAGCGCGTTGGGCAGGCGCCAGTCGGTGTAGCCGAGAAAGGCCTCCTGGTTGAGCTTCGCCACGTAATCCAGGGCCACCTCCCAGGCAACCCGTCCGTCGTTGGGCGACTCGTCGGCATCGAAGACGGGGTCCCGCAGGGTCATGACGTTGGCGTCCCAAACCCACATCAGACCCGTGAGACGGTCGAGGACGGTCCCGTCGGCCAGGTCCCAGTAACGGGGCGCGGGCCAGGGGGCGCCGGCGCGGTGCTCCCCGTCCTGGCCGCTGCCCCCGCAGGGCAGAGCTGTGCCGGTGGCATCGAAACAGGTAATCTGGCCGGTGCGCGAGAGCGGAAGAAGACCGGCAGAACCGGTACGCACCGGCCAGATGTGGGCGGTGTCCGTGGCGTCTCCCTTGCGGCCGTACCAGAGCTGGCCATCCGCCAGATTCACGGTCCAGCTCCGAGCGGCGGCGTCGGCATAGGTGGTGCTGCTCCAGTAGGGCTCGAGCGCGACCCCTTCGAAGGGGTGCAGCAAGGGCAGGGCCGGGTCGAAACGTCCATAATCGATCAGACTGAGAAGCTCCCGGCGGTTGGGAAGCCGCCAGTCGGTATGGCCGAGATAGGCCTCGCTGTTGAGCCGTGCAATATACGCGAGGGCGTTCTCGAAGCTGACCGCGCCGTCGCCGGCGACGCCGTCGGCATCCCAGTCGGGCTCCCGCGCGACGAGCAGGTCGGCCCGGACCGTCCAGGTCAGGCCCGTGAGGTGGTCGCGCACACTCCCGCTGCCGTCGTCGGTAAAGCGGGGGGTGGGGTGCGCGAGTCCCGCCCGAAGGGCGCCGTCGTCGCCGGGATAGAACGATGTGTATTGCCCCGTGCGGGGCAGCTGTACGGCGGCGTGGAGGGTCTGGTGCATCAACGTGAGCAAAAAGAGAAGCGGCAGGAACCTGCCGGCGGCTTTGATCATGGGATCATCCTTTTTCTACTGGCTAGACCGCGCTTTCCTGGGCGGCGCGGTTGCGGATCTGGTGGCGCTGGCGTTTGAACACATAGCGGATGATCTTCTCCCGATCATCCTCGTGGATGTCGATGAATTTGAGCGCCGTTTCGTAGCGGTTCGCTTCCTCTTGAGCAGGAGCGGGCACCACCCGGACGACCGCGGCGATGCTCGTGATGGCAGCGGGCGGCATGGTGGGCAGGGTCAATTCAACGAGCACTTTCTGGCCGGTCACCAGCTGCTCGGGGATGACCATCCGCAGCCCGCCGCCGCTCAGGTTGACGCCGACGGGCGGTTCCTGGCCGACGTCCGGGAAGTTTGTTTCGATCAAAAGCCGCAACAGCAGGTTGAGTTTACGGTCGATGCTGTTCAGGGCGCGAGCCATGAGGGGGTCCATCGATTCCGTATTCGGCAGGCTCCAGTCCTGGCGCGTCAACTCCTCCAGATCGAAACCGTTCAGAGGCGCGCTCGCCAGACCCTCCGGAGGCTCGGGCCGCGTCACAAGGCACTCTTGCCGCGCGGTCTCGTATTCGCCTTCGTCGATGACTCGGTATTTGATGGGCAGGTAGGCTTCCACCCGCACGAACTCTCTCTTCTCCTGCACCGCGCTGCCTCCCCGTTGCGTCCGTGTTGGTCACCTTTCTTAAAAGCAAGGGGTGTGCCAAATGCGGGGACCGCGCGCGGATTTTGATAACTGTTGGATTTTATTTAACTTTTTTGAAGGCGACGTCTGCCTGCGGCCGGCGGGTATGCGCAGCGCTTCGTCTGAAAAGCGATGAAGCCGTCAAAGGGTTGTCGGTAAGATCAATTACAGGGCCGTGAGGATTTTTCGAACTTTGGCCGCGACACGGCACCAGTCGATGCCGTCGGCACCGCTCGGGTGGCACCAGTCGGGCAGCGTCGCCAGGAACGCATCCGCCACCTGGGGGTCGAACTGGGAGTGCCGGCAGCGGGTGATTTCCTCCACCGCAAAGGCGTGCTGTTTCGCCTGGCGGTAGGGACGGGTCGACGTGACGGCGTCATAGGTGTCGGCCACGGCGAGGACCCGGGCCAGGAAGGGGATCCGCTCCTGTCCGAGTCCGTCGGGATAACCGCTGCCGTCGAAGCGTTCGTGGTGGTGCCGAACGATGGCCTGCTCTTCCCGGAGGAACTTGAGGGGCTTCACGATGTTCTCGCCGATTTCCGGGTGGGTGCGGATGATGGCCCCTTCCGCGGCGTTGAGTCGATCCGGTTTGAGCAGCACCGTGTCCCGAATGCCGATCTTGCCGATGTCGTGAATGATGCCGCCGAAACGGAGTGTTTCGAGCTCCGACCGGGGACACCCCATGGTCTTCGCGATGAGGATGGCCAGGTCGGTGACCCGCTGTGAATGGTTGCGGGTATACGGGTCCTTCGCCTCGACCGCCATCACCAGGGAGCGCAGGGTGTCGACGAGGTTGTCGTAGAGGCTTTCATAGAGCGCCTGGTTCTCCAGGCTCAGGGCGGCCTTGGAGACGAGCGCCTTGAGCAGCTGCAGTTCTTTTTCGGAGAAGGACTGGCCCGCCGTGGGGGCGGAGACGTTGAGCATGCCGAAGATCTCCCCCTTGATCATCATGGGCAAACTCAGGAAGGCACCGGGCGAACCGTGGGGGACCCCCGGCGGTGTGCTCGCCCCGGTGTCCATCAAGAGAGGACGCTTCTCGAGAGCTGCCCGGCCCAAGGGCCCCTGCCCGGCGGGGATCGCCTCGAGGGTACGTCCCGCGCCGCGGCTCCGCTTGGGAACGAGCTGGTTCGTGTCCCGGTCCCAGAGACAGATGGAGATCTCCCGACTGCCGGTGATCAGGGCGGCCATTTCGACCATTCTGTCGAAGAGGGCGTCCATGTTCTTGGCCGAGTCGGTGCGCTCTCCGATCTCATAGAGGACGGAGAGTTCCTCCACCTTTGCCTGGAGTTCGGTATTGAGCGCGGCCACGGCTTCCCGCTCGCGCAGTTGCGTGTTGAGGGCAAGGTTTTCCTCCCGGAGGGCCGTCTCTTCCAAAATGCGTGTGATCACGATCTCCAGGTGCTGCAGCGCGATCGGTTTGGTGATGAAATCGGCCGCGCCCTTGCGCATGGCCTCGACGGCGTGGCTCAACGTGGGATAGCCCGTGATCACAACCACCGGTGTCGCGTTCTCCCGCTCTCGCAGCGCCTCCAGCAGGGCGATGCCCGACATGCCGGGCATCTGCAGGTCGGTGAAAATCAGGTGATAACGTGCGCGATCGAGGCGGGTCAGGGCTGCCAAGCCGTCGCTGCAGGCATCGACCCCAAAGCCGAGGTGTTCCAGATAACGCACCAGAAGGGAGCGGCTCTCGGGCTCGTCGTCGACAATGAGAATCCGCTGCGTGACGCCCGCAGGTGTTGAATGGCAGAGCTCAGGTTGCTGTGTCGGGTTCATCGGTTTTCAAATCCCACGAGGTTATCCCGTTGTGGATGATGGGTTGTTCTCGAAGCGCAGGAGAAAGCGATCCAGTTCGGCCTCCGACAGCTCCCCCCGCCGTCGCATCTCCCGGAGCAGCGACATCAGAAGCTCCCGTTTCTTTGCAGGGCTCTCTTCCTGGGCGTAACGGGCAGGCAGGGCCTCCTTGGCCAGGGGGGGGCGCAGGTTGAGGTTGCCGAGGAACAGGGTCTCCTCCCGCTCCTCCACCTGCTGCAGGTGGTTCTGTAGCCGGGCGACCCGTTCTTGCAGCGCCTCGATCTCCTCCTGTTTGCGGTCGATTGCCCGGCTCAGGGACTGCCGCTCCCGGGTGAGCAGGATCTTGTCGCAGGCATTGCGGACCAGGATTTCCATCTCCGCCAGTTTGAACGGTTTGGTGATGTAATCATAGGCCCCCGCCTCGATGGCATGGAGCGTGCTCTCCAGCGTGGCGTAACCGGTGATGATGACGACCAGGGCAGCGGGGAGCTGCTTGCGGACAAAACGGAGCAGATCCATGCCGCCCATGTGCGGCATATTCAGATCACTCAGGATCAGGTCGCAGGGGTCGGCTTCGAGCATGGCCTGTGCCTGGAGGCCGTCAGCGGCGGTGCGGATGACCCGCTGATCCGTCCGGAGCAGGTTCACCAGCACATCCCGGGACCCCTTCTCATCGTCCACGATGAGGATTTTGATCTGTCTGCCGCTTGTCTCCATAGCGTTCGGTGGCCTCCGGAGCTAATTCTCAGCGGATCTTCCGAATGATCTCTGCAACCATCTCCTGCTGGATCTGTTCTTTCCGGCCCTGCGCGGAAATCTCCACGCGGTCTGCAGGCAACCCGGCCGGGCCTTCTCGCTGCCTCGGGCGTTGGGTCTTGTCCCGCCCGTCGGCGGTTTCTTCACCGGGTCGGAGGAAATGATCCATCGGATTGGGCAGTATCTTCATGGGCGCTCTCCTTGCGGCTGGGCAGAGAATCGTGTTACCTCCTTATCGACAATTCAGCGGCGAACTTTAGGCTTTTCTCGGCAAAGAAACCAGAAAATTAAAATCGACGAAATCGTGGCGCAAACTCATTGACACCCTTCGGAGCCGTGCGATATGATTTTGGTAAGCAGTTGAAAAACAAAGAGTTGCAGCGATTGTGCTGCAGGAGGTGCTGCCTCATTCCGAGTGGTCCTGAGTCCGGATGGGGCATACGTGATCTATCGGGAGGCACGATGGACCGGCAGACGAGCCGCAACATGGATGTCTTGAAACAGAGATTCCCCGACGTCTATGAAAGCGTTGCCAACGCGCCGATGGCGCCGTCGCACCAGCTGGTTCCAACACCCGCGGGCGTGCCGACCCTGAAGGTCACGACGCCGGAGGGTCGATCGATTCATCTGCACAGCCCGCTCGACCCGCTGGGGGAAGCCCAGAGAATCGCCGCCGCGCTGCCGAGGCAGCATCGGCTCCTTGCGGTGCTCGGCTGCGGGCTCTTCTACCATGTCCAGGCGGCACTCGAGAGCTGGCCGGTGGGGGAACCGGTCCTGCTGGTGGAAGCGGATCCCGTTGTGCTGCGCATGGCCCTGGCCTGCACCGCCCTGGATGGGCTCTTGGGGCGACCGGGGCTCACCCTCCGGCTCGGCGACGGGCCGGAGGCGCTGGCGGAGCATCTGGATCGGTACGGTGGGGCGGAGATCGTGTCGCAGCTGGCCGTCCTCCGGCACCTGCCGGCCGCGGAGCTCGCACCGGCATACTATCGCGCAGCATACCAGGCTGTGGTGGGGTGCCGTGATTATGCCGAGTGCCGACTGCACGATCCAGCGCTGGCCTCCTTCGTGGATGCAAACTTTTCTGGTGCCCCCCTTCGTCTCGACACGCTGCGGGCCCGACTGCCCCGCGGCGGCAACGCGCTTCACGAGGCCCGGGACGTCTTGCATCTGATGGACGCCCTGCGGCACGATGGGGATTGAGAGAGGCTGTGGCCGACAACGCAGTGAAAAGAATTCTCGTGATCCGCACCCACCGGATGGGGGATATCTTGCAGGTGACCCCCATGATTCGGGGATTGCGGGAGAGATATCCCGATGCCCATCTGGCAGTTCTGGTGGCGGAAACCTTTGCCGAGGTGCTTGCGCGCAATCCGGACCTCGATGAAGTGATCGCCTTTCCCCGCGTTCGACTGGCCGAGGCGATCCGAAACGATGCGCAGTTCTCCTGGGCGGCTTACCGGGAACTTCGCGAGCTGCTGCGCCGCCTGCGGGGGTCGCGCTTTGATCGGATCATCAACCGTCAGTTCACCGACTTCGAAGCGGTGCTGAGCTCACTGGCGGGCGCCGGCGCAGTCCGGGGAAAGACCGTGGGCGCCGACGGCCGGTTCTGCTACGGCGATCCGGTGACGGCCCGGGTGGTGGAGCAGACACGGCAGTTCGGGCGCAACCCCGCGCTGAAAAATCTCGTCGATCTCTCCATGGCGGTGGCCGGGGTCTCCCCGTCGTTACGGGGACTGGTCTTTCCGGTTCGGCCGCACGTCACGGCCGCCTGTGAGCAGCGGCTGCGGGAGCAGGGATGGGGACCGAATGGTCCCTGCTATGGGATACAGCCGGGGGCGTCCCGGGGGTTCAAGAAACTCGGCAGCGCCGGGTTGGCAGCGCTGGTCGATCATCTCGTGGAAGCACGGCGGGGACGGGTCCTCTTGTTCGGAAGCCCGTCGGAGCGCGCCCTGGGAGAGGAGATCACCGGCCGGCTGGGGGTCGGCCCGGGCGCCATCCTCAACCTCATGGGGGAGACGACGCTGGAGGAGCTGGGCGGGTTCCTCGGGCTGTGTGATCTGCTGATCACGGGGGACACCGGCACGGTGCATGTGGCCGCCGCCGTCGGCACCCGCACCCTCTGCGCCTCCTACGGCATGACCTATCCCTACGAAACCGCGCCCTACGGGCCCGGGCATCTTGTTCTCTACGGCGATCTGCCCTGCGCGCCGTGCGACGACCCGAACCGCTGTACCTCGGGCATGGCTTGTCGGCGGGTGCTCGCACCGGAGGTGCTGACGGCGGGCGTCGACCTGCAGGCGGCGCTGGCTGCGGGAGACGCGGCCGCCGTGGCCCGTCTTCGGGATGCAGCTCCCCTGGTGGGGATGCGTCTGCTCCATACCGGTGAGTCTGAAATCACCGGTGATCTCAAACTCTACGATCTGCAGCGGGAGATCCCGCCCCTGCGCGCAGCGTCGGTGGTACGACGCGGGCCTGTGGCGCCGATGGCATCGGCGTCGCACAACGCCCGTCTGCGGCTTCGGGGACTCCTCGGGAAGATCGGGGGGCACGTTGAGGCCGCTTTGGCGGGATTTGTGGTGGGTGAAAAGGAGACGGGCTTCGTCGCGATCGTGCCGATCTTCGACCTCTGGGTCCAAGTTCTCGATGCTCTGGGGCGTTTCCAGGAGGCGGCAGACGTGGCGCCGGAGGCGGTGGCGGGCATGGCTGTTTTTCGGACGGACCTGCTGCGGCTGCTGCAGCGGATCGAGCGTGCCGTCACCGCGATGGATCTGGCGGCCCTTCAGGATGTTCTGTCGATGGAGATGCAACCGCTGCTGGCGGACCTGGAAGCGAGTCTCCAGGCGGTGGCATTGTGAGATGGGTTCGCGCCCGGGTCCGGCGTGGTCTCACGCACGTCGCCGGTGCAGAAAGCGGGCCGGTGCCCCCTGTTGCCTTGGCTGATATCCCGCCAAGAGACGACGCCCACCGGAAGTCTTGTTCATCTCCTGCTGCAGGCCGACCTGCATGCGCCGGGCCAGCTGAGTGGCTCGGTCCTGCAGTGTCTGCAGGCGGCCGAGCGCGCCCCGAAGGGTTTCGATCCTGGGCGCCAATCGGTGCCGGTTGGCGGGCGTGAGGGACGCAAGGTCGACCGCGAGGTTGCTGTCGATGCTGTCGATCTTTCGAATGAGCCCGATCTTTTTTCGCAGGATTCTGTTTAAGAGAACGACACTGCCCGCTTCCAGGGCGACCAGCTCCTCTGCTGCCAGTCGCTCCAGCATGGCGCAGCAGGTGATCTTTTCCTGGAGAGAAGCCTCGATGTTTGGACGGGTCGAGTCGGTCATGGGGACTCCTCAGACGGTGGCGCTGAGTGCGCCCCTCGCGGAAGGGGCCGATGCGTTTGCGTCGGGTTTCTTCTGAAGGATCGTCTGCCAAGCGTCCCGCAGCGTGCCCAGGATCCGGAGACATTCATCGATGGCCTTTTCGTCCCCCTTCAGGTTGGCATCGAGGATCCGTTTGAGCACATAGGCGTAGAGGCTCTTGAGCTGGCGCGCAATCTCACCGCCCTTCTCCTCATCGAGGCAGCCCATCAATTCGGCCACGATATTCTCCGCCCGGTCGAGGCATTCGAACTTCTCCATGTGCTGCCCGCGGGCGAGGCTTTCACGAGCCTCACGAAGGGCGCGCAGGGCACCATCGTAGAGCAACAGAATCAACCGGCCCGGATCGGCGGTCAGAATCTCGGTGGTCTGATAGGCGCTGGGGTGCTGCCGTGACATCGGGTCCTCCGTTACAAGAGTCGGTTCAGGGACTGGGTCTGGCTGTTCAGCCATCCACTGATGCTGGCCATCGCGTTGAGAGCGATTTCCATGCTGACGAATTTCGCCCGGAGGATCTCCATCCGCTTGGCCAGTTGGGCGTCCTTGAATTCGATGTCCTCTTCCAGGTCGTCCACGTAGTTGCGGATAGAGTCCGTTTTGAATCCCACATAGCCGTCATTGCTGTCGGTGATGTAGTAGAGCTGGGTGTTCATCTGCTCGGCCACCCCGAGGGTCAGCTTCAGGGTGCCCACGGAACCGGTCGCGGTTCCCGTGTACTGCAGGGCGAGTCCGTTCACATTGGCCGTCCCCGTGTCGCCGGTGAGGAGCTGGCCGCTGCCGGTGGCCGCCTCACCGTTGATGGTCCCCGCCACATCGAGCCCCGCGTAGGTACCATCGGTGAGGCCCGTTTCGGCCGGTGCCGTCTGGGAAATGGTGAAACTGCGCTCAGTGCCGTAGTGCTGATGGGTCAGTACGAGATAGTTGTTGGCATCCTTGGAGGCCGTCACGGCCATGGCGAAGCGCCCGTCCGTGTTGAGACCGGTGTCTTCAAAGTTGCCGAAGGAAAGGCCGGTGACGTCGGTGGTGTCGATGGAAAAGGTGAGGCTGCTGTCCCCCGCACTCTTCTCGGTGAGCACCAGCCGGCCGTCGGTATCGAGGGTGGCATAGATCTCTTTGCTGTAGGCATCTTCGATGGCGGCCAGCAGGTCTTCCACGGTGTCGCCCGCGAGGTCCAGGGTGTACGATCCGCTGATGGCCTGTCCCGCACGGGTGGTGCCGCTGAAGGTGATGATATCGCCGTCGGCGGCCGTGACGCCGTCGATGGCGCTCCATGCCGTGCTGTTGACAATGGCCGAGCCCCCGGCGGTGTTGGTGGCCGTGCTTTTTCGCACCTCCGTGTATTCGGTGGACAATTCCGAGTTGATGGCGTTGACGATGGTGTCGATATCCTCACCGGTGGTCATGGTCACCACGGCCTCCCGCGTTCCCTCGGTGACGGTGAGGGTGTTGTCGGCACCGATGCCGCCGGAGAGGTCCACCGTACCGCTGACCGTTCCCTTGGTGGCGACCTGCGTGATGTCGACGCTGTATTCGCCCTTTTGCGTCTCCTTGGTATGACCGATGTACTGGATGTTGCTGTTGGTGGACGTGCCCGTTCCCACGAAGAGGTTGCGCACATCGTCGAAATTGGTGTTCAGATACCCCATGAAGGTCGTTTCATCCATGGAGAGCAGGCCGTCGTCGTCCACATTGATACCGACGAGCCCCAGGGAGTTGAGCCCATTCTCGGTGCCCCAGACCGTGTTGACGATGAGGGTGCGCAGGTCGGACTGCACGGACACCAGGGTCTGGTCTCCGAAAAGCACGCCGCCCGTCTCTTCCTTCTCCTCGTCGTAATTGAACTGTTCGCCGATATAAGAGATGATGTCGTTGTAATTGCTGATGAAATCCTGAACGGTGTCCCGAATGGTCTCCAAGTCCCGCTCGACGGAAACGGTCACCGTGGTTCCCGCTTCCACGCTCAGCAGATTGAGGGTGACCCCCTCCATGACCTGGGTGACGGTGTTGGTGCTGCTGGTGACCGAGATGCCGTCCACCGTGAGGCGCGCATCCTGTCCGGCTATCAGCTCCATCTCCCGTCCCTCGGTGGTGGCGGCGATGGTGCCGAAATCGAGGGTGCCGCCCCCCTCGTTGTTCGCCGTAAGGGTGAGAGAGAGCAGGCTGTCCCCCGCGGTGCCGTCGGTGATAACGATCTTGCCGTCCACGACGCTCGCGGTGGCGGGCCGGCTCCCTGCGCCGAAACCGTCGGTGGCGTTGTTGATCCGGTCCAGCAAGTCCTGGACCGTGTCGCCGGCCTGCACGGTGTAAGCGAAACTGCTGACAGCCGCTCCATCGCCCTGGGTACCGCTGATGGTGATCGTGTCGTTTGTCTGAACGCCGGCGCTGGCGCCGCCGGTCCACAAGTCAGCCATGAGGGTCGCTGCGGTCATGAGGGTGACGGCATCGCCGTCGGTGGTAGCCAGGCTGCCCGTATGGACTTCGGTGGTGGCGCTGTGCTGGCCGGCCACGAAACCGAGTGTCTGCAGGATATTGTCGGTGTCCGAGAAGTCGGTGGTGCCGCTGATGTCGATCTGGTAGGTGGTGACCCCGGCGGTGGTGGTGCTGAGCACCGATGCCGAAACGCCGGTGAGGGCATCGATGTTGGCGGCGATGTCGGCCAGCGATTCGGTGGAGAGATCGATGTCGACATTCTCACCGCCGATGGAGACAGTGGTGGCCCCCGGCGGGGTGCTCAGGCCGAGGAGGGTGCCGGCGGCGGTGGTGCTGTTGGTGAATGCCGCGGACAGGAAGCCATCGCTGGTGCGCTCTCGGATGTCTACGGTCGCGTCGATGAACCCCAGCGTTTGGAGCACGTTCGAGGTGTTCGCGTCGAGCAGGGTGATCCCCTCGACACCTTCGACGTCGCTGGTGAGGATCAGCCGGTAGTCGGAAGCCCCGTTCTGCAGAAGCGTCGCCGTCACCCGGGAGGCGCTCGTCCCGCTGTTGACCGCGTTGATCTTGTCCCGGATGGTGTCGAGGCTGTCGGACGTTTCGATGTGGGCGACCTGGCCGTTGATGAGAATGTCGCCGCTGGTGCCGAGGGCAGCCGTCTTGTCTGAAACGCTCGCCGACGAGAGTTTCTGGGCCCGGGCGAGCTGGGTCACGTCCACGGCATAGCTGCCGGTGGCGGCATCGGCCCCGACGGTGGCACTGAGAATTTTGTCCGCGCTGGTTGTCGAAGAAGAACTGGTCGATGCGGCGAAAAGACTGAAGGCCGACACCGTGTTGAGAGAGCTCGCGGAGCTCTTCAGCGTGAGCAGCCGGGTGTTGACGTCCCGCCAGGCGTCGAGTTTGTCCTCGTAATCCTGGACCCGGTCTTCCAGCAGGGTGATGGGGCGCCGTTCGATCTCGTAGATCTGATCGATGATGCCCTGCCAATCGAGGCCGGACGACAGCCCGCTGATGGAGTTGGTGCTGGCCACAATGCCTCACCTCGTGAAAAACAGCGGCGCCGACCCCAAGCGGGGTCGGAATCGCTAGACTTTTTCCTGCAGCAGAAGCCCCTCGGGGCCGGTGGTGTGCCGGGCCACGTTCAGCAGCTCCTCCGAGGGGATCTGGCGAATCAGCTTCCCGTCGGACTGCCGGAAGACCTTGACGACGACCTTCCCGGTCTCCTCGTCGACGGCGAAATTCAAGTCCCTGCCCAGGGAGTCGACGTAGTCCTGGATGGCCTGCACGGCTTCTTCCAGGCTCGGCGTCTCCAGTCCGGCCGATGGCGGGGCCGCCGTTTCCGAGGCCGCCGCTTCCGGGGCTGGCGCTTCCGGGGCTGGCGCCGTCACGGCCTTTGGCTGGGGCGCCTCGGGGGACTTCTCGCTCGGCTCCGGGGGAGAGGCGCCCCGGATATCGAACTTCTGTTGTGTTTCAATGGTGTTCATGATCTTTCTCCTTTAGGCTGCTACCCGGGGAGGCCGAGGGCCTCCCCGGGCCGCAGAAGTCTGCTCGAGTGCCTCAGGGGTCCCGCTTACGACAGCAGTGAGAGGACCACCTGCGGCGCGGCATTGGCCTGCGCCAGCATGGCCGTACCGGCCTGGAGAAGGATCTGGTGTTTGGTAAACTCCGTCATTTCAGCCGCCATGTCCGCATCGCGGATGACCGAGTCGGCGGCGGTCACGTTTTCAATGGTGGTCGCCAGGTTGGCGGCCGCGTAGGTCAGCCGGTTCTGAACGGCGCCGATCTGGCCGCGAGCAAGGGCCACATCATCGATGGCCTCGTCCACCACGTCCATGGCCGTTTGTGCGCCGGCCGCGGTGGAGATGTCAATGGACCCGATACCGCCGGCCAGCGCCGTCGTGCCGAGGGCGTCGCTGTCGACGTCGGTGATGGAGAAGCGGATCTGGTTGTTGGAGCTGTTGCCCGCGCCCACCTGAAAGATTGCGCCGTTGGCCGCAGTGACGTCCACATCCGACATGGCGGTAAAGGCGGCACCGACGGTGTCGACGACGGCCGCTTCGGTTGTCTTGAAGCTGATGTCGAACTCCGTGAAATCGACGGTGGCCCCTGCTGTGACGGTAAGCGTCTGGGAGACACCGTCCTTGGTCAGTGTCATCTCATCGGTCCCGGCGGCATAGGCAATGGTGTAACTTCCGCCGGCGGCTTCGGAGACGTCGAAGTCATAGACGTTGTCGATGGCGTTGATGGTGGTCAGGTCGGCCGCCACCACCGTCGACGCGCCGGTGAAGGTGCCGTCGATGACGTTGGTGCCGGCGTAGTTGGTGACGTTCGCGATACGGGAGACTTCGTTGGCCAGCTGGGTCGCCTCACTGTTCAGCTTGATCCGGTTGGCACCACTGGTGTTGGCGGACGCGGCCTGGGTGGCCAGTTCTTTGAGGCGGGTCAGCATGTTGCCGATCTGGTCCATGGCTCCCTCCGCCACCTGCAGCAGGGAGTTGGCTTCGGACGTGTTTCGGGAAGCCACTTTGTAGCTGGCCAGGTCGGCCCGCAGTCCCTGGGACACGGCAAGGTTCGCAGCGTCGTCTGCGGCCCGGTTGACCCGGAAACCCGAGGAGAGTCGCTCCAGGGTTCGGGAGAGCAGTCTGTCCGTATGGGAGAGGTTTCTCTGGGTGTTCAGTGCGGTGACGTTGTTCTGGACTCGAAGTGCCATGATCTATTCCTCCGTGAATATTGGGTGTCGAGAGCCAATCGGTCTCTCGTGACCCCTGTGGTGTAATGCGGCATCCCTGCCTCGATGTGGGCCGGAGGGCCCTGTTGCTGAAACCTGTGTTCACCCCCTTTCACCGATGTTTGTCTGGTCCCTTGCTCAGGGTCCCTTTCTCTTCTTGCGGACGTTATCGGCAGTCGGGCGGGGAGGCTTTAGAGAATTTTTGCAAAAATTGGTGGATTGGGATGATTTCTGGCTGAAATCAGTGATTTAAGAGACTTCCCGCCCTCGCCGCGACCGGGGCCGTCAGGGAGGACTCGGCGGGAATCACCTTCTGCTGCAGAAAGAGGGAGATCTTCTCGGCAAAATCCGTCGCGCCGCCCACACGGGCAAGCCCTTGCTCCAGGTAGTCGAGCATCTTTTCAGGCTCATTCATTTCCCAGTAGGCGTAGCCGACGGTGAGCTCCAGCATGGGCTGTTTTCCCAGGGTGTTCACGGGCACGGAGCCCGCTTGGGCCGGATCTTCCTCGACGATCTTGAGACGTCGGAGCGCCTGCTCGCCATGGGCGATGCATCCGGGATAGTTGCCCAAGCGATAACAAGCAAAGGCCAGTCCGAAGAGCGTGTCAGGATTGTCGGCGTCCACCTGCAGGGCTTCCAGGCAGATGTCGCGAGCCCGGACAAAATCACCCGCGTCCAGATAGGCCAGGCAGAGCAGGTGGCAGGTGTTGAGATAGACCGCTGCGCGCGGGTCCCCGTCGGAAGGAATTCGGGCGAAGAGTTCCAGGGTCCGCTCTCCCGCAACGATCGCTTGTTCGGTCATGCGGGCGTTGGCATAGCTCTGGCAGAGGCTGTGGTGGGGGTTCGGGTTCTCCGGGTCCCGGGCCACCTCTTTTTGGAGGAGAGCGACGGTCCGTTCAAACTTCTCCGCCATACGCTGTGGGTCGAGGTCGTAGCCGTAGTGGTAAACGGTGAGGTCGGTGTAGACGCCGCGACCGGCGATGCGAATCTGATTGTGCACGTCTCCTATGTAGCAGGGCGATCCGTCGTATCGGAAGATCCGCAGCAGGTTGATCTGGGACAGGACCGATCCCTGGCGATCAAGATTGATGAGGCGGACATAGAGGTGGGTGACGTCGTCGTCCAGGGTGCCGATGAGCTCCCGGAGACGCAGGGCGTCTTCCCGGCGCATCTCTTCGTCGGCATCGAGCTGCAGGACCCACTGGCCCGTGACATGCCGCAGGGCCTGATTTCGGGCTTTGGCGAAACTCCCCTCCCAGGGATGTTCCAGGACGGTGGCGGTGAACGTCTGCGCGATGGCCACGGTTTCATCGGTGGAACCGGTGTCGACGATGACCATCTCATCGACGCCGCCCTGCACGCTTTGCAAACAGCGGCGCAGCACGGCCGCTTCGTCTTTCACAATCATGCAGAGCGAAATGAGGAGACGAGATGGCGCCAGGGGCGTGTCCATGTTCGATGGGTCGTGCCGTGGTGCTTCGGCAGAGAGCTCCTCCGCCAAGGCCCGGGCCAGTTGGGCGGAGACAGGGTTTCCCTGTAATTCCAGACGGTGTGCAATCTGTGCAAAGAGCACGGCCAGCGCCTCGCGGGTTTCGAGAACGGGCGGATTGGGAATCTCGAGGTCCGTCAAGAGCCGGCCCAGGCCTTCCAGCAGCCCATCGACGTTTCCCCGATGCAGGGAGATCCGGCAGAGGGACAGGCATATGTCCGGCCCGTCGAGCCCGGTGGCCAGCGCGCGGCGAAAGGTCGGCTCGGCAGCTTCCTCGCGGCCAACCCGCATCCGGAGGTGCCCCAGGTTGGCCAGGGCTTCGGGGTGGTCCGGTTTGAGCGTCAGGGCCCGTTCGTAGGCCTGTTCGGCCTCTTCCTCTCGTCCCTGCTGCTCCAGGGCCAGGCCGAGATTCGTGAACGCTGCGGGATGTTCGGCATTGCGGACGAGCACCTTTCGGAAGATCTCTTCCGCGTCGGCTGGCTCTTTTCTCTGAAGATGGAGCACCCCCTTTCTCAACAAGGTGCTTTCGCGCCCCGGCTCCAGGGCCGCAGCCTGTTCGAAGAGGTCCATGGCTTCGTCGATGCTCCCGGTGCGGGCCCGCAGGACGGCCAGCGCGCTCAGGACCTCTGGGTCTTGCGGGTCCGTCCGGAGGACTTCTGTGTAAAGCCGCTCGGCCTGCTCGAGCTGCCCGCAGCTCTGGTACAGGAGTGCGATTTCCCGGAGGCAGGTCGGGTCCCCCCCCGAGTCCTTCACAGCCTCGGTGAGAATAGCGGCTCCCTTTTCGGCTTCGCCGAGGTGGTAATAGATTTCTCCCAGGATCTGCTGGATCTTCCGTTTGTATCCGATCGTTCCCAGGGTTTGCGTCCGGCGAACCCCGCGCTTTCGGTACCGCCCGTAGAGGTGGAGGTAGCGCAGGGCAGCGGAGAGCGCAGCGTTGGCGTCCTCCCGCCGCCAGTGCAGGGCAGCCAACAGGTAATGGGAGTCGAGGTGATCGGGGTCGATGGCCAGTGCCTTCCGGCAGGTTTCTTCGGTCCGCTGCAGGTCCTCGAGGGCATAGCAGGAGGCGGCAACGATGTAGTGGTCATAGAGAAGAAAGGGCGGCGTGATCCCCTGTTCCCGGCAGAGCCGGATCGCTCGCTCCCCCCAATGGATGGCCTCGCGATCCCGGCGGGCCATGGAATAGGAGAGGCAGAGGTTGTGGTAATGAAAAGGATTCTGCGGCTCCTGTTCGATCTGCTCTTTCAGCAGGGTCACCGTCCTTTCAAACTTGGCGGCCAGCCGCTCCGGAGAGAGAGCGTAGCCGTAGTGGTGAATCGGCAGCGGAAGATGGGTGGGCGCCCCCCGCACGAGCACCTGATTGTGGACCCGACCGGCATAGCGGATGCCGATTCCATTGCGAAACAGCCGGGGAAAGGGAAACTCCGACGTGACCCCGCCCGTGTCGCTGTAATTAATGATGGGCAGGAAGACGTGCCCTGTTTCCTGCGGCAGCCCCCGCAGGAAGGGTTTGATCTTTGCCCCGTCGCCGGGGGCGAATCTCTCGTCGGCGTCCAGCTGCAGGATCCAGTTGCCCGTTGCATAACCGATGGAATGATTGCGGGACTTGCTGAAGTCGTGTTCCCAGGGGTGGACAAAGACCTTGTCCGTGAAGGTGCGCGCCACCGCAATAGTTCCATCGGTGGATCCGGTGTCGACGATGATGATCTCGTCGACCGCGGCCCGGACACTCTCCAGGCAGTCGGCAAGATTGCTCTCCTCGTTTTTGACGATCATGCAGAGGCTGACAGTCGGCTCGACGGGCGACCTCTTTCTGCGGCGGCGCCTTTTCGACCGGGGGATCTTCTTTCGCGCCATGAGGATCACATCCTTTCGGTCGATGGATCGAGCCGCGGGCGTTTCACCGACACCGTCACCAGGTCGTGGACCTGGCCGCTACCCGGCAGGACAATGGTCCGCTGTCTTGGGAAGGTGCCGTGGGCGAAGAGGGAGAGGGTGGCCGAGAGCTCCGCCGAGTGCCGCAGACTCCGGTCCGCCTGGGGGCTGGCGCCGACCCAGACCCCCTCATGGGTGACCGCGAGGCCGCGGCTCCAGCCGTCGGCGGCAAAGAGGGGCGCCCGTTTGGAGAAACTGAAGACCCGCCCGTCGTGGGACGCTGAGATCAGAAAATCGTTCTCCCAGGGTTCCATGTCGTGGGCGTGAAAGAGGCCGGGGATTTCGTGTATGACGCCCACCTCCAGTCCGTCGGGCTCGTCGGGCGTGCCAAGGAGACCCTCCGTCGGCAGTTCGAGCACCGCGGATGGGCGAAAGCCGCGATTGTTCAGGACAATGAGAATTCGTTGCTTGTCCACGTGGATGGCGTTGACATGATGGCGGTCGCGCCGCACCCGGCCGATGGGGATCGATCGGGTGAGCCGCCCCGCTTCGAGATCGGCGATGACGATCCGGTTCTGCCCGGTGTCACAGAAGAAGA
Organism: uncultured Nitrospirota bacterium; assembly: GCA_947259355.1. Lineage (GTDB taxonomy): Bacteria > CG2-30-53-67 > CG2-30-53-67 > CG2-30-53-67 > CG2-30-53-67 > CALZGC01. The sequence continues at coordinate 27,248 of CAMYMF010000015.1, read as the reverse complement.
CCTGCCCATCGAAGAGCGCCAGTTGGTGGACGTCGTGAATGTCGGGAAGCTCCATCACTTTTTCGGCCTGCAGTGTGCCGGCATCGATCCGGTAGAGGGTGACCTGGGTGCTGTATTTGGCCCCGCGGGGAGTGCCGGTGCCCGAGCGGGCGGCGACGTAAATCGTGCCGCTATCCTGCTCGGCGGCGATGCCGAAGAATCCCTGGTGCGGACCTCGGGGGAGCAGGTTCACTAGGTTGCCGGTGGCGGGATCGACGAAGCAGACAGCGTTGCTGGTGGTCACGAAGAGGGCCGTGGCTGCCTCGGACTGCTTTTCCCCCCTTGCCGGTTGTGCGCCCACAGGCGCTCGGTCGGCGCGGGATGGTTTTCGGAACAGAAAGTGCTCGCAGGGAAGTCTCTGCGCGAGGCGCCAGCCGTGTTGTGTGAAGAGTTGAATGAAGGCTGCTTCGCTTAGGATGTTGATGTGCTCCGCCAGGGCTGTGGTGCCCTGCATGGCGAGGAGCCTCGCGCCCGGTCGGGCTACTCTGAAGGTCTCCGAGGCGAAGGCGGCACAGGTTTCCGCGGGAAGGTGTTCGGTGAAATCGATGGACACGATGAGGTCGAAGGCGGCCGCAAGGTTGTCTTCGCCGCTTCGAATCGTCTTCGCATCGGCGTGAAAGAACGTGGCGTCTCCCGGATAGTGTCTCTGGAGCCACGCGAGAACCGTCCGGGAGAAGTCGAAGCCGTGGATCTTCCATTGGGGCATCATTTCCTGAAACCAGTGCGCATCTTTGCCCTGGTGCACCCCGCAGAAGAGCACCGTTCCCGTTTCATCGAGGTATGGGGTGAGTTCCTGATAGACCGTTCGATAGCGGGCCCGGTACGGCTCTACCTTGGCCAGGGCTTTGTCGAAGGAATCCCATTCGGGGGACGCCGTCCAGCGGTGATAGGATTTTTCGTAGTACCCCTGTGAACCGACAGGAGGGGCTTCTGCCGACGTGGAAAAACACCAGATGGCCGGGCCGAGGTCGGCCACTTCGCCCGCAAAGTGAAACCCCCGGGCGGCCAGAGAGTCGTGCCACCACTGCCTCGATTTGAGCAGGATGTGCGTCGGGTCGTTCTGCGCGCCCGCCGTATCGATGGTGGGGACCTTGATCAGAAGATGCCGGATGCAAAGGCGTTGCACTTCGTTCAGGAAAGCGTCAAATTGCCCGGCATCGAGATGCTCCAGCACCGTGAAGGCCATGAGCGTGTCGAAGGGTCCGTCGAAGGGGATACACTGGGCCGAGCCGACTTTCAGGAACTGCTTGTAGGGGGTCATGAGGGTCTCTTCCCGCTCGATGATCCAGCGGGACGGATCACAACCGAAGGCCTCGTAGCCGCAGTCCCGCAGGACCTTCACCCCGTAGCCCGCGGCACAGCCCACATCGAGGATGCGGGCCCCCGCGAACATGTCGGGGAAGGTGGCCATTACTTTGAGCATCCGGTGGTGGATGTTCTCACCCATGCCGCCCCGCTCGCCCCACCAGTAGCCCTGGTAGCACGCGGAGCCCCCCTCGAAATAGTGCCGCTCCTCGAATCCGTCCCGGTGCCGTCGGGGGTAGCGTTTCTGGATTTCGGCGCGCATGCCGGGCCAGCGCGACAGCGCGGTCTGTGCATTGTCCACGCCGATGACATCGACCCGATAGGTCAGCGGCACCGCCTGGTGCACCGGGGTGGCGGTAAAGACGGCGAGACAGGGCCGCCGGAAAGCGCCGGCCATGTGCATGACGACGGAGTCGATGGCAATCACCATATCGGCCCTTTCGATGAGCGCCTTGGAGAACTCCATGTCGTCTTCGGGGATACGCACGGAGCGGCTGGTGCTGTGCCGGCCGAACTCGAAGACGGTGTAGCCGGGATACTGGGCCATGAGCTGGGCGACGGCCTTGGCAGGAAGTGATTTGGGCGTGTGGCCCGCGGTGGCGTGCACCACCAGGAGGGGTTTGCTGTAATCCCGGACGAATGCCGCGACCCGCTCACGGGCCTCGGGCTGGACCGCAAGCTCCGTCTGCAGTTCCTCCAGCGAATCGAAGGAAACCCCCAGCTCCTCGGCGAAGCGGAAGATCTTGTGGAGCCGGTACCCCGGCCTGCGCTGGGTGGGCAGGAAGATCACCCGGTCGAAATCGTTTTCGTTGGCGAAGGCCTGGGCTTCGCGCATGACAGCCTGGACCCCCGTCGGGTAATCGTCAAAATCGTTCCACGCGTCCGGCAGAACGGGCAGCACCTCGTCCAGGAAGGGCAGACCGCTCAGCAGCTCGGTCAGAGTGCGGCCGAAGCGTTTGAGGCCGAGCAGGGTTATCGCCGATTCGGGAAGAGCTGCTTTGAATTTACGCAGCGCGGGGGTCAGCATCACCTGATCGCCCAGCCCGTGCCAGGAGACCAGCAGGATCTGCTCTTTGCCTGCTGCAGGTCTTTCACAGGGCGGTGCTGCGGGCGCGGCGCTTCGGGGTCCGGTCTGGGCGGAGACGCCGGCGGCGCCGGCCACGCGCGTACAGATCCGCTCCCAGGTATATTTGGTTGCCACCCGTGCCCGCCCGCACCGGGCGATCCGCTCCCGCTCGGCGTCGTCGCGCAGATAACGGGAAACCAGGACGGCCAATTCATCGGTGTCCCGGAACCAGTCGAGGTGCACGCCCTTGGCGAAATGCCGTTCCAGGTCGGGACAGTACTGGGAGAGGACAAATCCGCCGCAGGCCAGGGTGTGGACCACCCGGTCGGAGAAGATATTGGAGTGGACCAAGTTGAGAACGATTCTGGACTCGGCCACGGTCTGGCGGTATTGTTCGCTGAAGACCGGCGGGTGTGCCTCGAACTCGGCCGGCCAGCCGTTGCCGAAGAGGGTGACCGGTACCGTGGAGCGGATGGCCTGGAGCAGGTCGACCCGCTGCGCCGTGGCGTTGCCTATAAAGACCACATCATGGCGCTTCTCGCGCTTCTCGGCGTAAAGGACGGAGGGGTCGAACCCCTCAATGACCTGCAGTGTGAGAGGATTGGTGCCCAGGAAGAACTCGGTCACCTCCTGGGAGGTGGCGCTGGCATAGTCACAGGCGGCGGCGTGCCGGTCCGCGCCCATGGCACGAGCCGCGCCGAGATGGTCCATGAACCAGTACCAGGTCCTGCCGTGGGACCGCGCGGCCTTGAGGGTGTCGGCCTCCATGCCGTTGACTTTGCTGAAGAGGATCAGGCCGAATGTTTTGCCCCGTAGAAACTCGGCAAAGTCTTCCCGCAGATGCCCGTGGCCACCCAGCGCAGCCGCCCGGGTGCGGTAGTTATAAGCCTCTACGCTCAGTCCCAGCGACTCGAACCCAGCTTGCATGAAGGTGTTGGTGGACGTGGGATTGTCCAGCACGCCGACGATGAGCACGTCTGCCGTTCGGACGGGCGGTACGCCGATCTCCTCGATCAGGGCCGCGAGCACACGCTCCGAGGAGATTTCCTGCATACACTGCCAGTCGCTGCAGTCCGACCAGGAGGGGGTGTACTGGCACGGCCGGCACGGCACGTCGGCGGTGATGGGATGGACCCGAGGTCCCAGGGGCCGGTTCTTGCTCCGGCGGGTGGCGCCGAAAAGCACATAAGTGGGGACACCCAGGGCGGCGGCCATGTGGGCGGGACCGCTGTCGTTGGCCACGACGGCGCAGCAGCGGGAGAGGATTGCCGCCGTTTCGGCCAAGGTGTGGTGTCCCTGAAGATCGATCACGCCGTCGGGCCACTCCTCGGGGCGAAACCGGGCCGCTTCGTCCTCGCCGCCCAAAAGGGCCACCGCAACCCCACGGGCCATGAGTTCGCGCGCCAGCGTCTGGTAATGAGGCCAGCTCTTTCGCTCCCACCCGGCGTGACGGTAGGTATCGGCCAGTGCAACGACCGGTCTGTCCGGGGGAAGCGATGTCACGGCATCGGCCACCGGACAGTAGGGCGGCGGCGTCTCGCCCACATAGCCCAGGGTGCGGGGGATCTCCATGTAGTGCTCCGACTCGTGGATGACCGGGTCCTTGTACTCAAGCGTTCGGATCGTCCGGGCGTGCGCGGACAATTCGCTTCCATGGCGTTCCCGGGTTCCCGAAGACCAGAGGGTGTAGAAGAGGGTGCCGTAGCGCGTGCCGTCCGGTCCGGTGAGAACGCGATCGACCAGTTCCCAGCCCTCCAGAATCTCCAGGGCGGGATAACGGCCTAGGACGTGAACGGCCAGATCCGGGCGGCACTGCTTGAGCGCCCGGATCGCCGGTGTGAGCAGGATCATGTTGCCGATCCCCTCCTCCATGACGATGAGGATCGGCTCGGTGGTGGCGGGTTTGTCGCTGTCGCATTGGGCCCCTCCTTCAGCCGGACGGGGGGCTGCCGCCAGGAGTGCCTGCAGGGCCCGCACATTCTCCTGGGCATCGGGATAGTCGGGGTGGCACGCGAGGCAGTTCTCAAAGTAACGCACAGCTTCCTGACACGCGCCCATCTCCCAGGCAATGACGCCGAGATTGTTCAGAACCTCCGGGTCCTCCGGGCGCTCGCACTGAAGCTCGCGAAATAACCGCCGTGCTTCAGACAGTTTTCCCGATGCAAAGAGGGCTTCACCCACCGCCACCCGAGGGTCCCGGGCACCTTCCGGTGCGCCGGTGTCGACGAAAGTGGAAGCGTTCTCAATCGTGCGGTCATCGGCCATGGGATCCTCGTTCGCGCGCGCTGGGTCACGACGGTGACCGGTGCAGACTGGCCGGGGCTGGTCAGGCAGACACGGCCCCCAAGAGGAGAGAGCAACATCTGTGCCAAGGGTCACTTCCCAGTGATTCCAATGACTTGCAAAGGGTGCAGCCCGCATGTGCCGTCAGAGCTCCCAACTGGGCAACGGTTCCTTGACGCCCCCGGCGTGCCTCAAGTTTTCCTGACACGTTGCCGATAAGCCGGGGCATGCAGCGACTGAAAATCGATCAGGCTGAAGCGGGCATGATTCTGGCCGGCGACGTTTCAAACGAGCGGGGGATGATCCTGTGCAAGAAAGGGATGGCCCTCTCCGAAACGATTCTCCGCCGGCTCAAAAGTGCGGGGGTCGATACCGTCTCTGTGCAGGGCCCCCCGGCAGCGGGGGCGGCGGAGCCGACACTCGGCGAGCAGATTGCGGAACTTCACCGGCGATTTGAGAAGACGGCCGCGATCCCTCTCATGGCGTCCCTTCGGGAGATCTGTGAACGTCAGCTCATGCTGCGCTACGGGGCCGAAGGGCCGAACGGAGCAGCACAAGGAGATGAGGACTCCGATGGACCCGCAGCTTCTTAAATCGAAAATCGAGGCGGTCAAGCAGATTCCGACGCTGCCGGGGGTGCTCTCCAAGATGACCGCCATGATCCACGATCCGGAAACCTCCACAGAACAGCTGGGAGGCGTGATCAGCCGCGATCAGGTTCTGGCCGCGAAGGTGCTCAAGCTGATCAATTCCTCCTTCTACGGATTCCCCGGAAGGATTTCATCGGTGAGCCATGCCCTGGTGCTGCTGGGGTTCAACGTCATCAAAGGGATGGTCGTGTCGGCATCGGTCTTCGACATGATGAACCGCGCCGTGGTGGGGCTCTGGGAACACTCCTTGGGGTGCGCGACCCTCAGCGGCATCATCGCGCGCAAACTCGGCGAAAAGGAGAGCGAGGAAGTTTTCGTGGCCGGCCTGCTCCACGATATTGGCAAAGTGATGATCAAGGTCAGCCTGCCCGACGACTACGATCGGATCCAACGGATGTCGGCGGTTCAGGAAATCGTTGTCCGGGAGGCGGAGCAAGAGATCGTCGGCGTGGATCATGCCCGCATTGCCCAGTGGGTTGCGGCCCAGTGGCATCTTCCCGAGGCCATTGCAGAGCCCATGGTCTACCACCACGAGCCCCTCGGCGCCGGGGCTTATGCCCGGCGCACGGCCATGGTTCATCTGGCCGATGTGCTGATCCAGGCCGTGGGATTTGGCAGCGGCGGCAACGTTTCGGTACCGCCCCTGGACGAAGACGCCTGTTCCCTCCTGAATGCGGACGAGGGGTTCATGGAGGCGGTGCTCCTCGAGCTGGAGGAGAACCTCGATTCCCTGTCGGCCTTTTCACTGGAGGCTTGATGGATGGGGTGCGGGAAAAGAGGATCCTCATCGTGCACGGGGACCCCGATGGGGTCCAGCACTTGCAGAGACTGCTCGATGGGCGGGGGTACATGGTCTGCGCCGCACGCAACGGGGCGGACGCGCGCGCCCTGATCTATTCGGAGCCGCCGGATCTGGTGCTCGTTGCCCGGAAGCTGCCCGACACCGACGGCGAAAGGCTTTGCCGGGAGCTCAAGGCAGAAACCCTCTTTGGTCACCTCCCGGTGCTGCTCTTGCTTGCCGACGGTGACAGTCCGAAATCGTTGCATTGGGAGACCCTGCCGGTCGATGATGTCCTCATGGAGCCCCTGGGCGCGGACGAGCTGTTGATGCGGCTGGGCCTTGCCTTCTCCCGCATGTTGCGAACACTGGATGCCAACCCCTTGACCCGTCTGCCCGGCAACAACACCATTATTCACGAAGTGCAAAGCCGCCTGGAACGGGGCGAGGTGTTTGCCCTGGCCTATGCCGACCTGGACCACTTCAAGGGGTACAATGACAAGTATGGTTTCAGCCGCGGGGATGAAGTGATCCGCATGACGGCGCGCATCCTGACCAACATCGTTCGGCAGGGGCCCGGCGGGTCTGCCTTCGTCGGGCACATCGGCGGAGACGATTTTGTCTTCCTCGCTTCGCCCGCAGCCACGGTGCGCGCCTGTCCCGAAATCCTGCGCCATTTCGACCTGGTGGTGGGCAGTTTCTACGACGAGGCCGACCGTGCGGCCAGTGCCATCGAGACCGTCGATCGCAGCGGTCAGCCGGTCCGCCACCCCATCATGTCCCTCTCCATGGCCGTCGTTTCCAACGAGAAACGGGCCTTTTCACACTTCGGCGAATTCAGTGCCGTCGCCGCGGAGCTGAAGAAGTATGCCAAAAGCTTTGTGGGGAGTATCTGGGTGAAAGATCGGCGGGGGGGGTGAAGCTAGGTTTCAGACTTCGTGCGCCCCTGGGTGTCTTCCTCATCACTTCGCACAATAATCTTTAGCAGTTCTCCCGGCTTCGGGTATAGCGTTGAAATCAGGCCGTTGAGGCGGGCGATCTCCCGGGCGCGTTCGGGGGAGCCATAGAACCTGCCTGCAATCGATTCAAAGGTGTCGCCGGGCTGCACCTCGTAGATGACAATCTTGCGGGGCCGCAGCGCCTCTCTCTCAGCCGGGTCCATCTTCCGGACACTGGCGAAGACTTTCCTAAAATAATAATCGGAGAGTGTCTCCTGTCCGACGGGGGTGAAGGAGAGGAGAACGAAGACGTTGCCGTCGCCCAGGAAGAAGTGCCCCTCGGCGGCATGGAAGCGCCCCAGGTAGCTCTGTACCTTATAGGTGGTGACGAAGGTGGGGATTTCGTTGATCACCCTTCGCGCTTCAGACTCCCGCCGCCAGCGGCTCTTGGCCTCGAATTGTTCCGCCAACTCCCGCAGTTTGATGAAATGATCTTCCCGAGAGGTCACGCGAGCCAGATAATCCTCCTCCTTGGGCTTGGCCGTGATGAGCTGCATGAAAATGTTCCCTTCCGGCTTGCGCGCAACCACCACCCCTCGGGAGGTGATGGTCTCCCAGTTTTCAGGAAACTGGATGGAGAGGCCGTAGTGGGCGTTTCGGTACAGGGCCTTTTCGAACTCACCGAGCTCCGGGCGGTTGCCGTAGGGAAGCCCGTCGAGTAGTTGCAGCAGCGCCGCCCGTTCCCGAGTGCCGGATTCCCTGTCCGCCACCATCCGGTTGCCCCGCTTCTCAGCCTCCTCGATCCGTTCATAGGTCTCGGGATGGGAGGCGAAAAATCCGTGAAAAACCGTCCGGTCCCGCCGCTCTTCGAGTTGGTCCAGGGTTTTGAGGAAGTTCGTGGTCTCACGGGGGTCCCAGCCGCCGGCCGCGGCGTACGCCTGACCTAGCTGGTCCGATTCGAGTTCCAACTGGCGCCCGAAACTCTGATAGACCCCCGTGAAGAGAAGATCGACGTATCGTTGCAGATAGATCCCCGCCTCCCCCAGGAAAACCGTGGCGATGAGCGATCCGATCTGCAGACCCATGGCACGGACCTGCCGGCGGGCGTGATGACGGGCAGTGACGTGACCGATTTCATGACCGATCACGCCCACCAGTTCGGCTTCCGAGTTGCACTGGGCGAGGAGACCCCGGGTCAGGTAGATGTAACCGCCGGGCAGGGCAAAGGCGTTGATCTCTCCCGAGTCGACCACGGTGAACTGATAATCGAAGGGCCGTGCGTGCGCGACCTCGACCAGTTTTTCACCGAGGGTTGTGACGTACTGCTGCAGCTTCTCGTTTTCATGCTTTCCGTAGAGTTTGAGAATGGCCTCATGCTGCTCCTTGCCGACCCGCACCTCCTCTTTTGCGCCCATCAGGGTGACCTCCAGGCGCTGGGTGACGGGGTTTCGTGAGCAGGCAACGCAGCAAAGGACCGCGAAGCAGAGAAGCCCGCAGAGGGACTTTCGCAGATTGTGACAGAGGTACATGAAGGACCGCCCAGGTTCGTTGAATGACGCTATTCTATCGGCATTCGCCGCAGATTTCAAACGAAATGACAGCGGGGGATTCGGAAGCGCTGCGCGTTCCGGCCCGAGTGTGCTTTCCTGATTCAGAACAAGGGGTGGCCACAAGGTGGGGGGAACAAAAAAAGAGAGGGGACGGTGCCCCTCTCTTGCCCGGTTGTTGTGTTGCTCTGCTTGATCTCTTGCAGCCGTTAAGCTTCGGTGAGCTGTTTGTCCGGGCACTCTTCGAAGGCGATCTCACCGTCCTTCAAAATGACCCGGATGGCTGAGGCTTCCTTGAACTGTCCCTTGAGGATCTCGTCGGAGAGCGCATCGGATATATGCTTCTGAATGGCCCGCTTGAGCGGTCGCGCCCCGTAGGCCGGCTGGAAACCCTTTTCGATCAAATAGTTCTTGACCTCATCGGTCAGAACGATCTGGAAGCCCTGGTCGGCCACCTCCTGGTTCAGCTGACGGATCAGGATGTCGATGATCGAGAAGATGTGATCCTTGTTGAGCGCATGAAAGACGACGACCTCATCGACCCGGTTGAGAAACTCGGGGTTGAAGGTTTTCTTCACGGCACTCATGACCTCTTCCTGGATCTTCTCTTGGGAGGCGGCCTCACCTTCCCGCTGGAACCCGAGGGGCGCCCCCTTGTCGATCTGGCGCGTGCCGAGGTTGGAAGTCATGATGAGCACGGTATTGTTGAAGTCGATGGTGCGGCCGTAATTGTCGGTGAGACGCCCGTCGTCGAGCACCTGCAGGAGTATGTTGAACAGATCGGGATGGGCTTTTTCAATCTCATCGAGCAGGACCACCGAATAGGGACGGCGTTTGACTTTTTCCGTGAGCTGTCCGCCTTCTTCGTACCCCACGTATCCCGGTGGTGCGCCCGTGAGCCCGGAGACGCTGAAACGTTCCATGTACTCCGACATGTCGACACGGATCAGTGCATCTTCGCTGTCGAAGAGAAATTCCGCCAGCACCCGGGCCAGTTCGGTCTTTCCAACGCCCGTGGGGCCGAGGAAGATAAAGGAGCCGATCGGTTTCTTCCGGCTCTTCAGGCCGGCCCGGGAGCGGCGCACGGCGCGGGAAACCGCTTCAATGGCCTCATCCTGGCCGACGATCCGCTCATGCAGCGCTTCTTCCATGCGCAGGAGTTTTTCGCTCTCCTGCTCTTCCAGTTTGTAGATGGGCACCCCCGTCATTTTGGAGACGACATAGGCGATGTCCTCCGCCTCGACGCGGGACTTAGTGGTTTCGCGATCCTCACGCCAGCGTTGTTTGGCCTTGTTAAATTCTTCCTTCACCTTGTCTTCCTGGTCTCGGTAGCTCGCAGCCTTCTCAAATTCCTGCAAATGGATGTGGAGGTTCTTCTGCTCGGTGACCTCCTTGATCTTCTCCTGCATCTGCTTCAACTCAGGCGGCAGGGTGAACTTCTGCAGTTTGGCCCGAGAGCCCGCTTCATCGATGACATCGATGGCCTTGTCCGGGAGAAACTTGTTCGTGATGTAGCGGTCGGAGTGTTTGGCGGCCGCATCGATGGCATCATCGGTGATCACGGCGCTGTGATGTTCTTCGTAACGGGAGCGAAGTCCCTTGATAATGCGAATCGTCTCTTCCACCGAAGGCGCCTGGACGTTGATTGTCTGGAACCGCCGTTCCAGTGCGCCGTCCTTTTCGATATACTTGCGGTACTCATCGTAGGTCGTCGCGCCAATGCATTGAATCTCGCCACGGGAGAGGGCGGGCTTGAGCATGTTGGAGGCATCCAGCGATCCTTCCGCGGCGCCGGCGCCGACGAGGGTGTGGAGCTCATCGATGAAAATAATAATCTGATTGTTGGAAGAGACAATCTCCTTGAGAACGATCTTGAGGCGCTCTTCAAACTGGCCGCGGTACTTCGTGCCGGCCACGAGGGAGCCCAGATCGAGCGCAATGACCTTGCGGTTGGTGAGCCCCACGGGGACTTCGCCATTGACGATCCGCTGGGCCAGCCCTTCGACGATGGCCGTCTTGCCGACGCCGGGCTCCCCGATGAGAACGGGGTTGTTCTTGGTCCGCCGGCTGAGGATCTGGAGGACCCGCTCGATTTCATCGTGCCGGCCGACCACGGGATCGAGTTCACCGCGCCGGGCCAGCTCGGTGAAGTCCCGGCCGAATTCGTCCAGCGCGGGTGTGTTGCTCTTGGGCTTCGGCGTCTTCGCGCGGGCCGACGACTGATGGAGCAGATTGATCGTCTGCTGTCTTGCGCCCAGCAGGCTGGCTCCCATGCCGCGCAGGATGTTCCCTGCAATCCCTTCTTCCTCCCGGACCAGTCCCAGGAGAATGTGCTCGGTGCCGACATAGTTGTGGTTGAGCAGCCGCGCTTCCTCCACGGCGAGCTCCAACACCTTCCTCGCCTTGGGGGTGAAGGGAATTTCACCGAAGGTGAGCGTATCGGTCCCCTTGGGGAGATTCCTTTCCACTTCGAGCTTGAGATGGTCGAAATTGATGCCGAGGTTCTTCAGAACTTTGCAGTGCAGCCCGTCTTCGTCCCGCAGGATACCGAGCAGGATGTGTTCGGTGCCCAGATACTCGTGCTGATGCTTTTCCGCCTCTTCTCGAGCCAGGATGATCGTGCGTCGCGCTTTGTCTGTAAATCGTTCAAACATATGAGAAAACTCCTTATGGACGTATGGTTCAATATTATAGGGAAGCCCAGCATGTGTCAAGTCGTTTCATGCACCAAATCCTTCCAGAAAAAGAGGAATTCTGCCATACAGAGGGCATTGCTGTACCCATCGTTTTCCGCTGAAATGCAGCGGCGCTTGGTGTGCCGCTCACTCCGATGCGGGGGGGTCTTCGCGCACGGTCGCGCGGGTTTTCTTCACGCGGGCTTTCCATGCAGACGACCCGGTGCGCCCCTCGCGGTTCGTGGTCGAACAATTCTATTGACGAACACCACCCGACCCTCATTCAAGCGCCGTGATTCGGGGCACCGCCCGGTGCTTCCCTCCCGGCGGGCCGTCCGGCACGGTATCCGGCGGGTCGCGAGCCTCCAACCCGCACAGGATAAGGTCCTGCCCATTTCGGATCGAAGCGGTTTTGTTAACGGCACACTGTGAATTGCCTCGGTGGCAAGCCAGGTTTTCTGACGAACCAGACCGATTTGACCATTGGAGCCGTAACTTATTGAAAAATAATGATTTTGTTCTGCACAAAAAACAGGCATTCTGTATAAGTTCCTTGATCTGAGCCCCTTGTCGCCCCGTTTGCACACAGATTTCCACAAGCAATTCACAATTTCTGTGAACAGATCGCTAACCCCTAGGATTCAAACGGGAATGTCGAGCCCCGCTGCGGCCGGGCCGGGCCGGGGCTCGATCAGGCGATCCAGCTTCGCCAGTCTTCCCCAATGTCACCGCGCTTTCGGTAACGCAGCATGGCATCTTTGCAGGGACAGGCCCGGTGCATGGATGCCAGATGTTCGAGGGTGCTCCGGACGATCTGCGGGAAAGCGGAGAGGGCCGCGTCGACCCGCTTGCCATCGCCCGCGGGCAGCGTTCCTTCAAAGAGAACACCCTTCTCGTAGGGCAGCTCGCGAACACCCTCGGCATAATTGGAAATATAGCAGAGCGGCGCATAGCAGATCTCGAGCTCCCGGGCGAGAAATACCTCCGGTACCAGCGTCATCCCAACCAGATCGCCGCCGATCTGTCGCATGTAACGAATCTCGGCCGGGGTTTCCAGCCGCGGGCCTTCGGTGCAGACGTAGGTGGCCTGCCTGTGGCAGGGACGGTTCAACCCATCCATGGCCGCCTGCAGGGCACGGCGGATTTCCGGGCAGAAGACCGGATTCTGCCGGATGAAGCCGATCCCCTTGGCTTCGAAGAAGGTCAGGGGTCGTTGGCGCGTCAGATCAATCAGATCATCCGGTACCACCAGGTCGCCCGGATGAAACGCCCCGTGGATCGCCCCGGGACCGGACCAGGCGAGAATCTGCTGCACCCCGAGGGCCTTGGCAGCGTAGATGTTGGCCCGGTAGTTGATGAAAGGTGCGGTCAGGCTGTATCCACGCTCGCCGTGCCGGGAGAGAAAGCCCACCGACCGGTCTTGGCTTTGCAGGATCCGCACCGGCGCCGACGGCCCGAAGGGTGTTTCCACCGTGAGCCGGTCTGTCTCGACCCCGAAGGCTTCCGAGGAAAAGTGATAGGCGCCGCTGCCCCCGATGACCAGCACGTCGATAGATGCCGTTGCCTCGCTCATGGGTCCCTCCGCCCGTCAGTCGAAGCGCTTAAGGATGCTGTAGGTGGCATTTCTCTGGGCCGGCACAAAGCCCGCCTCCCGAATGAGCCCCATGATCTCTTCCGGGTCGAGGCGGTGGACGACGCCGGCCGCTTTGACGACATTCTCCTCGAGCATGGTGCTTCCCATATCGTTGGCGCCGAAAAAGAGAGCGACCTGCCCCATCTTGGGGCCCTGGGTGACCCAGGAGGCCTGTATGTTCGGCACATTGTCCAGCAGAATCCGGGAGACGGCCAGGACGCGGAGGTATTCGACACCCGTGGCGGTTTCGCCTTGCAGGTCGGTGTTGCCCGGTTGGTAGGACCACGGAATGAAAGCCGTGAACCCGTCCGTTTCATCCTGCAGCTCCCGAATCCGCAGCAGGTGTGCGATCAGTTCCGCATCGGTTTCGAGGCTGCCGAACATCATGGTGGCCGACGAGGGGATGCCGAGGCGGTGGGCCTCGCGCATCACGCCGATCCAGGCCTCCGTGCCGATTTTCGCCGGGCTGATCCGTTCGCGTACCCGATCGGCCAGGATCTCCGCGCCGCCGCCGGGGATGGAGTCGAGCCCGGCCTCCTGCAGACGGCGCAGGACTGCGGCGACCGGCAGGGATGACACCTCGGAGAGATGGACGATCTCCGGCGGCGAGAGGGCGTGCAGATGCAAGGTGTAGCGCGCTTTGATATTGCGAAAGAGCGCTTCGTAATACGCGAGGGTGAGCTTTGGATGCAGCCCCCCCTGCAGCAGGATCTGGGTGCCGCCGAGGGCCAGGGTTTGGTCGATCTTTTCAAAGATCTCGTCATCCGTCAGCAGATAGGCTTCGGGATCATCGGGGCTGCGGTAAAAGGCGCAGAAGCGGCAGCGGTTGATGCAGACGTTGGTGTAGTTGATGTTGCGGTCGATGACGAACGTTGCGATTCGTTCCGGGTGTTTGCGCTCCCGCACCTGTTGGGCCCAGGCACCCAGGTCGAGCAGATTCGCGTCCTGCAGCAGCCACAGACCTGCCTTCGCGGAGAGTCGGCCACCGTCGACGATGGTCTGAGTGATCTGTTCTTGCCTGTCTATGCTTTGTTCCTCGGGCATTGGCTCCTCGGGCCTGTTCGTTTCGCGACGGGGCACATTGGGCAATCTCTCTCTGCCCGTCTGCGAATAGATGGGAGGGTTATGGGAGTCCCTGCCGGTTGCCCAGGGGGGTGCCCGACGGATCCGCTGCGACGGGCTGATCCTCCGACGTCCCATAGCGGCGGATCTCCCGGTAGAGGGTGTCGCGCTCCACCGGGATGCGGCCTGCCTTCTGGATCATCCGAATCAGGGTCTGCCGAGAGAGGGCTTCGGCCGTTTGCGCACCCGCGGCATGGGTGATCTTCTCCTCCACCACCGTGCCGTCGATGTCGTCGACGCCGAAATGAAGGCTGACCTGCGCGATCTTCTCCCCCAGCATGATCCAGAAAGCCTTGATGTGATCGAAATTGTCCAGAAATATACGGCCGATGGCCAGCGTTTTCAGGTCGTCCACCCCGGTGGTCATCCCGGCATGGGGGATCCGGGTATTGTGGGGATGAANTGAAAGCCGCCCGTGCGGTCCTGCAGCGCCCGGAGCCGCGTCATGTGATCGACGCGCGCGGCATGATCTTCCACATGTCCGTACAGCATGGTGGCGTTTGATCGGAGGCCGATACGGTGCGCGGCTTCCATGATAGCGAGCCAGCGCTCACCCGATATCTTCTCCGGGCAGATGGTCTGACGCACGCTGGCGTGAAAAATCTCGGCCCCGCCGCCCGGCAGGGATCCCAGCCCCGCCGCTTGAAGATCCCGCAGCAGCGTCTGCACCGGCCGGCCGGTGAGCCCGGCAAAGTAGTCGATCTCGACGGCCGTGAAGGCCTGGAGATGGATCTGTGGAAAACGGTTCTTGAGGCTCGACAGGAGATCGAGGTAGTAGTCAAAGGGGAGATCCGGATGGAGCCCGCCGACGATGTGAAACTCCGTGGCGCCTTCCGACGCCCCCTGTTCGGCGCGAGCCATCACGTCGGAGAGATCCATGGTGTACGCGCCGGGATCGGCCGCGTCGCGGCTGAAGGCACAGAAGGTGCAGCGGTTCACGCAGACGTTGGTGTGGTTGATGTGACGGTTGACAATGAAATAGGCTCGATCGCCGTTCTTCTCCCGGCGGCGTATGGAGGCAATCCGTCCCAGACCGATGAGGTCGTGGGACCCGAACAGCCCCAACGCTTCCTGCGGTGAGATGCGTTCGCCGGCCTCGACTTTGCGACGGGTGGCTTCGAGTAAATCCATGGAGATCTCCCTTGATTCGCCCAAAAACCATACCATACGTCCTTCGGGCGAGGCAAATCAAATCGCTGTTGACCCGGGCACGGGGGGCGTGTATGGTTTGTTGCGAAGGCACAGGGAAGGCGGCTCACGGCATGATCGATCTACACTGTCACATTCTGCCGGGCATTGACGACGGCCCCCATGATCTCCAGGAAACCCTCGAGATGTGCCGGCTCTCCGTGGCTGCGGGGATGACCGCCGTGGTGGCCACCCCCCATCTGTACCACAGCATGTTTGCCACAACTCGGGAGCAGATCCTGGAGACCCACGGTGTGGTTCGGGAAGCCCTGGTGTCGGCGGGGATTCCCCTGGAGCTCTTTCTGGGCGCAGATCTCCATCTCCACCCGGAGCTGGCGGGCAACCTGACACGCGGGGAGGCCCTCACCCTCAACGGCGGGCAGTACTTCCTGCTGGAGCTGCCGTCCCGCCTGCTGCCCCCCAACCTGGAGGAGATCGTGGAGGGGCTGATGGACACGGGCACCATACCGATTCTGACGCACCCGGAGCGCAATGAGGTGATCGTGCGTCACGAAAAGATTCTGCTCGATCTTCTGGCACAGGGGTGTCTTTGCCAGGTAACGGCCATGAGCGTGACCGGTGATTTCGGGAAGCGCTGTGAGGGTTTCTCTCGAGGCCTCATCGAAGCCGGGGCGGTGCATTTCATCGCCTCCGACGCGCATTCCACGGGATGGCGCCATCCCGGCGTGCAGGAAGCGCTGCGCGTGGCCGAAACATTGATCGGCCCGGCGCGGGCGGGACGACTGGTTCGGGAGAATCCGCAGGCCGTTTTGTCGAACAGCCCCGTGGCGCGCGAAGCGGTCACAGTCCTGCCCAAGAACCGCCGTTTCTGGTGGTTTTGATGTACACAACCCGCCCGGTGCCGAGTGGGGCATGCCACATCCGGCCCGACGGTGGCCCCGTGCCTTTTTGCACTTGACACGCCTTTGAGATCTCCGATAATATCACCGCACTTTTTTGCACAGGACAGCGGCTAAGGATCGACGACAACCCGGTATGGCAAGGAGGTGCTGAGAATGTATCCGGAAGACATCAAGTATTCCAAGGACCACACATGGGTGCGTGTTGCGGACGACGAAGGCACCATCGGCATCACCGACTACGCCCAGGAGGCTCTCGGAGACATCGTCTATGTGGACGTTCCCGAAGAGGACGATCAGGTGGAAGCCGCCGAGGAGATTGCAGAAGTGGAGTCGACCAAGGCCACGTCATCGGTGATCTCGCCCGTCGGTGGGACGGTCATCGAGGTGAATGAGGACATCGAGGACTCTCCCGACACGATCAATTCCGACCCCTACGGCGACGGCTGGATCGTCCGGGTGAAACTGTCCGATCCTTCCGACCTGAAGAATCTCCTGAGTGCGGCCGATTACCAGAAGTTTGTGGAAGAAGAGAGCGAATGATCTGACCGGCTCGGGCAAGGCGTGCAAGGGATTCCAGTGCGAATCCCTTTTTTTTTCCGTGCGCCGTCTGACCGTGCACGGGGGATGTTTCTTTCCTTTCAATAGAATCCGGGGAGACTGATTATGGCGGAAAAGCTGGTGATCATCGGTGCAGGACCTGGCGGGTACGTCGGCGCAATCCGGGCTGCCCAACTGGGGGCCGAGGTGACGGTCGTAGAGGATTACGAAGTCGGCGGCACCTGCCTCAACTGGGGCTGCATTCCGACGAAGGCCCTGGTCTATTCGGCCGAAGCACTGCAACTGGTGCGCCACGCAAAGGACTACGGGGTGACGGTTGCCGGTGAGGTGACGTATAGTCTGCAGGCCATGATGGCCCGCAAGGACAAGATCGTCGCCTCCCAGGTGAAGGGAATCCGCGCTCTGTTCAAGTCCAATGGCATCCGCCTCGTCGAGGGAAGGGGCTCGCTCCGGGACGAGCGGACCGTGTCGGTCCAGAAAAAGGACGGCGAGACCGAAACGATCCCCGCGGACCGCATCATTCTGGCCACGGGATCCCGTCCGGCCAGCATCCCCGCATTCCCCCTGGACGGCCGGAAAATCCTCTCCAGCGACGACATGCTCGGGCTTGAAGAGATCCCCCAGAGCCTCCTCATCATCGGCGCCGGTGTTATCGGGTGCGAGTTCGCCTTTATTCTGAACGCGCTGGGCTCCCAGGTAATTATGGTGGAGATGCTGCCACGGGCTATTCCGATCATGGACGAAGAGATTTCGGCACTGCTGGAGCGGGAGCTCAAGAAGAAAAAGATCAAACTGCACTGCAATGAGAAGATCGAATCGGTTCACGAAGGCACCGACGGCAAGATGGTGGCCACCCTGGGCGGCGGCAAAGAGATCGTCACCGATCAGGTTCTCGTGTCGATTGGACGGGCGTTCAACAGCGATGGGCTGAATCTGGGGACCGTGGGCGTTGCGTGCGGGAGCCGCGGCGAGATCACGGTCAACGATCGGATGGAGACCAACGTGGCCGGCATCTACGCCATCGGCGATGTCACCGGCGGTGTGCTGCTGGCTCATGTGGCGTCGACGGAAGGCATTGTGGCCGTGGAGAATGCGCTCGGTCGGGAGCGGATCATGGATCACCGGGTGGTTCCCTCGGGCATCTTCACCATGCCTGAAATCGGCAACGTCGGACTGACCGAGCAGGAGGCCAGGGAGCAGGGCCATGAGGTACGGGTGGGGAGTTTCCCCTACCGGGGTCTCGGCAAGTCCCATGCTATGGGGAAGATCACCGGGGTGGCCAAGGTCGTGGCCGACGGCAAGACCGATCGGCTTCTCGGCATGCATGTCATGGGGGCCCATGCGTCGGATATCGTCCATGAGGGTGCGGTGGTGATGAAGATGGCGGGCACCGTGGCGGATCTTGCGGAAACCATACACTCCCATCCGACCCTGTCGGAGGCCGTGCTGGAGGCGGCCCACGCGGTCCACGGGCACTGTATTCATCTGCCGCCCCGGTAAGGACCGGGTCTTTTCTGCCTGAATTCCCGTGATCAGTCGAGGAGGCTTCCTCGAGGGAGGAAAAAGGAATGAATCAGCTTTGTCGCGGGGGGATGGGCATTTTCTTGCTTGCAGCGCTGGCGCTGATGGTCCTGGCGGACCCCGCTATGGCGAAGAACAATGCCATCGGCGTCTTTCAAAAGGTTCTCGTAGCGGACGATGATTTCGCCACGGCGACGGCAGCCCTGGAAAAGAGCATCGCCGGCTCCAATCTCGACCTTCTCGGGCAGTTGGATATAAGCGTGCCCGATGACGCCCAGAGATGTCGCACCTATGTGCTCAGCTCTCCGGCATTCAATGAAGCGGCCCTGGGAAAGATGAAGACCGACGCACTGTCGGCGCTGGTACTTCGCATCGGGGTCTATGAGGCCTATGGCAAGGTCCACATGAATATTGCGAATCTGGATGCACTGGCTCAGGTCTATTTCGAAGGGGAAGCGGAGCGGGAAGCTTTGATGGCCGCTGCGGCCGCAGCCAAGAAAGCGTTGATCCAGGTGGTCCAGGCCGTGTCGGGCCGGGTCGTCAACGAGCAGCAGGAACCTGTGCGCAAGGCGAGGAAGTACCGGGGGTACAACGGAGACGGCCCCGGCAAGATGATGGCCAAATGGCGCGATTTTCGTGAGAGCCTTCTGACAGTGAAAGAAGTCGACGGCGCGATCGGTCTCGATGCCGTCATAGACGGGATTAAGAAGCATGCTGAGGAGAGCCTGCGGGCCGACGCCGAGAAGGGCTGGCAGGTCATTGCGGTGAAGAATTTCGACGATCGGGCCGCCTGGGTCGGCATCAGCAATGAGTACACCGAGTTGAAGTGCGTGAACATCAATTCCGATTTCCGTTTCGGAGACAAGACGGACGACACGCAATACCCCGGCGTGGATCATGCACCGGCGCTGCCGCTGGAGCTGCTGATCTTCATGGGGGAGAACGGCCAGTGGCGGATCGCCCAGTACGGCGAAATGTGGCGCATGCAGCTCTATTTCTGGGACTCGGGTTATGCGGCCTTCGCCAAGAATATGGCGGTTCCCGGCATCATCATCAGCGATATTGAACAGATGGTCCAGGGCAAGTGATTCGCCGTCGCGCGATCGTGCTAGCCCCGCCGGTACCGGCGGGGCTTTTTTGCGAGCGTCTGTTGTCAAGAGCGGGCCCGTGTGTTACAGTGCGGGCGTCTTTGCCTTTGGAGAGGATTCATGCCATCGATGGCCCGCCTCTGTGGATTCCTTTTCATCCTTGTTCTGCTGGTGCCCGTATCGTCGGACGCGGTCTTCGATGACTTCCGCCGCACGATCCGGGAGCGATTCGACCCGGGCCAGAGCTACGGGCTGTATCAGAAGAGCCTGGAAATCGAGGCACCCTTTGAGACGGTCTGCCGACAACTCGAAGCAAACGTGCAGGAGTCCGAATGGGAACTGCTGACCCACTGGGAGCTGGACCCGCCCGATGTCTGTGACACGCGGGCACGGGTCTATCTGCTGCGCCACGAACCGTATGAACGAGCGGTGTTGGCCAAGGGGGTGCGCCGGCTGGTCTTTCTTCCGGTGCGCATCGGCATTTTTCAGGAAGGGCCCAAGGTGGTGATCGTCTTCACGAACCCCGAGTTACTGGCCAAAGTTTTTTTTGCAGACCTGCCCTTCGCTGAACAGGATGAGATGATGGCGCTCAGCGGGGAGATCAAGAAGGATTTGGTCACCTTCTGCGTGAAAGGGATGGAGGGGACCATTCTCACGGAGCAGCTTCCCCCCATCCGAAACGACCGGGATGTGCGCTTCTTCTGGAGCCGCTATCAGGAACACTTCGATGTGGTGCGGCGGGTACCGGTGCGCCACGATCCGGTGGGGACGCTGCACAGCGTGTGCGACCGGATTGAAAAGGCGGTGCAGGAGACCAAAACGGGGTGGCGAATGATCGCAAGAACGCGGGTGGCCGACGCGGCGTGCCTTCTCAGTGTCTCCCATCGGCAGGTGGAGGATCAGGCCCTCGATTTCAGTGGGATCCAGTGGCCCTCGTTTCTGGACCGGGACCCCTGCAGCGGGCTCTATCATCTCACCCAGTTTCCCCTGGAGATTCTTGCCTTCCTGGAGGGGGGCGAGGTCCGGGTCGGTATTCTCGATCAGTTCTGGCGGATGCGTTTTTACCTCTGGGACGATCCCTACCGTACCGGCACGACCTTCATGGCGCGGGATCCCAATTTCTCGGGCCGGGTCTACGAATCGCTGCGCGACCTCGTTCGCGGGCCTTGAGGACAGCGGGCGGTGCTGTCAAGAAAGCGTCATAATAACCTTGACTTGGGGCCCGTGGTTCACTATTCTCTCCAGCAGACCTACCGTTTACGCAACACGTCTCACAACAAAGCGTCCAACCGATCAGCCGCTGCACCAGGCAGGCAGACTTCAAAGGAGGTGATGGCCAGGCAGATGACCTAGTGTTTTTGCATGACGGGGACGGAATTTATCAAGGAGGAGAGGACATGAAACGGATACTGTTTCTTATTGCCTTGGGATTGACACTTTTCATGGTGCCGGCTGTATCCTTGGCTACCAACGGGGCCCAGTTGATCGGCGTCGGCTCCACCCAGAAAGCGATGGGCGGCGCCGTGACAGCAGCCCCTGAGGACGCCATGACGGCCATCACCAACCCTGCAGGGATGGCCACCGTGGGGAATCGAGCCGATTTCAACGGTGAGGCTTTCATCCCTCTACGTGAGATGGACTTCAGGAATCTGGTGCCGGCGCTGGGCGGACCGGGAGATGATACCGGCAGCGGCTCCAAGCTCTATGCGGTGCCTGCCCTCGGATGGACGGCGCCCGCCTTCAACCGGGACGACATGTTTTTCGGTGGGGGCTTTTTCGCCACGGCCGGTCTCGGCGTGGACTATCCGGTGATCAGTGCGGGCTCGATTTTCGAAGAGGCCGAGGTCTTTACGACTTTTCTCTTTGCCAAGGTCAATCCCGCCGTCGGCTGGAAGGTCAATGACCGTCTGAGCGTCGGTGCCGGGCTGAACCTCGATTGGCAGTTGCTCGAAATCCGGGAGACCTTTGGCGCCTCCGCGCTGGCGGGTGTTACCGGGAACGCCGGCCTCAAACTCGATCTGGGGCGGGCCATCGGGGTCTACGGGGGCGGCTTCAATGTGGGCGCCATCTACAAGGTGAGCGACATGCTCACCGTGGGTGCTTCCTATATTTCGAAACAGTGGTTTCCCGATGTCCGCTACCGGGTCAAGACGGGCGATATCGAGAACTTCCCCGATGGAAACTTCCTGGCCAGGAATTCCAGAAAAGGCACGTACCGACTTGACCTCGATTTTCCCCAGCAGGCGGCCGTCGGGTTGGCCTATCACCCCAACGCTGCGCTGACCCTGGAGCTCGACATCAAGTGGATCAACTGGTCTGACACCCATGACAATGTGGAGCTGGCGGGGGACTTCGATCTTTTCGACACCCGTCCGGCCACTTTTGGCACCGTCACGTCGGCCAAGGATATTAACCTGGCCTTCGGCTGGGACGACCAGTGGGTCGTGGCCCTCGGCGTCCGTTACATGCTGAATGAGGACTGGACCTTTCGTATCGGATGGAACTGGGCCGAGTCGCCCATTGAAGAGGAGGATGTCTTCTTCAACATCGCCCTGCCGGCGATCGTGGAGCACCATCTCGGGCTCGGCACCACCTACAATTTCGGTCCCCATTGGGCGATGACCTGCTCGTTCATGTGGGCCTTCGAAAATGATATAGACGGTGCGGACGATGTGCCCCAGGCGTTTCGCAATCTCGGATTTCCGCCGACCTCGGAGACCCGAATCGAACTGGAGGAGTTCTCCCTCGGTCTTCAGTTGAGCTATCGTTGGTAATCGGCGCAAGGCGAGGCTTTTTAAGGCATGGCAATCCCCGGCGGAGGTTGCAACCTCCGCCGGGGATTTTCGGTTGACTTTGTCCGATGGGTTGGATTTAATAGGAAGATTCGAACCACGCCCGTGCGGCGGCTGGATTTCTTCGATTCGGATCGATGTGAGGCGAACAAGATGGCGGATGACGAAAACAGGGAGCCGGGGAAGCAGGAAGTGGGCCCCATCCCTCTGCAGAAACGGATGAAGGATACGGTGATTCTCGACATGGCCCTGAAGAAGGAGGATCACGCCATCCGCTTTTATACGGCACTGCTCGATTATGTGGAGCAAGAGGACTCGAAGAAACTACTCAAACAGCTTATCGAGGAGGAGAAGGGGCACTTCAAGCTCCTCAGCCAAGTCCTGGTGACGGGGAATTACGCAAAGGTGGGAGCCCCCAGCGGGCATGAAAGCCTTGAAATGACGGATCATCTGGTTCGGGAAGAGATTCACCGCACCTCGTCGCCCCAAGAGATTGTCAAGTTGGCCATCCGCAAAGAAGAGGCAGCGGAGGAGTTCTATCTGAGCCGGATCCATTTCATCCAGGACGAACGGCTCAAAGAGCTCTACCGGCGGCTGGCGGAGGAGGAAGCCAACCACCGGCGGAAACTACTGAACGGCTACGACGACCTCATCATCATGAATATCGTTTGAGCCACCCGCTTTACTTCACTGCTTGTAACTACTCAGGTTGCTTCTATTTTCCCGCAGGACAAGGCGCGAGGAGCGCAAAACTGGAGGCGTATTTTTCATACGTTGAGGATTTGAGCACCGCAACAACGCAGTCATGCGGAAAAAGAGAGGTGACCTGAGTAGTTACTGCTTCCCTGTTTGCGTCGCCTGCAGCAACGCCTGGCGCACCGTTTCGGGGTCTGTCAGCGGCTTCTTGCAGGTGTAGTTGCGGCAGATATAGACCGTGGGCTTGCCACCGATGGGAACCTTTCGGTCGAGATAGGGGATGGCCTCGGCGGTTCCGTCCTGGGCGCCCCCGGCCAGACCCACCACCTTGTTCGGTGCGAAGGGCTGCCGGACGGCCCGCAGCATGGCCTGCGTCTCCGGAGCAGTCGGCGGGCCTGCGATGGCGATCTCCATGGGCGTGCTCAGGCTGAAATCGAGGGCCGAGAGGGTATGGGCAAACGCGCCGGGAGTCTCCATCAAATCGCCCGACAGGGCTTCCAGCGACCGCTGCGCCATTTCCCGGGGCTTGCTCGCCCCCGTGAATTCGGCCAGGCGAAGCAGGTTCAGAACGGCCACGGCATTGCCCGAGGGTTTGGCGGCATCGTGAAGCTCTTTGATGCGGCTGATGAGTGATGCGTCGCCGGCCTGGGCAAAAAAGAAATTGCCGCCTTCCGAGTCGTAAAAGCGCGCCACCATCTCCTTATTGAGGGCCAGGGCCTTTTCGATCCAGACGATGTCGAAGGTGCTCTGGTAGAGTTCAATCAGGCCCTGCACCAGGAAGGCGTAATCGTCCAGATAGGCGGGAAAGCGGACTTCCCCCTTGCGATAACGCCGCAGCAGCCCCTCTTTCGTCCAGAGATGCTCCAGGAGAAACCGCGCTGCGCGCTCGGCAGCCTCCGTGTAGCGCGGTGCCTCGAGCACCGCACCGGCATAGGCCATGGTGGTGATCATCATTCCGTTCCATGCGGTGAGGATCTTGTCGTCGCGATGCGGCCGCGCCCGTTGCTCTCGCGCATCGAACAGACGCCGTTCGGCCTCCGCCAGACGGATCTGGAGGGTCTCCGGAGCCATCCTGCGGTCCTTGGCAAAGCTCTCCAGATCGATCCACTGGTGCAGGATGCTGCGGCCACCCTCGAAGTTGCCCGCCGCCGTGACGTCGTAGAAGCGACTGAAGAGAGCCCCGGTCTCACGCCCCAGGACGGATTCGATCTGCGCCGGTGTCCAGACGTAGAAGGTTCCTTCTTCCCCTTCGCTGTCGGCATCCTCCGCGGAGTAGAATCCTCCCTGAGGATCGGTCATATCTCGGAGCACGTAATCGAGAACGGACCGGGCTGTCTTTTCGAATTCGGCATCGCCCGTGACCTGGTACGCCTCCAGATAGACCTGCGCGAGCACCGCGTTGTCGTAGAGCATCTTCTCAAAATGCGGCACCAGCCAGCGGTCGTCGGTGGAATAACGGTGAAACCCGCCGCCCAGCTGGTCATAGATACCGCCGCGGGCCATCTGCTGCAATGTTTTCCGGACCATGCTCAGGGCCTCGGCACTGCCGGTGCCGTGATGGTAACGCAACAGGAACGCGAGGGTCATGGCCTGGGGGAATTTGGGGGCCCCGCCGAATCCGCCGTAGGTTGCATCGAACCGGCCTGCAATGGACTCGTAGGCCTTCGTCATCAGCGCGCTGTTCAGCGCCGAGCGCGGCCGGTTCAGGTCTTGGTCCTGCAGCAGGCGTGTGAGCCGCTGGCCGACATCGAGGGCCTTGTCGGGCGATTCTTTCCAGACCTTGGCGATCCAGGGAACCAGGGTCGTCATGCCGGTGCGTCCCCCCATGTCCCGAGGAGGAAAGTAAGTTCCCCCGAAGAAAGGCTCCAGATCGGGCGTCAGAAACACATTGAGGGGCCAGCCGCCGCTTCCCGTCAGCGCCTGCACGGCCAGCATGTAGATCTTGTCCAGGTCCGGGCGTTCTTCGCGATCGACCTTGATGCAGATGAAGTCCCGATTGAGCAGCGCCGCAATTTCCGGGTCTTCAAAGGATTGTTCCTCCATGACATGACACCAGTGGCAGGTGGAATATCCGATGGACAGGAAGATCGGTTTGTTCTCCTTCTTTGCCCGAGTGAGCGCTTCGGGACCCCAGGGGTACCAGTTCACCGGATTGTAGGCATGCTGCAGCAGGTAGGGGCTCTTCTCGTGGATGAGGTGATTTGGCTTGGCCTCCCGTTGTTTTTTTTGCGATTTCACCGTTCCGTCTCCCTTCCCAGAGCCCCCGCCAGGCTGCTCAGCCGGAGGACTTCCATCGGCCGGCTCGCGGCCAAGCCCCAGCAGAAGTAAAAGAAAAAAGCCGAGGCCCAGGAATTGTAATTGCTGGATGCGCATTGCATGGCTCCCGCCGGCCGTCATTGCCTTTTCCATTCAATCAGATGGGAGGTGTTCCGTCAAACGGAGCTGAGCCGGTCGGGAGGTTCTTGGGTGGACGGGTAGAGTGGGAAGGGTCGCAGTCCGGGTACCCCTTGGAAACAGACGGGGACCCACGGCCCGTTGGGCAGATCAGCCTTCCGGGCGGCGGACACCGGCGCCGGTCCTAATCGTTGAGAACCTGCTCCACGGCGGCGGGGCTGAAGCCCCGGAGAATGTTTCCGTCGATGTCGATCACCGGACTGCCGGAGAAACCGCCGGTCTTTTCCATCATCTCCCGCCGGCCTTCGGGGTCCCGCTCGATGTTGATTTCGGTGAATTGGATGCCATGCTTGACGAAGTACCTCTTCGCCTGGATGCAGGCCGGTCACCAGTCGGTCATGTAGAGGATGACTTGGTCGTGGGAGCTCTGCTCGCGCTTGGCAACCCTCTCCTCCTCCTCTATCTGCCGGAGGTACTTCCGGTAGAAGGGTTCCTCCTGCGTGGCTGTGGCGGCGGGTTTTCCGAGGGTAGGGTCAAAGGTCACACTCCCGCGATGCTCTGTCTTCTCGAAGTCCTGGGCATCGCCACGGTATTTATCGGGGATCTTCCGGAGGTCATCGGTGAAATGGGTTACGCCCCGATCATCCACCCATTTGTAGATTTCCCCCAGGGCGGCGGTGCTCAGGAAGAAGAAAAGCGCAAGGGTCCATAGGATAAGATGTTTCATGTTGTTTCCTTATGAGCAGGGTTTGCAGTGCGCGGTGCCCAAAGAAAGCTGCTTCATTATATACTGGCGTCCTGGCTGGCTTCAACGAAAAAAGAGCGTCCCCGCGGGATTCAGCGTTGGATCCGATAGCGCGCCAGTTCCTCGTCGCTCACGGGCACGTCGGCCGTCAGCAGCTCCTCGGTACCGTTCATGCGGAGAAGGACGGCCCCGGGTCCCGCAGAACGCCCGTAGCGGAGCAGGATTCTGGGGATGACGTCGCGGGCCTGCCCGTCCACGGTCCCAGCCGCAGCACCGATGGGGCCGGTGAAATCAGCGGGAACAAAGAGGGGACAACAGGTTTTCGCCAGCGACTCTATCCGGTTGTTTTCCTGCTCGTTTCGACCAATGATGGCCTTCAGATCCGGTGCGATGCGCAGGTGGCGCCCCGTGCGCAGGAGCCGTATTTCCGCCATGTCGAAAGTTTCCTGATGATCGAAGAGATCCTTCAGCTTTGCGGCGAAGTTTGCGTCGGTGAGGAGGCACCCGCCCGCGGGACAGGGATAGTCGATGATGGAGAAGGCTTCGGCAAGTTCCATCTGCTTTTTCCGCCCCCGACCGGTGATCGCGAGCAGGCGGTTGCGGTCCACGATCCCCTGCGTTTCCGGCAACGTCGGCTCCAGGGCCTGCGCGGAGAGGGGACGGAGAATCCTACCGCGCAGGCCCGTTTCCCGGTCGATGAGATTCATCGCGTCCCGCCGCTGGGACATGGGACGCTGGCCGAGGACCTCACCGGTGATCAGAAAGGTGGCCCCCATGCGCTCCATGTACTCCGCGGCCTTTTTGTGCATGAAGATCCGGCAGTCGAGGCAGGGGTTCATCCGTTTGCCGTAACCGTATTGGGGGTTGCGGATCATGTCGATGTACTCTTGATCCACGCTGATCATCTTGAAAGGAATCCCCAGCTCCTTGGAGAGACGCAGCGCTTCGTTGCCGCATCCGTTTTTTCGGTTGCAGCAGCAGAAGGGGCTCCTGAAGTTCACGGCGGTGACCTGGATGCCCTGATCGAGAATCATCTTGAGGGCGACCGAGCTGTCCAGGCCGCCGGAAAGGAGCATGACGGCCTTCTTGTTGATACGGATCGCTTCCGTTGTTCCCATGGCTACTGAAGCCTTTCCGCGCGGGCCATGCCCGCCATCCCCGATGGAGCCGTGGTGCACTCCGTCAACGTTCAACCCCGTCGGATCCGTTGCCCAACGGACTTGAAAAAAGAAACGTTTGGGGCCATGATGTATTCAATTCTCCCGAGACACCACCGACAAACAGGAGGCCTGCCATGTCCGAAATGATGCTGCTTCAACTCTCCGCTGCCCTGCACGTCATCGGAGTGGTCATCTGGATCGGCGGCG
>CAMYMF010000014.1:1348-93058 GCA_947259355.1 uncultured Nitrospirota bacterium | reverse complement strand
GTCAGCGTCGTCTTGCCGTGGTCCACGTGCCCAATGGTCCCGATGTTGACATGGGGCTTCGTCCGCTCAAATTTTGCCTTCGCCATGGAATTTCCTCCTCAAACGTTGATGGCCATCCTGCCGAAAAACACGCCGGCGCGTGATGTGCGCGCTCGGGGACAGGCACGCCCCTTTCTTGCATCACACAGAACTAACGATGGAGCCCACGACCGGGATTGAACCGGTGAACCTCATCCTTACCAAGGATGCGCTCTACCGACTGAGCTACGTGGGCAACACGTGTTGGGAACTGGGAAATGGGAAATCGGAATTGGTCTATCCCAACCCGCAGGACATCTCTCAAAGGTGATTGGCTGCTTACCATTTCCTATTTCCTATTTTCTAATCTCCCCGCCTTTGTCTGTTTGGAGCGGGAGACGGGATTCGAACCCGCGACCCTCAGCTTGGAAGGCTGACGCTCTAGCCAACTGAGCTACTCCCGCCCATCACCGCTACCGCCCTGGCACCGCGCGGCGACAGATCTCTGGTGGGGAGGGGAGGATTCGAACCTCCGAAGGCTTCGCCGACAGATTTACAGTCTGTTCCCTTTGACCGCTCGGGAACCTCCCCAGTCACGTGACAACAACCTGAAAACGGAAAATCAGGAAACAGGAACGTCTCCTCCGGGAAATCACCACCGGCAATCTGCTTTCACTGCAGCCTTGCGTTGTGCGCCGCCCCGACGACTCCGCAACCTTTCGGATGGAGCCGATGGCCGGAATCGAACCGACAACCTACTGATTACAAATCAGTTGCTCTACCGTTGAGCTACATCGGCGTCGTCAAACCGGCCCGCACAAATATCCGGAAGGGCCTGGCCAGCTTCATTGCTCATGCCCTCCCGGCGCAAGAGCCCCCCGCCCGATGCAGTGCGCCCGCCAGGCACCGACCCGAGAGACCCGACATGACCGTAACCTCCTGTAAGTAAACACTTAATTCTACTCTTACAGGGACCCCCGGTCAACAAAAGTAAAGAGGTAAATTACGCTATTTAGGAGTGGATTACAAGAAAAAAAATCACCTTTTCTGATTTTTTTTCGCATTTTTTCCCTGTGTGCCCCGCAAAGATGGCTGTTGGCCGCTGACGGGGCCCAAAGGCTGCGGAGCCCATGGCATCGTATTAGGCCTATCCCTGGCATGATCCTGCGCTGATTAGTTCTCGAATAGGGAAAAACATTACGGTTCGGTTCACGGAAGGTCTGATTATGACCCATTGTCTCCTACTAGATCTTTATATTGGCCGTCTTTGAACCCAAAATGGATTGCCCGTCACCCTTGCTCTACCTGGTTGCGACTCCGGCGTATTTCGTACAACAGCAAGCCTGCCGCCACCGAGAGATTGAGCGACTCGAGCGTTCCCTGCATCGGAATGGAGACCATTCGGTCGCAGGCTTCGCGCACGAGGCGGCGGATTCCCCGCTCGCCGCCGATGAGCAGTGCCACCGGTCCCCTGAGGTCGACATCGGTGTAGCGTTGCGGCGCGTCGGCACTTGCACCAACGATCCATATCCCGCGGGCCTTCAGCGTCTCCAAGGCCTTCACGAGATTGCCCACACGGGCGATGGGGAGCCGGTCCAGGGCGCCGGCCGAACGCTTGGAGACGACGTCGTTTAGGGGCGCCGTCTCCCGGTTCGGAAGGATGAGTCCGTGCACCCCGGCGGCCGCGGCCGTGCGGATCACCGCGCCAAGATTTCCGGGATCCGCCACGCGATCGAGGATCAGGAAAAAAGGGTCCTCCGCCTGCGGGACATCCTTTTCGAGCAGTGCATCGAGGGAGAGCGTCTCTTTGCGTCCGCACTGTACGATCACTCCCTGATGCCGCCCGCCCGGCACCATGCGGTCCATCCGGCGGCGTTCCTCGAACCGCAGGTCGACCGACGCGCTCCGGGCGGCCGCGATGAGTTTCCGGAGGCGGCTTCCCTGGGCCCCTTTCTGGATCCACATCCGCGCAATCGGTCGGGCACCGCCGGCGAGAATCTCCTCCACAGGATGGATCCCGTACACGTATTCGGACATCTACCGGTCCCACTCCCAATCGGTGGTGCCGTCGGGCCGGTCCTTGAGGAGCACACCCCGGGCCGCCAGCGCATCCCGGATCCGGTCGGCTTCCGCCCAATCCTTGCGCTTTCGCGCAGCCAGCCGCCGGGCGATCTCCGCCTCGATCTCGTCGCTTCCCTGGTCAGTCGATCCTTTGAGCACCCTCTCCGGCGCCTCCTGAAAAAGACCCAGGACGGCCCCCGCTTTTCGGACATTCTCCTGAAAGGCGGTGAGGGCCTCCTGCAACACCGGCGTGGCGTCCTGGGTGCGATCCTGAAGAACGCCGTTGAGCAGACGGACGGTCTCGAAGATGTGGCCCAGAGCCCGAGCGGTGTTGAAGTCATCATCCATGGCCGCTTCAAACTGGACCATCATCCCATGGATCTGGCGTTGCACAGCGCGCGCCGTATCGTCCGGCGCCGAGACCGTCCCAGCATCAGCCCCCTGATGGACTCTGCGGTCTACCTCCGCAAGGAGATTGTAGACCCGCCGCCGGGCGCGCTCGGCATCCTTGAGATTCTGGTCGGAGAAATCGATGGGGCTTCGGTAATGGGTGAGCAGCAGAAAGAGGCGCACCGCCTCAGGATGAAAGCGGGCCAGCACCTCGCGGATGGTGAAGAAATTCCCCAGGGATTTGGACATCTTCTCCTGATCGATGTTGACGAATCCATTGTGCAGCCAGTACCGGACGAAGGGCCGACCCGTCGCCGCCTCGCTCTGCGCGATCTCGTTCTCATGATGTGGGAAGATGAGATCCTTGCCGCCGCCGTGTATATCGAAGCTCATCCCCAGATGGGCCTGACTCATGGCGGAACACTCAATGTGCCATCCCGGCCGACCCGGCCCCCAGGGACTCTCCCAGGACGGCTCCCCCGCCTTGGAGGCTTTCCACAAGACAAAATCGAGGGGATTTTCCTTGCGCGCATCCACCTCCACCCGGGCGCCGGCCAGCAGCTCCTCGGGCTTGCGCTTGGAGAGTTTGCCGTATCCGTCGAAGGCGGCAACCCTGAAAAAAACGTCTCCGCCCGAAGCATAGGCGTGGCCCGAGGCCACCAGTTGTTCCACCAGTGCAATGATCTCTGCCATGTGCTCCGTGGCCTTCGGCTCCAAATCCGCGCCTGCCACACCCAGAGCACCCATGTCTTTCTGGTAGGCCTCGATGTAGCGCTCGGCAATCTCCTGGGAGGAGACCTCCTCCTCCTGCGCCCGTTTGATGATCTTGTCGTCCACGTCGGTAAAATTCCGCACATACGTGACGCGCCACCCCTTAAAGGCAAGGTAACGACGGATCACATCGAAGACCACCGCGCCCCGCGCGTGCCCGATATGACTGTCGTCATAGACCGTGACGCCGCAGGCGTACATCTTCACTTCGCCGGCCACGGCGGGAACGAAGGCTTCCTTGGCATCGCGCAGGGTGTCATAGACTCGAAGCATCGCGACTCTTTTCCTCCTGTTCTTCTATGGCACCCACGGCGCAGACGCCGAGGCAGGCACCGCACTCGATGCACTCATCGGTGATCGCGAATCGTTCGCCCTGCTCCACGATGGCGTCGACCGGGCAGGTGACTTGACAGGCCCCGCAGCCGACACACTCGGCAGTGATGATAAACGGCATGGCAACGACTTGAAAGGATTGATGGGACATGATTGGAGAGGGTGGCTATCTCCGCAGAAAAGCCTCTGAAATTCACCCATGGTCGTGTGCTCCGATACTATTGTAGTCGACCTGCCTTTGTCAAGGTCTAACGCATCCAGATGGGGACGGCGGGCCCGCTCGGGTCGCCGGTCAGACCGCACTTAGCTTCCGCTGCCATCGTTGACATCCCCCGTACTGTGGGATAGAGTGAAAACACGAATCTGCGAAGGCTATCTCCGAGGGACATCATGGATCTTCGCTCACCGGTGGTGGTGCACTACAAAGGCGGGACGATCAAGAAAGGGTATACGCAAAACTTTGCCTTTTTCCGCGAAACCTTCGATCTTGTGCCTGCAGTTCCCAACGGCCCCAAGCTCGGTCGGGCTGAAAAGATCCGGGTGGAAGACCTGAAGGCCCTCTTTTTCGTGAAGCACTTTGAGGGCAACCCCGGCCATCCCAGTGCCCCCGCCGAGGAGCGCAGCTGGGTGGGCGATCGCGTCGAGGTCACCTTCCAGGACAACGAAACCCTCATCGGCTACACCCCCCGTTACCGGGAAGAGGACAAAGGCTTCATTCTCTATCCCGCGGACCCCCACTGCAACAACCACATCGTGGCAGTCGTCCATTCCGCGGTCCGCCGGGTGAGACGCGAACGACCCCACTCCTACTTCAACCCCTAATCAGAATCTGGCGCAGGCAGCGTCGTAGATTCTCCGACACGCGCTTCCGACTGTTCATCAGATAAATGTCGCCGCCAAACCGGAAGACCTCCCCCCAGAGCCGCTCCCCGAGCGGTGCTGCGCTCCCGTGTTCAGCCCGTTGCTGCAGGGCCTCCTCGAAGAGCGGCACCAGTTTGTCCTTCATCCGCAGTTCGGTATCGTTGAAGAAGATAGCCGCCCGAGGGATCAACCCTGCCACGCGATCAAGAAAAGCCCGGATCTGGTGGGCCTCGATACCCCGGGGCGGGGACGACTTGACCTCGAGATACACGAGGCGCCCTTCGACATCGGCCAGCACATCGAAATCCCCGCTTTGACCACTTCCCTTAAAGCGTACGCCGTAAAGGGCTGGGGTCGCGAACTCCTGCCGAAGCATTCGGTGCACGTACCATTCGAGTGTGGCACCGAAACTGCGAACCGTCCGAACGACGCGATAGCGTGCAGCCGCGATCTGCTCAGCGGCACCGGCCTCACAGAGGAAATGAAGATATTGGGCTGCAACTTCGGCGGAGCAGTAGCGGGTCAGTTGCGAGAGCCCGACCGCCTCCCGGTGCTTGATGAGATCCCGAAGGAAGAGCCGGAAGGAATAGCGGTGCAGTCTTTCATAGTATTCCTGCTGCAAGACGGCGGGCGCATCCGGCGGCAAGAGGAGCTCGTCGGTGGGGTTCATGCGATAGATCTCAAGCCCCCGTCGACGCAGCAGCGCCAGGAGGGAGTCGGCCTCTTCCTCCCGCAGCCGTCTCAGATGCCGGATTTCCCGTTGGAGGGTTCGGACTTTCTCCCGGAGCGAGCGGTTTTCCTGCTCCACGTCTCGTGTCATGGGCGGCCTCGATGCCCCGCATCATAGCACAGGCGCCGGGGGGCGACAAACCGGCCGGCCGGGACCATTCCAGCGGGGTTTCCGAACCGGTCGCGCCGCCCCCCCGTTGCCCCACCGGTAAGCGCCTTGACCGTGCGAGGCGCCTGCAGTATAGTGCGGCTGGATTTTACGCGTCGCCTCTGCACGGGCCGGGGGCTGAAGAAAGGAGATCTTGATGACACCAGGATGGAGACTGCGGGGCGTTGCGATTTTACTGCCGCTCTTATTGCTGATGCACGCGGGGTGCG
Organism: uncultured Nitrospirota bacterium; assembly: GCA_947259355.1. Lineage (GTDB taxonomy): Bacteria > CG2-30-53-67 > CG2-30-53-67 > CG2-30-53-67 > CG2-30-53-67 > CALZGC01. The sequence continues at coordinate 87,517 of CAMYMF010000014.1, read as the reverse complement.
GGGATCTCTCCGGGGGTCTGTCACCGGAAGAGGTGTTTCGGGCGGTCCTCTCCACCCCGGATCGACCCCTCGATGCCGCCACCGTGGCCGCAGGACTCAAAGAGGCCCTCCAGGTCGGCACGGAGCGCACGGTCCTTGCTACGTCATCGGTTGACGGCTTTCTGGCGAACCAACTCATCCGCATTGTCCTTCCCGAGCAGTTAGAAACCATGGGCAAAGCCCTTCGGGCCGTTGGATTCGGCTCGCAGGTGGACGCGCTGGAGGTGGCCATGAACCGTGCGGCGGAGCGGGCCGCGGGGGAAGCCAAAACAGTCTTTTGGGACGCCATCCGGCAGATGAGCGTGGCCGACGCCTTCGGGATTCTCAACGGCGGCGACACGGCTGCGACGAACTATTTCCGCGACCGCACGGAAGCGACGCTGCGCAGTCGTTTTCAACCGATCGTGGAGCAGAAGATGGGTGAGGTCGGTCTCTACCGGATCTACGAGGATGTGGTCGATCGCTACCGAGCTATCCCCTTCGTCACCACGCCGCCCCTCGATCTGGGCGACTACGTGACAGACAAATCGCTGAACGGTCTCTTTGTGGTGCTGGCGCAGGAAGAGAAGCGGATCCGGGAAGATCCGGTGGCCCGGACGACGGAACTGCTCCGGCAGGTCTTCGGCCGGTAGAGAAGTCTCTTTCCGTTAGCCCGAATATTGCATGGGTGATCGTGATGAGAGGCCGAAGAAGCGCCGTAGGCAAGACGCAGAAGATTTTCTGGCTGAAGACATATTGCGATATTTCGAAGTCAGGAAATTCTTCTGCAACGCCGCATCCGGCGGCTTATCTGGCCTCGTAATAGACTTACTCATGCAATATTCGGGCTAGCGTTCGCGGAGAGCAGCGGCATAGACGTGAAGGTCCGTCTCGGAGAAGAGCACGAAACGGACTTCCGCCAGGGGATGTTCTTCAAGGAATTCGCGGACCGTGCCGAGCGCAATACGCGCCGCCTCTTCGATGGGAAAACGATAGGCGCCGGTACTGATAGACGGGAAAGCGACTGATCGAATCCCCTTTTGCCGGGCCGCCACGAGGCTGTTCCGGTAGGCCTTCGCCAGCAGTTCCCGCTCTCCCCGATCGCCCCCCGACCAGACAGGCCCCACCGTGTGGATGACGTATTTCGCTTTCAAATCGCCGCCCGTGGTCACGACGGCCTCTCCTGTGGGGCAACGACCCTGCCGAGACACAATGGCCTTGCAGGCCGCCAGGATCTTGGGCCCTCCGGCGCGGTGAATGGCCCCGTCCACGCCCCCGCCGCCCATGAGAGACGTGTTGGCGGCATTCACGATCGCCTCGGTATCGGCCTGGGTGATGTCGCCCTGCACCAGCACCACTCTGCTTGTTCCGATGTTGATCTTCACGGTCCGTCTCCCCTGTCCCGGCACCGGCGTCACGTCTTGAGCATGGCCTGAATGAAAGCATCGGCCTCGCCGATGGACGCCTCCATCTCCCGTATGAGCGACGCCACATCAGACTCGACGGTAACCAACTCACTCTGCAGGGACGCGATGGCTCGCGCATTCAGGTTGTGCTTGAGAAATAGGACCTGATCCCGGAAAGCGGTGAGCACCGGCTCAATCTTGGATTCGGCCCGTTTCATGGCACCGATGAGTTGATCATAGCGCCGCTGGGTCTCCACCAGTTTCTGCTGGCTGGCCCGACGGAGGCTCTCATTACTGTACTGGTTCAGTTCCGCTTCCCACTCCTTGAAGAGGGCCCCCGCCACATCTTCCACCGAGGCAATGCGGCTTCGCACGGCCGCAGCCTTCTCTTCGCTGCCCTTGTATTCTGCATCGAGCTGCTTGTACTTCTTCTCCAGATCTCCCCCTTCGAACTGCAGCACCTCGCTGAATCGCTCCAGGGCCGACCGGAACTGCTCCTTGGCAGCCTGCTGCGAGTCCCGGGCGTCCTCGACCCGGCTGACCAGCAGATCCCGCTTGTGAATCCCGAACTTCTCCATGGTCTTGTAGTATGCCGACTGGCAGCCGGTGAGCATGAGCGCCGCTGCCAGCCCCACGCCCAGGATCTCCGGCCCATGCCGTAACCTCTGGATCATGGCTGCCTCCTTCTCTGTTGGATTTTCGCTGCGTTGCGGCATCGCTGGAAGCCCGCGAGGCCGCCGGGACCTCTGCCCTCTCTCACCGGCTGGTCGGCCCGCCTTGTCTGCCGCGGTCAGGTAGAAGTCCTTTTGATCCGCACCAGTGTTGCGCCCCACCCGCCCTGTCCGGCCGGCGGGTCGGAGAAGGAACGCACATAAGGGCTTTTCTGAAGCAGCTCCCGCACGATGCGCCGCCGCGTGCCGATCCCCTTGCCGTGGACAATCCGGACCTCTGAGAAGCCCCGTTGGTGGCATTGATAGAGATACTCCTCGACCACCGTTTTGATCTCTTTGACTGAAAACGTGTGCAGGTCGAGTTCGTCCCCTATGGGGAATTCCACAGGAGGTGGATCCGATGGCTCAGCGTGCATCGCTATCCTCCCGGCCGAATTGACTCGGTTCTATCGAAAAACCGTGAACCCGTCAAGTGGGCTGTCCGGTGGCGTCGCTTGACAGCACCTGCCCGGCTTGCTATCAATCGATCCAGCAGAGTAGTCGGGTGCCACTTGTGCAGCTCCAAAGAGGACGGCTCAGACGGTATGCGCTACACCAGGACGGTGCGACCATGAGGCGGATGAGACCGATGAGACGCAGGATGGCCACGATCGCGGCATTGGCAGTCCTGCCTTTCTGCATCGCGACCCCCCTGCAGGGTGCGGTACAGGAGGAAGTTCTGCCGAAACCACCGGAAGCCCTGGGGGTTGCAGAGCAGGAACTGATCCGGTACGAAGGCTGGCATGCCAAGACGCGGCCCGAGCTGGAGCGGGATTTGCAGATTCTGCGCAACGATTTGCAGCTGATGGAACAGCGTCTCAATCAGCTGCGCGGCACCACGCGCATGAACCAGGATCAGTACCGGGAGAAGGAGATCCTGGAGCGGCTCATATTGCGCAAGAAGGAGGAGTCGGCCACGCTGGAGAAGTTTCTGGCCGACTTCGGACTCGCCCCCGATTTCACCCTGCCCGCCACGACGGGGGGCGATATCTCGCTGCACGAGTTCAGCGGCCGGCAGCACGTCTTGCTCATCTTCTATCTTTTCGATTTCAGTCCGACGTGAACGACCGAACTGGATGCGTTGCATCTGCGGGAGGAAGATTTCAACACCCTGAACGTGCAGGTTCTCGGCATCAGTGCGGATCAGCCTTTCTCTCAAAAAGCTTTCAGCCGGCAACTGGGTCTTAACTTCCCCTTGCTCAGCGACCGTAGCGGCGAGGTCCTTCGGGCCTACGGCCTCTATGACGAAGAACGCCAAACCGCACGGCGGGCCTATGTGCTCATCGACACCGACCGCAAAGAGCTCTGGCGGCACGTGATGGAAAACCCCGCAGAAGCCCTCCCCGTTGAGCGCCTTCTGGATACGGTGCGGCGGGTTTTGCAGCCGTGAGGGGCGTTCATCGGCCCCCCCATCAACCCATTCGGATCAGCCCGGTCCCCAACGGTCCCTGTCACACCTCGCTGGCCGCTTCTTCCAGTGGTCTTTCTCCGAGGCGCTTGAGCGATTGCAGCAGCGCATCGGCCTTGTGCAGGGTCTCGTGGTATTCTCGCTCCGGGTCGGAGTCGGCCACAATCCCCGCGCCGACCTGCACATGGGCCATGCCGTCGCGGATCACGAATGTCCGGATGATGATGTTCAAGTCCATGTCGCCGTTGAATCCGAGATAACCAACCGAGCCGGTGTAGGGTCCCCGCCGGACCGGTTCGAGCTCATCGATAATCTCCATGCAGCGGACCTTGGGCACGCCGGTGATGGTCCCACCAGGAAAGGTGGCCCGGATCAAATCGAAGAGATCCTTCCTCTCGTGGAGCACGCCCCGGACATTGGAGACGATATGGATCACGTGGGAGTACTCCTCCAGAACCATCAGCTCGTCTACCCGCACGGAGCCGTAGTCACACACCCGTCCGATGTCATTGCGCTCCAGATCGATGAGCATGATGTGCTCGGCCCGCTCCTTTTCGTTGGTCATCAGCTCGGCACTCATGGCCCGGTCCCCCCTGGCATCCTTGCCGCGGGGGCGGGTCCCCGCAATGGGGCGGGTATCGACGACGCGCCCGTGCAGGCGGATGAGTCGCTCCGGCGATGAACTCACCAGTTGGAATCCGGGCAGATCGAGAAAGGCGGCAAAGGGCGATGGGTTGATCTCCCGCAGCACCCCGTAGAGGCGGAAGGGGTCGAGGTCCCCGATGGGCGCACTGAGACGCTGCGACAGGTTGGCCTGGAAGATGTCGCCCGCACGAATGTACGCCTTGGCCCGGCGCACCATGCCCATGTAATGCTCCTGGGTCATCTGGGGTGTCACCGACAGGGTCCCCGACGGCGGCCGGGGTGTGGCTTTCGACTCGGCCGTCGGGGTGAGAACACGGCGGGCCAGCCGTTCCAGGGTCTCCACGCCCCGTCGATACGCCGTTCGCAGCGCCGTTCTGTCCACGGCAGGTGCTCTGAGCAACGGCACGTGAACCAGCACGAGCTCCGCCGTTGCGTGGTCGAAGACGACGACTGTATCGACAAACAGCAAATAGAGATCCGGCAGATGGAGATCGTCCACGGCGGTTTGCGGAAGTTTCTCGAAAAAATGGACAGCATCATAGCTGATCATGCCGACGGCACCCCCCGTGAAACAGGGCAGCCCGTCCAGCCGGGCCACCGGCGTCTGTCGGAGAAGCCGCCGGAGTTCCCGAAAGGGGTTTCCCTGTGCCCGGGTTTCGTAGAGTCCGTCTATGATATGAATCGCGTCGCCCTTGCTTTGAAAGACCAGAAACGGCCGGGTGCCGATCACGGAGTAGCGCCCAATCTTCTGGCTCCCTTTGACCGACTCCAGCAGAAATGAATCCGTGCCCTCGCGGACGCGCGCAAACACTGCGGGCGGTGTCAACTCTCCCGCCGGCATCCGCAGGCTCATCGGCACCGCGGGCCGCAGCCCGCTCTCCCCGTCGGGAACGGCTGCTTCGCTCAGGCGGACGAAGGCCTCGGGGGAAGGGGTGATCTTCATCTTATTATCCGTAATCATTTCCATGAGAGGGCTGCCTCATTGTGCGCCCGCGTTTGCCGGTCTGACCACCGCCGCGGCATACCTGTCGAGATCGAGATACTCCCTGGCGACGCGCTGCAGGTCCGCCGCACTGACCTTCTCGATCTCTTCGGCATAGCGGCGGTAGGCGTCATAGTCATTCTGGTAGAGCTCATCGAAGAGCATGGTCCCCGCCAGGGCTCCGTTGGTCTGCAGATCGATCTCGAACGATCCGATGAGGTTGTGCTTCGTCCGCGCAAGCTCCTCCTCGGGCACCCGCTCGTCTCGGATGCGGATCAGCTCTGCGAGAATCCCCTCGCGGGCCTGTGCGAGCTTTTCAGGACTGCAGGCGATATAGACGGCAAAAAAACCGGGGTCCACACCGGGCTGCGTGAAGGAGGTGACTGTATAGGCCAGGCTCTGCTTGTCCCGGAGTTCGGTGAAAAGCCGGCCCCCCATGCCGGAGAGCACATTGCTCAGCACCGCGAGGGCGTGACGGTCATCGGAATCGACGGTGGTACCCAAAAACCCGAGCACCATGTGCGCCTGCTGGCGCGCCACAATCTCGACATTCTCCCGTCGCGCATGGGGCGGCACCTCCCGGGGCACCGTCGGCGTCTCCACAGAGCGTTTCTTCATCGTGCCAAAGAGCGCTTGCACCTCGGCAATCACCGCCTCTTCCTGGATATCGCCCACCACGGCGAGGACCATTCGGTCCGGAGAGATCGCGTCGAAATAGGTCTCCCGAAGGGCCTCCGGCGTGAAGCGCTCCACCTGCGCTACCTCGCCGCTGACCCGAAAGCGGTAGGGATGTGTCTGATAGAGGGTCCTGCGAAAGAGGTTCCCCGCACGCCGAAAGAGCTGGTCGTCTTCCCGCCGGATCGCGGCCACGATATCGCGGCGCACCTTCTCCATCTCCGCCGGATCAAAACTCGGGTGCAGCACGATATCGGCCAGAAGCTGCAAGCCTTTGGAGAAGTGACGGCTCAGGATGCTCAGCTCCGCGCCAAAGCTGTTCCGCCCGGAAAACCCATCCAGCGAACCGGCGAGGTCTTCGATTTCGGTGGCAATCTCCTCAGCATTGCGTCGAGCCGTTCCCCGGTCGAGCATGGCCGCAATGAAGTTGAACACACCGCTCGTCTCCTCTGTTTCCCAGCGTTGGCCGCCGGGAAAGGCAATCTTGACAGACACCGTCGGTACCGCACGGCTCTCTTTCACGATCAGGCGGATACCGTTGTCCAGCGTGACTCTGCGAGCCCGGTCGTTGGTCTCGCGCGTGTCGGCAGCGAAGGCTGCGGCCATGTCTCGGCTGGTCTCTTCAAGAAGGAGCTGAAGCCGCTCCGCCGTCAGGTCCACCCGCTCAGAGGGCGCCAGCAGGAGGGAGACCGTCAAGTTCTCAGGACGCAGATATCGGCGGGCCATCTGCCGGACCTCTTCGGGCGTCACGGCCGCAATCCCTCGGAGGTAAACGTCTTCCCGCAGCGGATCGCCGAAGGCCGACTCGTTGTAGCCCAGGGTCCTGGCCTGCCCCTGCATGGTCTGCTTGGCATAGATGAGACCGCTCTCCACATTGAGCTTGGCCCGGTCTAACTCTTCCGCGGACGGTGGGGCAGCCCTGAGGCGTTCCACCTCCCGCAGAATCTCCCGAAGGGCCGCTTCGATCTGCGAGGCATCGAGGCTGGCATCAATGCCGAAGATGCCGGGGTCCAGGGGGGTATATGCGTAGGCGCCAATGGTGTGGACCAGTTCCTGTTCTCGTTTTACCGATCGGTACAGGCGGGAGGTCTTGCCCTGCCCCAGCAGGATCCCCAACAGATCGAGGGCCGGATTGTGCGGGTCTCGGATGCCCGGGATGTGATAGCCCATCTCCAGCAGGGCATGGCTTGAGTCCCGACGGGTGACGACAGCACGAATTCCGTCCTGCGGCGGCTCGGGCGGGATTTCGGCGGTCAGCGCGGGATTCGGCTCAAAAAGTTGGAAGGCCTCGGCAATCTTCGGCAGCACCGCCGCCGTGTCAAAGTCGCCCACCACCACCAGGTTCATGTTGTTCGGGACGTACCAGGTCTGGAAAAAGTCGAGAATGTCCTGACGGGTCAGTGCCTTGAAGGTCTCTTCGTAGCCGATGATCGGCCGGCGATAGGTGTGCACGGTGTAGGCCGTCTCAAAGAGTTTCTTGCCTACGACCCGGGAGGGCATGTCCTCGGAACGCTTGAACTCCTCAAGAACCACCTCCGCCTCTCGGACCAGCTCGTCCGGATTAAAGGTAGAATGCTGAATGGCATCGGCAATGACGTCAAGCCCCACGTCAAAATACCGGCTCGCCAGAACCACGTGGTAGACCGTGTGGTCAAAGGAAGTGAAGGCATTGATGTCTCCGCCCGCGCCCTCCACTTCCCGGGCGATCTCTCCCACCCCCCGCTTCTGGGTTCCTTTGAATAGCATATGCTCAAAGACGTGGGCGATCCCGGCCTCTTCCTCCTGCTCGTTCCGGCTCCCCACCCGCACCCACATCTGAAAGGCCACTACCGGTGCGGCATGGTTCTCGGACAGGACCACCGTCAGGCCATTGTCGAGAACGACTTTGGTCAGCGTTCCCTTGCGGAGCACTTCCCGGTAAGCAAGTGTGTCGGTTGGCTGGGCTGCGCCGACGCCGTCCAGGAGAATGAGCGCCATGAGCAGTATCCCGACTCGGCAAAGACCGCGAAAAATCAGATCAAACATAGACACCTCTCGATCAGACGGTGCTCAAAGAGTCTGAAAGGCCCGGAAATCTCAGATATTCATCCTTGGCCCATTATTTGTCAAGAAAATAGACGTCCGAGCCCCTCCGGATATTCTCTTGAACTCGCTGGCAGGCGACGGCGTCTCTGTGGTGGTGCGCGCATCTGAAAAGCTCCTCTTGACAACGGGCCGATCCGGAGACACAATGGGGAAGCAAGATGTCCACTTCCCGCGCCGGTCTGGAACCATCATAGCGGGAGTTCTAGGGGCTATCAACTCAGATCGCCTGTGGGGCGAAGTCCCGAAGGTATTTGTTATGAAGAGAAGGAAAAAGAGCCCAACGGACCCCGACATCATTGGCTTTGCAGCCAAGAGAATGAACATCGGTGAGTTCGAGCTGTTTATTCGGGCTTATGAAGAATGGTATGGCGAACGGCCGACGGAAGCCATGATGGAGCCCTTTTTTGGGACCTATCTGAAAAGAAGCACCGCCCCCTTCTGGGCACGACACTTCGCCCGCCGTTTTCTGAGCGCCCCGGAATTGCACGAAGAGATCGCGAAAGAAAAGCGGGTGTCCAGTGCCGTTTATTTCATCCCCCTCATCCTCGAATATTTGCTGATCATGTACTACCTGGTCCGCGTCTAGCCGTGTCCGTTGAGTCTCTGGACAGGCGCCGGCAGCGGGTTCCCGAACCCTACTCCCACTCGATGGTGCTGGGCGGCTTGGACGAGATGTCGTAAGTCACCCGGTTGACCCCTTTGACTTCATTGATGATCCGGTTGGCAATGCGCGCCAGCAGTTCGTAGGGGAGCTGGACCCAGTCGGCGGTCATGCCGTCCCGGCTGTTCACGGCGCGAAGGGCAACCACATGGTCGTACGTCCGCTCATCCCCCATGACTCCCACGGTCCGGATGGGAAGCAGCACGGCAAAGGACTGCCATATCTGCCGATACAGCCCCGCGGCTTTGATTTCCTCGATGACGATGGCATCGGCTTCGCGCAGCACGGTGAGCCGCTCGCGGGTGATCTCGCCCAGAATGCGGATCCCGAGCCCCGGGCCGGGGAAAGGCTGCCGATAGATAATCTCCTCGGGAATGCCCAGTTCCCGTCCCACCAGTCGGACTTCGTCCTTGAACAGCTCCCGGAAGGGCTCCACGAGCTGTAGCTTCATCCGCTCCGGCAATCCGCCCACGTTATGATGGCTCTTGATCGTCGCAGAGGGCCCCTTGAAGGAGATACTCTCGATGACGTCTGGATAGAGTGTCCCCTGGGCCAGAAAATCGACCTGGCCCAGTTTCGCGGCTTCCGCTTCAAAGATCCGGATGAACTCGTTGCCGATGATCTTTCGTTTCTCTTCCGGATCGGTCACACCCGCCAACCGGGATAGAAACTGCTCCGCCGCGTCTACCGCTTTCAGATTGATGTGGAACTGATCCCGGAAGGTCCGCACCACCTTTTCCGATTCCCCGAGTCGCATCAGCCCATTGTCCACATAGATGCAGGTCAGGCGGTCTCCAATGGCCCGATGGATGAGTACCGCAGCCACCGAGGAGTCGACCCCGCCGGAGAGGGCGCAGAGGACCCGGCCGTCTTCGACCCGGTTTCGGATGTCCGAGATGCTCTGCTCCACAAAGGAGTGCATGGTCCACGACGGGCTGCATCCGCAGACGGAGTAGACAAAGTTCTTCAGAATGTCGACGCCTTCGGGCGTGTGCACCACTTCGGGATGAAACTGCAGGGCGTAGAACCGGCGGGACCCATCGGCCATGGCCGCCACGGGGGAATTGTCCGTCGCCCCAATGGGGACAAAGCCGGCAGGCGGCTTGTCGATGCGATCACCGTGGCTCATCCAGACCCGAAGATGCTTCTCAAGGCCGGCGAGGAGCTCCGATTCGGCGATCTGGATCAGGACCGCTGCCCCGTACTCCCGCTTCGCGGCCGGGGCCACCTGGCCGCCAAGCATGTGGGTCATCAACTGCATGCCGTAACAAATCCCGAGGATGGGGAGTCCCAGATCGAAGATCTCCGGATGGGGCCGGGGCGCCTCGGCGTCCATGACACTGGCCGGTCCTCCCGAAAGCACCAAACCCGAGGGCTCAAAGGCGCGCACCGCCTCCAGAGACTCAGAGAATGGCCGGATTTCCGAGTAGACGCTGAGCTCCCGGATCCGCCGCGCAATGAGCTGCGTGTACTGGGACCCGAAGTCCAGGATGAGGATCTTGTCTTTGTACGGGGTGGTCACTGTTTTCTCTCGGTCAGCCGCTCGAATTTCATGGGTGCAGGCAACCCAATCGGACGTTATTCCATCCGATAGTTGGGCGCCTCCTTGGTGATGATGACGTCGTGTACGTGGCTTTCACGAAGACCGGCATTGGTGATCCGGATGAATTCCCCTTTCTCCTGCAATTCTTGGATGCTGCGGCAGCCGCAATAACCCATGCCGGAGCGGAGCCCGCCCACCAGCTGGTACACGCTGTCCGAAAGGTACCCTTTGTAGGGAACCCGTCCTTCGATCCCTTCCGGAACAAGTTTCCTGTCTTGGGTCTCGTGCTCCTGGAAATAGCGGTCCTTGCTCCCGGCGGACATGGCCCCGAGGGAGCCCATCCCGCGGTACACCTTGTAGCTCCGCCCCTGAAAGAGGATGGTCTCTCCCGGGCTCTCCTCCACACCAGCCAGAAGACCGCCGATCATCACGGTGTCTGCGCCGGCGGCCATCCCCTTCACGATGTCCCCGGAATACTTGATGCCACCGTCGGCAATCATCGGCACCCCAGCCTTGCGGGCGGGCTCCGCACAGTCCATGATGGCTGTAATCTGTGGGACACCGGCCCCGGCCACCACCCGTGTCGTGCAGATGGAACCTGGGCCGATGCCGATCTTGATGGCATCTGCCCCGGCATCGATCAAATCGCGCGCGCCCGTGGGGGTCGCCACATTGCCAGCGACCAGATCGGTTTCCGGGTAGCTGCGCTTGACCTGCCGGACCGTTTCGATGACACCTTCCGAATGCCCGTGGGCTGTATCCACGCAGAGAACATCCACCCCCGCGCCCACCAGCGCCTCCGCCCGCAGCTGAGCTTCCTCGCCGACACCAATGGCCGCGCCCACCCGAAGGCGCCCGAGGTTATCTTTACAGGCGTTGGGAAACTTAATTTTTTTCTCGATGTCCTTGATGGTGATGAGGCCCTTCAGGTTGAACGCGTCGTCCACAACCAGAAGCTTTTCGATCCGATGCTGGTGCAGGATTTCCTTGGCCGCCTCCAGGGTCGTTCCCTCGGCGGTGGTGATGAGCTTCTCCTTTGTCATGACCTCTGAGACCTTGAGGTCCAGCCGCGTCTCGAAACGGAGATCACGGTTGGTGAGAATGCCTACCAGCCGGCGTCCCTGCGTCACGGGGACCCCGGAGATATGGTACTTCTCCATGATGGCCAGGGCGTCGCGGATCTTCCGGTCGGGCTCGATGGTGATGGGATCCACGATCATGCCGCTTTCCGATTTCTTGACCTTGTCCACCTCCATGGCCTGACGCTCAATGGACATGGCCTTGTGCAGAAAGGCGATCCCCCCTTCCTGCGCCAGGGCAATGCCCAGCCTCGCCTCGGAGACTGTGTCCATCGCCGCACTGACAATGGGAATGTTGAGACGGATGCGGGTCGTCAGCCGGGTGGAAACGTCGGTATCCTTCGGAATAACGGCCGATCGGGCTGGAACCAGCAGGACATCATCGTAGGTTAGACCGTATCGAATGTTATGTGCCCCCATGGTTTCTCCTTGCCGGAATATGTTCTTAGTTTAACAGGGAAAAGTAGCACACCCGCTGGGTACCGTCAAGCTGAATTCCCCTTCCCGACGGCCCTCCCCCGGCAAAGCGGACAGGGCGATTGACGATTTCCGCAACTTGTGCCATAGATACCTTCAGATGGTCCTGATCAGCTAAGATCTCCAAGACAGCATCCTAATGTTGAGGGATTCTCCCGAGTGATGAAGGCATCCTCGCACGCGCAAAACCGATTGGCCACGGAGTGTTTCCGAAATGTGGCCGACCGGCAGTATATTTCCGCCCGGATGGGTTTTCGCCTGGGCCTGGTCGATTCGTATCTGTCAAGCGCCACCCGGGCGATGGAGAAGTATTTGCGGGCCATCCTCATTTACAACGGCAGAAGTGAGAAGAATCTCTCCCACAATCTCCTGAACATCCTGGGACAGGTCGAAGGAATCGGGCAAATCCGTTTCACCGCGGCCCGCAGGGAGCGGGAATTCATAGTGCACCTCAATGCCTATTGTGAAGGGGGGTACCTGGACTGCAAGGGGACCCGTTTGTCCCGAGCACCCACGGAGCTGGACCATGCCGTGTGGTCGGTGCGCCGCTACTGCATGTACCTGGGCGGCACCCACGTGGGCCGGGATGGCCGGGTCACGGATCTGCTGGCGGTGAATTTGAGGAACATCAACTCGGAATACTACAGGAAGCATCCGGCAGATTTCAAGATCGCCGGTGGCGTTCTCGAAGAAGTGCTGCAGCGACCGCCCCCCGATGAGAGGCGCCGATCCCTCGTGTGGAGAAATGCCTACTATGGAGGGGGCAGGCAGAGAGAGCGGGACAGGCCGAAATTGTTTTCGCTTTCCCGCGCCGGCAAACGCCCCCGCCCAGGCAAAGAGAAGCGCCGGTCGTGGTTAGGGTGAACCCCCTGCGAGCCAGGGAGCAGATGCATTGCCACCCCGGTCGTCCCGGCCTCTCCCTGGGGGGCTCCATGATACCAGCCGCGATGCTCACACCTCCCACCGAACGGTTTACCGTGCCAAAGCCTGAACACGCGTGCACAACCCGAGCGCTTTTCGGCATTCAACCTGGGCAGCGTCAGGCAGGCATGGACTAACCCGGATATTGCATGAGCGATCGTGACGAGAGGCCGTAGAAGCAACATAGGCAAGGCGCAGAGAATCTTCTGGCTGAAGACATATTTGGAATATTTCGATCGAAGGAAATTCGCTGCAAGGCCGCACAAGGGTTGACGACGAGGCGTACTCATTGTACGTCGAGGAAGTAAGCCCGCGAAGAACGCAGCTCATCGGGAAAAGGGCCGTTTCCGGATGGACACGAACTTGTTTGCTTTGTTGTCGGAACGTCCGCTGCATGTCCTATGGTCTCTCGGGGGGCTTATCTGCGGATGATGACGATATCCTGAACCGACAAATAATCGCGCTCCCGATTCCAGCTACCATAGTATATCTTCTCTTTGCGTAGTCCGGCCTTGTCGATCATGTCGAGTACGCCGCTCTGCTGATACGCGACAATGGCCTCCGGCTGCTCGGGATAGAGAACAGAATAGATCCCGTCGTGCTGCCACTTTGTCGGGACTTTTGGGCCCCGGATTCTTCGTTGGGCAAGCCCACTGAGGGTTTCCGGATAATCCTGTAATAACAGAAACGTCAGCAGGGCGCTGCCCTCCGGCTTCAGCACCCGCCGGATCTGTTGAAAGTAGTTTTGTGCAACGTCGGGAAGCAGGTGGGTAAAGACAGAATAGGCAAAAACCAGATGGAATGCTTCATCGGGATAGGGGAAGGAAAATGTCTCACCGGCCAGTTTGCCTTCGGGATTGTAATGGGTGTTCCTGAGGTCGACAGACTGGAAGTGGCAGTTGGCGTGGCGGGATTCAATGTGCGCGTGGGCCCAATCGATGGATCTCTTGTCTACATCAAAACCGTAGTACTCGCCACTGAAAAAATGGGGCAGATCGATTAGGTGACAGGCCAGCCGTCCGGGACCGCAGCCGATATCGAGGATGCTCTGGTCCATCGTGAATCCGCAGAGAAGCTTGAAATAGGCAATGAACTCCTCCGGGCGGCGCTCATACTCCTCGACGGGTCCAATGTGGGCCCTCAGGGAGTAGGGTGGCATGGTGGTCCCGAGGACATACTTTGCGTGTAAGGAATCGACGAAATCGACAACCCTTCTGAGCGGGCCGAATGACATGGGGCAAACTCCACGGCCGACAGGCCGCTCGATCGTGTGATGAGACAGGGAAACACCATCGCGCGGGCCGCAGCATCGTCTCAAGCAATGGGGGTTGGCAGCACCTGAGGCTCAAACATGAGCGCCGGTATTTGAGCAATCTGAATATTTTCCGAAATGATCTGCGCGGCGCCTATCGGATGTTACAAATCTCTGCTGGAAACCTGCCGGCCTTTCCGGGGCCCCACGAATGCAATGGTAGGGGCCTGCATTGGCGGACCTTTTTTAAGGATATATCGGAAGGCACCGACGGTCAAGGTGGGATGGAAGGCCTTTCCTGTCACCGGATTCCCGAAAACGGCAGGGGCCGGCCAACCTGGTAACGGCTAAGGCAACGGATCGCGCTCGAGAAGTGCGAACCAAGGGGGAAGAAGGCGCATCGCAAAAGGGAGGCCGCGCGCCGTTCACACGGCATGCGCTGTTTGCACATGGGCCAATGAGAAATCAGTCCATGCGAAACAAGGGGCAGAGCATGGGATTGCTCTGCCCCTCGTTGGACTGTGGCAACGGGTTCACTCACCCCCAGGGGTTAATGGTTTCCGTAACTTTCCAGTCGCCGCTCACTTTTTCTAGAATCAGGATCCCGTCGGCGGGAATTGTTTTCGAACCGTCTTCGAGTTTCATCGTGAACGTCCCCTGCGTCGCCACCTTGAGAAAGGCCGCCGGCGCATCGTCCACGTAAATCTCCTTTTCACCCAGCAGTTCGACCTTCATATTGGCGAAATCGAAGGTGGCATGGCGCAGCGCCTCCAACCTCCCCTGGGACTCCCTTTCGGCGATCGTACGGTTGATGGCGTCCAGGATACCGCCCTGTTCCTCCTTGATGTAGAGCTTTGCCAGGGACGGGTCGACCATGGTCTGGTGCTTGGCCATGTAGTCCTTGATGAGGGCCGTCGGTACGGTCGTTGCCTTGCTCCCGCCACATGCAGAAAGGGCTGCCAGAAGAAAGAGGGCCAACACGGCCGTCCATGGGGTGAATGATGGGATGGGGGCGGATCTCAGCTTGCCTGTCGTCATGGTGCACTCCTTGCGTGGTGAATTGTGATGGGTACCAGAAAAAACCGATGTTCCAAATTCGGCCATCGGAGGGGATCGGTGTGTATACCACTTTGTGTCGTTCCACGTCAAACGAAAACTCTATGGGCGGAATTTAGCCGGTCCAGGAAGGAGGATGGTTGCCGCCAGGGCCTCTCGCAGGCGGCGTTGTCATTGCCGGTTTGAGCTCAAACGACGAGAACGGCACAGGTCGAAAGTCCGATGACCCGTTCCGAGTTGCTCCCCATGAAGAAACTCTTGATGCCGGTTCTTCCCTTGCGGCCGACGACGATTAGATCGACATCCCGCTCTTTGGCAGCATGCACGATGTTCTCGTAGGGAACGCCGACGGCTGTCACGGTCTCCACAGCAAAACCTTCCTGCTCGGCAAGCTCTTTAACACGCTTCACACGGGCGAGCGCTGTATGCCCGTCCGATTCCCGCCGTGCCACCGACACAGCGATGAGGGCGCTCCCGCTCCGCTTGGCCAGACTGATCGCTTCGCTGATCGCCTTTTCGCATCGCACCGAGCCGTCGGTGGCGACCATAATCCTCTTCAAACTGAGCCCGGCCTCTCGGGGCACCACGAGCACATTGCAGGGGGCGTCCGCGATGACCGCTTCGGCAACACTGCCCATCATGAGCCGCTTCAAACCGGTCCTTCCCTTGCGGCCCATGACGATCAGCGTCGCCCCGACCTCCTTGGCGTCATCGATGAGGTGCCGGTGGACATCTCCGCCGCGATGGGCGATGGTCTCGCATTCGAGGCCCTCCGCTTCCGCCTCTTCCTTGATACTCTTGAGGAGCTCCCGCACTTCGATGGCGGCTTCTTCCACCGTGTCCATGGCCAGAGCCGAGTACTCCGGATTCGTTTCCACGACGGAGACGGCATACATCTTGCTGGCGCAGACCTTGGCGAGACGCATGGTCTCGCGCACGGCCCCCTTGCTGCACTCATCGCAGGCCGCGGCCACGAGCAGTTTCTCCATTTCACCAATGGGACACGAGCGCATCTCCATGACTCAGTGCCCTCCCGCTTTGAGCAAACCCGAGGCCGCCAGCACCAAAACCAAGAGTTCCAGGATCGCAATCACCGCGAAGACGGTGTCTCCCTTTCGCAATAATATCGGAACAATCCGTCCAAAGCAAATAATGGTCACGCCCGAGAGAAAGGCGATCCCGGTGAAATTCAAGAAGTCTCCCTTTCCCAACAGGCCGAGCCAGGCCCAACCGGGTTGAACCTGAGCATGTTCCAGATAATCGTGCACCGACAGCTGCCAATACTGGGGCAATTCGGTCACCACTATGTGGGGCCTCAGAATACCGGTCAGGTAAATGAGAAAGGTCACAATCAGCATCAGCAGCCCGATCTTCATCCCCTTGTCCAGGAGATCGGCATACGCGAGTTGCTCTTCCGTCGCCTTCTTGTTGGACATTTCCGCCTCCTTACCCCCGAAACGGTTGGGACTAATCCCAGATCCCGAGCCCTTTCAGCAATGCCCGGGATCCGGCAAAAAGGAGCATGACGATGACGATGTAGCGCACGGACGCCGGCTTGACCTTGGTCAGAATCCGCACCCCCACCATGGAGCCGAGCATGATCCCGATGATGGACGGAGCCACGATCATCGGCAGCACGGCCCCATTGTTGACATAGATCCACGCCGCCGACGTGTCGGTGATGGAGAGAAGGAACTTGCTCGTGGCCACCGAGACTTTCAGCGGCGCTCCCATCATCAGGTTCAGCACCGGCACATTGGCCCACCCAGCACCCAGACCGAACATGCCGGCCATGACACCAATCAATACAAAGGTGGCCAGGGCCTGGGGCGTGCGGTGCACCTGCCACGCGATGTCCTTGTCGGCAGACGCTTCATAGTAGATGCCGCTGATCCGAAGCGCCGCAGAGAGGGCATCGGGTTTCTTGACTTCAGGATACTCGGACTTCTTGGCCACGAGCATGATGGCGACAATGCCGAGGATGGTCCCACCGAGCGCCGTCTGGATCACATTGGTCGGAAGGGCCAGCCCGATCATGGCCCCAACAATGGCGCAGGCCGATGCAATCAGCCCCACCGGCAGCACGAGACGCAGGTCGGCCAGCCCCTTCTTGAGCAAACCCGGACCGGCCGCCAGCGCGCCGGCCAGGGCTACCAGCAGCCCCGCTCCCCGAACAAAATCGAGGTGAAACGGGAAAAAACCGCCAATAATGGGAACATACAAGACGCCACCCCCAACACCGCCCAGTACCGCCAGGATGCCCAAGACAAAGGTCACGACAAAGAGAATAAGCGGCCACGCCCACCAGGGCATGGACGAGCCTTTCTGGACGACCGCTGCAGCCTGTTCGGAAGCAAAGCCGGCCCTTACGCAAGCAAAGACGGTCAGAAAAGCTCCCAGCAGAATGGGCCACGCTTTGCCCCGGGCCATGTGGACAACTCCCTTTTTGTAGGAAAGGGTGACTTTTTGAAGTGGAAATCTCGTTTGAAGACAAAAGCGTCCGGCATACTACTCCTCTCACTCCCATATGTCAATGGCAATATATGTTTTTTTTTGAATATTTTTTTTGGCGCACTCCATCAGTGCGGTGCCGCGAACAACGACGGCGCGATGTCCCGCATGACGGGACGCCAGGAATGTACTGCAAGCGTAGACCGAAAGCGCTATACTTCTGCGCAATTGTCGGCGCAACAGGTCCTTCTGCGCCATTCCGTAAAGCCTGCAACGCAAAGGAGCGCGGTCACCGCCGGCAAACGATGGAGGAATCAGGAAAGGAGACGCCCCATGACACATCTCAAGACCTCGGAGCAGCCCGCTTTCAAACTCGGCCTCGGTGAACACACCTGCAACTGGGGTGCCCATATGTGCGGACTTTATGAAACCGAAGCCGAACGGGACGAGATCATTATGGGTTTCCTCCACCAGGGAGACCTTGCTGGGGATTATCTGCTTTATTGCCCCTGTGAGCGTAGTGCAGAGGATTTCAAGGCGGAGTACGCCCGCCGCTTCCCCGCCGCCGCCGCCCACCCTGACGACCCGAATCGCTTTGTACTGCTCGATCCCGCCACCATGTACTATGACGCGTCGGGCCGGTTCGATCCGTGGGGTATGGAGGACCGGCTCAACCAATTTTACGCCGCAAGTCAGAAGGAGAGGCACCGGAAAATTCGAGGCACTGCGGAAATGGTCTGGGCCCTGGAGAGTGAGCACACCATCGAACATCTCCTGGTCTATGAATCGAGACTCAATTATTTCCATCCGGGTAAATCGTTTGCCAGCATTTGCCTTTACAATGTGAACAAGTTCTCCGGGTCAGTCCTGATGGCCGTCCTCCACACCCATCCTTTCGTGGTCAGCGGCGGCGTGATTACGGAGAACCCCTTTTATCAACCGCCCGATGAATGGCTCAAGAAGAAGGCACCCCATTTTCTGAACCGCCAGTAGAACCCGGGCCCATGTCTGAAAACGCCTTGTCCCACCAGGTTCTGCTACTGATGGCAAACCTCACGCAAATCAAGAGCCGTGAGGCCGTCTTGCCCGTTTTCGTGGACGCCATCAACACCATGCAGGACGCCCTTCGGCTGGCCATTCCTGAAAGCGGATCCGCGGCCTCCGAGAACACCATCGAGGTGGCCACGCACCGGCGCTCCTTTGGGCGGATCGTCGTAACGGGAGACCCCGATGCTGTAGCCCCCGATTTCTTCCCCCTTCTGAGAAACGCCATTCGGATGGTGGCCATCATCCTGGAAAACCTGGAGCGCCAGGAGATCCTGGCGGACGACAGGCTGCGGCTTGAAAATGCGGTGAAGAGCCGCACCGCCGACCTGATTCACTCCAATGAAGAGCTGCGGCGGGAGGTCACGAAACGCCGCAAGGCCGAAGCGTTTATTCAAGGCATCTTGGAGAGTGTGGAAGAAGGTTTTGTGGTCATGGATGCCAGGTACCGCATTGTGTCAGCCAATCGGGCCTTCTGCGAAAAGATGCAGGTACCGCTGGCGGACCTTCTGGGACGAACCTGCCACGCGGTGGCCTGTCGACGGGACCGGCCGTGCTTTGAAGGAGGCGACACCTGCACGGTCAAAAATGTTTTCGACACGGGGAAACCGGCGGCATCGACGCACAAACTAGAGGACGCCCAGGGCAACACCTTTCTGGCCCAAACCAATGCCTATCCCATGAAGGACGAATCGGGCACGATTACCTCCGTCATACAGATTATCACCGATATCACCGAGAAAAAGAACCTCGAAGCCCAGCTCCTCCATGCCCAGAAGATGGAGTCCATCGGCCGGTTTGCCGGCGGTGTGGCCCATGATTTCAACAACATCCTCTCCGCCGTTCTGGGCTATAGCGATCTGATCCTGCTGGAACTGCCGCAAGGCCACCCTTTGCGGGAGAGCATCGAGATCATCAGAGAATCGGGCGAGAAAGCCGCAGCGCTCACCAGACGGCTTCTCGCCTTCAGCCGGAAACAGGTCATGGACATACGTCCGGTGGACCTGAACACAGTTGTCGATAACATGTCCAAAATGATCGAACGCATCATCGGGGAGGACATTGTGCTGACCCTGCAAAAACGAACACCCGGCGCCACCGTGAGGGCCGACCCCGTCCAGATGGAACAGGTCCTGATGAATCTAGCCGTCAATGCCGCGGACGCCATGCCTGGCGGCGGGCTGCTGAGCATCCAAACCCGCAAAACCGTACTTTCGGCGTCACACACCCTCGGTCCCCAGACCGCGCCACCGGGATCCTATGTGGTGCTTTCCGTCAGCGACACGGGTGCCGGGATCGACCCTGCCATGACAGAACGGATCTTTGAGCCATTTTTCACAACCAAGGAGCAGGGCAAGGGAACCGGCTTGGGCCTTTCCACGGTTTACGGCATCGTCAACCAACACAACGGATACATCGTGCTCGACAGCAAACCGGGAGAGGGGACGACGTTCGACATCTATTTCCCGGCAGGGGAGCCTCCTCTGACAGAGCCGATACAGGTCGACCCCGGGAAGATGCCGCGGGGCACAGAGACCATTCTGGTGGCCGATGACAATGCCTCTATTCGCCGACTGGTCAAAGCCATGCTGGCACCGATGGGCTATGTCGTCCTGATGGCCCCCAATGGTGACGAAGCGTTGGAAGCCGGTCGCGTCGCCTCAGGAAGAATCGATCTGCTGGTCACTGATCTCGTCATGCCGGGCATGAGCGGAAAGGAACTGGCTGAACAGTTACAGTCCCTCCACCCGGGGGTTCGTGTGCTCTTCATGTCAGGTTATGTGGGGGATGCCCTGCTGCAGCGCGGTATCGCAATCCCGCAAGACGCTTTTATTCAGAAACCCTTCAAACGGGATGCGTTCCTCGGAAAGCTACGTCAGGTGTTGGACGCCTGACACTTATCAGGCCCCTGGTGGGGGGTCAGCGGCACGCCGATGGCGTGGTCCGCGTTGACCAGATCCTAGGAATCCTCATCGACATTGCACTGGGCAAAGAGTGCCCCATCGATGTCGAGCTGTAGACCGTCGCCCGGCCGAGCCCCTTCGTGCCGAACAAATCCGAAGGTCTCTCCATAGCCCACGGCCACCCAAGCCATGGTCTCCACATCCGTGTCGTAGCGGCGATGCTCACCGTTTGGCGGTGGATCCTTTTCGTCCGAAATCGTCCAGGACGCGAACGATATCCTCCTCTTCAGAGGGGTGGCTCAGATCGGTATGCTGCCAGATCTCCGCAATGATGGCCCAGTTGTCCAGTCCGACGATCCGGTGGCGCTCGCCGCAGGCACAAACCACCAGGTCGCCTTTCGCGTGCACCTGTACCGGCTGGAGCGCATCCGAATGGCTTCGGATCGTTCCCACGGGCCCCGCGAACACCTTCCACAGCTCCGCCCGCCGGTGATGGTACTGCCACGAAAGTCTTTTCTCCGGTGCAATGAGCAAAACCTTGGGACTCAGGCTCATGCCCGCCGGGGTGTCCACGGTCTCGTCGGCATAGAAGGCCGCAAGAAAAGAAGGCAGGTCCCCATCCTGAAAGCGGTAGCCCGCGCCCCAAGGCTTGTCGGACATGTCATCGACGATGGTGAAGCCGAGCTGATGGATCATCTTCTTCACCGCCGCCACGATGTCGGCCTTCGGGGTGTCGGCATACAGCAGGGCATCCGGAAAATACGGTTTCACGAGGTATCAATCTCCATAGGGTTTCGCGCCGTGTGCCATGAGCAGCGCCTGCACCTCTTGGAGCTTGTCCCGCATCAGCGCTTCGCTTCGGGCCTCCAGATTGAGGCGCATGAGAGGCTCCGTATTGGACGTGCGCACATTGAAGCGCCACTCGGGATACTCGACGACCACTCCGTCCAAATCTGAAACCATCCCCGTGTCGTATTTCTGCCTCAGCTCACGGAGTATCCGCTGCGCGTTTTCCGTTCGGAAATTGTGCTCGCCCGATTCAAAGCTTCGTCTGATTTCCGATACGAGCGCCGAGAGGGTTTTGCCCGACCGAGAGAGGATATGCATCATGAGCAGCATCATGATGAGCGGGGATTCCGCGCCGCCCGTGCATTCGAAGAAGTTGTGCTCCGACGACTCGCCGCCGTAGAGACCGCCGTGGGCGTTGAGATCGCGGGTGATGTAGGCATGCCCCACCGGCGTCATGATCGACCGGCCGCCGTTCTCCCGGATGATGGCACTGGGCGTCATGGTATAGCGGATGTCAAAGAGGATGGTCGCACCCGGATTGGTTCGGAGCAACTCCCGGGCCACCAGTGCGGTGGACTGCGCACCCGTCACGACCCCTCCTTTTTCATCGACGAAAAACATGCGGTCCCCGTCCCCGTCCGGTGCCAGGCCGAGATCGGCACCTTCTGCGATCACCCGCCGGCGCAGGGCTTCGAGATTCTTGAAGACCAACGGGTCGGGCTGATGGGCCGGGAAAGTGCCATCCAGCTCGAAGTTCATCTTCACCAGCTCGCCCGGGAGCTTCTCAAAAAGGGGCCCCAGATAGGTGATGGCCATGGCATTGGCCGGATCGGCCACCACTTTCAGCGGTTTTAAGCCTGCGGGGTTCACCTGGGCGAACACAAAGGCGATCTCCTCCTCGACAATGCCCGAGACCGTCTCCTCCCGCCCCCCCGGAACCGAAAGGATCACACCGTCGCGCGCGTATTCTTGAATCTCCAGAATGCCCGTGGGCTTGCCGATCTTGGTGATCCGCCCGCCGTCCCGCAGCACCATCTTGATCCCGTTGTAACCGGGGGGGTTGTGGGAGGCGGTCAGTTGGACCCCTGCGTCCGCCTTCAAATGCAGGACAGCGAAGTAGAGGGTCGGTGTGGAGACGAGACCGACATCCTGGACCTGGGCGCCGCCGTCGATGAGCGCTTGCTTGAGTCTGGGATAGAGATCGGGCGCGCTGGTACGCATGTCGTGTCCGGCCGCGATGCGAACAGCGTTCTTCCCGCAGCGGATCTGGTAGAAGCGCAGAATGGCCTGGGCGATTTGATAGATGTTGTCGGCGTTCAACTCCGCCGGTACCAGCCCGCGAATGTCGTAGCCTTTGAAAATATGATCGGGAATCCTCATCACCACCCGCATCTCCCGCGGCTGCCCCACTGCATGGTGTCTTTGGACACAGGCGAATTGGTCTCGTGTCCATCCGAAAACTGAAACGGGCACGCATAGGTTTTGAATTTGGAAATGAGCCACTTTTTCGATGAGCAAGGCCGCACAAGGGTTGACGACGAGGCGCACTCATTGTACGTCGAGGAAGTAAGCCCGCGGAGAACGCGGCTCATCGGGAAAAGGGCCGTTTCCGGATAAAAACTAGTCTAGCTGTTTCACCCGCGCAAGTCAATGCTCGTCCCAAGGCAGATCCCGCCATTGTCAAAAGGGGTTCTTGACTTGAATTGGCCCCATCGGGTATGTTACGGCCATCCCGAGGGGGACGTACGATTGCGCAGCAAGAAGGGTCATTGCCCATGCTCTCAAAGATCGCCCTGCAGATTCCCCCCTTCATCGTCATGGACATCCTGGAGAAGGCCCAGGCCCTGGAGCGGGAGGGGAGGGAGGTGATCCACCTGGAGGTGGGGGAGCCCGACTTTCCCACGCCTCGCTGTGTGCAGGAAGCCGGCATTGCCGCCATCCGCGCCGGCAAGACCCACTACACCCACAGCCTGGGACTGATCCCCCTGCGCGAGGCCATCGCGGAGTGGTACACACGCACCTACGACGTCGCCCTGTCTCCGGACAGGATCCTCGTGACGCCCGGGACCTCGCCAGTGATGTGGCTCATCTTCGCGCTGCTGCTCAACCCCGGCGAAGAGGTCATTCTGGGCAATCCCCACTACTCGTGCTATCCCAATCTGATTCGCATCTGCGGCGGCATCCCCCGCTTCGTCATGACGCGCGAGGAGGAGGGATTTCAGCCACAGCCCGACGCGATCCGCAAGCGGATCACCCCGCAGACCAAGGCGATCCTGATCAATTCACCCTCCAACCCCGTCGGCACGATCCTGCCGGAGACTTCCCTCGAGGCCATTGCCGCCCTGGGGCCCTTGGTCATTTCCGACGAGATCTACCACGGACTCGTGTACGAGGGGCGGGCCCACACCATGCTCGAGTATACGGATCACGCGATTGTCGTCAATGGGTTCTCCAAGCGCTTTGCCATGACGGGATGGCGCTTGGGTTATGCCATTCTGCCCGAAGCGCTGGTTCGGCCGATACAACGTCTGCAGCAGAACTTCATCATTTCCGCGCCCGACTTCGTGCAGTGGGCGGGGATCACGGCGCTCCAAGAGAGCGAGGCCCGCTGTGCCGAGATGCTCAAAACTTACGATGAACGGCGCCGCTTCATGATCGGCCGGCTCCGGGAGATCGGCTTCGGTGTGGCCGTCGAACCAACGGGCGCCTTCTATGTGCTGGCCAATGCCGCCAAGTTCGGCACCGATTCCTATGCCCTGGCGTTGGAGCTGCTCAATGAAGCGGGGGTGGCGGTCACACCGGGCATCGATTTCGGAACAAACGCAGAGGGGTATCTTCGCTTCTCCTACGCCAACAGTATGGAGAAGATCCGGGACGGCCTTGCGCGCGTCGAGCGGCATCTCAGCGCCCGGGAGAAACACGGGAGATAGGATGAAAAGCCAACTGCACCGGCTGCGGGATATACCCGCCGTCGACACGATCTTGAACGCACCCGATCTTGCGCCCCTGCTCAAAGCCCATCCCCGCTGGTTGGTCGTCGATGCGGTGCACGGGGTGCTCGCATCCCTGCGGCAGGAGATCCGGGCGGGGCGCGACCTGGCAGCGGAGGAGATGTCCCTGGCAACGATTATTCCCCGGGTAGCAAAAACTGCCTCAGAGATGGGGCGCTACCATCTGCGACCTGTGGTGAACGCCACGGGCGTGGTCATCCACACCAATCTGGGCCGCGCCGTGCTGCCGGAGGAAGTCCTGCAGCAGGTGATGCGTGTCGCGTCGCACTATTCGAATCTCGAGTACGATCTCGCCAAGGGCACCCGCGGCACGCGCTACGCCCATGTGGAGGATCTGCTCTGCCGGCTCTGCGGCAGCGAAGCGGCCCTGGTGGTGAACAACAATGCGGGCGCGGTGCTGCTCGGGCTGAACACGCTGGCCGAAGGGCGGGAGGTCATCGTGTCCCGGGGCCAGCTGGTGGAGATCGGCGGCTCCTTTCGCATTCCCGATGTCATGAAGAAGTCGGGCTGCCACCTGGTGGAGGTGGGCACCACCAACAAGACACATCCCCGGGACTACCGCAATGCCATCGGGGAGCAGACAGCGGCGCTCCTCAAAGTCCATATGAGCAATTTCGAAATGCGCGGCTTCACGCGGGAGGTCTCGCGCCGGGAGATGGTGTCCATCGCGGGGGAAGCCGGCCTGCCTCTGATGGAGGACCTGGGGAGCGGTAATCTCGTAGACCTTTCAACCTTCGGATTGCCCGCAGAACCGACCGTCCAGGAGAGTGTCCGAGACGGCGTCCATCTGGTGACATTCAGCGGCGACAAATTGCTGGGCGGTCCCCAAGCGGGCATTCTGGTCGGCAAGAAGGCGATACTCGATCGAGTCAAAAAGAACCCCATGACGCGCGCGCTGCGCGTCGACAAGATGACCCTGGCAGCCCTGGAGGTCATCGCCCGCATGTTCCTCGACCCGCCGGACGCCCAGCGGCGGATCCCGACTCTCAGGATGTTGAGCACGCCGCCGAGTGCGCTCACGGCCCGGGCGGAAAACCTGGCGCGTCGTATTCAGAGCCTTGCGGGAGACGCCTTCGCGGTCGACATCATGGAAGATCTCTCCCAGGTGGGCGGCGGGGCCCTGCCGGAGACCCCCCTTCCGACCTGCCTGGTGAGCTTGAGTACGTCCCGCATATCGGTGAACAGTCTCGAGGAGGCTTTTCGCGCAGCCGATCCTCCCGTGATCGGACGGATCCGCCACGATAGGTTTCTGCTGGACGTGCGCACCATCCAGGATGAGGAGCTCGAAACGGTGGCGCGGGTCGCAGGCGAGGTGGCTGCCCGCGCATCCTGAGGTGCAGGCGCCTGCTCGCAGAACACCGGAACCATTAGAGTGCCGACGCCGAAGCCTTCATGCCCGACGGCATGGAGCTTAGGTTGGAGATAAGACAGAAAGGGTTGTGCCCGATGGAAGAAAAGAAGATGCCCATCACCGATCATCTGGAGGAACTCAGATTCCGATTGATTAAGATCGTTGTGGCCATTTTGCTCGGCGCGGTCCTCTGCTATTTCTTTCGCCACCAAATCCTGGCGTTTCTGCAGGCCCCGATCAAGAAGACCCTCCAGGACGAACCGCTTCGTTTTTTCAGCCTGATGGAGCCCTTCATCGTCCATATCAAAGTGGCCGTCTATTCGGGAATCTTTCTGTCCGTCCCGATTGTCCTCTATCAGATCTGGATGTTCGTGGCCCCCGGTCTGCTCGAACGGGAGCGGAAGTACCTCCTCCCCTTCATCCTGTTCGGCAGCCTCTTCTTCCTGGGCGGGGCGTCTCTGTGCTATTTCATTGTACTGCCCTACGGAACAGAGTTTTTCCTCAATTTCGACCCGTCCCTGCAGTCGACCATTAATATTGCTAGTTATCTCTCCTTCAGCATCCGTCTAATTATGGTTTTTGGAATAATATTTCAGTTGCCGCTCATCCTGATGCTCCTGAGTAGACTGGGGCTCGTATCCTCTAAATTCCTACGCAGACAAAGAAAATACGCTTATCTTCTCTTTTTCGTCTTTGGTGCAGCCCTGACCCCCCCCGATCCGCTCACCCAGAGCCTGATGGCCGTGCCCCTGGTGCTTATGTATGAGATCAGCGTGCTGCTGACCCGCATATTCGGCCGGAAAGACCAGGTTTCTACCGACCAGGAAAGCCCAGAAGCTGTATAATCATCTGGGGTTTGTCTACTGATTATTATCTAAACTTAAAGCCTTCTAGGAACTTCTTTCGCTCATCTTTCCCCCCTGGCACGCCACGGTTTGGACGGTGCCTCACAGGCCGCCCGGCAACCCGACACGGAGTTCTTATCATAAGTAATGCTTATCATTGACGGGCTATAAGGTTTGTGGTAGTTTATTAAACTATTTTATACCTCCATAGAAGTTTTTTATCGGTGTCACCCCATGGATGATCATAAACTGAAGGTTTTCTGCGCTGTAGCCGAGAGCCGGAGCTTTTCCAAGGCGTCCAAGACCATGTATCTCACGCAGCCGGCCATCAGTTTGCAAATACGGGCGCTCGAAGAGCAACTGGGCACAAAGCTCTTCTCCAGAAACAACAAAATGGTCTCCCTGACTGACACGGGCAAAATTCTCTACCGGCACGCCACCAGTATCCTCTCGGCCTATGCGGCCATCGAAAAGGAGATCAACGAGGCCACCGGCATGGTCAAGGGCAAACTGCGCATCGGTGCAAGCACCACCCTGGCCACCTATTATCTGCCCAATATCATTGTGGAATTCAAGAAACGCTATCCCGATATTCTCATCGACTTTGAACGGGGCAACACCCAGACGATTATAGACAGCATTCTCAAAACCCGCCTGGATCTCGGTCTGGTGGAAGGCGAGGTAGACAGCCCCCGCCTGGTCGTGCAGAAGATGGACTCCGATGAGCTGCTGCTGGTGGTCAACGCCGAACATCCCTGGGCGAAGCGGGGGGATATTTCGGTGGAAGAGCTCCTGGATCTTCCGTTCATCATGCGCGAAGACGGATCGGGGACGCGCCAGGTCGTCGAGAACACCCTGCAGCGGGCGGGCATCAACCCCGAGCAGTTGAATGTGGTCATGTATTTAGGCAGCACGGAAGCCATCAAGACAGCCGTGGAAAACGGGCTCGGCGTCAGTGTCATCTCTGGTTGGGCGGTCCAGAAGGAGCTCCGCTTCGGCATGCTCAAGGCGCTCTCCTTCACCGATGTCCGTTTCCTCAGGGACTTCAGCCTGATCTTCCAGAAAAAATCCTTCCGCACGCAGCCCGCAGAGAAGTTTGTAGAACTGCTCAAGCAGTCTCCCATGGCACTGGGAGTTTGACGGAAGGCCTCACAGATATTCCCCAAACAACAGGAGCCCCACATGCCGTCCGAACACTCGGAACATCAAACCACGAAGCGCATCCTGCGTTACGAGAAGGGGGTCTGGAGCAGCCGCAACGATCCCGTAACCTCGGAGCGCCCCCTGCACGTTCGGATCAACCACCAGCCCTTCATTACCCTGCTTTGCACACCGCGACAGCGCAAGGAACTGGCCATCGGATTTCTACTCTCCGAAGGCTTCATCGACAAAACGGGGCAGATCGGCTCGATCGAGCTGGACGCACAGGCTGATACGGTCTCCGTCGTGCTTGTGGGTGTGGAACTCGACCTGGAAGAGCGGGTCCGCAATGTCACCTTGACGTCCGGCTGCGGTCGGGGCACGATTCTGTGCGACGTGATGGATGCGCTGGAAGGACCGAAGGCCAGTGGCAGCGTACAATTGGCCCCAGAACAGATCCTCGCCCGGATGCGGGATCTGCAGCGATGCTCGTCGAGCTATCTGACCACGGGAGGCACCCACAGTGCCGCCGTGGCCAACGGGGAGCGTCTCATCGCATTTGCCGAGGACCTGGGGCGGCACAACGCGGTGGACAAGGTGCTGGGCGCCTGCTGCCTCGACGGGATCGAGACCAAGGACAAGGCGGTGTTCTCCAGCGGCCGGATCTCATCAGAGATCATCATGAAAGTCGCCCGTGGCGGGGTTCCCATTCTCGTGACGCGCGCAGCGCCGACCGACCAGGTGATCCAGATAGCGGACACCCTCCACATCACCCTGGTCGGATTTGCCCGGGGAAACCGGATGAATGTGTACAGTTGTTCGGAAAGAATTCTTGGAACAGAAGCGCTCGGCTTCAAGGATTCCGGAGGGGTCGGGGCACCGCAAACATAACGGACGATCTACACGATCTCCACCCGCATGGCCCGGGGCGGGCAGGTGCCGACGCAAAGTTCGCAGACGATACACTGTTCCGGATCGTAGCCCACCCGCATGGTCTCGCGATCGATGGAGATGGCCCCGCTCGGACAGACGACCGTACAGGCGCTGCAGTGGTAGCAGCGCTCCTCGTCTTTGACGATCCGCTTGTCGATGTTGAGCACCTCCACGCCGGTGTCTTTGAGAAAGGCCATGCCCTTCTCGTAGCACGCACGGTCCCCTTCTATTTCCAGCACCATTTCCCCTTCTTCGTCGGGCAGGATCTGCGCTTTGAGTATGTTGAAGGCCAGATTGTAGTCTTTCACGAGCCGGTAGACAATGGGCTTGCTGATCAGGCTGTTGGAGAATCGAAGCAGTACTTTCTTTGCCACCATGGTCGCGGACTCCTTTAAAACCATCCTGTAGGCTTGGCGCGGGCGCGCCGCTCAGAGCGCACCAAACAACTCCGTGCTGAGATAACGCTCTCCCGTGTCAGGCAGCACCACGACCATCACCTGGTCCGGAGCCATGCCTCGGGCCGCCTCGAGGGCAGCGTGCATGGCGGCCCCGGAGGAGATGCCGCAGAGAATACCCTCGCAGCGGGTCATCCGTCTGGCCGCCGCTGCGGCGTCTTCGTTGCTGACCTGCATCACCTGATCCACGACGCCCATGTTGAGCACGTCCGGCACAAACCCTGCACCAATCCCCTGAATCTTGTGTGGGCCCGGTTTGCCCCCTGAGAGGACGGGAGACGCCTCCGGTTCGACGGCGATGATCCGCACGCCGGGGATCCGCTCTTTCAGAATTTCACCGACGCCGGTCACGGTGCCCCCGGTGCCGACGCCGGACACAAAGGCATCGATCTTCTCGCCCACCTGGTGCAGGAGCTCCTGCGCCGTCGTGCGCCGGTGGACTTCGGGGTTGGCGGGGTTCTTGAACTGCTGGGGCATGAAGTAGTCCGGATTCTGCTCGGCCAGCTCTTCCGCCTTCTGAACCGCACCGCTCATCCCTGCCTCCCCCGGCGTCAGCACCACCTCCGCACCATAGGCACAAAGCAGTTTGCGGCGTTCCAGGGTCATGGTCTCGGGCATGGTGAAGATGGCGCGGTAGCCCTTGACCGCAGCCACCAGGGCCAGCCCGATACCCGTGTTGCCGCTGGTCGGCTCGACAATGGTGCCGCCGGGTTTCAGCTTGCCGTCCCGCTCCGCCGCTTCAATCATGGAGAGGCAAATACGGTCCTTGACACTGCCGCCCGGATTGAAAGATTCCAGCTTTGCCCAGATTGTCGGGTGTTCCGCATCGACGATGCGCTGCATCCGAACGACCGGGCTGTACCCAATCAGATCGGTGATCCATTCGACGCGATCTGGTCTCATGGCTCCCTCCTTGCCTTGGTGGTTATTATCTCTGAGTGAGTGGTTTGAAGCTGACACCTGCATCGGCGGACGGCAGGGTCTCCTGGGGCTCGCCGAGGAAAAAGCGGCCGCCCAGTATCCACTCTTTGAGAGTCTCGGCTATCTTGACCGCTTTGGGATAGCTCGAAAGCGCGGCCGTTTTGACCCCTTTGCCCTCGATCATGATCTTGCCCGATTTGAGCTCGCGATAGTTGACCTCCCCGTAACTCTTGGCGATACCCTGGGGGTAGTCCGTGCTGTAATCGACAATCTGTGTCACGATCTGCTCGTCGGAAACCCCCGTCGTCCGGGCCAGCTCTTGATCCAGTATGGGGATGGGCACACCAATACCCAGCGCCAGGGAGGTACCGTAACCCTGCAGGCTGACGCCCCGTACATATTCCGTACGCATCCCCTTGAGATCGCCGTAGGTCGCCATGGTGCCCGCGGGCGCACGGACCACGCCGTTTTCCCCGCGTTTCACTGAAGGGTTGTGCTGGGTGCCAGGACCCACCACGTACCCCATGTTGCCGCCGATGAAGATGCGCGTGCCGATACCAATGGTCCGGTAATAGGGGTCGTTCAACAGAGGGGACAGCTGTCCGGCACTGCAGTAGTTGGCATTGCCGAGCTTTGGCTTCAGCCCACCCATGTAGGTGTAGAGCATCTTGTTGCCGAAGTTTACGGCACAGTTGTAATTCTGATAAGCGTTTCTCGGGTTGAACAGGTAGCACTCGTTGAGCGCCTGCAGCGTGATCTGTGTGTCGATCTCCCCGCTTGGATAGCAGTCGGTGCCGTAGGCCACGGCTTTGAGCCGCACCTCTTTGCCGGCAATGAGATCCTCGATGACGTGTCCGCCGCCGTAGAGGAACTTGCCGGGATGTACCTTGTTCTCAGGATCTTCCTCGGGGATCTCCGTTACACCGATGTACAGATCCACCGCAGCCAGTCCGGCATATGCGCTGACACCGTTGAGCCAGGCTTTGGAAACCTTGATCTTGGGTTTGGAGTGCCCGAAGTTCAGGAAGGCACCCGAGGAGCACATGGGACCGAAGGTGCCCGTGGTCACCACATCCACCTTCCGAGCCGCACCAACGGGACCTTCCCGGTCGACGATGCCGATCATCTCCTCCGCGGTTACGACGACGGCCTCGCCCTTTCGGATCTTGGCGTTGATCTCGCTGTAGGTTTTCCTGACCTCCGTTTGCCCTGCCATGCAGTTCCTCCCGATGTTCGTCCGGCGCTATATGTGATACATGGAGCGTTTGCTGTTTCTTTTCAGGCCGAGCTCTTTTGCCCGTGCGCAGAGATCCGCAAGGCTCACGGAATCGAAATATCGGCTGAGCAGCTCTCCCGCCTCCTGCCAGACGCCCCGGGTCACGCAGGAGTCGAGATAGTGGCAGGGGGAGCCGTCTTCTTCCATGGTGGTGCACGGAACCGGCTCGATGGGGCCCTCCAGCACCCGGACGATGTCACCCACGGAGATCTCTTCGGGCGGCCGGTGCAGGGCGTAGCCGCCTTTGGGCCCCCGGGTGCTGTCGACGATTCCCGCTTTTTTCAGCACGAAAAAGATCTGTTCCAGGAACCGTTTGGGGATCCCTTCCCGTTTCGAAATTTCGTGGAGCTGTATGGTCTTGCCCTCGGCATAGTAGGCAATGTCAAAAAGCGCCCGCACGCCGTACTGGCTCCGGTTGGACAACTTCATAATCTTTACCTGGCAGATCGAGTTTGTCATATATAGTGAACCCGACGAATAAAGTCAAGATCTTTCCTCCGGCCCAAATCGCCCAAATAGCCGCAGCATTTGCCCCCTGCAGCGGGGGGTTGCGGGCGAGGGCATCCTTGATTACACTGTCAGCGAATTCCTTGCGTTGCCACTTCGCAACAGGGAGGGATCACTTCTAATGAAGAAGCGTAGCGATCTTCATGGGATTCTGAAACGGATCGACGGTCGGGGCTACAAAGCCTATAAAGAACTCGAGGGACGCTATGCATTCGGGGACTTCCGGTTGATCGTGGACCACGTCCAGGGCGACCCGTATGCAGCCCCCTCCCGGGTGCGCGTGACGTTGCCCCAGGCGCAGGCCGGGTTCACGCCGACCCACTATGCCAGCCCCGTGCGGCGGCTGGCCCTGGAGGATTTCCTGACCCGAGCCTTTCACCGCGCCGCAAGGCGCACGGCCAAGGGAAATCGGGGAATCGGCAAGGGCGGTCTCATTGGGATCGACTGTGGGGGTCAAGAGGTGCTCGAACGGAGTGCTCTGTTCGTGTCGGACCGGGAGGTGGAAGCCCGTTTCGTCATGGGGCTGCCCGCCCGGGGCCGGACCATTCTGGGGGGCGACGCGATGGAGATGTTTCTCCACGAACTCCCGGCGATTGTGACGCACTCCCTCTATTACCGCAGCCTCGACGAACCTGCGCTCATGGCCCATCTGGCTGTGGTCGAAGACCAGGCATTCATCCGGGAGACGCTGCTGGCCGAAGGACTGGTCGCCTTCGTGGCGGACGGCGCGGTGCTGCCGAGGCGAAGCGGCATCGACGACCGTCCGCTCGTCGAGCACCCCATATCGTTTGTCTCCCCTGACTCCCTGCGCCGCGCCTTTACCACCCCGAACCGGGGGATCGTCCACGGCATGGGCATCCCCCCTGGCATCACCCTCATCGTGGGGGGAGGCTTCCACGGAAAGTCGACGCTGCTCAATGCACTCAATCGCGCGATCTACCCACACGTGCCCGGCGATGGCCGGGAGTATGTGGTCACCGACCCGACGGCGGTCAAGATACGGGCTGAGGACGGCCGAAGCATCACCGGTGTCGATATCTCGCCCTTCATTCAGAACCTGCCCTTTGGGAAAGATACCGAGTTCTTCTCGACGCCGAATGCCAGCGGATCCACTTCCCAGGCAGCCAACATCATGGAGGCCCTCGAAATGGGGAGCCGGCTGCTTCTCATCGACGAGGATACTTCCGCCACAAATTTCATGATCCGCGATGAGCGGATGCAGGCGCTGGTGGCCAAGGAAAAGGAGCCCATCACCCCCTTTGTCGACAAGGTGCGCCAACTTCGAGAGGAACTGGGCGTCTCCACCATTTTGGTTATGGGGGGATCGGGCGACTACCTCGACTGCGCAGACCAGGTTTTGATGATGGAGGCGTACCGCCCGGCCGACGTCACCGCTCAGGCACGGGCGGTGGTCCGCACGCACGCCAGCCGTCGGAAGACGGAGGGGAGCAACCGTTTCGGTGCCATCCGCCCACGGGCGGCCCTGCCCGAAGCATTCGACCCCAGTCGCGGAAAACGGGCGGTCCGGATCGACGCGCGGGGCGTTGCGGAGATCGTTTTCGGGCGGGAGGCAATCCCCCTGGGTGCCGTGGAGCAACTCGTGGACGCCTCCCAGACGCGGGCCATCGGGGACCTGATTTATTACTACTCGAAAAACTATGCAAAATCAACAAGTTCCATTCATGAGGGGCTGGTCCGTTCCCTGCAGGATGTTCGAAAGAAGGGGTTTGACATGCTTTCACCCTACCGGCTCGGCTGCTACGCCATGCCGAGACTCTTTGAGGTGGCAGCCACCATTAACCGGATGCGTTCGCTGAAAATCAAGCGGTCTCCGAGCGGCGCCGGAGGGGCTTCCAGGAAAGAAAAAAAGTGATAAAAATCATAATTTTAACTTGACAGCGATTAAGTCAGCGGATATATTGTTAATTTAGCTTAAAACAGGAAGGAGGCGAAAAATGAATGGTCGGAGTCAGGCTGAGAGAAGGTGAAAATTTCGAAGCCGCGTTGCGGAGGTTCAAGAAGCTCTGTGAAAAGACAGGGATTCTCTCCGAGGTGCGAAAACGCGAACACTACGAAAAACCGTCGATTAGAAAAAAGAAGAAAGCACTCGCCGCTCGCAAGAAAGCGCTGAAGGCCCAGAGATACATGAAGAAGTAGTCGGCAGGAGATGAATGGCCCTCAAGAACAGACTCGAGGCGGAGATGACATCCGCCATGAAGGAGAAGAACAGGGAGCGCCTGTCCGTTCTCCGGATGATTCGATCTGAGATCAAGAACCTTGAGATTCAAGAGGGACGCCCCCTTGAAGACAACGCCATTCTCACTCTAATCTCGAAGGCAGCCAAACAGCGTCGCGAATCGATCGCCCAGTTTAAGAAGGGCGGTCGGGACGATTTGGTCCAGAAAGAAACCAGAGAACTCCAGATTATTCTTGAGTATCTACCCCAACAGCTCTCCCCGGATGAATTGAAGCAGGTCATCGAAAAGGCCGTCGCCGCCGTCGGGGCCACATCGGTGAAGGATATGGGCGCGGTGATGAAGCAGGTCATGGCAGACGTCGGCGGGAGAGCCGACGGGAAAGAGGTGCAACAGCTCGTCCGGGATTTGCTCTCCTGAAGGAGGGGGCCGGGTGCCCCCTCTTTCTTTTGGAGCGCAGTGCAACCCGGCACCAACGGCGTTGCCCAGGTACAATGGATTTGTTCCAATGGATCCGCTGAGCACTCAAACTCTCGAGTTTGATCGTGTCCGGGATATTCTCAAGCAATATGCCTCTTCACCCCTCGGAGTGACAGAGATAGAGAACCTCACCGTCCAGAATCGTCCGGAGCACGTACGACATCTGCTCGCCTGCGTGGCGGAGATGCAGGAGCTCGTCGCCTCGTCGGGCAGGCCGCCCCTGGGAGGCTGTGAAGAAATCCGCCCGTTGCTTGATACCGCCCGGGTGGCAGGCGCCATCCTCGACGGCAAGGCGCTCCTTTCCATTTTGCGGGTTGTCAAGACGGGACAGGCCGTGCGACAGGCAGTGGACAAAGCCTTTGCCCTCCTGTGGCAAGCGCTGCAGGATGTCGCCCCACTGCGGGAGCTGGGTGGAGAAATTTCCACAGCCATTGATGACGCGGGAGAGGTCCGGGACACGGCCTCGCCGGAGCTGGCGGCAATCCGGAGACAGATCGGCATCCACCGCGAGCGGATTCGAAAGCGACTGGAGGGGCTCCTGGCTTCCCAGCGGTTGGAGCGGGTCGTCCAGGAGAAGCTGATCACCCTGCGCAACGGCCGTTACGTTATTCCGCTGAAGCCCGACTTCTCGACGAGAATCGAGGGGATCGTTCACGACCGCTCCGCAAGCCGGGCCACATTGTACGTGGAGCCGTCCGATACGGTGGATATGAATAACCGTCTCTTGCAGCTCGTCTCCGATGAAGCCCAGGAGGTCCGGCGTATCCTCTTGCGGCTCACCGGGGAAGTGAGATCAGAGCAGGCCGCGCTCCATCGCAACATCGCCGTGCTGGCCGCCATGGATGCCCATCTGGCAAAAGCGCTCTTTGCCGAGCGGTTCCGCGCCGTGATTCCAGAGGTGCACGGGGAGAGATCGATTCATTTCAAGGGGGCCCGTCATCCCCTTCTCTGCGATCAACGTGCCGCCATCCCGGGCAGCGACGCCGTCGTCCCGGTCGACCTGCGACTTGGGGCAGACTGGCGTACCCTGATCATTACCGGTCCCAATACAGGCGGCAAGACGGTGGCGCTCAAGACCCTGGGCCTCCTGGCGCTCATGGTGCAGGCCGGCATTCCCATTCCCGTCGAGGAGGGAAGTGCCACGGGCGTGTTCCCCAAAGTGTTTGCCGATATCGGTGATGAGCAGAACATTCAGGAGGATCTGAGCACTTTCTCATCGCACATGCGCACCATTGTGCGGGTCCTGCGGGAGGCCGACCCCGAATCTCTGGTGCTCCTGGATGAGTTGGGCACCGGCACCGACCCCCGCGAAGGCGCAGCCCTGGGGATTGCTATTCTCGAAGCACTGCATCGGCGCGGCGCGCTCACGGCGGCGACAACCCATTATGAGGAGATCAAGCAGCACGCCTATCGCACCGACGGAATGATGAACGCCTCGGTGGCTTTCGACACCGACGGACTCTGTCCGGCCTATGTCCTGGAGTACGGACATCTCGGTACGAGCCATGCCTTGGAAATCTCCGAACGGATCGGGCTTCCGCCCCAGGTCTTGGCGCGAGCCCGGCAGGCCATGTCAGACCGAGACCGGAGCACCTCTCAGCTCATCGAAGAGCTGGAGTCTGGGATCCGCAAGAACCGTGAGGTCCGGCGAGAGCTGGCCCGGGAGCGGAGTGCTCTGGAGGTCGTTGAAACAGCGGCAAGAGGCCAGCAAGAGGCCGCCCAACAGACAGCACGCACGATCGTGGCGGAAGCTCGGGAGCAGCTGCAGCGACTCAAACGGCGCGCACGCCAGATTCTAAAACTTGCGGAGCAGGCCCATCGCCGCGAGTTGGACCGGGAACTGGCTCATCTCGAGGCGGAACTGGAGACGCACGCCCCGCCCCCTCCAGCGGCGGAGCCTGCGAGCGACGGAGCCATCCGCCCCGGCGCGCTGGTCGAAATCGTGGGCACCAAGCAGCGGGGCGTCGTCCTGGACGGACCTGCCAAGAACGATCGGGTACAGGTGCTCTGTGATGCCGTCCGGATGGAGGTGCCGCGCAACCGGCTGAAAGAGATTGCCGAGGCCCCTCAGAAGGCGCGCGTGAAGATGGTCCTTGAGACGCAGGGAGAGGCTGAGGAAACCGTTGGCGCAAGCTTGAATCTCATCGGTCTGCGCGTGGAGGAGGCCAAACGGAAGACCGAACACTACATCGACCGGGCCCATCTCGCACACCTGCGCCACATACAGATCATTCACGGTCTTGGAACGGGCGCGCTGCGGGAGGCGGTGGCACAGATTCTGAAGGCCCATCCGCTGGTGAGCGGTTTCCGCTCCGGCGCACCGGGCGAGGGAGGTGCTGGCGTCACGATGGTGGAGCTGCAGTCGTGAAAGAGGCCATGGAGCATGCTGTACCCTGAGCCGTTTATACGTGAAGTCCGGGAAGCCAATGATATCACGGAGGTCATCTCGAACTATGTCTCCCTCAAGAAAAGCGGGAGCAATTACAAAGGGCTCTGTCCCTTTCATTCGGAGAAGACGCCGTCGTTCATGGTAAGTCCCTCGAAGCAGATTTTTCACTGCTTCGGATGCGGTGAAGGGGGGGATGTTTTCCGGTTCTTGATGCAATATGAAAACCGGGCCTTTCCCGATGCGGTCCGGGCACTGGCTCAACGATGCGGCAAACCGCTGCCCACCGTGGAGCGATCCCCCCGGGAAGCGGCACAACACAGGGAGCGGGAACGGATCTTTGAGATGAACACAATGGCGGCCGATTTTTTTGTAAAGACGCGCGCCACAAGTGAGAAAGCCAATGCTTATCTGCGCGGGCGGGGCGTGTCGGAGACGGTGCTGAGCACCTTTTCCATCGGGTACGCACCCGACAGCTGGGACAGCCTCTACCCCCGTCTCCGGAAGGAAGGCTTTCGGGAGAGCGAGATGGAGCGTGCCGGGCTGGTGCTGCGCCGCAAACAAGGATCGGGCTGGTACGACCGGTTTCGCCATCGCATCATGTTCCCCATTGCCGACACGTACGATCGGATCGTCGGCTTCGGCGGACGGGTGCTGGACGACACTCTGCCCAAGTATCTCAACTCCCCCGAGACGCCGGTCTTCGACAAGGGGACGACCCTTTACGGGCTGCATGCAGCGGGTCAGTCGATTCGCAAACTGGACTACGCCGTTCTCGTCGAGGGGTACATGGACGTGGTCACGGCCCACCAGTACGGGATTCGAAACATTGTGGCCACCCTCGGTACGTCGCTGACCGCAGGGCATATCCGGAGGCTTCGCCGCTACTCACGGAATCTGGCGCTATTCTTCGACGCCGACACCGCCGGCGCCAAGGCGGCGGCCCGATGTTTTGATCTTTGTGTGCCTGCGGGCATGAAGATAAAGGTCGTCACGCTGCCGCCGGGGGAGGATCCGGACAGCTTCATCCGGGCCGCGGGCAAGGAAGGCTTCGCCAAGCGGATGGCCCAGGCGGAGCCGCTCATGGATTTCATGATAGCCCAAGTCCGGTGTCAAGAGCTTCCGCGAGGGTTGGAAGGCAAAGTGGCCGCCGCCGAGCGTTTAAGCCCCCTCTTGGCGGCTATTCCGAATCCTGTAGAGCAGGAGCTCTACCTGCAGAAAGTGGCCGCCATGCTCGAGATTGAGGCCCAGGTACTCAAGAAAGGTCTGCGGACAAGCCCGCGGGGGGCCCCCCGCGGGGCCGGGAAGCAACCCACCCGGCCGACCGCGCCGACCGAAAGCATCCCGAGGCTCGAGGGCCAGTTCGTGGGCCATCTGGTAAATCATCCGGACCTCATACCGGAGGTGCGGGAAGCGATCTCGCCGAACCTCTTTGGGCACGGGGGGCTTCGCTCGTTTGTGCAGCGGCTCTTTACACTGCCCCCCCAGGACGCCCCCGGGCGGACGACCCTGTCGGGCATGCTGGCCGAAGACGCGGCGCTTACCGCCGAGATTCGGCGCTACGCCATCGAGGAGAGAGAACCCTTTGACCTGAAGGGCTCCGTGCAGCGCCTGGAACTGGAGCACCTGAAACGCCAGCGGAAAAAACTACAGTCCGAGGTCAGCCTTGCCGAGAAGGAAGGGAGGCATCCCGAAGTGACCCGACTGATGGATCAAATCAACCAACTTAACCGGCAGATCGAGTGTCTCAAGTAGACATCCGATCCGGGCGGAGGGACCCGTGGGCATGTCAAAAAGATTGAAGAAGATTCCGGAGATTAAATCGTTGATTGTTCTCGGGAAGGAAAAAGGCGTTCTGACCTACGACGACCTCAACGATGCGCTTCCGGAGGAGATGGTCTCGTCGGATCAGATCGATGAGCTTATCATGATGTTTGCAGATATGAACATCGAAGTGACCGACGTCTCTTCGGACAACGAGGGCGAGAGCGATCGCAAGGTTCCGACTGAACGGGAGGAGAACGAGATCGAGGGCGTCGACACCAATTTCAAAGAAGACCAAGAAGCAAGCTCCTCGGACGACGAAGAAGAGGAGATGCAGTTGGACCTCTCCCCCGGTGCCGTGGGAAAAACGGATGATCCCGTCCGGCTCTATCTGAAGGAGATGGGGACCATTCCGCTTCTCAACCGGGAAGGCGAGATCCGCATCGCCAAACGCATCGAAGCGGGCCAGAAGAAGATTACCGAGGTCCTCATGGAGTCCCTCTTCATCTACCCCATGATCCTCTCTCTCGGCAAGCGGCTCCGCAAGGGCAAGATCTACATCCGCGATGTCGTTTGCGGCACCGACGACGACTACGAAGATTTCTCCGGAGGCAGTTCCGACAGCAAACTCAAAGAGCAGACCCTGATCGTCATCGACGATATCCGGGAACTCTCGGAGCATCTGCATTACCTCTGGGTGCGCGTGGAAGACCCCAGGATCAAACGCAAAGCGACCCGGGAGAAGTACCAGCAAGAGATCGCGGCCGCGAAGGAAAAGATGCGCGCCAAGATCCGCCAACTGGACTTTCATCCGGACCAGATCGACCGTTTTACCCGGCGGCTCCGGGCCATTGTGGATCGTATTGCCATGCTGAACCGCGAGGTTAAGCTGAGCGAAAAGGCGGCCCGCCTCCCCGTGGCCGATATTCTGGCCTACTCCAATGCCAAACGCACGAGTGTCAAGACCAAGCGAATCGAAAAGGCTGCTCGGGTCAAACCGGAGCGGCTGAAGCTCATTGGACTGCGAGTGAAAAAAGCACAGAAGCAGCTTCACCTCATCGAAAGGCGTTACCGGGAAAGCCCCGAATACTTTCGCAAGGCGCTCAGAAAGCTCAAGGCCGGGGAGACAGAAGCTCAGAGCGCCAAGGCGGAAATGGTGGAAGCCAATCTCAGGCTGGTGGTGAGTATCGCGAAAAAGTACACCAATCGGGGCCTCCAGTTTCTGGATCTTATCCAGGAAGGCAATATCGGCCTTATGAAGGCTGTGGACAAGTTTGAATACCGGCGGGGCTACAAGTTCAGCACCTATGCCACATGGTGGATCCGCCAGGCCATCACCCGGGCCATTGCGGACCAGGCACGGACGATTCGGATCCCCGTTCACATGATTGAGACCATCAACAAGCTGATTCGGACCTCCCGGCTGCTGGTGCAGGAGATGGGGCGCGAACCGACGCCGGAGGAGATTTCCAAGGAGATGGATCTGCCTCTGGAGAAGGTCCGGAAGGTGCTCAAGATCGCCAAGGAACCTATCTCCCTGGAAACCCCTGTGGGGGAGGAGGAAGACAGCCATCTGGGCGACTTCATCGAGGACAAGAAGATCATGTCCCCTTCGGAAGCGGTGGTCAAGATCAATTTGCAGGAGACGGTGGGACGGGTGCTGCAGACCCTCACCCCCCGCGAGGAGCGAGTGCTCAGAAAGCGCTTCGGCATCGGGGAGGCCACTGACCACACACTGGAAGAGGTGGGACAGGAGTTCAATGTGACGCGCGAGCGGATCCGACAGATTGAAGCCAAGGCCCTGCGCAAACTCCGTCATCCCACCCGGAGCCGTATTCTGAAAGCCTTCATCGAAGGCGGGGGCAGCGGGAGCGGTAATTAACCCGGCCATGGACGTATGCCGGCACTGACCGAGGGTGCGAGACCCGAGAAAAACCTTGACAAGGACGACTCGAATTGGCTAAGCTATTTTGTTAATTTTTGCCCTGAAGATTTCCGAGTGCGAAGATGCTCGGCCGGAAATCATCGGGCCCATAGCTCAGCTGGTTAGAGCCACCGGCTCATAACCGGTTGGTCCCAGGTTCGAATCCTGGTGGGCCCACCAATCGCATTGCTAAGAGACGCGCCATGATACCCGATACGCTGACCCTATTCTATCGAACCGGCGTGGTTTCGTTGAAAATGCACTTTAGTCTCTAAAGTGCATTTTTTTTGTGCCGTGACTGTACCGCTCAAAAAGATCGTAGAGGCGCTGGAAGAGATGGCGCCGCCGCAGTTGGCTGCCCCGTGGGACAACACGGGCCTGCAGGTCGGCTCGCCCGATGCGCCCGTCGCATCCATCCTGGTGTCCCTCGACGTGACCGAAGAGGTTGTGAGTGAGGCCGCGCGAAAGAAGGCCAACCTCATTGTGGCCCACCACCCTCTCTTCTTTCATCCCCTGCAGCGCATCGAGACGGACACGGCCACGGGACGACTCCTAGGGCATCTGCTGACGGCAGGCATCTCCGTCTACGCCGCGCACACGAATCTCGATGTGGCCGCGGGCGGCGTCAACGACCTGCTGGGTGAGACCCTCGGCGTGGCAAGCTGGTCCCCGCTGCAAGAGGGCCCGCCCCAGGAGCCCCGCGGCTTCGGCGGGATCGGCGAACTGCCGCAGCGCATGCGCTTCCGGCAATTCCTCGACGCCTTGAAAGCCGCGCTGAAAACGGACGCCGTGCGGCTCATTGGCGCACCGCCGCGCGGGGTACGGCGCATCGCATTCTGCTGCGGCAGCGGCGCAGCGCTCATACCGCAGGTGATCCGGTGTCGCCCCGATCTGTTCATTACCGGGGACATCAAGTACCATGAAGCCCTCTGCTTGCGGATGGAGACCATTCCGACGCTCGATATCGGACATTTCCCCTCGGAGCAAGGAATTCGAAAGTCACTGACCCAGAGAATCCGCCGTGCCCTGCGGTCCCGTCTGGGAAAGACATTGCCCGTGTATGCATCACGGTCGGAACGGGACCCCTTCACAACGGTGTAACTGCAAAGGAGCACAATGATGGCCATCAAAGAAGATCTCAACGGGCTGGTCCGGCTGCAGGAAATCGACAGCCGCCTCCAGGAGATTGAAGACAAGCGGGAGGACCTGAACCAGGCCATCCAGAATGTGCGCGAGCCGCTGACCGCGCTGGAGGCGGGAAAAGATGCGGTTGCCAAACGTTTGGAGACACTGCAGCGCGACACACGCGCGCTGGAGGGAAGCATTGCCGAGTACACGGAGCGGATCCAGAAATCGTCGGAAAAACTGCCGCTCATCACAACACAGAAAGAATATTTCGCACTGCAGAAAGAGATCGAGACCATGGACCGGGAAAAAGAGCGGCTGGAGGAAACGCTGCTGACCAATATGGGCACCCTGGAGGAACTTCAGGAGGAGGCCGCGGATCTTACCAAGCGGTGCACGGAAGAGGAAAAGAACTTTCTGACCAAGAAAGCGGAAATGGAGCGGGACGCAGCGGCGTTCCGCACGGAAACGGAGGAGCTGCAACAACAGAGGAAAACCATCGCCGCGGGGATTGATGCGCGCTATCTGGCTCACTACGACAAAGTGCTGCTCTACAAGGGAAGCCCGGCGGTGGTCCAAATCGTCGATGGGAACTGTCGGGGTTGCCACATGACCCTGCCGCCCCAGCTTTTCAACGATGTGCGGCGCGGCGATTCGGTCATCACCTGCTCCTTCTGTAATCGCATCCTCTACGTGGAGTCCTAGGCGTGCCTCGCACAGCTGTCATTCATACCGACGGCGCCGCCAAAGGCAACCCCGGCCCCGCCGGCATCGGGGTCGTGGCCCGCACCGAGCAGGGGACGGTCCTCTTCGAGCATGCCGAATATATTGGCGAAACCACCAACAACGTGGCCGAATACACCGCCTTCATCCAGGGGCTTCATCTGGCCCGGGAGAAGGGGATTGACGCGGTGCGCATGGCTTCGGACTCGGAGCTGCTGGTGCGGCAGCTGCACGGACTCTACAAGGTGCGGCACCCCAATCTCAAAGACCTCTACGACCGGGCCGTGGCATTGATGGCTCAATTCGAGCGTGTTGAAGTCTGCCACGTGCCCCGGGAGAAAAACGCCGAGGCCGACGCCCTGGCAAACCGCGCCATCACAACCCGCAACGGGGCTCGAAACATCTGAGAAGATGTCTCTTGGCACCGCTGGACCCCCCGCCAGGATTGCCCCCGTTGCTGCCCCTTTACGATCCGCACATTTCGAGCTACAATAGGGCCGTCTCAAGCAGATCGGGTAATCGCCCCGGCATGACCGGGGAGGAAAGTCCGGGCTCCGCAGGGCAGGATGCTTCCTAACAGGAAGTCCCGGTGACGGGAAGGAAAGTGCCACAGAAAAGACACAGCCCCGGGCAAGATCTGGGGTAACGGTGAAATGGTGGGGTAAGAGCCCACCGGTGTCCGGGTGATCGGGCAGCCTGGTAAACCCCATCCGGAGCAAGACCAAATAGGGAGGCGCTTGAGGGCGGCCCGT
Source organism: uncultured Nitrospirota bacterium (assembly GCA_947259355.1). Lineage (GTDB taxonomy): Bacteria > CG2-30-53-67 > CG2-30-53-67 > CG2-30-53-67 > CG2-30-53-67 > CALZGC01. Next base: position 44,623 of record CAMYMF010000014.1, on the reverse strand, counting down.
CCGAAGCCTCCGGGTCTGGTCGCTTGACCCTGACGGCGACGTCAGGGCTAGATGAATGATTGCCGTCCCGCGTCTGCGGGATACAGAACCCGGCTTACAGGTCTGCTTGAGACACTTTGTTATACCACGGCACAGCAAGAAGTCCATGTGCTGCGTTACGCTGCGCCCCCCGTCGCTGCAGCGGAGCAGAAGTACGCCGAGCACGGAGATTGCAGGCCGAGGAAGTGCTGAAGGCAAGGCACAGGAGATTTTCCGGCAGGAGGCATATTGGAATATTCCGATGTCGGAAAATCTTCTGTAACGCCGCATTCGGCAACTTACCCGGTCTCGTAATAGATTTCCTCGTGCAAGATCTGGGCTGACTCCTCAGGGCGCAGCAAACCTTGCAGCTGGCGCTTCTTACTGCGCCTCACTTTGGCGCCATACTGTTTTCGCTCGAACAGGCAGCACTGCACTGAATGACATGAGGGTTCAAAGGGTCAAGGATTACGCTTCGCGTGCCCCGCTCAACTTTATCTATGCCGTCTCCGATGGCTTCAGGAAATAGGTATCTTGGGGTCAAGTGGTCGATTGAAAAGCTGGAATAATGACACCCAAGTAGGGGAGCCCAAGATATCTTGCCATAGTTCCCCGATGAAGGAGCCCCCCGGGAGGTGAAAAAGCGTTGGAGCAAAGCCTGATCTTACAGGCCATGGGGGATCCCGCCTTTTATCCCGACGCTCCTTCGGCCGTCACCGTCCGGGAGACGCACATCTCCACCCTCTTTCTCACCGATCATTTCGTCTACAAAGTCAAGAAGCCGGTGGACTTCGGTTTTCTAGACTTCACCACCCTGTCCGCGCGGCACTTCTTCTGCCAGCAGGAGGTCCGCCTGAATCGGCGCCTCTCGCCCGGCGTCTATCTCGGCGTGCTGGTCATCTACGAAAGTGAGCGGGGCATCCATCTCGAGGCGAAAGGCGACGTGGTGGAATATGCTGTCAAGATGCGCCGCATTCCCGAGGCGCGGATGATGGATCGGCTGTTGGCACGGGGGGAAATCGATGCGGACATCATCCGGAAGATCGCGCTGAAGCTCGTCGGTTTTCACAGCCGCGCGCGAACGGATCCTGAAATCTCCCTGTACGGGACAGTGGCCCGCGTGGCCAAGAACACGGAGGAGAACTTCCGGCAGACCGAAGCCTTCATCGGCACAACGCTCACCCCTGAGCAGTTTGAGCGGATCACGGCGTACACCCGGGGCTTCCTGGAGCGGCGCCGCTCCCTGTTTCGAAGGCGGGTTGCGGAAGAACGGATTCGGGACTGCCACGGCGACATACGCATGGAGCACATCTGCATCGTAGAGCCCATCGTTATTTTCGATTGCATTGAGTTCAACCGCCGATTCCGATACACCGATGTGGCCGCGGACCTCGCCTTTCTTGCGATGGATCTCGATTTCCATCACCGCGCCGACTTGTCTCGAGCCCTCGTCGAGACCTACATCGAGTACAGTCAGGATTGGGAACTGCTCAAGGTGATCCGGTTCTACAAGTGCTACCGGGCCTATGTGCGGGGCAAGGTGGAAAGTTTTCAAAGTGCGGGCAACGCCCTGACCGAGGAAGCCCGCAAGAAGCACCTGTCGCAAGCCCGGAAGTACTTCGCGCTGGCCGACACCTACGCCGACGCCCAGCCTTACTTGCTGATCACCTCCGGTCTCACCGGCACAGGCAAGAGCCGACTGGCCGAAGCCTTGGCCTCGGAGTTGGACCTGGCCCTCTTCCAGAGCGACCCGATCCGAAAAGAAATCTCCCGCGTGGCCCCCGAGGATCACCGCTTCGAAGCCTTTGGGAAAGGAATCTACTCGCAGGAGACCTCCCGGAAAACCTACCAGACCCTCTTGTCCGAGGCCGAGGAAGCCCTACGGCAGGGTCGTCCCGTCATCCTCGATGCCACCTACCTGAAGCAAGCGCAGCGAGACGCCGCTCAGAGGCTCGCAGACAGACACCGCGCCCCCTTCTTTGTCATTGAAGTCACCTGCCCTGAAGAAGAAGTCAAGAAGAGGCTCTCTGACCGGATCCGTGAAGTCGGAACCATCTCAGACGGCCGGTGGGAGATCTACCTGTCCCAGAAAGAGATCCGGGAACCGATCACCGGGATCTCCCCCGCGCAGCACTTCATTATCGATACTTCCGGGAAAGAAGATTATCTTCCTAGGCTTGCGAGAAAGATCCTGCTGGATGTCGAGACATGAAGACGTGATTGCCTTCGACGACATGGCGATAGCATTCACCCCGGTGCCTCTGCGCAAAAGGGCCTCTCTCGCACCTGTGAAGGCTTCACCAGACCACCGCAATTCACTGAAGTTTTTCGAGGACAATCCCTGCCAGCGCCCCAATAAAAGCGGGGTCGGTATTGAGCGATTCGCTCCTGCGGTACTCCACAATCCCCCGCGCCAGGGCCTGTTCCTTATAGAGGATGTCGATCTCGTAGAGGGTCTCGATGTGATCGGAGACGAAACTCACAGGGACCATGAGAAGGGCTTTTTTCCCTTTCGCCGCGAGAAGATCGATCACTTCTTCTGTGCCGGGCCGCATCCACTCCACGGGACCGCTTCGGCTTTGAAAAGCGAGGTGATGCGAGATGGGCCCGATGCGATCCAGGACACCCTGCACGCTTCGTTTCGTCTCGTCCAGATAGGGGTCGCCATCGTCGATCATCTTCTGAGGCAAGGCATGCGCGGAGAAAATGACTTCGACCTGGTCGCGATGCTCGGCGGTAAAGGCGTCCAGTCCGGCACGGACCTTCGCGGCCAGGGCATCCAGATAGGCGGGGTGGTCGCACCAGCTGGTGACCTCCCGGATCTGTAACGCTTCCGAACGGGCCTGGATGGACCGGTGCAGATCGTTCAGACTGGAGCCGGTGGTGGCCCGGGAGTGATGTGGGTAAAGGGGCAGGATCAGCAGGGTCTCGGCCCCTTTGTCCAGCGCCGCCGCGACGGCCTCATCGGCCCGGGGCGGTGTGTAGCGCATGGCCACATGCACCGAGGCATCGAGCCCTTGCGCCTGGAGTTCCTTTTCCAAGGCCTCGGCCTGCGCGTTGGTGATCTTGATCAAGGGAGAACCGCCGCCGATCATGCGGTAGTTCTTAATCACCTTGGGGGTCCGAAAAAAGATGATCAGACGGGACAGCAGCGGCTGGAGCGGCAGCTGAATGATCTCCCGGTCGGCGAAGAGATTGCGCAGGAAAGGCCGGACCTGGCCTTCGTTTTCGGGGCCGCCCATGTTGAGAAGGATGACCGCTGCCTTGGATGCCATGGGACTTACTTCCGGCTGTAGGTGTGCACAGCGTCGATGAGGGCCTTGGCATGGTCTTCGGGGGTCGGCGGCAGAATCCCGTGTCCCAGATTGAAGATATGGCCCGGTGCATCGCCTGCCCGGTGGAGGATCTCCTTGACCCGACGTTGGATCTCCGGGACCGGTGCAAAGAGGGCTGTGGGATCGAAGTTCCCCTGCACAGCGGTGTCCGGCCCCAGGATCCGCCGGGCCTCATCGATGCGGATGCGCCAGTCGATCCCCACCACGTCAGAGCCCGCCGTTTTGATCAGGGGCAGCAGGGCGGATCCGGTGCCCACATAGTGAATGACGGGAACACCATCCCGGTTCAACCCGTCGATGACCTCTTTGGTGTAGGGCAGCGCATAGGTTTCATAATCTTCGGGGGTGAGAATGCCGCCCCAGGTATCGAAAATCTGCACCGCCTGCGCGCCGGCTGCGATCTGGGCGTTCAGATAGCGGGTGTCGGTCTCGGTGATCTTCTCCATCAGCGCTGCAAAGAGGTCGGGCTCCTGGTACATGAGCCGCTTGACTTCAATGAAGTTCTTCGACCCGCTCCCTTCGACCATATAGGTCGCCAGCGTGAAGGGCGCGCCGGAAAAGCCGATCAGCGGCACCCGATCGGTCAGCTCCCGACGCAGAATGCGTATGGCCTCCAACACGAAGGGGACCGACTCCTCCGGATCGGGGATGCGCAGGGCCTGAATCTGTTTTTCGCTCCGGATGGGCTCCGCAAAGACCGGCGCCGGCGTGAAATCGAGTGCCATCCCCATGGCCTCCACGGGAATGAGAATATCAGAGAAGAGAATGGCCGCATCCACGCCCAGCTCGTCAATGGGCAGCAGGGTCGCCTGGGCCGCGAGCTCCGGCGTCTTGCACATGGTGAGAAAGTCCGCTTTTTTGCGCAGCGCCCGGTACGTTGCCAGAAACCTTCCGGCTTGGCGCATCATCCAGACCGGCGTCATCTCCACCGGCTCGAGCCGACAGGCCCGCAGAAACAGATCATTAAAAGCCATCGTCTCTCCTCATATTTACAATTCTATTTCACCGCAGGCGCAAAGGGCGCGAAGAAAAACATCTCTTTGTCAAAAGCAATAACCCATCTTACCGCAGAGTGCGCAGAGGCCGCAGAGGAGAACCTCCCATGTTTCGTATAACAACTCTGTGTCCCTGTTAATATCAGCTGGCAATCGGCAACCAGCACCCAAGTATTGGCCGTCCCCTCACCTTTATCCTCTCCCCCAGGGGAGAGGACATTATTGGATTGTTCTCTTTATAATTGATAGCTTCTAACTTCATCTCCGAACTGTTGTGTAGGGTGAATCAGGTCTTTGTTTCTTTCAAGAACGTCTTTTCCCTTTGCGCCCACCACATCAGGAAATAGAAAATGGAAAACAGAAAATAGTAAAGACTCCTGGTTTTCCTTTGTGCTCTTTGTGTGGTGAACGGGTTTTGCCTTTAGAAATACTAGGCCTTTCTCTGCGTCCTCCGCGGCCGCTGCGGTAAAATTGTTTCTAGGTTTTGCCTTTCGCGACAAGTGGCTTTTCCTTTGCGCCCTTTGCGTCTGCGGTGAGTCGGTTTTAGAATTACTTCTCCGCCTTCTGCAGCCGCACCGGGATGTAGTTACAGAACGGCTCCTCAGCCAGGTAGTCCCCGTGGATTGCGTCGGCCCGCGCCCGGCATCCCCCGCAGACATTGATGAACTCGCAGGAGCCGCACTTGCCTTTGTACTTCGTGAAGTCCCGCAGTTCCTGGAACAGCTGTGCGTTCTCCCAAATGTCTCGGAACTTCTCGCGCTTGACGTTGCCCGCCACTCGCGGGAAATAGCTGCACGGTTTCACGTCCCCGAAGCAGTCGATGAGGCAGATCGACTGGGCGGCTATGCATCCCTTGCCGCCGCCAGTGGAAAACTTCAGGCTTCTGCGCTCGAATTTGACCCCTTCCTTCTTGGCGAGCTGGGGCACCAGGCGATAGTAGTGGGGTGCACAGGTCGGCCGCATGAGCAGCTCGCTCTCATTTTTCTCCTGCCGGTAGTGCCACTCGAGAATCTCCTCGTAATCTTCCTTGGAGATGAGCTCCGACATGATCTCCTCGCCGCGGCCTGTGGGGACAATCATAAACATGTACCAGGCGGTGGCCCCCAATTCCTTGGCCAGTTTGAACACGTTGGCGATGTCGTTCTGGTTCCGTTTCGTGAAGGAAGAGTTGATGATGAATTCGATCCCGTGCTCCTTGAGCGTTCGGGCGCCCCGGATGATCCCCTCAAAGGAACCGGCACAGTCCCGGAAGTTGTCATGGATCTCTGCGGTGGAACCGTCGAGACTGAGCGAAACGATCCGAATGCCCGAAGCCTTCATCTGCTCGCAGACCGCGGCGTCGACGAGGGTGCCGTTGGTGGCCATGCACATCCGAAGTCCCTTGTCGGTCCCGTAACGGGCCAGCTCAAAGATGTCCGGCCTCAGCAGCGGTTCGCCGCCGGAGAGAACCAGCACCGGGCTGCAGAATTCAACGATATCGTCGAGGAGCTGCTTGCCCTCCTCAGTGGAGAAGTCCCCCTCGGAGGCTGTCAGATCGGACGAGCAGCGGCAGTGGACACAGCGAAGATTGCAGCGCTGCGTCGTCTCCCAGGCGATCCACTTGGGTACAAACTCTTTGGGCATGATCATGCTCCTTCCAGCCCGAATATTTCATGACTATCGTGGCCAATCGTATCAACTTACCACATATCGCCTGCCGATTCAATCCGCTACGCCATTTTGAGCAGTATGAGCTTATTTCCAACGATTTCTGAGTTGAATCAGGCCTTGGGATGTTACCGCCGCCACCCGTCTCACCTTAGCCCGAATATTGCATGATTAAGTCTATTACGAGGCCGGATAAGGTGCCGTATGCGGCGTTGCAGAAGAATTTCCTGACTTGGAAATATTGCAATATGTCTTCAGCCAGAAAATCTTCTGCGCCTTGCCTACGGCCCTTCTTCGACCCCTCATCACGATCACTCATGCAATATTCGGGCTAGTGCTGTTTCTAGCCTTTCTTCAGGCTTTCTGGGCTGAGCCCTTCCACGGCTTCGATGTCGAGCGGCTGCGGTGCCGAAATGGAGACAAAGACCAGCCGATGCTTGCCGGTATTTCGCACCCCATGGGTGTGTCGCGCCGGCGCAAGCGCGACCATGCCTTCTTTGAGCTTGCAAGGCGCTGCATCCTTCTCCAGCCAGTATTCTCCCTCGCCTTTGAGCACCACCCAGACGTCATCCGATCCGGGGTGCTGATGGGGAAAGATATGCTCACCGGGAGCGAGGCTCCAGAGACTTGCCAGGATGTACTCGTCGGCAAAGAGAACGGCCCGACTGGCCTGGGAGGGGAGTTTCTCGAGAATCTCTTGGAGGTTGAACAGCCGTCGATGCATGGTCCTTTCTCCAGGTGCCACGGTCTTAGGCGCCGTTTCGTCTCTGGGGTCACCAGATTCGGACTTTCGCCTTGATGCCTCGCTGCTCCAGAATGCTCTTGATGTCCGGCACCTCCTGCATCAGGAAACGGTCCACATGATTCAGGGTTATGCGAAGCCTCCGCGAGAGCGAATCGAACTCCTGGAGAGTCGCCGGAAGTGCCTCGGACGCCTCCGCGAGATGCTTCATCGTCTCGCCGAGATCCGCCGCCAGGTTGGGTGATTTCCGCTCCAGATCGGCGGTGAGTTTGTCGAGGCGGGCCATGACCCGATCGAGGCTGCGGGCCGTTTGGGGTGCGTTCTTGCCGAAGGAGACGGTGATCCGCTCGAGATTGTCGATGGTCTTCTCCAGGGATTCCCGGTTGGTTTCGAGAAATGTCCGCGCGTCGCCGGCCAGTTGATCCAGGTTTTGGATCATGGCATCGATTCGCTCACGGTTGTCCGCGAGTGTCTGAACGACCCCGCTCAGGTTTCGGGCGAAATCGTCCTCCTCGAATCCTTCTATGAAGCGAGCCATGCGATCGACAAATTCATTGATATCCACAGCCTTGGTGGCATGGGTGATGACATGTCCCGAGGCAATTGGGGGCGCCGTGCTTCCCGCGGGGATAGTGAGCTCCAGGAAGTGCTCACCCAGAAGGCTCTCGGGGCGAATGCGGGCCCCCGCGTCGCTTGGAATCTGCACGTCGCCCAGCAACCGGAGCGTGACCACGGCCTTGCCGTCCCGATAGCCGAGCCTCGAGATCCGCCCGAAGTTGACCCCCTTGATTTTCACGTCGCCGCCCTTTTTGAGGCCCGTGGCGTCATCGAAAAGCACCGTCACCTCTGTGCCTCGCTGCAGGGTGAACGACTCCACCTTGAAGGCCAGATAAAAGAGCATCCCCATCGCGAGGATCACGAACAATCCGAGTACGATAAAACGGTTCTGGCCCATGCTTCCCCCACTTCGGTTAGGCGCGCTGCCCGATGGAAGTCAATTGATGCCGGTCGTCATGCTACGTTTCACAGACCGGCGGGACGATCTGTATCGGCCCTTGGGAACAGCGGCTGAAAAACTGCTGCACCACTTCGTTTGGCATCTGGCGCACCTCCTCCCGAGTCCCGAATGCAATCAGCTTGCCCTGCCAGAGCATCCCGATATAGTCGGCGATCTTGAACGTGCTTTCGATGTCATGGCTGACCACGATAAAGGTGCACTTGAGCCGATGTTGCATCTCCAGGATCAGGTTGTCGATGGAATCGGCCGTGACCGGGTCCAGCGCGGACGACGGCTCATCGAAAACGACGATGTCCGGCTCCATGACAATGGCCCGCGCGAGCGCCACCCGTTTGCGCATGCCCCCGGAGAGCTCATTGGGCCAGCTGCAGCCGCTCTGCGGCATTCCCACGGCTGCCAGTTTCTCTGCCACAATCTCGCGAATCTCGCGCTCGGACAGGCGGGTGTGTTCTCTCAGGGGAAAGGCAACATTCTCTTCCACATTCATGGAATCAAAGAGAGCCCCGTCCTGAAAGAGTACGCCGAATTTCTTTCGTACTTCGTAGAGTTCCCTGTCGGAGAGCGTCGAAATGACATGGCCGTCCACCACAACTTCGCCGCGGTCCGGTTTCTCAAGCCCCACCAACAGCTTGATGAAGATGCTTTTTCCCGTTCCGCTGGGACCGATAATCATGGTGGTCTTACCATCGGGAATCCGGCAAGACAAATCGTCCAGTACGACCAGGTCACCAAAGGATTTGGAAACGTTCCGATACTCGATCATGGACTCCCTTCCTCAAAGGCCCCGCCAACCGTCCACAGATCAACGGGTTACATGAAGAGCACTTCCGTCAGGAAGATATTGAAAAAGACCATGGCTGTGGCCATCCGGACGACGGCCAGATTGGTGGCCACTCCGACGCCCCAGGCACCGCCCCAGGCGCGGTAGCCGCTGTAGCAGCTGATGGTCGTCACGATGCCGCCAAACACGGACCCCTTTACCATCCCCTTGAGCATGTCCTCTAAGGTGATGTTGGCATAGACCAGCTCGAGGAAAGCCGAACCATTCAATCCGAGCTGTAGCACCGCCACCATATAGGCCGCCAAGGTGCTGAAGAAGTAGGCCACCACCACGACGAGCGGCATGACCAGCACCGCGGCAGCAACCCGGGGAATCACGAGATAAGAAAAGGGGTTGACCCCGATGACTTGCAGGGCGTCGATCTGGTCGGTCACCCGCATGGTACCGATGCGCGCGGCCATCTGGGTGCCCGCTTTGGCACCGACGATGAGCCCCGCCACCAGGGGCGAGAGTTCCCGGATATTGGCCACCGCCACGAACATGCCCACCAGATTCTGGGCGCCGAACTTCTTGAAGATGATATACCCCTCCACGCAGAGATTCATACCGACGAAAGCGGAAACGGCTGACAGGATCGGCACCGACCGGCTCCCGATGACATTCATCTCGTCAATGAGGTTGCCCAGATAGAACTTGCGGTAGAAAAGATAGCGCAGGGTCTCGGCGAGAAAGTAGCCGTAGCGGCCGAGCTCGGAGAAGAGGAAGCCGAACGCACCCTGTCTGACTGTGTCGCCGATGACCATCGGTCCACCTCAGATGTCGAATCCGAAAAATGCGGTCGTCAGAAAATAGTTGATCACCAGAATGGAGACCACCGAATGGACCACGGAATCATTGGTGGCCTGGCCGACGCCCGCCGCGCCCCGTCCCGCGTAAAAACCGTGGTAACAACTGATGACAATCACCATCACCCCGAATACGGCTGCTTTGAGCAACCCGCCGACCACGTCGGTCATGGTGGCCCAAGCGAAGAGGTTCCCCATGAACGCCCCTGCGTTGGATCCTTTGACGAGCACCGCTATGATGTACCCACCGGCGATGCCGGTGAATGTTCCCACCAGCGTCAGCACCGGCGTAATCAGAAGACCCGCCACAATCCTGGGAGCAATCACCGCCTTGCGGGGGTTGACCGACATAACCTCCAGTGCGTCGATGAGCCCCCGCACACGCATCCCGGCGATCTCCGCCGCAATTTCGGCCCCCGTCTGACTGGCCACCATGATCCCGCCCATGACCGGTGCAATCTCGCGAAACATGGCTACCGCAAGCAGGCTGCTGGTCATGTTCGCAGCGCCGAAGATGGAGAATACTTTGACGCTCTCCAGAGCGATGACGGCACCCATGGGCGCAAGCACGAAGAGAATCGGCAGGGTGCAGTGAATACACATCCGTTCCATCTGCTCCAGCAGCGTCTTCCAATAGAACTTGGGAGTGACCGCTGCGGCGAGCGCGTCGAGAGAAAAGCGGGCCACCCGTCCCAGGGATGGGACAAAAGGGAATGCCCGTGCAACGGCATCGGCGACAAGTGCCATCATCATGAAGCCCCTTGAAATGATCTTGGGACTGCTCCGAGGGTGTTATCATATTATCAAAAAGCTCGATTTGTCAATCAAGGGGGGCTGTTCACCCCCTTCAACTCCCACGCTCCCAGCGGATCCCTGCGCAGAAAACGAAAGCAGCCAATTCCGCGTAATTCGCCAATCCTAAATTTCCGGGAGCTTTCTGGCCCCGCCTCAAGGGCCCCAGGGAAAACGCCATTGACAGAGCGAGCCCGGCGGTGTACATCTGGTCGCAAAGGGGGACGTTCCGATGAAGCCGATCATCCTCATGGCAGCCATGACGGCATGGCTGCTCGGCGGCGCCTGTGGCACCGATTCGGGCAGCGGCGTCAACGCCGACAGACCGGCAAGGGGGAAAACCGTCGTCAGCAAACAAGAGGCGAGCGGGCGGGACGGGCCCCGGTCGAGGAGGCCGGAAGCGTTGGGTGTGCCCCTCTATCCCGGTGCAACGGCTGCCGAGGCGGGCCGCTCGGCTCCGGCCGGCGCAGAGGATCTGGCCGCGCAACAGGGACTGGTCACGTCTCTTTTCTTCTCGACCGACTCCATCGCCGATATCGCCGCATTCTACCGAAAAAACCTGGAAGCGGCGAAACCACGGGTCTATGAAATGGATCTCCCCTCGGGGCGCATGGTCAATATCATGCTCCGCTGGGCGGGGCGGGACACGAATATTGTCCTGAGCGAACCCCGGGAAGAACCGGGCACACTGATACGGATTACCCGGGTCGTTGAATAGGGTGGGGCCGGCTTAGCACGCGGAAACCCGAGGGCGGGAGTTCGAAAGCAATATCCTCGGCAAGGGCCTTGCCCGTGCTTTGCGGCAGCACCTCCTCCAGGGCTGCCGGTTCCGGGAAGTGCACGGCAAGCCCGGCGGCGCGGATAGACCGAGGTGTGCGGCGGTCCTTGCTGAGCAGAATCAGTGCGGATTCCCGTCCATCGAAAGTGCTCTTTTTCAGGCAGAGAACGTGAGGGTCGCCCCCGTCCAATACGACGATGGGGCCGTCTTCATTGAATACCGAGCACGATTTCTTCACCCCATGGACGTTACGGACAAAGGCCGTGAGATCGACATCCGTCTCTTCCCAGTCGGAGGGCCGGGTCTTGACGACGTGCAGCTTCTTCTGGAATCCGAATTCAAATCCCATCGGCATGAGCACACCGGTGGCGAAGAGCGCGGCGAAAAGATAGCGCTGTCGCACTTGGTCGAGATCCCCTGAGAGCTCTTTGCAGAGACGTTCGGTGTCGTGGGATTCGGCGAAACTCACCGACGGGGCCCAGGCCGCGTTTTCATGATACTGCTTGAGGCACCACGGCTCCTTGTAATCCCAATACTTGGAGCTGTTGAAAGTGTAGTCAAATCCTGCCCGAGCGAGTGCAATGGTCTGTTCGATGGTGCAGCCCAGCGATTCGGCAAAGAAAAGCGTCTCCGGATAACGGCCCTTGACTTGTGCGATCAGTGTCTGCCAGAGGCAATCGGTCACCTGGTAGGCGGCATCGCAGCGGAACCCTTCGAAGCCCATGTCGCGATGATAGAGCGCAAGATCGATCCAGTACTGCCAGAGTCGTTCACGATCGGGAGAGCCCTCGTTGTCGATCTCGGCCAAATCCCCCCAGACGGCCACACATTTGTCCCCCTCCCAGACGGAGGGGTTCACAGGCTTGCCCTGACCGTCTCGCACATACCAATCGGGGTGTTCCTCGATGAGAGGCGAGTCGACCGCCGTGTGATTGATCACCAAATCCATCATCGGGCGCAGACCCAATGCGCGCGCGTCGTCCACCATGTGCTTGAGCTGATCCAGTGGGGCCACGGCAGATTGCGGGTTCAGCAAAAGAGGGTTGATGGCGTAATAATCCTTGATGGCGTAAAGACTTCCGGAGAAGCCCGGATAGTGAAAGGGGTTGATGAAGATCCAGTTGAATCCCATGTCCCGTGCCCGCACCATGTGCATCCGCCACCGATCCATGGGACCGGCGAGCAGCGGAAAAAGATTGTAGATGCGAGCTCCCTCCGCGACAGGGTGATGACACTGCATGGGCTGCCCTCCTGAGACCGTGCGGATTCTATCCAAGCGCGCCTGCCCTTGTCAATGCCTGCCTGAAAAGGCTTGCCCGGTGCATCCGTTTGTGCTAAAAAACCGTCATTTATGGAGGCGAGGGAGGATGAAACAGGCTGTCACAGTCGTTGTTCTTCTGGTCGCAGGCTTCGCGGCGACTTTTTTCTGGTTTCAGCAAAACACCCGCGCACTGTCCGGTGACGTGCAGCAACTGCGGGAGGAGGTCGTTACACTCAGGGGTTCTCTGGATGAGCTCAGCAAGACGACCCAGGCCATCCACCGGCGTCTCAATCCCCCAGCTCCCACCGCCTGGGTCTCCGCTGACGATGATGCCGCCAAGGGGCGGGACAATGCACCGGTGACTCTCATCGAGTTCTCCGAATTCCAGTGCCCCTTCTGCGCGCGATTCTCCGCCAATACACTTCCTGAAATCATCAGAACCTATGTGGAAACGGGGAAAGTGAAATTCGTCTTCCGTGACTTCCCGCTGAGCTTTCACCAGCACGCCGCCGCGGCCGCGGAAGCTGCGGAGTGCGCCGGAGACCAAGGCATGTACTGGGAGATGCACGACATCCTCTTTGAAAATCATGAGAACCTCGAGCCTGCAGCGATCCGGAGTTACGCGGAGAAGATCGGCCTCTTCATGCCGGACTTTCTCTTCTGCCTCGAGAGCGGGAAGAATGCCGCCGAAGTGCAGCAGGATCTTCACGACGGAAGGCAAGCCGGCGTGAACAGTACCCCGAGCTTCTTCATCGGTGTGAGCCGTCAAGATGGGCGCATCGAGGGCACGCTGCTCAAGGGGGCCAAACCCTTTGGCGTCTTTCGAAAACTCATCGAGAAGAAGCTCAAAGAGGCCGGCACCGGCGGAAAGTCATAGCCCTGCGCGGCCGGAGCCGAAGTCTATTGCGCGCCAGATTCAACCCCCTGGGAGCTCGTGGTGCCCCTCGCTGCCGGCGGCCTGGGATACCCCGCCTTAGGACTTGGCGGGTGCCTTCGGGAGATGAAGGGCAAACCCCGATCCGGAGGAGGCGCTTGCGTCATGAACACCCCAGCCCTTTCGGTGGTCGTACCGGTTTACAATGAGGAAGCCAATATCCCGTTGCTGATTCGGGAACTCGCCACCACGCTCGATACGTTGGATCATCGCTCCGAGATCATCCTGGTCGACGATGGCAGCTGTGACGGTAGTCTCCAGGCACTGCGCAACGCGCATGCGGCGGATCCTCGCATCCGGGTCTTGAGTTTTGAAGACAATGCCGGTCAAAGCGCGGCCATGGCTGCGGGGTTTCGGGCAGCTCGCGGCGAGGTCATTGTGACCCTGGATGCCGATCTGCAGAACAGCCCCGCGGACATCCCGCTGCTCTTAGAGAAACTCCCCGAGTACGACATGGCCTGCGGCTGGCGTGTGAATCGACAGGATCCATGGCTCCGAAGAGTCTCCTCCCGCGTCGCCAATGCCGTTCGCAACCGGGTCAACGACGAGCAGATCCGGGACACAGGCTGCTCCCTGAAGGCTTACAAACGGGCCTGTCTGGAGCGCATCAAACTCTACAACGGCATGCACCGCTTTCTACCGACGCTCTTTCGCATGGAGGGGTTTCGGGTGGTGGAGGTCCAGGTGGGGCACACCCGCCGACGGCACGGTACCTCCAAATACAATATCGGGAACCGCCTCGTCCCATCGTTGTTCGACCTTCTAGCCATCCGATGGATGAAGAAGCGCCGAATCCACTACCGAATTCGTGAAGAGTTCGGAGAAACGTTGGACTGAGTGCACCGGTTTTCTGTTTGCATCGATTACGCGTTTACACTATAGTGCCAGGCGATGGGATCTTACCCTTAGCGAGTCACACAAGAGGTGCGGCCATGAAATTCTGGATTCTTTTCGGTCTGTCGGGACAGATACTCTTCGGACTCCGCTTTCTTTTCCAGTGGGTCGTGTCGGAACGGGAAAGAAGGTCTGTCATCCCCGTTCCTTTCTGGTTCCTGAGTATCGGCGGCAGCCTGATGCTGCTGATTTACGCCATTGAACGTCGGGACCCCGTCTTCATTCTCGGGCAATCGATGGGGACGCTGATCTACGCGCGCAATCTCTTTCTGATCTACCGACAGCCCCATGAGGCCATGGATGCCGTTCGGTAACTCCCGCAGAGCAGCCCTCTTCGCAGGCATTCTGGTAATCCTCTTTCTTTCCGGCGCACTGATGCGGGACCTCACCTACCCCGACGAGTTGCGCTATGCCGAAGTGGCCCGGGAAATGCTCGAAAGGGGTCGTTGGGTTCTGCCGACACTGAACTACGAGGTCTATCCAGACAAGCCGCCCCTGTTCTTCTGGCTGCTGGCGCTCAGCATGGGGCTCCTCGGTGCCACACCTCTGGCGGCACTGCTTCCTTCCATGCTGGCGGCCCTTGGGACCGGGCTGCTGACCTACCGTATCGGTCATGAGATTTTCGACGGCGAGACGGCGCGGCTCGGATTCTTCGTCTTCATGACGTTCAGCATCGTTCTCCTGATGGCGCAGGTTGTCCGGATGGACATGCTGCTGACACTGCTCACAACGGCCGCCGTTTATTGGTTCGTCCGTGCCATCCGCCGCCGCCCGGGGGGTGCCGGCATGAACGTGCTGTGGGGCTATGTCCTGATCGCCATGGCCCTGCTCACAAAGGGACCGGTGGGGCTTCTCATACCGGCGCTGACCATGCTGGGGTTTCTGGCCCTGACGGGACGGACCCGTAAGGCCTTGTCTCTGCGTTTGGATACGGGGACACTGATCGTAGCTGCGCTCTCCCTGATGTGGCTCTTTCCGGCCACCTTCGAAGGCGGATGGGCTTATCTCAAGGAGATCATCTGGACCCAGAACGCCGGCCGTGTGGTGGACTCCTTCTCCCATGCCAAGCCGTTCTACTATTATCTGATCATCTCGCCCGTGCTCTTCTTCCCCTGGTCCTTCTACCTCATGCTCTATCTGGATCGAAGCGTGCGCAACGGGTGTGCGCGCGATGGCAACGCCATGATGCTGCTTCTCTGCTGGGCGCTCGGACCGGGGATCGTCTTTTCCCTCATCAGCGGGAAGATGGCCATCTATCTCCTTCCCGTTACGCCAGCGCTGGCCTTGCTGATCGCACGGCCCTTGACCCTGCTGGCGCGCCGACCGATCGGCGCCGGTGCCTCAACGCTCTTCAAAACGGCAGCATCCCTTCTCGCACTCAGCTGTCCGGCCCTGGCCATCGCGATGGGGGCTGCGCCCATTGACATCGGAGGCCCCCTGCCGCTGGCGGATCGGCTCCCGACGATCGGGGTTTTTGCCGTCGGGGGTGCCCTGGTCTTTCTTTCGGTCCGTCGCATGCCCGCCCACCGGACGGTCATGGCCACCGGGGTGCTTTCGGTGGCCCTCATGGCTACCCTCGGCCTCTGGATGATTCCACGGAGCAATGGGCACCTCAGCCTGAAGCCCATGGCCCAAACCGTTCAGGCCTTGGGGAATGATACGCGCCGACTGGCCGGCTACAAGACGGATCTCCGCTATCTGTCCTTCTACCTGCATCGGCCATACCGCAGGTTGCATAGCCAACGGGAACTGGCCGCCCACGTGGAGGAAGGTTCGGGGCTGCTGCTGGCCGAGAGCGAGGACCGCCGGGCCGTTGAGCAGACGGTGGGCCATACCCTTCAGGAAGTGGCCCGGTTCCGGCTCAAGCGGAAAACCTATCTGCTGCTCCGTCACCCAGCGCTCCCCGCGTCGGTCCGGGGAGAGGTATAGGAGGCAGGAGATGGCTGCGCGGGGCCGGGGTTTTTTCGTATGGATTCTCTCCGTCATAGCGGTGGGGGTGCTCTCGGCCCTTTCGGTCGTTCCCCGGCCGCTTCTCACCGCAGCGGGCGCCACCCTCGGATCGCTCTATTATTACGTCGATGGAAGGCGCAAGAGAATCGCCTTGTCCAATCTGCGTCTCGTTTTCGGCGAAGAGAAAACGGAGGCCGAGATCCGACAGATCCTCAAGGCTTCCTGCCGGCAACTGGGAAGCGCGCTGCTGGAGTTCGCGGCCCTGCCCCGCCTGACCCCGGAAAAACTCCCGGGGCTCGTCCACGCGGAGGAGGTGGACAAGATCGGCCGGGCCCGTCGGGCCGGGCGAGGCGTGCTGCTCCTGACGGGACATTTCGGCAACTGGGAGCTTCTCGCCCAGAGCATTGCCATCAAGGGCTATCCCGCGCACGTCATCGGGCGGGAAGCCAATGTGGGGCTCCTGCACCGCTACATCGTCGGGCGGCGGGAGGCCCACGGCAACCGGGTCATCGTGAAGCAGCATGCCATGCGCAAGATCCTGTCGGCCCTCAAGAAAGGAGAGATCGTGGGCATTCTGTGCGACCAGCGGGGCAGCAGCCAGGGGTTGCTGATTGACTTTCTCGGCCATCCCGCGCCCACCAATGCGGACGTGGCGCGACTCATTATTACAAGCGGCGCCGTTGTGATGACGGTCTTCCTGGTACGAGGCCCCGACAACACGCACACGCTCCATGTCAGCGATCCCATGGTGTTCGAGTCGACGGGCGATCGCGAGACCGATGTGCGCAACGTGACCCGACAGTACTTGGCGGCGCTGGAGTCTTTCATTCGGTGCTATCCGGAGCAGTGGCTCTGGATGCACCGACGCTGGATGCGAAGAAACCACGGACCCGTCGAATAATTCTTGATCTAAAGAATTATCCCTGATATGATGTGGGTCGTTTCTGCCCCGATCCGTGCGGCCGACCAGTTCCATGGGGGATTCATGCCAGCTTCTCGGATCTCTATTCTGTGCGTGGACGAAAACAACGTCTTTACCAAGACCGCCGAAGGGATCCTGAAGAAGGACCTCAGCAGCGCCTCCTATACCCGGGTGGAAAACGGGCGATCGGCGCTGCATCATCTCAGCTGCAACCCCGTAGACCTGGTCCTCGTGGGTCACCATGCCGCCAAGTCCGACAGCCTGCGCCTCATCGATGACATCCGCAAGCGTAAGATCGACGCCGCCGTTATCATGATTTCCACCAAGGGCAACGAACGGACTGCGGTGGAGGCCATGAAGCGGGGGGCCTACGATTATCTCTCCAAGCATGAGCTGAACGCAGACACTCTCCGCTCGGCTATCCGGCATGCCATGAACCAGAAGCGGACTGAGGCGCGCCACCGTGCTGCGCGCGAGCGGATTCAGGAGCAGGCCACCCAGGACGGACTGACCGGCCTTTACAACCACATCCACTTTCAACAGCTTCTGAAAAAAGAGTTCAAACAGGCTCGCCGATACAGCTATCCCCTCTACTGCATCATGATCGATCTCGATGATTTCAAGGGCGTCAATGACACGCACGGGCACCTCTTCGGCGACTTCGTACTGCAGCGAAGTGCTCAGATTCTGCAGCAGCAGATGCGGGACACCGACATCCTCGCACGCTACGGTGGCGAGGAATTTGTCGTGGCCTGCTCTCATATCAAAGAGCGCGGCGTACTGTCCCTCTGTGAACGGGTGCGGCAGGTTTTTGCGGAAAACATTTTCGAAAACGGCGGCGACACCGTCTCCATGACCGTCAGCATCGGCGTCGCTTCCATCACAGAGGCCGGGGTCCACACCAAAGCCGAGCTGATCCGGCACGCCGATGAAGCCCTCTACGAGGCCAAGGGCCGGGGCAAGAACAACGTCTGCCTCTGGCGCGAAAAGCGATCTGTGGAAAGACTGATTGACAAGGAGCATCACCAGATCATTGAAGACTTCCAGAACCGATTTCTCGGATTCACCGACGAAATCATCACCAAATTCATGGAGTACAGCCAGCGTATCGTGGACGGCATCGAGAGCAAGGATCCCAAGACCGCGGACCACTCCACAAAGGTGACCGAATACGCCATGGCCCTCTCCGAGAAGCTCGGGCTGCAGCCCCCGGAGATCCGCTCGGTCCGCATTGCGGGACTGCTCCACGATATCGGCAAGGCGGGGATCAGCCCCGAGATCCTGTACAAGAAGGGCAAATATACGTCCCGAGAGTTTCGTCTGATGCAGCTCCATCCACAGTTCAGTGTCAAGATGATCGATCAGCTCCATTTCCTGGACGACGAAATACAGCTGATTCTACAGCACCACGAGCGCTTTGACGGCAAAGGATACCCCACCGGGAGGAAGGGGCGTGAGATAAGCCGCGGGGCCCGCATCCTGGCCGTCTGCGATGCCTATGATGCCATAATCTCCGGGAGGAGCTATCGCAAGCCAGTCTCCAGGGCGGACGGGTGCCGGTCGATTTCAAAGGAAGCCGGACGTCAATTCGACCCTCAAATTGCCGACGCCTTCGTTGCGATGATCGAAGCGGGCTTTGCTTTGTCGCAATAACAAGCTGTCCGGGCGAGGCGTTTTCCTGCCTTTCACCCCGGCTAGTTCCTCATACACCACCAGCGGGAGCCCGAAACGCATAGATCTGCATCATTTCTTCCGAATACTCTTTGCTGCGATCACGGTAGATCACAAAAGGGCCTTCCATGGTCATCCCGGGCCGCGCGCCCTTGACAGCCTCCAGAAGTACAGAGGAGGGCGCCGAGGTGGCGAAGGCGTGAACGGTACGCATTCGCTTCGGCTCGAGGTTGCAGCGGCGGAGCTTTTGGACGAGATCAGCCAGACGTTCGGGCCGGTGGATCAGGAAAAACCGTCCCCGCTTCGCGAGGAGATAGGCCGCCGCCCGCACCAGCTCATCCAGAGAGAGACAGATCTCATGGCGGGCCAAGGCTTTTTCCCGATCGGGATTGCTCCGACCGCTTCGTACCTTGCGATAGGGCGGATTGGCGCAAACGGTATCAAAACTCGCCGGCCCGTACCACCGGTCAATCTCCCGCACATCACCCAGCTGGGGTTCGATCCGCTCGCGCAACCCGTTGAGTGCAATGTTTCGGACCAGCAGGTCATACAGGGGCTGCTGAATTTCCACCGCCGCGATGCGGCAGTCCGGGAATCGCTTCGCCAGGACGAGGGCAATGATGCCGGTGCCAGCGCCTAGCTCGATGGCCGAGGCTCGCGCACGCAGCGTCATGAAGAAGGTCAGTATCAGGGCATCTAGAGAATAGCGGTATCCCATGCGGGGCTGTAAAATCCGAAGGTCACCGGTGGAGAGGGTATCGAGAGAGGTCTCCATCGGCTAGGTGTCGCGGAAATCATTCCGCTGAATCTTGTGCTTCTTCATCAGGTTGTACAGGTCGGCCCGCTGTTTCCCCGCCAGTTGCGCCGCATTGGTAATATGGCCTCCCGTCAGTTTCAGCAGGTGGGTTACATACTGCTTTTCGACAGCGTTCTTGGCCTGCTTGAACGTCATGAAGTCGGACTGCTCAGGTTTCTGCTGGAGCAAGACGAAGTCCGACTGACCCAGGGTGGTGCCCTGGGCCATCACCATAGCCTGCTCGATTCGGTTTTCCAGCTCCCGCACATTGCCCGGCCAGTCCCGTTGCATCAGGAACTGGACCACATTCGGATCGATGCCGTAAACATCCCTGTTCATGATTCTTGCGTACTTGCGGATGAAGTGATC
Source organism: uncultured Nitrospirota bacterium (assembly GCA_947259355.1). Classification (GTDB taxonomy): domain Bacteria; phylum CG2-30-53-67; class CG2-30-53-67; order CG2-30-53-67; family CG2-30-53-67; genus CALZGC01. The sequence goes on along the minus strand of CAMYMF010000014.1, from coordinate 24,875 downwards.
GATGAGAAAGGGGATGTCCTCTTTGCGTTCGCGCAGAGAGGGAATGTGAATGGGGATCACCTGAATCCGGTAGTACAGGTCCTCCCGGAAGCTTCCCGCCTGCACGGCCTTTGCTAACTTCTGATTGGTCGCGGCCAGCACACGGACATCGACTTTGACCGAGCGCTGCGAACCGATCGGGTCGAACTCCTTTTCCTGCAGCACGCGCAGCAACTTGACCTGTATGGAGAGCGGGGTCTCACCGATTTCATCGAGAAAGATGGTCCCGCCGTCGGCCCGGGAAAAGAAGCCTTCCTGGCTGGCATGGGCCCCGGTGTAGGCCCCCTTGGCATGGCCGAACAGTTCGTTCTCCAGCAGGTTTTCCGGAATGGCACCACAGTTCACCGCGATGAACGGCCCGGCCGCGCGATGACTGCGCGCGTGAATAGCCCGGGCAAAGAGCTCCTTACCGGTACCGCTTTCCCCGGTCAGGAGAATCGTCGAATCGGTGGGACTCACCTGAGAGATCTGTTCGAATATGGCCTGCATGGCCTGCCCCTTGCCAACGATATTCTTGAAGCTGAATCGGTCCTCCACGAGGGTTTCCAGGTTGTGTATCTTGCGCGTCAGGTTCCGTTTCTCCAGCGCACGGGCAATGTGAATGGAGAGTTCCCGATCCTCAAAGGGTTTGGTCAAGTAACTGAATGCCCCCTTCTGCATGGCTTCCACAGCATTGGGGATGGTGCCGTGGGCAGTGAGAATGATCACGGGGGTCTCGGTGTGTTTCTCGTGGACCTGTTCGAGCAGGTCCATGCCGCCCAGTCCCGACATCCGAAGATCCGTCAGGACCAGATCGAAGGGCTGCCCCGTCATCTGGTCTAAGGCCGACTCCGCGCTCTCGGCCTTGACCGCATCGAACCCCTTCGACTCCAGGCGCATTGCCAGCACTTCCAGAATATTCGGATCGTCATCGACGACAAGAATCCGTTCTTTCTTCATGGGCTACTCCAGCTTCTTCTTCTGTTCCTCGAGCTGCACGTCTATTTCCTTGATCTTCAGCAGATCCTCTTGGAGACGCAGAATCTTCTCCTCCTGGATGGCGTTGTAGCCTTTGAGCGTGGAAATCTCCGCTTCTCCTCGCTGAACTTCGAGAATCAGGGTGAGAATTGATCTGATCGACAGGGTCCGCCGACTTTCGGGATACTGTTTGAGGAAATTACGAGCAAAGTCTGACGCTTCCTTGTAATTGCGATCCGGGTTATCCCCGTAAGAGAGAATCACCGCTATGCGAAAGAGGGCCTCCTCTTCGACCGCCGGGTCGGAAGCTTCCTTGTAGATCCGACGGGTCCGACGCAATGCGTCGCGATAATTCCCTTCGGCGAAGAGCTGGTCCACCTTCAGGAAATACTCGTCGGTGGGATGCAGGAGCAAATTTGTCTCCCCCTGACCATCATCGGGCTCTGCGAGAACCCCTTGGAGAGAGGGCGGCAGCGTACAGGCCGCGAACAGCGCCAGCAGACAGGCGCCTGCAAGGATCTGATAGATAGAGGACGGCTTCATGCAGGAACCACCTCGCGCTTTGCCTTCAACGGAAGATCGAAATAGAATCGGCTTCCCGCGCCGTCTTCGCTTTCGGCCCAGATCCTGCCGCCGTGCTCTTCGACGTAGTATTTGCAGATGGAAAGGCCCAGGCCGGTCCCTTTGATCTGGGTCCCGATCCCCAGGGCCGGATCGGCCTGCTGGTAACGGTCGAAGATTCCCGTGAGTTGCTCGGAGTCAATGCCCGTGCCGTTGTCTTCCACGCAGACCCTTACCACCTCCACGGGTGAGGCGCCCGTCTTTGGAACGAAGGAGGAACGTGACGCACGAATCCGGATGCGGCCTCCCTCGGGGGTGAACTTGATCGCGTTGCTGAGAAGGTTGTTCAACACCTGTTCAATCTTGTCCGAATCCATGTAGAGGGGAGGCAGCCCCGGTTCAATGTCGACCTCCAAAACCAGCCACCGCAGCTCCGCCAGAAAACGAACGTTCGCCCTGGCCACTGAGATGACATGGGCGACGTCTCCCTTTTCGAAATGATACTGCATCATCCCGGCTCGGATCTTCGACAGGTCGAGCAGATTGTTGATCATTCGCACCAGCTTACCGATGCCCTCCCGGATGATCCCGAGTAGCCGTTTCTGGGTATCGTTGACTGGCCCGGGCACCTGGTCGTAGAGAAGTTCGGTGGCCTCCTTCATGGAGGTCAGGGGAGTGCGCAGCTCATGGGAAATGTTGGAGATGATCTCCCGCTTCACCTTCTCGAGCTCGGCCAGCTTGCCCGTCATCGCGTTGAAGGCGCCCGCCAGATCGGCAAACTCATCGCGCGAGCTCACTTCGATGCGGTTTTCGAAAACCCCCTGCGCGATGTCACGCGTGCCGCGGGTTAGCTTCTGGATGGGAACGCGTATGCTGCGGGTGAGCAGCCAGGCAGTGATCAGGCCGAAGGCTCCCATGGAGATCAGGATGCCAATGGTGATCTTGTAAGCCCGCCAGCTGATGAGCTGGGCCTGCCCCATCTTGCGGGCCATTTCCATTTCTTCCGTCCGGATCAGTGACTCGATCTTGCGGGTCACTGCCCGGACGCCCGACTCACTCGACGTGGTCCAGCCCGATGGGTCCTGAAGTTTCTTGCCCGCACCCGGCTTGGCCTCCTCCAGAGCGGCGGTGAAACTCTGAACGTGGCGATCGTGTAGATCCCGGACTGCCTCCAGTTCAGACAAGGCTGCACCCCCTGCAGCGCCCGCTGTCAACCGCAGGAGGGTCTCCTCGAACTCACGGCTCTTGGAGAGAGCAAGCTCCAGGAAATCGGGGTCCTGCACGACCAGATACTTCTTCTCGTGGCTCACCTCTGAGAGAAAAAGATCGATGAGCTTTTTCTCCAGTTCGAGGGAGGCCACCTCGCCCCGAACCATGGAGCGGGAGAGCTGGTTGAGCCGGTTGAGCTCAAAAATGGCATAGGCCCCCTCCACCACCACCAGACAGATCATCAGGAAGTAGCCGAGAAAGACCTTTCTGGTCAAAGTCAGTTTCATTGTATCGGGCCCCGATGGGGGAAATCGAAGGTGATCTTATGACGTTTCGCGAGGCCTTGTCAACCGATTATCGTATGTGAAGTGATACAAAAGACGACGCTCTTTCCGGAAAGAGCCGTCTGGAGGATTCACAGGGGGGCGATGGGGATTCTTTGTCTGCAACGCTTGGTTCTCTTGTTCACTTTCCTGGAAAAACCGACCCGCCCACGACGGGGCTGCCGAGCAACAACAGGGATACGGGCACAGGAACGCCAGCGAAGACGCGCGATTCAAAATGCCCTCCGGATCCAGAGATACAGACCTGATTCCGGGTGCGGACAAGAATGTCTGCCGCCGGCAGCAGGGTTTCACGCTAGATTCAGGAATCGGCATATTGTCGATTCTGCATTGGTTTTCGGCCGCAAGTGGGGATTGGGGAAACGATTCCGCTTCACGGGGAAGGAAAAAAAGAACGGCCCCGACGGTATCTTCAGGGCCGCTCATGGGATCACTCAGGCTGTGACGCCCGGACGCCTAACGCCCCGGATACCCTCCGGCCGGCATCTGCTGTTGCTGCTGCTCGTAAAGGGCCTGATTGGCTTTGATCTCGATTTCCACTCGGCGGTTGGCCTGTCGCCCCTCCGGGGTGTTGTTGCTCGCGATCGGCATCGACTCACCATAGCCCACCGTGCTGATCCGGTATGAACTGACCCCATGGGAGCCCAGGTAGTTGGCCACGGAGCGGGCTCGGTCCTCTGAGAGCCTCTGGTTGTACTGATCCGAACCGCTGCTGTCGGTGTGGCCTGCAACGAGTATGTTCGTCTCAGGATAGCGGGTCATCACGTCGGCCACCTTGTTCAGGTTCTGCATGGCCCCAGGCTTCATGGCCGTCGAGTTCACGTCGAAGAGGATCCCGCTCTCAAATGTGAGAAAAACTTTGTCCTGTTCGAGCCGGACCTGCGCGTCCCGAATATCCTGAAGCTCTCGCGCCTGGTTCTCCATGTAGCGCCCAACCAGACCGCCCGCCGCCGCGCCCACCGCCGCGCCAATGGCAGTGGCCTTGGCCCGCCGGGAGGGATCGTTCTGTTTGAGCAGATAGCCCGTGGCGGCCCCCACCGCCGCACCGGTTACGGCCCCCTTGGTCGTCTTCGTTGACTGCTGCCACTGGGCGCAGCCGGTCATGGAAAAGACGAAAGCCGCCGCCATCAGCAAGATCACCAACTGTCTCATTCTCTTCATGTCTACCCTCCCTTTGTAATCCTTAATCTACATCAGATTGAAGTATATCCCTGGCCCCCATGGGCGTCAAGTTCTTTCCGGGCCTTATTCTGACACTTTGGACGCCGCCATGCGCAGAAAATTCATCCAGAAAAGAGTGGCTCTCAGGACCCGATGAGAAGCCTTATGGCCGCTCCCTGTCTCTTCGGCCACCGCCCTCTCCGGGAGCGTTCTCGCCATCCTGATGGGCTTTTCCGTCAACCCGGCAGCTGGCCCCCAGGTTGTACAACTCGGCCACACGGGAACGGATTCGGGTCAGTTCTTGACGGCAGAGGGTTCCAGCCTTTGCCCAGAATGCGTGATCCAGACCACCCGGGTCGGAAAGGCGCAGGACCGCGATGTTCTTGGGAATCTTCTCCAAATAGCTCCGAAGGGCTGCCAGCGCACGTTCAATTTCCCGAACCATCTCGGGTGCTCTATCGGAGAAGGAATGCTGCGCGGTCGACGCCGCCTGCAAACGCTTGAGGGTGGACACGAGATGGAACTGCTCGATCCCCCGCATCAGGAGCATCCGGAGCAGCTTCCCCTCCCAGGGCTTCAGGACATAGCCGTAGAGTAAAGGACCGGCGGCGGTCTCCTCGCTGGCGAAATCCAGATCAGAGTAGGCCGTCACGAGGACCCGGACAATATCTGGATGGCGCCGTTGCACCTCGTGAAGGAACTGGATGCCCGACATGTCGGGCATCCGCTGGTCCGAGAGAACCAGCGCCACCGACTCGCGCGCCAACAGGGCCAAACCTTCGGGGCCACTCTGCGCCGTTCGGATGGTGAAGGTATCCCGGAAATTGATGGAGAAGATATCCAGGTTCTCCGACTCATCATCGACAAAGAGAATGGGATAGGCCTTGTAGTCAATCGGCTCCAATCGACTTCTCCCGCGGCAGGCCCGCGTCACGCGCCTGCTCCTCGCGGCTCACCGGAAGCTTCACGGCGACCTCTGTGCCCTCCCCGAGCCGGCTCGATATCTCGATGGTTCCGCCGTGGTTTTCAATGATCCGGCGGCAGATGCTCATCCCCAGACCGGTTCCCTCGCCTGATTTCTTGGTGGTGAAAAAGGGCTCGAAGATCCGGGGCAGATCCTCGGGCGCGATGCCTTTGCCGTCGTCCCGGATGCTCAGCTGAGCACTGCCGGTATCGGACGCGTCCACCGTGATCCATATATGACCCGTCTCCGGGATGGCTTGGATGGCATTGTGGATCAGGTTCAGGAAGGCCTGGCTGAGCTGATCGGGATGACCGAAGATCGTTGCACGGGCGCGCACATCCATCTCAACGACAATCCGATCGGCCATTTCATGGCTCAGAATCGTGAGGGCCGATTGCAACGACGATTCGAGGGAGATATACTCCCGGTCCCGCCCTTGACGGCGGGAGAAGTGCTTGAGGCTCGCCACGAGATTGCGCGTGCGGTTCAGGCCGGTCTGGATGATTTCCATGATGCGCTGTGAATCCCTGAGAGCCTCGTCGAGTGCTCCTTTCCCTGCGGCATCCGCGGTTTGCCTATCCGAGCGCTTGAAGGTCGCTCGGGAGAGAGCCTCAATCCTGCGAAGTGTCTGCTGCATCGCCTGCAGACCGTTGTGGGCAAAATTGATGGGATTGTTGATTTCGTGCGCGACCCCGGACATGAGGAGCCCCAGGGATGACATCTTCTCGGTGTGGATCAGCTGCTCCTGCGCTTCGGTCAGCTCCATGAGGGACGTCTCCAGGGCCTGCGTCCGCTCCGTGATTCTGCGTTCCAGGTTGAGGTTGAGATCCTCGATGGTCAGAAAGGAGCGGGCATTCTCAATGGCCACGGCCACCTGATTCGCCAGGCTGACCATCAGCTCTCTGTCTTGCTCTTTGATGGGGACCTCGGAGCGCGCGCGGTCGGCCGCCAAAATACCGAGAAGCCGCTCCCGGCTCACAAGCGGCGCCACCACATACTCCGGCGTCTGGGTTATCTCAAAGATCTGCTTCTCCAAGGGCGTGGCATTCTGGGACGCAATGTATTCCGGGGTGACGATCTGGCCCTGCCTTCGGTAGAGCACCTGCTCGGCCACCGGTGATCGCGGACTGATGCAGATCTGAAGCTGGCGCACATAGTCCACCAGGGACTCGTCCCCGTGGATGCGCCCTTCCCGAAGGACGCCCTCCTTCTCGTCCACGAGCATGACCACTGCGCGATCGAAGCCGAGACGCTCCACCGCCATCTTGAGCACTTTTTGCAGAACCTCATCGAGCTGCAGGGTGGATGTGATGGCCCGGCTGATCTCCTGAAGGGCAAAGAGCCCGTCGTTGGCCCGCTCCAGCTCCTCATACTTTTTCTCGATCGTTTTGACCGACTCCTCCAGCGCCTCCGTCTGCTCCGCATTGATCTGCGCATTGCCGGCTTCGCTCCGCCGGTAATCGAGATGCCGCCCGGCGAGGTAGCCGGTGAGCACGATGAGAGCAGCAGCAAAGATGTTCCCGGGATGATCGGGAGCCGCAACACGAAAGACAATGCCGGCCAGCACCCCGAGAAGAGCGCCAATGATCCCGTAGAGTTTCTGCGGGCGGTTCAGCCATGCCACCTCCATGACACAGGCATCCGCCCCCTGGGCCTGGCACTGGGTCTCCCGCGCACGGCCGGGCGGCATGGCGAACGCCTTGGGGATACCAACGGCCTGCCCCATGCGGCTTTCGCAGCAGACCCGCCGGGCCGGATAGCCCTCCTTCATCCGTATCCGAATGGTCGCCCGGTTCTTCTGAAGATCGAGCATGGTCCACTCGGCCCCACGGTTGAAGTGGGGGACGATCTCGGAGGCTTTCTTCAGCACGCGCCCCACGTTGCCGAAGGCGTAAAAGACGTAGTGGAGATACCCCCACGCCCGCTTGTCGCCCGAATAGGTCCCGGCCTTGAAAGGGGCGCCGGGATCGCCCGTCCAGGCCACCAGCTCCTCGAGCAGATCGCAGTAGTATGACCAGGAGACCCAGTTGTTCTGATCCCGTAGATAGGCCACGGTCATACCGGTCTTCTCGATCAACTCCTGAAGCCCCCCGCGCCCAAAATTCTCTTCGAGGTAGATGAGAATGTGATTGAAAGCGCGGCAGTTGACCTCGTTTTTGATTTTAGACGGATCGATCGTCAACGGCTCTTCTTCCGGGCCCCTTTGGGCTCCCGTCGCGGGCGGCAAAGGGCCGGCGGGACCGGGTGGGCTTTCTGGCGGAAGCCCTTCGGTGCATCGAGGAGTAAGGTTGGAAGTAGGCCGTTTCAAGGTAGCCTCTACGATACCCTTTGTTCAATTTATACGCCATCGCCGCCGTGGCCGGATCGCGCGTCTCCAGAAGGGTTCGGAACACCCGCCGGATGAAAGGCATGGGGGTGTACAGATGGTCTTTCACGTACACCATCCCGCGGTAGAAATCTTCGGCCGACATACCACGCGTCCGAAAGAGAATCCTGGAAAAGCTGTAGTCCTTCCAGTCTCTCGGAAAATCGGTCCGTGTCAGCCTTCCTTCCCGCTGCAGCTGCTCGAACAAACGGGTCCCCGGCAGCGGCGTTGCGAAGGTGATCTGGATGACGTCCAGTCCGCTCGTTCGGATAAAGCCGAGGGTCCTGTCGAAGATTCCCGGATCGTCTTCGTCGTTTCCGAAAATGAGCGCGCCGATGACGCCGATTCCGTGTGCGTGGCAGCGTCGAATGCATGCGGCATACTGGTCGGTCCCTTTCTTGAGGTTATAGGATTTTCCCATAGACTCCAGAGAACCCTCTGAAACGGATTCTAGTCCAACAAAAATCATTTTACAACCCGCTTTTTGCGCCCACTTGAGCACCTGTGGGTTGTCGGCAAAATTGAGCGATGTTTGGCACACGAACCGTTTTCCAAGCCCCCGCTCGACCATCCCCCGAAAAAGCTCAACGGCCCGGGCCTCGGCTTGCCGACCGTATCCCAGCAGGTTATCGTCCACAAAGAAGATATGCCGTTGTGGGATGGTTGCGAGTTCCTGGAGCACATCTGCCACGGGTCTCTGCCGAAATCGCCGCCCATTGAAGGCCGTCACCGAGCAGAAGTGGCAGTCCATGGGGCAACCCCGAGACGTCTGCAGCGTGCCCCAGGCGTAACCGAGGTCGAAAAGATCCCGCCTCGGGTGGGGCAGATCGGCGAGCCGCTGGGGACGGCCCTCGTAGAGCGGCTTCAAACAACCCGCCTGAGCATCCCGCAGCACCTGGGGCCAGACAGCCTCCGCCTCGCCCCGGACGACGCTGTCCGCAAACTGCCGGGCCTCTTCAGAGAGCATGGTGGGATGAATGCCGCCCATCACCACGGGCACCGTTCGCGCGCGATAAACCGACGCCAGCCCGTAGGCCCGATTGATGGTCGACGTAAAAGAGGTAATGCCTACCAGATCGGCGTCGGGTAGCACGGCCGGCGCGATGTTCTCATCGACCAGGGTCACCGTCCAGTCCGGCGGCGTCACGGCGGCGAGATAGGCCAGCCCCAAGGGGGGAAAGCGCGTGATCTTTCGCCGCTGGATGCCCCGCTTCGTGTCGCACACCGGGTTGATCAGTACGAGTCTTGGCATGGATCTGCTCCTCAATGCGATAAGCCTGTTCCATCCGTCGGGTAATGGCCCGCATCTTGAGATAGGCCAGTCCGCCGCCCACAAGGCGCCCGGGCCGCAGCGGGGCGCCATCGATCCCGAGGATTTTCTTCAGGGGATAGCTCTTTCGGTAAAGCCTGCTGAATTCTGCATAGAACTGCCGCCGCGGGAGTCGCGTCGGCAGTACGGCGTGGACGAGGTCGAAGAGCTCATGCCGGTCCAAAACGAGCCGCTCCCTAGACTGTTCAAAGAGCTCCGTTCCCGGCAAGGGCGTGAGGATGGAGAACATGGGCTCCGTGATTTCTTCACGCTCGACGTAGTCCAGCAACGCCTGAAAATCGTCCTGTGTGAAATCAGGATCGACGATGAAATAGGCCCGCACCCGGATCCCGTTGGCCTTCAGGATTGCAATGGCACGGTTCTGAAGATCCACCGTACTGCCCTTGTTGAATTGGGAGAGCCTGCCGTCCTGGAATGACTCGAGCCCCATGATGACCGTCTCAAGACCGACCGAGCGCCACTTGGCCACGATGTCCGGGCGCGCGACGATGGCATCCGCCCGTCCATACATCTTGTAGCGCTTGTGAAGACCGGCCCGCCCGATGGCAGTCGCCAGACTTCCGGCGTGGCGGGCGTGGGATAGGGTGTTGTCATCCGCAATGAAGACATGCCGTTCTCTGATTTCATGCAGCTCCTCCACCACCGTGTCCACGTTCCGGACCAGATACTTGCCGTGCATCATCTTCCAGATGGAGCAGAAAGTGCACCGGAAGGGACACCCCCGAGACGTGACGATGGCCGCAGCCGGTCGGTTGCGTCCAAAGAAATAGCGGTGCCGATAGGACTGGGTCAGCCACCGGGCCGGCGGGGGCAGCGTATCGAGATCCCTCAGCGGCGGCGGATCGCCCGTGTACGTATATCCCGCTTTGGCGCGAAGCCAAAGACCCGTCACCGAGGCGAGGTCTGCCTGCCGGGTTCGCGCATCGAGTAAACGGGGGAAGAGGGCCTCCCCGTTTCCCACCGCCACCGCGTCGACACCGCTGGCAAAGAAGTCACCGGGCACCACCGATGCGTGGCAGCCACCGACCACTGTGAAAGCCGACGGCGCCAGCATCTTTACCCGACGGATCAGTGCGCGTACCATCGGCACCTCGGTGGTGTAGCCCGTGACGCCGACGACATCGGGCCTAAAGTCCCGGAGAGCACTCCTGAGATCGGGATCGATCCGCATGTCCAGAATCCTGCACGGATACTGCGACACCGTCGCAGCGAGGATTTCTAGCTCCAGCGGCTCGATGAGGGAGTCCCCGATGATGGAGGTCTTGTTCAACGGCGGTTTGATGAGCAGTATCTTCATGATACGATCCCTGGGCCTTGACGATGTACACCATTGCCTTTGCGAAGATCGGGCCTCCTTTTTCCCATTCTGCGCTCGAGCCTCGCGTACTTGTCATGAATGAAATGCAGGTACTCCAACAGGGATTCCCGGTGAAAGGTGAGGCCGTAGTAGTCCCGCGTCGGTTCGAAACCGAGCGGAGCGAGCACTGGCCCGGCCCCGTCGGACACGCCCAGGAGCACTTTTTGATATCCCCGGGAATGATAGAACGCCAGGACCCGGTTCAACAGGTGGGGCAGCACGTCCGCCAGCACCACCGGATCGTGTGTGAGCAGATAGAGTCGGCATGTATTGAGAAGGCCGGAGAGGTTCAAACCGAAGGATGCGTCTTCGGCCAACACGAAAGCCAGGAGGGCCCCGGTCTTTTTCGCCACGAAGATCCGCCGGTCTCTCAGAAGTCCCCGTCTGCGATAGCGCTCAGACGTCTCTCGGAGACTGCAATCCGTTGTGAGAAGTGACTCGGCGCGGGCGAAGAAGACCTTCCCGGCGCGTACGAAGTAATTCCGTATGATTTCGCCATCGCCCCGCCTGAGGGCGCCCACGGCAACCCCTGCGGGCAGACTGCCGGCAACCGGCAGGGGTGAAGGGTCTCTCTGAAAGAAGTGATACCGCGTCAGATCGTAGGCGCCCGGCTTGAGGCGTTTTTCCGCAAAGGCCCGGAACGTCTTGTTGGGCCAGGGATTGTTCGGCCGAAAATAGGTCTTGATATACCAGATCTTTCGGTCGCGCATCAGCTCCTCCACCAGCCCCAGGTTAATCTCTTTGCTGACTGCCGCGGGATGATTGGGAAGGGCGGAGAGATGCTGCAGCAGCCACGTGCTGTCATAAATCTGAAGAATGGCGCCCGACCCAACGATCTGCCCGTCTATGGTCAAGGTGAGGTTGAGGAAGAAGGGCGTTTCCGGCGCATAGAGCTTTTCCCAGGTCTCGTCGATCTCCTCTTGCATCTGCGAAATGGCCGCTTTCTTTGCCGGATAGAGGAATCCCGCCTGGTCATAGAGGTCCCAGATCTTCGCGACGCTCGCGTGGCCTGGCCGGAGCAGTCGGGGATGGCGCAGGTTTCGCAACACGTCGCCGATGGCGCGGCGGGTCGCATCGGACAAATGCTTCCAAACAAAGCCGACGCGGCAGCGCGGTCGGCCGCGCAAGGACGGAAGGGTTTTGGCGTAAAGCACCTGCACGGACGGGATCCTGTACCGGCCGTCCGGCAGATGGAGCTGCGTCCCCTCAATCATCATGCCGGGGAAGAGCATGGCCCGTTTGTAGTCGAGAGACATTGAGAAGCCATCCTCCGACAAATCGGCAATGGGCTTTGAAATGATGTTGTTGGAGAGCGGGTTGCGAAGGGCGATGCGAATACGAGAGTGGCCGACGGACGGACACCGCGGCGTCCGCCTCCTGCGCAGCCGCGTGATACGGACCGGCATCCCCACCCGCATGCGCCCGCCGGCGCTGTGCCCCAGAATCGTGGCGAAGCGAAAGAGCGTGTCGTGATGGACACACTCGCCCCGGATCTGCTCTCCCACCCGGAAGGGAAACGCTGCCGGTCCCTGCGGCAAGAGCCGAAATACCAGCGCGCCCTCGTCGAAAAAGGGTGGATGCGGAACCGCCTGGATTGGGCTGCGTCTTTTTTCCGCATCGTTGAACGTTACCGGCAACTTCTCGTACAGCCACTGATTCAGGAGGCTCTGGATGGTCGGCGGGTGGTTCAGTTCATCCCGCCCCGTTCCCATGGCGACCCGAGCCGGTGCACGGTGCGCGTCCCTTCTGTGGGAAGAAGCAAAGATCACGCTGACACGACGAAAGCAGCTGCCCGCAGCGTCTCGACACTCCCTCACATGTAGAACCCTCGCTGCCGTCGCGTAACAGCGGCGTTCAAAACTGTACAGGTTCAAACGGGGAATGCGGATGCCCGGGGGCGGGGGCGCCTCGTCGGCGCAACGAAAGCTGAGACCGTGGTAGCCAAGGTCTTCGAGGTCATGAACCCGCCACCCCCGCTGGGTTCGGGGGTCTACAAACTCCACCGTCATGGGCACCGAAAAGGGGTGTGCCAGCCGATGGGCGCCCCGGGTCGGGTAAACGGAGAGCGCGTGGGGAAACCAGATCCGCACGTCCCGCTTGAATATGCCTGCGATGCCCGTGTCGAAGAAAAGCGCCCGCTCCCTGAAGGCGAAGGAGACGGTCATGCGTGCGCCGGGCCGTATGGACGGCGCCGTTGCAGCATCCCCCCACGCCGGCATGCGCAGATCGATCGCGGCTGCGTTGGGCCAAAACTTTTCCACGTACGCATGATAGAGGCAGGCGTCCTGGCTGAACGAGACCCGGACTGGAATCATCCGGTTTTTGACCCGTGTGAGGATGGCCCGTATCTGAGCCCGATCTAGAATCCCGCTGGTCGCACCCTGAAAGAGCGGTCGTTGAAGTGCAAGGGCCACTGGTCACCTCTTCCTGAGGTGCACGAATCCGGCTGAGCGTTCGTCCTAAACTGCGGCATGACCGTGACGTGCGAAGGCCTATAAAACGGAAGAAACCCGGTGTTGAGAAGATAAGCTTGTATATCATAGAAAAGGGGTAGAGGGCAACGGGGGGTTTCTGTCTGAAAACCCTGAAAAAAGGGGCTCGCTATGGCGTCGGGGGGGAGGCGCTCGCAGGAAGGAGAAAATCAGCTCGAAGTCGACGGATGTTGAGGATTAAACCTGAGCGAACAGACTGTCGCCGGCCCGGGCACTGTTCATTGCAACGGACGTACATGACCGCAGGGGTTCAAGATTCAACGGAAACCGTCGTTTTTCTTTGATGGTGACAGCCGTTTGTGATATTTTGTTTCCGGGTGATTTCGTTTGCACTACTATGGGAGGGGAGTCCGTGCCAATCTACGAGTTCTACTGCAGCGACTGCCACAGGATTTTCAACTTTCTGTCCCGCACGGTCAATACCGAGCGCCGCCCCAATTGCCCCAAATGCGGCCGGGCCGACCTGGAACGTGAGGTTTCTCTCTTTGCCATCTCCAGGGGGCGCGAAGAGGGAGACGAAGACGCCATGCCCGACATGGACGAAGGTAAACTGGAGCAGGCCATGCAGGTCCTCGCCCGGGAAGCGGAAGGGATGAACGAGGAGGATCCCCGCCAGGCAGCCCGATTGATGCGCAGGCTCTTCGATGCCACCGGCCTGCGGCTTGGCTCCGGCATGGAAGAGGCCATCCGCCGGATGGAGGCCGGAGAGGATCCAGAACAGATCGATCAGGAAATGGGCGATATCCTTGAAGGGGAAGATCCCTTTGCCCCCAAAACCTCCGGTGGCATGGCGGGTTTGCGCAAGCGGTTTCTGCCGCCATCGGTGGACGATACGCTCTACGAGCTCTAGGCCGTATCGCCTGCCACATGCGGTGTTACAGAAGACTTTCTGATCTGGTGGCCCTATTCGAAAATACGGTGGCATTCGAGTGCCGTAGCGCACCCTCCTCTGCGTTGCGCTCCCCGCAACGTACCTCCTCAGGGGGTACGCCTCAGTCGCGCGCCTTGAGGAGATCGCGCGACAACCCTCTCGATACGTCACCATATTTGCAAAGGACCACTCAAATATTGCAATATGGCTTCAGCCAGAAAATCTTCTGCGCCGTGCCTGTGACGACTCTACTGCCTCTCGCGACAAGCACTTATGCAATATCCGAGCTAAACCGGATTGCCCTGGGGAATCGTGATGCAGTCAGCGCAAGGATCCTGCGCTGAATAAACATTGACATTTGACCGGTCTCTGGTAATATTCGAGACCGGAGTGGGCGATTAACTCAGCGGGAGAGTGCCATCTTCACACGGTGGAAGTCGCCGGTTCGAACCCGGCATCGCCCACCATTTTTCTGCCCGGCTCCAGACGGCTCACCCTCCTATTGAACCCTCCAGCGATGGATCCACAGACAGGGTAATGCGACAGCTTGCATCCTGCGTCAGGCCAGCAGATCTTGGGCGGCGCGGTGGGGCAGACCGAAGGCCTCCGCCACGAGGGGATGGGTCAGGTGTCCCTGGAGGGTGTTAACCCCTTTGCGCAGGGCTCCGGACTGGCGAAGCGCCTGGGCAAAGCCTTGGTCGGCAATCTCCGAGAGGTAGGGCAGGGTTGCGTTGGTGAGGGCAAAGGTCGACGTGCGCGCCACGGCGCCGGGGATGTTGGTGACCGCGTAGTGGATGACCTCATCCACCTCGTAGACCGGCTCCGAATGGCTGGTGGGCCGCGTCGTCTCAAAACATCCTCCCTGGTCGACGGCCACATCCACCACCACCGAGCCGCCTTCCATGGTGCGGATCATCTCACGGGTCACCACCTTGGGGGCGCGACCCCCTGCGACGAGGACGGCGCCGATGAGCAGATCCGCCTTGGCGACGCAGGTGGCGATATTCTTCTTGATGGGCGTCAGCGTGGTCACGTCGCCGCCGAAACGGTCATCGAGCTCTTTGAGCCGCTTGGCATTCTTGTCAATCAGGGTGACCCGCGCGCCCATGGCCCGCGCGATGCGCGCCGCGTTCGCTCCGACAATGCCGCCGCCGATGATCACCACCTCCCCATGACGCACCCCGGGTACGCCGGAGAGGAGGATTCCCTTGCCGGCATTGTGGCTCTCCAGATAATAGGCCCCGATCTGCACGGACATCCGCCCGGCGATCTCACTCATGGGCACCAAGATGGGCAGGCTGCCGTCGTCGGCCTCAATGGTTTCATAGCCGATAGCCCGGATCCTCTTCTTGAGGAGAAACTCCGTCAGCGCGCGATCGGCTGCAAGGTGCAAAAACGTGAAAAGCGCCTGCCCCTCGCGAAAGCGTTCATACTCCGGCGACAGGGGCTCCTTGACTTTTACGATCAGCTCGGCCCGATCGAAGACCGACTTGGCGTCTCGCACTACTGTGGCACCGGCCTCTTCGAATTCATGATCGGAGATCCCGCTCCCCACCCCCGCCCCTTCCTGAATGAGAACGGTGTGGCCCCCTTCTGTGAGCTGTTCCACGCAGGCGGGCGTCGAGGCCACCCGATACTCATGGTCTTTGATTTCCCGAGGAATGCCAATGATCATGACGCATCCTCGGCGCGCGTTGGTAGGAGTTCGCGGTAGAGTTGTTCGCGACGGTCCCGGAAGAAGCCGCTCTGCTCTCGGGCTTCGCCGACGCGAGCCAGATCCACCTCAGCCATGAGGATACTTTCCTGCAGCCCGACGGGCTCGGCAATCAATTCGCCGAAAGGATCGACACAGAAGCTGTGCCCATAGAAGTCAAGCCCGTGATCGTGTCCGACGCGATTGACGCGAAAAATGAACACATTGTTTACAAAGGCGTTGGCGGAAATGACGTGATACCATCGCTCCTGCGATGCGTACGCAGCCGCCGTCGGCGCCAGGATGATCTCCGCACCCGCCAGGGCGAGGGCACGGGTGCCTTCGGGAAAGAAGTTGTCCCAGCAGAGCTGGACACCGATCCGTCCGCGGCTGGTGTCAAAAACCGGCATCCCCCGATCTCCGGGAGCGAAGTAGCACTTCTCCCGCCAGCCGGGAATATCCGGGATGTGGACCTTACGGTAGATGCCGGCCAGGGAGCCGTCGGCATCATAGACGGCCGCGGCGCTGTAGGTTTGCCCATCGCTGTCTTCGTAGAAAGGACACACCAGCACCGCTTCGTATTGGCGGGCCGCATTTGAAAAACGCTGCATCATTTCATGGTCCGCGGCGATGGCGTGGACGCGAGCTTCATCGCTTTCCTCTCCGAGGAACCAGGGAAGAAGAAAGAGCTGGGGAAAACAGACCATGCTGGCACCGCTGGTGACGGCATGCTCGATGTAGCGTAACGCTTTGGAAAGATTCTGCTCAACGCTCTCGGTAGGCGAGATCTGGATACCGGCGATTTTGATGGGGGCCTCTCCCTGGCTGACGCCTCGGCTGCCGCGGGAATGATGGGCTACCGGCCGCAGCACTTCTTATATTTCTTCCCGCTGCCGCAGGGGCACGGTGCATTTCTTCCGATCTTCTGTCCCTTGACGACGGTCTTGACCCGGGTGGCCCCCCGGCCGCCGCCGCCATGGCTATAGTTGACTTCCTGCGGGCGTTGGGCGCGCTCCATCACCGCCTCTTCCGGCTTTTCTATCTGCAGATGAAAGAGCGTGGTAATGGCCTTCTCGTCGATTCGGGCCATGGACTCCTGGAACATCTCGAGCCCTTCCCGCTTGTACTCCAGCAGGGGATCCTTCTGCCCGTAACCCCGCAGACCGATGCCCTCCTTGAGGTGGTCCATACCGAGGAGGTGGTCCTTCCACTGCATGTCGAGACTCTGCAGCAAAATCATCTGTTCAATGTGTCGCAAGAAGGGCTCACCCAACTCGAGTTCCCGCTGGTAGTAAGTGTTCTCGATATGGGCTTGCAGTTTCTCCTGCAGTTGGGTAAAGTCCATGGCCTCGATCTCACCGGCCTCAAAGGGGAGCTCCTGGTTGAAGACCCGATAGTAGAAGTCTTTGAGTCCGTCCACATCCCATTTCTGCTCGGCCTTCTCGTCTTCCCGGTAAACGCTCAGGTAACGCTCCAGCAGGTCGTGGATGATTTCGAGAACCATCTCCTTGATGCCTTCTCCTTTGAGGATCTCCCGCCGGAGTCCGTAGATGGCTTCTCGCTGCTGGTTCATGACATTGTCGTACTCCAGGAGCTGTTTGCGGATATTGAAATTCTGGGCCTCGACCTTCTTCTGAGCGTTTTCGATGGCTCGGCTGACCATCCGGTTCTCAATGGGAACATCCTCCTCGATGCCCAGCCGGTTCATGATGTTGGAGATCCGCTCCGAGCCGAAGATCCGAAGCAGGTCGTCCTCCAGGCAGAGATAGAAGCGGGAGCTTCCAGGGTCGCCCTGCCGGCCGCAGCGGCCGCGCAGCTGGTTGTCGATGCGCCGGCTTTCATGCCGTTCCGTGCCCAGGATGTGAAGCCCTCCTTGTTCGAGGACCCGCTCGCGCTCCTCGGTACACTGCCGGGTGAAATGCTCGATGAGAGATTCGTATTTGTCGCTGCCCTCCTGCGCCTTGTCCTGTGCCAGGAACTCCGCGTTGCCGCCGAGCACGATGTCCGTGCCCCGCCCCGCCATGTTGGTGGCAATGGTCACCCCGCCGAACCGCCCCGCCTGCGCGACGATCTCCGCCTCCCGCTCGTGATGCTTGGCGTTCAACACGTGGTGAGGAATGCCCCGCTTCTTCAGACGGCCCGAGAGCTTCTCCGAGTTTTCAATGGAGATAGTACCCACCAGGACGGGCTGGCCCCGCTGGTGAAACTCTTCGATCTCCTGGACGATGGCCTTGAACTTCTCTTTCTCCGTCTTGTAAATGACATCGGGTGCATCCTGTCGGATCATCGCCCGGTTGGTGGGGATCACGTTGACCTCCAGACGGTAGATCTTGGAGAACTCCTCGGCCTCTGTGTCTGCGGTCCCCGTCATGCCGGCGAGCTTTTCGTACATGCGGAAGTAATTCTGAAAGGTGACGGTCGCCAGGGTCTGGTTCTCCCGTTCGATCTTCACTCCCTCCTTGGCCTCCAGAGCCTGGTGCAACCCGTCACTGTAGCGACGGCCTGGCATGAGACGCCCCGTAAACTCATCGACGATGAGAACCTCGTTGTCCTTGAGGACGTAGTCGATGTCCCGTTTGAAGAGAGTATGGGCCTTGAGGGCCTGATTCACATGATGGACCAGCTCGATGTTGGACGGATCGTAAAGGTTGGTCACGCCCAGGTATTTCTCCACCTGTTCGTTGCCCTCTTCCGTCAACGCCGCGGTATTTGACTTCTCATCAATGCTGTAATGGACATCCTTCTTCAGCCTGGGAATGATCTTGTCAATGCGGTAGTACTTGTCTGTCGAGTCTTCGGTGGGTCCCGAAATGATCAGCGGCGTTCGGGCCTCATCGATCAGAATGCTGTCGACTTCGTCGACGATGCCATAATGAAAATCGCGCTGGACATAATCCTGGAGACGGAACTTCATGTTGTCTCTCAGGTAATCAAAGCCGAACTCATTGTTGGTGCCATAGGTGATGTCGGCCCCGTACGCGGCCTTGCGCTCTTCATCGGAAAGCCCGTGCACGATACAACCCACACTCATCCCGAGAAACTGGTAGATCTTACCCATCCATTGGCTGTCCCGCCGAGCCAGATAGTCGTTGACGGTCACCACGTGCACCCCGCGCCCCTCCAGGGCGTTCAAGTAAACGGGCAGTGTGGCCACCAGCGTCTTACCCTCTCCGGTTTTCATCTCCGCAATCCGGCCGCGATGGAGCACCACTCCGCCGATGAGCTGCGTGTCAAAGTGGCGCATCCCCACGGTCCGCACCGATGCCTCCCGGACCACAGCAAAGGCCTCGCAAAGCAGATCGTCCAGGGTCTCGCCCTGCTGCAGACGCGCCCGGAACTCGTCGGTCTTGGCGACCAGTTCGGCGTCGGTGAGGGATTGGATCTCGGGCTCGAGCCCGTTGATCTGCTCGGCCAGAGGTTTCATCTTTTTCAGCTCCCGCTCGTTGTGGGTGCCGAATATTTTCTGCATGACATAAGCAATCATGGTGAAGACATCTCCAAAGGGGCGGCTTGCGTTCAAGCCAAAGAAAAACCCCCGAGCATCTCAAGCCTCGGGGGCATGTTATCTTAGATATTTCGCTTTTTCAATCAAAAACTCGGCTCGTGACGGCAAGCCCGAGCACCAGCCCCTTCAACCCATCTAGTTGAGAATATATTTCATCGGGTTCACATGGGCTCCGTTGACGAGAATCTCATAATGTAGATGCGGCCCGGTACTGCGACCAGTGTTGCCGACGTAGGCGATCAGGTCTCCGCGCTTCACCCGATCACCGACCTGAACCGTGATCTTGGAGTTGTGCCCGTAACGGGTCACGATGCCGTGCCCGTTGTTGATCTCGAGCATTTTTCCGTAGCCGTAATCGGTCGTGACACGGGTCACAATGCCATCACAGGGCGCAATGATCGGCGTGCCCGCCCGGGTGGCAATATCGAGTCCGTCATGCATCTTCTTGTAACCGGTGAAGGGATCCCGGCGCATCCCGAATCCGGAGGTGATCCAACCCCGAACGGGCCAGATGGAAGGCGTTGAATTGAGCACCAGCTTCTGTTCAGAGAAGAAATCAATCAGCTCCTGAAAACTGATCTCCTGTCGGGCGGAATTGAGACTCAGTTCATTGAGATCGCTTGTGATCTTTTCCGAGAGATCCGTCTTATACTCGGGCGGCAGGTTCACTTCTTCTGGGCCACCGATGCCGAGGAGAAAGCTGTTTTCAGAGGTTTCATTGAGGTCGGCCATGACGCGAAGTTTGTGGTCAAAATTCTTGAGCGTGTCCAGGGCCGTTCGAATCTGGTCTAGATTCCGGGAAAAGCTCTGGAGCTGGAAACGCTGCGCAGTGTTCTCCTGCCGAAGGGCATTGAGCTCCTTGAGATTCTCCTTCATCTCGATGTAATCGGAACCGAAATAGACCAACAGACAGGCAGAGACCAGGACGAGAGCGACTGCCGCGCCGATGAGCTGCAAAGGTGCCAGCGCAGGGACCTTGATCTTCCGGACCTTTGCAGTCGGGTCGGACATGATCATGACCGTATATTTTTTCATGGGCGTTCCTCTGGAATGTAGAATGTAGAGGTCTGGAACTTGCTTTTATACCACATGAAATTCCCTTGTGTCAATTCTTTTCGTGGCCGGTGATATATTTTTACCACGCTCCCCCATAGAGCTGATTAAAAACACTAGGTTCAGTATAACAAGCCAAAAAAATATCTGTCAACAGACAAGATCTCTTATGAAATAGAGGCGGTCCTAACGGCCAAGGCACGCAGCCCGGCTCAAAGAGACGTCCCCGCGAGACTCACCGCTTCGCGACCACCTTCTTGAGGAAGACCTCTACAATCTCGGGATCGAATTGTGTCCCGCTGTTTTTCTGAATCTCTTCGATGATTTCGAGGGGAGATCGCTTCGGTGCAGCGGCATCATGGCACATGGCATCGTAAGCCTCTGCCAGCGCGAGAATTCGGGACTCCATGGGGATCTCCTCCCCGGTGAGTCCGTCGGGATAACCGCCGCCGTCGAATCGCTCGTGGTGGGACCGAACGATCTTCTTGATATGGTCGAATCCTTCAATCGAGTCGAGAATCCACTCGCCGTAGGCCGGGTGGGATCGGATCGCTTCATGTTCCCGGGCAGGCCGCGTTCCCCTGGCGCTCAAAACATCCGTGGGTACCGTCAGAAGACCGACGTCGTGAACCAGGCAAGCCAGGGAGAGATCTCTTTCGGCGCTGGAGTGCCCCATGCCGAGCGCTTCCGCCATGTGGAGGGCAATCTCATTCACCCGCTGCGAGTGGGCCACGAGGTAGCCGTCCTTCTGCTCCATGAGACGCGAGAAGACCTGAAAGATACCGTCCTGCTGGGCCCGATGGGCGTCAACCAGATCCTCCGAATCGGTGACGCGGGAGAAGACTTCCACGCCCCCCACAATACGCCCCTGGCTGTTGCGAATAGGCGTCACCTTCAGGGAGAGCGAGATTTCCCGCCCGTCCCCGGTGCGGGCCGTCATCTTGCGGCAACAAAGTTCTTCGCCCAGTTCCACAGCACTTTCGAGCAGACAGCGCTGCCGGCAGGACTCTCCCATGATGGCATCGCAATGCCGGCCGAGCACATCCTGGCCGGAAAGTCCCATGATTTCTAGCGCCTCATCGTTGTGTAAGATGATTTTGCGCTGGCCGTTGACCAACAGCAGACCGCAGGGAACCGATCCCAGAATGCTTTTCAGCATGCTCGCCTGTTCCTCGATGAGGTCTTTGTCGTAGCGGGACTGCATTTGGACGAGGCGCTCGTTGCGGCTTCCCGTAAGGACGGCGTTCTTCAGCCGATACTCCATCTCGGCCAACATACGGTTCTTCTCGATGATCATCCGGGTCTGGTCCCGTACGATCTTCTTGAGTTGTTCTAATTCATTCATAAAAGCAACTCCTCAAAGCAACTCCTGGTGCGGGCGTTGCAAGTTGCACGGGCTGACGTGTTAGGATAGTTGGAATGCCTTTTTCGTCTATTCTAGTACGATCTGAGCGATTTGAGCAATGGAAAATTTGATTTTCGGTAGGATATCCCTTGGAAGATCCCGTAAGCTCGTTTCCAAAGACTGGTAGCTCCGGATAGACTACTCGGTTGCGATCCGGGCCTAAGGGACCGTTTCCTCCCCGAGCCATTGCAGATAGGGCCCGGAGCCGGTGAGGATGGGCAGGGCCAGTATCTCGGGAACGTCGTAGCTGTGAATCTGCCGCACCTTCTGCTCAATCTCCTCGAAAAGGACCTGGCGGCTCTTCATGATGATGAGTATCTCCTGTTCCTTCTGAACGGCCCCGGCCCAGGAAAACAATGATCGGACGCCGCCGACAATGTTGGCACAGGCAATCAGTTTTGCGGCGAGTAGCTCCTCGGCAATCCGTTCTGCTTCCTCTTCGGAGGCGGTGGTTACCAGGATCGTGATGAATTCGCTCATCGCTTCTCCCCCGAGGCCCGCAGGGCCTCCATGTACACGGTTTTGAGCGGCACACCCTTTTCAGACGCCAGTCGGCGACACGCTTCGTACTCGGGAGCCCGGTTGACCACGTCCCCATCGAGTAGACCTATTTTCACCGGCACCTCACCATAGGGCGTCTGTACCGGTACGATCTGGCGCTCCAGCGTGTCGCGCTGCACCCGGTGGCGTCGCAAGCCGATGGCCGTGGTCTCCAGAAAAAGAACCCGACTCAAGGCTTCCTGTAGGCCCTCAGGGGAAAGAACGCCAACCCGTGTGCCCGGTCGGCCTTTTTTCATGAGGATGGGGGTAAAGAAGACATCGAGGGCCCCTGCGTCCAGCAGGCGGTCCATGAGATGCCCGTAGAACTCGGGATTCATGTCGTCAATATTGGTTTCGATCAGCCAGCAGATTTCACCACGATCGGACGCCCGTTCTCCAATGAAGAGCCGGAGCACATTCGACCAGCCGGCGGGATCCTCGCTGCCGAGGCCGTAGCCGATCCGGTCGAGACGCACGGGGGGAAGCTCGCCGAAGTCACAGTCGAAGCCCACGAGCAGCGCTGCCCCGGTCGGTGTGGTGAGCTCCAGAGTGGCGCCCGCACTGTAGACGGGCCGGCCCTTTAACAGAGCCGCCGTTGCGGGCGCCGGAACAGGGAGGGTTCCATGGACGCTTTTGACCGATCCGCTGCCCACGTTCACCGGCGAGGCGCTCATCCTTTTGATACCCAGGTGGTCCACGCCAATCACAGCCCCGACGATATCTACGATAGAATCGACTGCTCCGACTTCGTGGAAGTGCACCGAGGAGATGTCGGTGCCGTGGATTGCCGCTTCAACCTCTCCCAGGCACTGAAAGATACCCCGGCTCTTCTCCCGGATGGAGGCCGACAGCGAGCTGCTCTCGATGAGGTCTACGATGTCCCGTAGGTTTCGCATCGGCTGGCCTGGCTCCACCAACACATTGACGAGCGTTCCCGCAACAGCCCCCCGCTTCGCCTGCTGCACGTCGAGACGGTAGCCGGCGAGGGGGAGTTTGCGCAGTTCGCTGCGAAGCTGGCCCGCCGGCAGACCGGCATCGATGAGTGCTCCGAGCATCATATTTCCACTGATGCCTGAAAAACAGTCCAAGTATCCAATCTTCAAAGGTTTTCCTTTCTGTGACTGCGCGTAACCGGGGAAAATCTAACACAGCCCGCTGCGGCATCTCAAGTGAAAAGGATTTCGGGAGGCAGGGCCCTTGTCGTCCCGGAAAGCTGGCAATCTTGACATTTCTTCCGAGGAGAGCTATCTTGCCGAAACATCGGTCTTATCTTTACGAAAGGCTACTGTGCAACCCCACACCGTTGAAAAGCCCAAAATCCGCCCCCTCCAGGCATTTCCCGTCGGCAACGGCGCTCAGGAACGGATACACCTTCGGGATCCCCAAGGGTATTCCGATGCCGCCATCGAGATGGAACGGCCCACCTATTTCCTGATCACCCTCATGAACGGCAACCGAAATGTCACTCAGCTTCGGGAGGCCTTTCACGGGCACACGGGCGTACAGATTCCAGAGGGGCAAATCCGGGAGCTGATTGCAAACCTGAGCCGGATCTGTTTTCTCCAGGATGACGTTTTCCGTGCGCTGCAGCGGCGGGTGGAGGAATCTTTTCGCCGCGCCGACGCGCGGCCGGCTGCACTCAGCGGCACTGCGTACCCGGAGGCGCCTCAGGAACTTGCGG
>CAMYMF010000014.1:0-1315 GCA_947259355.1 uncultured Nitrospirota bacterium | reverse complement strand
AGACGGGGCCGTCTCTGGCATCATCGTTCCCCACATTGATATCCGGCAGGGCGGCCTCTGCTACGCCGAAGCCTACGGGCGGATCGCCAAGAGCCGGGCACGCTCGGCCATTGTACTGGGAACCGCCCACGCCCCCATGGGGGGACTCCGCTATGCCGTCTGCCCCAAGGGATTCGAAACACCCCTCGGAACACTGCCCTGCGACATGGAGGCCCTCGAAGCCATTGCGGCCGACACGGGAGTCGACTGGACGGCAGGACAATTGGGCCACCGTAACGAGCACTCCGTCGAATTCCAGGCGGTCTTTCTCAAGTATCTCTTTGCCGATCGCGAGATGCGCATCCTGCCGGTGCTGTGTAACTCCTTTGCGGACCTTCTCGATGCGGAGGCGGATCCCCGCGAGGACGCCGCCATCTCCTGCTTTGTGGAAGCCGTCGTGAAATACATCGCAGCCCGCCCGGGAGAAGTGCTCGTCATTGCCGGGGCCGATCTGAGTCACATTGGCCCCAAGTTCGGACACCCCAACCCGCTGGACAAGAGCGATCTGGACGAACTTCGTACCTATGACCACACCCTGCTGCAGTGCGTGGCGGCTGGAAAGCCCGAGGCCTTTTTCCGGAAAATCCAGCAGGAAAGGGATCGCAACAACGTCTGCGGCGTGCCTAATATCTATACGTTCCTCAGGATTCTTGAGGGTCTCGAAGGGCACCTGCTCCGCTACGACCAGTACTTCGAGCCGCCCACCGCATCGGCCGTGAGCTATGCCTCACTGGTTTTCTGATCGAGCCGCCCGGGTGCCACCGACTGGTCGCGAATCGCTTATTTCCGGCTCCATTCCAGCCAGCGCACGAAAGGGCTCCTGAAGAAGGGGGTGAGCCGCGTCCCGGTCTTCGTGAATCAGAAACCGGGGTCCCCGCTCGATGATGCTCACCTGAGAGCCGAGGCGCTGAAACGCCTGGGCCAGTTCGCAGCCGATCGGTGCGACACCGAACACCGCAAGACGCTGGGGAGGTTCTGTCAGGGATAAAGACGGTTTCGTTGGTGAGAAACCCCGCCTCCTGCATTCCCCGCACCGCGGGACCTACGGCCCGGGCGCCGGTGGCGATGACCGCCTTTTTGAAACGCAACGTCTTGCCGTCGACCTTCACGGCATCGGGTCCCGTGAAACGGGCGTCCCCTAGGAAAACGTCCACACCCATCTCCCGGTAGCGCTGGGCCGAATCGTTGAGACTGATGCGGTGCGAAGACGACGCATCCGCGCAGGCCCGGGACGAACGGATGATAGACTTGGACGGCACACAACCGACGTTGAGGC